>JAIXWI010000041.1 GCA_027491355.1 Bacteroidota bacterium
ACGCCACATTCAATACATGCTGTTGGTTTGTTTGCTATAGCACTATATTTTCTGTCATTTACATTGTACTTATGTGCATTGTTTGTATTGTTTTGGTTAAACAAGTAAATGTTAGAATAATAAGTAGTGGCTCTAACATTGCTTTGGGCAGGTAAGTTTACAGTTGAAACGAGGGTGTCGTTAGCGCAGATATTGGCGGCGGCTAAAGCCGCCGCCAAACTCCTATACGTCACACGAATAGTTTGATTGCTTGTTACATTGTTATATGTATAAGAACTTGCTGTAGGCACTTGAACCCCGTTTACAATCACACTATCAATCCAGTAACCTGGGTTAGGAGAAAAAGTGATGGTTTGAGAACCACCTTGTGCAATGCCAACAATACCACTTGGACTGCAAGTACCATTGCTATCAGCCACAACACTAATAGATAAGGAAGTATTGGGTTGTTGAAAACCTTGGGTCAGGTTGAAATTTGAACTGCTCAAAGTAGCAGTAAAAACTTGACCAATGGAATAACTGATTTCAAAATTGGCATTCTTTGTGTTTCCTCCAGCACTTACAATGGCATCATGTGTAAGACTTTGTGAAAAGCCATAAACAGACAATGAAAGTAGGAGGAGGGTAGTAAATATTTTTTTCATATGGATTATTTTTAAGGGATGATATTGTATTCTAAAATTGAAATGGCGTAGTTGTATTTGGAGTATTCTCCACAACCAATTAATATATTGTTGTCTAAGCTAAACTGAATTTGATCTCCAGCTTTAAGCCAAAGTGGAAGATTTTGATCGGATGTTAAATTTGTGCTATTACTAGGCTGTACATTTTGACGATGATGGAAATCAGATAATTTAGTTCCATTTAAATTAAAAAGAGGACCACTTGGAGAAGTATTATTTCCACTGTCATAATTTGGATTTCCAGTAACAATACTTCTGTATTCAATCTTCCAAACTTTTCCAGCTGGAACTGTCCATGTAGGGGAAGTTTGACCACAATTGATGGAGCCACTGTAAGTCAAAACCTGATTGAACTGCAAATTGCCTTGTGCGAAGCTTTGCAGGGTAAATAATATAAAAAGAATGCTGAGTAGTTTTTTCATGTGAATAGAATTAAGGGACAATATTGAATTCAACGATGGATATAAGATAATCATAAGGGGCATTTGAAAACCCTCCTGGACAATTATTCAAAGGATCTGAGTGTTTTCCATATCCAAAATAAATTGTATCACCTGATTTTAAAAATAATTCATTTAAATTATTTGTAGAAGCGATTGTCCATGTAGAATTTATATATATTCCATATCCAAAAGCAGTCCATAAATTATAACCTCCACAACTTCCTATTCTGGAATCTGAACAATATTTTATTTTCCATACTTTTCCATTCGGAACAGTAAATGCTGGTGACAATTGAGAGCCAGTTATGGTGCCATTGTATGTCAAAACCTGATTGAACTGCAAATTTCCTTGAGCAAATGATTGTAAGGCAAAGCATATAAATAGAATAGTATATAATTTTTTCATATAAATTTTATTAGGGTACAATATTGAATTCGATGGCGGAGATGAGTAATCCATTACCAGGATTAATTGAAATATTTTGACCTGATTTCAACCAAAATGGAACAGGAATGTTTATAGTATTTCCATTTGTATATTCATAACTACTAGGACATTGACACTGACTACTAGGACCTGAATACAAAACTCCACTAGGATAATTTGATTGATTGTAATTTAAATTAAAATTTAAATTTCCAATATTTCCAATTGTAGCTTTGAGATCATAAGCACAATAGTTTTGACCACCAAGTAAATCACATCTCAATAAAGGCATTGAAATTACATTATTTGAACCACTTGAAACAGCAGTTATCTTCAATACTTTCCCAGCAGGAACCGTATAGGTATCTCCGTTTTTGATATTGATGACCTGGTTAAACTGCAAATTGCCTTGTGCAAAAGTTTGCAAGGCAAACAAGAGCAATAAGATTGTTAGTAGTTTTTTCATCTTTTTTGCATTAAAAGCCATCAGACAAATAAATCATTGTATTGGAATTGGAACCTTTGGTATTGGTGCCTCCAGAAAACAAAGAATACGGCACACTCATCAATTGTTGTACGCCAATGATTGTATAGTTGTTACCAGTAGCTGTGGTGTCAATTTCTACTTGTAAGAACTTGGCATTGGTTCCCCAGTTTACCCCAGCCAAGGTACCTGTTATTGGAGTTCCCAAACCTACATTCAGGTTGATCATCCCTAAAGCAGTGGTAGTGGTAGTATGTATTTCTTTAAACACAGCAGTTCCATTAGCAGTACTGTCTAAAATACTGAAACGAACTTTAACGGGTAAATTGGCTAAAACTTGTCCAGCCGCATTTCTAACTGCTGCCTGATAGCTAAAAGCCTGTGGTGTTTGTGCATTGGCAGAAATAAATCCTGCCAGTAGCAATGATACAATGAGTAGTTTTTTCATATTGGTTATTTGTATTTTTCTATTGAAACTCTAACATCAGTAAATACTTCTAATTGTTCATTTGGTTCAAGCCAAATGGGACATTGAATTTTATTGAAATCAAATTCCCATCCACCTGCATTAAATAAATAAGTAGAAGGGCAAGCTGAAGTACTAGTTGATTGAATTGTTATATTATTTGCACCCAAAGGATTCAATGGAACTGCTTCTATAATGTCATTTTTGATTCGAATAATATTCAAATCAGGATCAGCATAATTACATTCGCAGCTTGTATTATTAATCATACTTGCCGAACTTAGTTTCCAAGAATAAAGTCCTTTAGTGAAATTTGATGTGCCGAAAATACTCACTATTTTCCAATGTTCATTTGCAGGAACGGTATAAGCACCATTTTCTAATATTTTGCCTCCAACTAAAGTGAGAACAGAATCTGCAGAGGGGTTGAGGCTGTAATTTGGACTTGAATTAGCATTTGAATTAGTACTCCCAGCATACAATGCATACGGCACACTCATCAATTGTTGTACGCCAATGATTGTATAGTTGTTACCAGTTGCTGTTGTGTCAATTTCAACTTGTAAGAACTTGGCATTGGTTCCCCAGTTTACGCCAGCTAAGGTGCCTGTTATTGGAGTTCCCAAACCTACATTCAGGTTGATCATCCCTAAAGTAGTGGTTGTAGTAGTATGTGTTTCTTTAAATACAGCCGTTCCATTTGCAGTACTGTCTAAAATACTGAAACGAACTTTAACTGGTAAATTGGCTAAAACCTGGCCAGCCGCATTTCTAACAGCTGCCTGATAGCTAAAAGCTTGTGGTGTTTGCGCATTGGCAGAAATTAATCCTGCCATAAATAATAATACAATGAGTATTTTTTTCATATTGGTAGTAATGGTAATTTTTTAGTAGACAATCATTAAAACACCAGTTGCTGTTCTGTACATTTCTCCTGGTTTTAAACCTCCTTGCAAAGCATCTGAATTGGAATTGTAAACTTGCAAGGCAGCATTCTTTATTTTAGTTGCTTCCTTTGCAGCATTCGCATAAGGCACCGATAACAATTGTTGAGTGCCCAATAAAACAAAGGAATTACCTTGCTCCAATTCTACTTGTAAAAATTTGCTGGCACCCATCCAATCTATGTTTTTGTAATTGCCCATTATGGCATTGTTATTTCCAATGACACAGTTGAACAAGCCGAGTTTGTTGGTTGTTAGATTGGCTGTTTCGGAGTAAACGGTATTGCCAGTCATTGAATTTTCTTTGATGCTAAATTTCAATTTAATTGGGCTGTTTGCTAATACTTTTCCTGTTGAATCTCTTGCTATTGCTTGGTAAGAAATGCCTGTAGGGAAATTCATGCTGACATTGTTGCTATCCACTTTAAAGGTTATACGAATGCTATGATTGGCTGAAATATTGCTAAAAGTATAGCCTTGTATTGAATCTACTTTAATGCCATCAATTAAAACGCTGTCCACTAAATAACCTGTGTTTGGTGTAAAAGTATAGCTCAGGCTAGAACCTTGGTTCAAAGTTGTTGTGCCTGTTGGAGTGATGGAGCCATTAGGGCCATAGCCTGAAGTAATATTATAGGTGATTGAATTATAGTATAAAGCCCTGATTTCTGATTGTGTAAGAGCGCGGTTGTATATGGCGATGTCATCTAGTGAGCCGATTAATTGTTCTGAAGGTAAATCAGTTCTAGCCCCTGAACCAAATAATAAATTTGCAGAATTATTTACTCTCAAAATATTATTGATTGTTGTATCTAAAACTAAGTTATTATTTAAATATATCTTTAGATTATTTCCATTTACAATTGAAACTAAATGGTTCCAAACATTATTAGTGATATCATTAGTAGATTGAAGAAATTGGTAGCCATTACTTGAACTTGCAGAAAAAAAGATTGGCTTTTTATAACTTGCAGAATTTCCATATTGATAATTAATACACATGCCATATGGTAATGTATGAAACTCTGAAGATGAACGTTTTGAAATTAATGTATGACTGTTAGGATAGTTTGGAGGTCCTTCACTCAAAAACCATGCACTCAATGTCAAATTACCCGTAATATTTAAATCTGAATTATGATTTACAGAAATATGATTATATCCATTAAATTTATAAGCATTGTTATTAATTCCATTTCTATCTGTTGTTAAAGCAACTCCATTAACAATAGTTCCATGATTACCATTCCCACTTTCATCATTGGCATTTCCATTGAATGGCCACCAGCCTACCAGGCCATTTGTTGGAACATATGAAGGGATGTTTTGTGCTTTCACAAAAAAAACTATCACAAGTAAGCACGATAACAAAAAGTATTTTAGTTTCATAGGCTATAATTAGTATCAAATTAATAATAAAAGCAAATATAAATGATTTCATAATTAATAATTTTAATTAATTATAAAGGATAATAAAACTATATGAGTTTGATATGATTTAGGCTTTAATGACTTGAATTGCCTTATTTTAAGCTGTTTTACGTAAAAGGTTTCTCCATTATTTAAGCTCACAGGCACTTCACCCGTGAATTCATATTGAACCCCGCTGGAATTCTAGTTTCCGAGGTGGTTCTTGGGTAATAACATGCTGCTATGCTGTAACTAGAAATTTTAGAAATGAAAAACAATGACGATTGAATACAAATTCCAAAAAATCTCATCCCAAAACCAATTCCGTTCGAATGTTCCGACCATTGGCAAGCGGCGCTAAAAATCACCAGTGCTTGTTGTGGGAAGGCCTGCAGCAAGCGAATGCCAAAGCAACAAGCCACAGTTCAATATTAAACAGAAATTTAGATTGCTGCGTCAGACGCGCGAAGAACAAGAACGCAGATAGATTTTAAGCCGATTGGCGGCGGTCTTGATTTTTGGGGTACCTTTTTTATCAAGAAAAAAGGTACGAAAACATGACTTTTTAACCGATTCCCGTTCAAAAGCAGCAAACTAGTTTTTTGAATTTTTCAACTTGAAAAAAGGAAGAATCAAACTAAAAACTATCGAACGACCCTTAAAAACATTTAGAATTTCTTATACAATTAACATCACCTAATTCATATTGAACCCCTAAAGGGGTTCTGTTTCCATGTTGATGCATTTGTCTATTAATATTTAGCTACTACGTAGCTAGGGAATTGTAATACGAAAACAGTTTGAATGGAGTCATTTTTTATCTAGAAAAAAGGGAGAATCAAACAAAAACTATCGGACGACTATTCACTTACATTTAGAATTTCTTAAACGATTCACATCCCCTAATTCATATTGAACCCCGCTGGGGTTCTGTTTACCGAGGTGTTTCTTGGTTAATAATATTTAGCTACTACGTAGCTAGGGAATTGTAATACGAAAACAGTTTGAATGGAGTCATTTTTTATCTAGAAAAAAGGGAGAATCAAACAGAAAAAACTCTCAAACGACCATTCACGCAAGACTATTCCAAATCTCATCCAAAACCAATAACCATTCAATACCCACAAATCAATTCAAACACCATAAATCAATCTGAATCATCCTCCAATACCTTGAATTGCATGACAGTGCTTATATTCGTTTGATGTTTCTATTTGCCACAATACATACACAAGCTCCAACTTGGTTGGTAGTTCCTTTTTTTGCATTGTTATTTTGTATTGCCATTATTCCAGTAATACAGCCCAAACTTTGGCACAGTATGTACAAATACCTTTCAATAGGAGTAGGATTCGTGGTTGCCTTGTTTTATGTACTCCAGTTAAAGGAGTATGCATTACCTCTAGAGGCACTCTCAGAATACTTTTCCTTCATTTCCTTGTTGGTGCTTTTGTATGTGGCAAGTGGTGGCATGTATTTGTTTATTGATGTTCCTTCCAATGCAATTTCAAATATTGTGTTTCTGTTTCTTGCAGCTATTTGTAGCAATATCATTGGAACAACAGGTGCATCAATTTTACTCATTAGGCCATATATGCGTTTGAACCGCTTTCGCTTGCAAGCCTACCATGTGGTATTTTTTATTTTTATTGTTTCGAATATGGGAGGCATGCTTACGCCAATAGCAGATCCACCTTTGTTTATAGGCTTTTTAAAAGGCATACCCTTTACTTGGACATTGAGCAATTTGTTTTTGATTTGGTTAACAGGATTAAGTTTATGCTTATTGGCATTTGCCTATTTTGATATCCAAAACAAAAAGTACAACGACTTAGAAGCCGAAATTGAGCATACGGGGAAAGTATTTTTTCAAGGGAAGCGTAATTTGATATGGCTTTTACTGGCAGTAAGTTCAGTGTTTTTAGATCCAGTAATTTTTCCTAATATTCCATCTATTCAGTATCATGGAAAATCAGTCTCATTTGTTAGAGAGTTGATACAATTGGGTGCAGCATTTGTTTGTTATCAAACTTCCAATCGCAAAGCCATAGAAAACAACAATTTCAATTTTGAACCCATTGTAGAAGTAGTGTTTTTGTTCTTTGGTATTTTCTTAAGTATGATGCCATTGGTTGAATACTTGGAACAAATGGCACATCATAATGGAATGCAAGCTGAGCTAAGTACTGGAATGTTTTTTGGTTTTACAGGTTTGTTTTCGAGTGTACTTGACAATGCTCCCACGTATTTGAGTATGTTTACTTTGTTAATGTCGGCTAATGGCTATTCGGTACATTCGGTTCAAGATGTACAATTGTTTTTAGCAGGAACCCAAAGCATTTTATTGGCAGCAATATCAGTAGCTGCCGTGGTTTTTGGAGCCATGACTTATATAGGAAATGGACCTAATTTGATGGTGAAATCCATCGCAGAACAAAGCGGTTTGAAGATGCCTTCTTTTGGGGCCTATATTTTACGTTTTTCCTTACCCATTTTATTGCCCATATTTGCGGTCATATATTTGCTGTTTTTTAGATAATTTATGCTGAACGGAAAAAAAATAATAGTGGTATTACCAGCTTACAATGCTGAAAAAACCCTTGAGAAAACATACAACGAGATTCCTTTTGATATTGTTGACGATGTCATTTTGGTTGACGATGCCAGTAAGGACCATACCAGTGAACTAGGCGCAAAGATTGGTATCAAGCATATCATCAAGCATGAAAAGAACAAAGGTTATGGGGGCAACCAAAAAACATGTTATAACAAAGCCCTTGAATTAGGTGCAGATATTGTCATCATGTTGCATCCCGATTACCAATACACCCCACATTTGTTACATGCCATGAGCAGTATCATTGCCTATGAGGTTTATCCGGTGGTATTTGGTTCTAGAATATTGGGAATGGGTGCTTTAAAGGGAGGCATGCCATTGTACAAGTATATTTTTAACCGCATGCTTACCTTGTTTCAAAATATTTTGATGAACCAAAAATTATCAGAATACCACACAGGTTACAGGGCTTTCAGTGCAAAAGCATTGAAAACTGTTCCTTACGAAGTATGCAGTGACGATTTTGTTTTCGACAATGAAATTACCGCTCAATTGTTCATGCACAATTTTGAAATTGGAGAAGTAACCTGTCCAACTAAATATTTTCCTGAAGCTTCTTCAATCAATTTCAAACGCAGTAGCATTTATGGTTTGGGTGTTTTAAGAACTTCCATTTTATACAGGTTACACAAATGGGGCTTAGGCTCTTTCAGAATTTTTAAAAAATAACACAAAAAACATGCAGCCTGAATTAGGAAAGACGCTCACGCTTAAAGTGAAAAATAAATTGAATACCGATTGGGTCATTCAAGCTGGGAATCAGGTAGTGCTGTTGCCTCAAGAAGAAGCGCCACAAGGCTTACAAATTGGCGATTTTTTGAGTGTAATTTTGTATTTAAACACCAAAAATGAATTGGTGGCAAGTGCACAACCAGCCATAGCTGAAGTTGGTCAAAATGCCAATTTAAAGGTTGTAGCCAGCTCGGAAGCAGGTGCTTTTTTAGATTGGGGATTGCCTAAAGATTTATTTTTACCTAGAACCAAACAGAAACGCATGCCGGAAGTAGGGGAGTATGTTTTTGTAAGGGTGTTCTTTGATACTTTTAGTAACCGTTTGGCTGCATCAGCACTTGAGGAAGATTTGTTTAGCAATGAAGGTCATCAATTGAAAGAAATGCAATTGGTGAAATTGAAATTGTTTAAAAATACACCCTTAGGTTTCTTGATGATCATTAATAACCAACACATTGGGATGTTGTACAACAACGAGGTTTTTTCAGGAGTTCAACCTAATGTAGAGTTAGAAGGGTATGTGAAGAAAGTAAAAGAAAACAACCTCATAGACGTGGCTTTAGGTAAACCTGGATACCAAAAAGTGGGCGATCAAACCGAACAAATTTTGCACCTACTAAAAGAGGCCAATGGCTATTTACCTTACCATGATAAATCTGACCCAGAAGAAATTTACAGGGTATTTGGGATGAGCAAAAAGAATTTTAAAATGTGTATTGGCAATTTATTCAGAGCAAAGAAAATTCAATTGCTTTCGGATGGTATTGAATTGGTTGCTAAAGCTAAACGCCCTTATTGAGTTTAACTGTTTTGAACGGCCTGCAAAGTATTGAGCAATAGGCCAACTCTTGTCATTGGGCCTACACCACCTGGTACAGGTGTGATCCAACTGCATTTAGGTGCTACATTTTTGTAATCAACATCACCTTTGAGTACATAACCTTTGCTTGAATTTGGGTCTTCAACTCTAGTAATACCCACATCTACCACAACAGCACCTGCTTTCACCATGTCTGCTTTAAGAAATTCAGGTATTCCCACCGCTGCTATGATGATATCAGCTTGTAAGCACATTTCTTTCATGTTTTGGGTTTTGCTATGGCAGGTGGTTACCGTGCAATTTTTCTGCAACATCAAGGCGCCCATTGGTTTTCCTACAATATCGCTACGGCCAATGACTACACAATGCTTGCCGCTGGTTTCAATTTTATAATGTTCGAGCATTTGAACAATGCCATAGGGAGTGGCAGGTAAATAGCAAGGTAGCCCTTTGAACATGTAGCCTACATTCATTGGGTGGAAGCCATCTACATCTTTTTTGAAACTGATGGTTTCGGTAACTTCCTTTTCAGGAATGTGTTTAGGAAGTGGCAATTGAACAATTAAACCGTCAATCTCTGGATTGTTATTGATTTGAATGATTTCTTGGATGAGCGCTTCCTTGGTGATGTTAGCATCAAAATGAAACACACTGGATTGGAATCCTACTTCAGCGCAATCTTTAGCTTTTGCGTTGACATAGGTCATGCTGGCGCCATCGGTTCCCACTAAAATAGCGGCTAAATGAGGTGTTTTTTTACCAGAATTTTTTAATTCTTCTACTTCCGCTTTGATGCGAAGTTTGATTTCTTTTGCAACTTCGTTTCCGTTTAGAATATTCATTTCAAAGGCCAAATTGTTTTAAGTGGTGATCGATATGTTTATACATGCCTTTTCCGTATTGTTCAGGAGTGATTGCTCCATAAAATGGATTCGGGTGTGTGGTACAACCAGCCTCTCCGGCTAGGGCAAAATTGCGCATGATACTGAGTAATTTTGCTTTTTCTTCTTCAAATGCTGGCTGCTGGTGAATGATGTAATTGGGCGAGGTATGTGTGTTTTTAGGCCAAGGCTTGTCGTTGTAAAAACTGGCTTTGAACATAGGACCCAAAATACGTCCTATGAAGAGGCGTTTTTCTTTGATACTGCCATTGGCAACTTCAAAAGTTTTGTAACAATGCAAGCACATCTGCGCTGCATTCATTTTACCCCATAATGCTTTTGTATTTGCTTGCAAGCCTTGCAATCTTTCAGTTAGCTCGGCAAGTGCTGTTGGCTCAAAAATACTTTTCATACAGGTGTTTAGTCGAGTTTTAAAACGGCCATGAACGCTGATTGCGGAATTTCTACTGAACCCACTTGTTTCATGCGTTTTTTACCTTCTTTTTGGCGTTCCAATAATTTACGCTTACGGCTAATATCACCACCATAACATTTTGCAGTTACGTCTTTACGCAATGCTTTGATGGTTTCACGGGCAATGACTTTAGTGCCAATAGAAGCTTGCACTGGAATTTCAAATTGGTGACGAGGAATCAGGTCCTTTAATTTTTCACAAATGCGCTTGCCCCAGTCGTATGCTCTGTCTTTGTGAATGATTGCTGATAAAGCGTCTACGTTGTCTTTGTTTAACAAGATATCCAATTTTACCAAGTCACTTTCTACATAACCAATTGGCGTGTAATCGAAAGAAGCATAACCTCTTGAAATGGTTTTTAACTTGTCAAAAAAGTCAAATACCACTTCAGCCAAAGGCATGTCAAACTTCATTTCAACTCGGTCTGTAGTGAGGTAGTTTTGCGTTTTTAAAATGCCACGTTTGCCCATACACAAACCCATGATTGCACCTACATAATCTGTTTGGGTGATAATTTGAGCAGAGATAAAAGGCTCCTCTACATGCTCAATATAATTGGGTTCTGGTAAATCGGATGGATTGTTTACGATGATCATTTCACCTTTGTTGGTATAACAATGGTAACTTACGTTTGGCACGGTGGTAATGACTGTCATACCAAATTCTCGTTCTAAACGCTCTTGTATGATTTCCATGTGCAACATGCCTAAGAATCCACAACGGAATCCAAAGCCCAATGCTGCAGAGGTTTCAGGTTCAAAAGTCAATGAAGCATCGTTGAGTTGCAATTTGTACATGCTCTCTCTTAGCTCTTCAAAATCTTCTGTATCCACTGGGTAAATACCAGCAAATACCATTGGTTTTACATCTTCAAATCCTTTGATGATTTCAGTAGTAGGATTGGCAACTGCTGTTATGGTATCACCAACTTTTACTTCTCGCGCTTCTTTGATACCAGATATGATATACCCTACATCGCCAGCTCTTACCTCGTTTTTAGGCGACATTTCCATTCTAAGAATGCCTACTTCATCGGCAATATATTCTCTGCCCGTAGCAATGAATTTTACTTTTTCGCCTTTTTTAATGACACCATCATAGACCCTGAAATAAGCAATGATTCCACGGAATGAATTGAATACCGAATCGAAAATTAAAGCTTTGAGCGGTGCATCAGGATTGCCTTTAGGAGCTGGTACTCTTGCTACAATTGCTTTTAAAATTTCATGTACACCAGCACCTGTTTTACCACTGGCACGAAGAATATCTTCTCGTTTGCAACCAATTAAGTCAACAATTTCATCACTGACTTCTTCTGGCATTGAGTGGGGCAAATCTATTTTATTGAGTACAGGGATGATTTCTAAACCTTGATCAATGGCTAAGTATAAGTTACTGATTGTTTGTGCTTCAATTCCTTGAGAGGAGTCTACAATGAGCAATGCACCATCGCAGGCAGCAATTGACCTTGATACTTCATATGAAAAATCGACGTGTCCGGGAGTATCAATCAAGTTCAATACATATTTTTTGCCATCTAATTCATAATCCATTTGAATAGCATGACTCTTGATGGTGATACCACGTTCTCTTTCCAAATCCATATCGTCGAGCAACTGGGCCTGCATTTCTCTTTTACTAATGGTTTGGGTATATTCTAACAAACGGTCAGCTAAAGTGCTTTTTCCGTGGTCGATATGAGCAATGATGCAAAAATTTCTAATATGGTCCATTGTCAGCAAAAATAGGCTTTTTGTTTTTCAATTAGGCATCGTTAAACATATTTTTTATGCATAAAATGAGCCTTTTCATTGCAGTTGGGTCAGTTTTAAAATGTCAGGTAAGTGTCAAAAAAGAAAGGCGGCGAGCTTTGCTCGCCGCCTTTCTTTTTTGCACAATGTCCTCTTTATTTCGTAAACCTAGGGTCAGCTTCCATCATATGTCCGCATTGTTTACAGGTTCTTAAATCGTCAGAACCATAATAAGCACGGAACCTTGGTAAGAAATCATTTTCAATATCATTCAATTCAAAATAGGTTTCATGTAATTTGTTGTTACATTTTTCACAAAACCACAATAGCCCATCTTGGTAGCCTTTGCCAGCTCTTACTCTTTCAATGACTAATCCAATTGAACCTTCTGTTCTTCCCGGAGAATGTGGAGTTTTAGGTGGACACAAAAACATGTCGCCAGGTCCAAGCGGAATTTCTACAGCTTGTCCATTTTCTTGAATCTTCACCACAATGTTTCCTTCTAATTGATAGAACAATTCTTCCGTTTCGTTGTAATGGTAATCTTTTCTGGCATTGGGTCCTCCAACAATCATCACAATGTAATCGGTTCCTTCTGGGTATAAATTTTTATTGGCAACAGGAGGAACGAGTAGGTGACGGTTTTCGTCAATCCATTTTTGTAAATTAAAAGGTTTGCGAATCATTTAGTTGTTTTTTTAGTAAAATTAATCTTTGTATTGCATTATCCAAAGTAAATTGCCATACCAAACAAAAATCAGTTTCATGGAAACCGAAAACCAAAGCATTCATCCAAACCAAATTTTTCAAATAGCCAAAGCGAAGGCTACTGAAAATGTATTTTTCAAGAAACATTTGCGAGGATATTCATCAGCTGAAATAGATCCATTGGTAGCAAAACTTTACCAAGTATTCAGCGCCAAAATTGATTGTACTACCTGTGCCAATTGTTGTAGTCATTTAGAGCCAGGCATCGATGAATCTGATATTGAGCGTTTGGCATTCACTAAAAACATGGACCCCATTGATTTCAAAAGAGCCCATGTGGCATTTGATGGAGATGCTTTATTTTTGGTAGCGAAGCCCTGTCTTTTTTTAGAGGATAAGCAATGTTCAGTGTATGCCGATAGACCATTGTCTTGTGCTGCCTATCCACATTTAGAGCAAGCCAATTTTAAATACAAACGCAATGTTTGGAGCAATTATTTGGTTTGCCCAATTGTATTTGAAGTGATTGAAAGCTTAAAAAAAGAATTGAATTTTAACGGGCAATAACTGTTATTCTAGTGTTGCTGTAAAATCTAACTCAATTGGGTAATTTTTGATGCCTTTTTTAAAGTAAGTTGTTTGATGAACTTTAAATTGTAAGTCATCTGTTAAATAGAATATTTGTTTTGTAGGAACTTTTCTTGTTTCGTTTTTATACTTAAAAATATATTCTGCGTCCACATCAATGGATGATTTTTTAAGATTACTTCTTCTTACTTTTTCATGTGTTGACACTTGAAATTTACCGAGAACTTGTAATTCCTCATCATTAAAAAGTTCAATAGTTTGCGTTTTACTGTTGCTTAAAAGTGGAATTACTATGGGGTTCCCATTTGTAATACGGTCATTGTAAGTTACACTGATATCGGATATTTTAAGTTTAACAAGATTTTGTTGAAATGATGCAAAAAAACTAGTTAAAAGTAATAAAGAGGATAATAAAAAGTTCATAATTAAAGTAAATTCGTATCAAACTTAATAAAAATAAAATGAATACATCATTAAAAAATCTATTGCCATCTGTGATTGTTGCAATAGCAATTCTTGCTGGATTTTCTTTTAAATCAGCAGAAAAATCTAACACTGAAACAACAGTTTATGAGTACAAACAGTTCTCTACTATTGAGTCTATTTTGGCGGGTGGTGTTGGTCGATCTCGAATTTTAACTACTGATGATAAAGGTACTTTAATTGAAAAAGACCTGTTGAATTTTTATAGTTTTGTTGGTATTAATTTTGGAAACATTGCTAACAATGACAGAGCTATCGTAGATAAAATTAATGAATGGACTAACCAAGGTTGGGAGCTAATGGAAGTAACAACAGGTGCTCAAACCAATATGAACCAAGGAACAACTAATCAAGGAATTTTCATTACAAGGTATTTGTTTAGAAAATCTAAATAAAGAAATTTACAAATTAAACTGCATCTTTAAACATTAATCTTTTAGATGCAGTTTATTTTAATTTTTTAGAAATTTAAATTGTTTGACTATTTGCACAATCAAAAAGCGCTCTCCAGCGAGCATCAGATTGTTGATCTACCCAAATTTTATCTTTGAAACCTGAATTTATTATATTTTTATTCAAGTATTTACCCAAACCAACCGCATACTGAATCTTAGAATTCGCTTTGATTTTAACATAAACCCCGTCAGAAACCTTAAACACCCTTTTCATACCATCTATCGCAAATCCATCTATTGAACCCGAATATTGTTGACCATTTTCTAACAAGCTAGATCCATTCAATTCATCCAAAACCCATACATTTTTTTGGGACTCATTCAATACTAATTTTCCTCCATCATTAGTTTCAAGTAATTCTAATGCACTTACAATCATAGTTCCAATACCTAATATTCTAATTTGAACATTGCTACTCATTGTGAACAAGAAACCAGTAAATGTACCAATGGCGGCTCTAGTATATGGATCAATTTGCTTTTTACTTAGTTTTAATGCCCCGTAACCTACCATTGCTGCAATGTTGATTGATTTTATATTTTTCATTTTTAACTTTTTATTGACTCAAAAATAAATTGCGGTAAAATCATTTAAAACGTTCAATATTTTTTAATAGTATAAAATATTTTTTATTGCTTTTTTAGAAATAACTGACTGTAGATCACACATACTTTTGTTTAGAATAATTTATTTTGTTTAAATAAAATACGTATATTTGAATTTGTAATTACACGTGTTATGAATACCAAGCTTACCTTGACAATTGACGACTCAGTTATTTCTGTTGCTAAGAAATACGCGAAGAATAAAGGAAAAAGCCTTTCTGATATAGTTGAGAATTATCTGATGACATTGACTACAAGTGAATCAAAAGAAGAAATTTCACCCAAAATCAGCAATTTAATGGGAACAATTAAGTTGCCAGCCGATTTTGACTATAAAATTGCTTTGACAAAAGGATTAGAAAAGAAATACAAATAAATGAATCATATTTTTCTTGATACAAATGTTTTGATAGACTTTCTAGCTGATAGAAAACCCTTTTCGCAAGAAGCAGCATTGCTATTTAATTATTCACTAAAAAAGAAGGTAAGTATTTATGTTGCAGCAATTTCCTATAACAATATTTATTATATACTTAGGCAATCGTGTGCACATATAGAAACAATGAGAATACTCAACGAGCTTGAACAGTTAACAGAAACTGTAGATGTAACCAAAGTGCATATTCAAAAAGCGTTAAAGTCTGGATTTAAAGATTTTGAAGATGCAATTCAATACAATTGTGCGAAAGAAATTAATAAAATTGACTGCATTGTAACTCGAAATAGCAAAGATTTTAAATTAAGCTCAATACCTATTATGAGCCCTAAAGAAGCGCTTAGCTTAGTAGAAAGTACAATACGAAAGAACTAAACATTTTTATTTCAAATCTATTCAATTATTTAGAAGCAGGAGCTTTCAACCATTGGTCGAGCCATTCAAAAAATACCCGTTGCCATAACACACTGTTTTGTGGTTTGGTTACCCAATGGTTCTCGTCAGGGAAATATAAAAACTTGCTCGGAATTTGCATGCTTTGAGCAGCTGTAAATGCCTCCATTCCTTGGGTTACAGGTACTCTGTAATCTTTCTCATTGTGAATTACCAAAATAGGGGTATTCCAATTTTGTACAAAACGGTGAGGTGAAGCATCAAAATTAGAAGGTTTGTTTTGGTACCAGTATGGGCCATTGTTATCGTGATGGGCAAAGAACATTTCTTCAGTACTGCTATACCAACTTTCCATATTGAACATGCCACAATGCGCAATAAATGCTTTGAACCTATTTTGGTGGTTACCTGCTAGCCAATAAACACTGTATCCTCCAAAACTAGCACCAACTGCCCCCAATTGTTGTTTGTTTACGAAGGGTTCCTGGCACAAAGCATCAATTGCACTCAGGTAATCGCGCATGCATTGACCTCCGTAATCTCCTGTTATGGCATCGTTCCATTCAGATCCAAAACCGGGTAACCCTCTTCTATTAGGAGCTACAACAATGTAGCCTTTTGCAGCCATCAATTGAAAATTCCATCTGTAACTGAATCCTTGTGATACAGGACTCTGAGGTCCTCCTTGGCAATACAACAAGGTAGGATACTTTTTTTTGGGGTCGAAATCTGGCGGATAAATTACCCATGTAAGGATGTTTTTACCATCAGAAGCAGGAATCAATCTTTTTTCAACTTTGCCCCATTGAATGTTTGCTAACATAGCTTGATTGGTAGGACTCAATTGGGTTTGCTTTCCATTTAAATCAATTTTATACAAAGCTGCAGGCTCATCTATTCGCGTTCTCAAGCCCAATAAAAATTTCTTTCCTTTACCGGCAACAGCAAGGCTGATGAAGTCTTGTAAACCATTACTCAGCTCTGCAATGCCGTTATTAGTGGTAAATTTAGGGTTGTATGTAAACAAATTTTTACAACCATCTTTGACCGCAATAAATGCAATGCTTTGGTTATCTATCCAGCTGGCATGTTCAATAGTATAATCAAATTGCGCACTCAGGGTTTTAACAGGTTCAACTTGTGCTTTAAGCGTACCTTTTGTACCACCGTCAATTCCTGCAAATACAACTACTTTCAAGTTTGCTTTATCGCTCTCATAACCTGGAGTACTCATGCTCAACCAAAGCAATTGTTTGTCATCTGGTGAAAACTCAGGTTGTTTGTCATAGCCCTTGTTTTTCCTAGATACATTCAATATTTCTTGGGTATTCAATTCGTATACGTAAATATCACTGTTGGTTGAAAATGCAGCAGCAGTTCCTGTCTCTTTTTTACATACAAAAGCTATTTTATTGCCATCATGACTCCAATTATAGTCATCATCTCCTCCGTGTGGTTTGAGCGGACAATCAAAATGTTCGTCTTGCATGAGGTCTTTTGCTTGGGCAATGGGTTTGCCATTTTCAATAGCAACTAAAAATAAGTGGCTATAGGTACCATCATGCCAAGCATCCCAATGTCTGTATAACAACCCATCAATCATTTTACCTGATGTTTTGTCTAAATCAGGGTATATTTCTTGGGTACTCTTGTCTAATTTTACCTGCGCTGTGTAAGCCAAATGTTTGCCACTTGGTGAATACTTATAAGTGCCAATACCTCCTTTTATTTGTGTCAATTGGGTAGCTTCATTTTGTGCTCCAATTTCAGTACTGAAAATTTGAGGTCCTTCTTTGGTATTTGATAAAAATGTCACTGATTTTTCGTCTGGGCTCCATTTGGCACTGTATGCGTTTTGATTTTCGTTGGTTAATTTGGTAATTCTGCCTGTAATTAAGTCTTGTAAATAAATGATATTGGTTCCCTTGTTGGTTGGAATATCAAAAGACTTTTCACCATAAATAACCTTACTGCCATCTTTAGAGGGCATTGGCTCACTCAAGCGTTTGAGTTGCCATAATTTTTCAATGCTTAGCATATTGTTAGATTGAGCAATAACTTGTAATGTAACTAGAATAGTTAAGCTAAAAAGTAGGTATTTACTTTTGTTCATGTTTGAAAATTTGATTAATCAGGATTTTTGAGGCGTAAGGCTCTTTGGTAATTGGTAATTAATTGTAACGATGGAATGGCTTTGAACCTACAGTGGTTGCTGATGGTTCCTGTTTCTTCACATTTACAAGCTACAATTTTGTGTTGTTCAAAAAAGAATTTACATGTTTCACAAGCAAAAGCAGAGCAACATTTAATCATGCCATCTTCTTTAAAAATAAAAACAGTGCCTTTTTGATCTAACTCAACAGCCAGCATCCTTTTTTTTCCTTGAAATGCACAGTTGGCAACCAGATAGGGCTGTTGGTTAAGTTCTTCAATTTTAAGATCTATGACCTTGCTTCCATCTTTGAATGTCCATTCTATGGCTTTTTGAAGTGATTCGGTATTGTTTGTCAACTCGAAAACACCATTGTTCAATTTGCCTACCTCTAAGTCTTGGGCTTTTAACAAATGGTTGTTACTGATGATTGTTAAAACAACAAGCCAACATATTATGAATTGAGCTATTTTCACACTGTAATTGATTTAATTGAACAAATGAGCAATGTAATAAGCTGAACCAGCTGCTAAAGCACCAATAAATAAAATTTTAAATGCGCCTTTAATGGGGGGCTGTCCAATAATTTTTGTTTTGAAATACCCAAATACAAATAAACTCAACGCCGTTACTATACAAGAATACATGAAGCCATCATGAGGTTCTTTTGTGAAGAAACTAAAATAGGGGGTAAGTGGAACAAAGCCTCCTACTATATAAGATAAACCAATGGTCAAAGCGCTTTTTCTAGCCCTGTTGATATCGGGTTTTTCTAAACCTAACTCAAAACGCATCATGAATTGAACCCACTTGTCTTTGTCTTTAGAAAGTTCTTCAACAATTAATGATTGAGCAGCACTATTCAAGCCATAAGTTTCAAAAACCTCTCTTACTTCTTCTTTCTCTTTTTCTGGGTAGTGGTCTACTTCATAATATTCTCTTTCAAGCTCACTGTTGTAGTGGTCTATTTCTGTTTTACCAGCCAAATAACCACCTAAGCCCATGGCAATTGAGCCAGCTACTATCTCAGCCAATCCTGCGGTTACAATAATGTCATTATTAAGAATTGCGCTGTGTGCTGCAGCTCCTGTTAAGCCAGCAGCCAATGCAAATGGAACTGTAAGTCCATCACTCATACCAATAACAATATCTCTAACCATTTCACTACCTGTGAAATGTTTTTCATCGTGAGGCAAATGGTTGGGAGTAGAATTGTTCATGGTTTTAATTTCTAATTTTTTCGTATTTATTGAGATTGGCTACATTGATTTCAGATAATAAAGCAATGGCTTTAGGTTTATCTATTTCGTCTCCACCTTTAAAAATATTTACCAACTCGTCGCTTTTTGATTCAAAAAAAACTTGAAGCATGACTGTATTGGGAGCAATTTTGAATACTTTTTTAACTTGTTCAAGTGCCAAGAAAATTTGTTTTCTAGCTTTACTTGGCTCTTTGGTCATTTGGTCTAAACCTTGACGATGGTATAAATAATAAGCTTTTCTGAGTGGTTTGAACCTATCGTTGAGTACATTGTCAATTAAATTATAGCGTGTACGAATGGTTTTTTCAAAAGGTTTCCAACCGGCTCTTCCACTACTTTGTTCAGCAACATTTGCAATTTGTAATGCTTTATTGAACATTTGAGTACCACCTTCTTCACCAAAAGTATCATAGTCTAGTCCTAGGGTATAACAGGCATAAAATCCAAGAAGTGAACTAAGGTCACCAAGGTAATTACCATCTTGAAACTCTAAAATATCTTGCTCTTGGTATCGAAAATCAAAGTTCTCATCATTGAAATTAAAAACTGTACTTGAATAGTTAGTACCGTATATGGTTCTTCTTGTTTGGATAATTGCAGATGCCTGGTATTCATATGAACTTTGATCATAAGCAGACAGAATGATTTCAATGTTCATGTCTAGTTTTTCAACAGTTTGAATAACCTCTCCTGTCCATTTTGTATTGTTGATGAACTCTTGCAACCTTTTTTCCAATGACCTGAAGATAGATTTATCTGAAATTTGAACCTGTGCATCATTGATACGAACCCTGCAGTAAAAGTCTTGTGCTGCAACTGGTTTTGACATTAGCAGCATCGAACAAATTAAACCTAACAAAAGATTACGCATTTAGCAATTTAATTAAATGTTGCAACAAATCTTGGGCAACTTCAGTTTTAGGTTTGAGTTCATAAACTGTTTTGCTACCTGATTTATCAAAGATAGTTACTTTGTTCTTTTCTCCTGCAAATCCTGCATCTTTATCTCGAAGCGAATTGAGCACGATGAGGTCTAAATTTTTCTTGTATAATTTTTCTGTGGCATGCGCCTGTTCATTTTCTGTTTCAAGCGCAAATCCTATTAAAATTTGTTTGTCTTTTTGTTGACCTAACTCAGAGAGTATATCGGTTGTTTTTTGGAGCGATAGCTGTAGTTCTATACCTTGTTTTTTTATTTTTTCTGAACTGGTATGAACAGGTGTATAATCAGCAACTGCGGCACTCATGACAACTACATCAGAATCTTTAAAATGTGACATGACAACCTGGTGCATTTGAGCAGCAGATGTAATGTTTATTCGATTGATACTTGGATGAAGAGCGGTTAAATGTGTTGGTCCGCTAACAAGTGTAATTTGTGCGCCTGCATTGGCAAAGGCCTCCGCTATTGCAAAACCCATTTTACCACTGCTATGGTTGCCAATAAACCGAACTGGATCAATGGCTTCATAGGTTGGCCCCGCTGTAATCAGTATTTTTTTATCTTTTAATGGGAGATTTTTACTGAAAAAAGCTACGGTTTTTTCGAAAATTTCTTCTGGCTCAGCCATTCTCCCTTGGCCTACCAAACCACTTGCAAGTTCTCCGGAATTGGGTTCAATGAAAGCATTTCCGAACCCAATTACTTTTTGAATATTGTTTTGAGTACCCTGGTGAAGGTACATATCTAAATCCATAGCAGGAGCAAAGAATACAGGGCATTTGGCCGATAAATAAGTTGCTAAAAGTAAATTATCGCATATGCCATGTGCCATTTTAGCCAATGTGTTTGCAGAACAAGGTGCTATGATCATTAAATCAGCCCATAATCCCAGTTCTACATGATTGGTCCATTCGCCTTGTTCATTTTTTATGAATTGGCTGTGTACGGGGTTTTTACTAAGTGTAGCCAATGTCAATGGACTCACAAAAGCCGTTGCGCTTTCTGTCATGAGTACTTTTACTTCTGCGCCGGCTTTAACAAATAAGCGGGTCAATGCAGCACATTTATATGCTGCAATGCTCCCGCTTATTCCCAATAGAATTTTTTTTCCTTCCAACATGGAAGTAAGAATTAAATCGTACCTCCTTCAGCAATCCTTTTTTCTTTCTCTGGATTTTTGTGGTAGATTTTCTCGTTCAAGAACTCTTCAGTTGCAATTAAAGTTGGCTTAGGCAATCTTTCATAAAACATACTGATTTCAATTTGTTCACGGTTTTCAAATACTTCTTCCAAAGTATCACTGTCATTGTTAAACTCGTTCAATTTAGCATGCAATTCTTCTTTCATTTGAGCACCAATTTGGTTTGCTCTTTTTGATATGATAGCAATGCTCTCATACAAGTTTGCAGTTTCTTTTTCCAATTTTCTAAAATCTCTTGGAATAGTTGTGTTTGGAACGTTTTGATAATTGATAGCCATATTCTAATTGTAATTAATTGTTTTTAACTGTTTTGTTTGTTTATTTTTTTGATTGCAACAACAGATTTTTCGTAAATGTTTTGTGCAAGTTTCATGTATTTGTTTCCTTCAGTGTGATTTTCTTTAAAGTTCTCGAAGGCTACAATGGTTTGTTGGTATCTTTCAACCTGTTTTTCTGGGATACTGTTTACAGCCAACAAATAACTAGCTTGAACGATTAAAAAGTCAACCTCGTCTTTTTGTGCCAATTCAGGATAATCTTTCAAAAGATTGTTCAAAGCTACCAAAGCACTTTTGTATTCGCTCATATCGAAATACAATTTTGCATTTCTGTATGCTTTGAGCAATAATTTTTCTCTCAATTGATCCAAAAATAAATTGCATTCATTCACATATTTACTTTCAGGATAAATATTGATAAAAATTTTAAAAGTTTCTATGGCTTTATAGGTATCTGTTTGATCGAGCTCTGGTTCTTGTGATTCCAAAAAAGCACAATATGCGTTCATGTACAATGCTTCTTCAGCCTTTTCGTTCGTAGCATTGGTTTCAAAATAGGTTTTGTATTGAAAACCAGCCAAGGCATATTGTTTGAGTCCGAAATTACAGGCCGCACTATTGAACAAAACATGTTCAGCGGTAGGGGTTCCGTAGTAAACATCTTCAATTTGTTCGTATAAACTTTGTGCTCTCAAAAAATCTTTCTTTTTAAAGTAATAGTCTGCCAATTCGAGTTTAGCTCGGTTGTCTGAATTTTTGAGTGTTTTTTGGTACTTGTTTGAACAAGCCCCTAAGCACAAACTCAATAGTAAAATTAAAATTCCGAAATACCTCATAGTTAGCGAACTGCAATTATAAGCTATTTATTTTGACTGAAATGAAATATTTTTACATCAATTGAAGCTTAAAATATACCATATCATCTGTTTGTTTTTTTGCATTTTAGGATTTAAAAGCGCTGTTTCACAGGGTTTTAAGTCTGATACGGCCATTATGCTTTCTACCCTTTTTAAGGACTCAATACCTTATGCCAATCCGGTTAAGCCTAAAGTTACTCGTAAATTATTGGCAGACAGTCTTTTGAAAATATCCATGCAGTACATTGGCAATCGGTATGCCCGAGGTGGTACAGGTAAAAGAGGTTTTGATTGTAGCGGTTTTACCCTTGTCGTATTCAAACAAATAGGGGTGAAGTTGCCACATACATCAGCTGGTCAGAGTTTAAATGGTATTCAAATTTCCAGAAAACAAATAGACAAAGGTGATTTGTTGTTTTTTAGAAGTAGAAATAGAAGAAGCAAAAGAATAGGCCATGTTGGCATTGTCGTTTCAAATAAAGGTGACGACATTCAATTTATTCACTCTAGTACGAGTGCAGGCGTTAGAATTGACAACTTATCTGCTGTTTACTACCAAAAAAGATTTATGAAAGCCATGCGTGTTTTACCCATGTATCAATGAATTTTTCCGCTCAGTTTTGCTATTAAATTTTTAAGGGACAACCACTTCCATTTGATCCAATTTTCAGGATTGTAAGCTTGTTGAATGGCTAGTTTTTCTTTGTTAGCTGCGTATGTATGCTTTGCGGTTTTACTGTTTTCATGAACGCGATAGGATGCCAAATCTCTGTTCACAAATAAAATGGTCTTTTGATTGGCTAAATGTAAAATAAGTTCATAATCAAAAGCAAATTCGTATTTTTCATTTACAAAATAATCGGGACGTAAGTAAGCACTGTTAAAAAAACATGCTGGTTGGAATATGGCTGGTAACATACCCTTCCGAACCAATCCCTCAAACCTAATTTGTTCGCCTTGTCCTTTAGCTATCAAATTTCCTTGTTGATCTATTGTTTTACATTTTCCATAAATAACACCAAATTCAGGGTTTACCTCGTGAACCCGAATGATGGTTTCTACAGCCCAATGCTCTAAAACATCATCCGCATTTAAAAAAGCTATGAATGTTCCTTTGGCTTTTTGGTATCCAATGTTGAGTGCATTGGCTTGCCCTGTATCTTTTTTAGAGTGCCAGTAGCTGAGTTTGTGGGCATAACGTTCAATTATTTCCTTGGAGCCATCAGTAGAACCTCCATCTATGACGATGTATTCAATGTTAGGATAGGTTTGATTCAATACCGAAAGCATACAAGTTTCTAGCCAATCTGCTTGTTGGAAACTTGGTGTTATGATACTTACCAGTGGTTGATTCATCTTTCCAACAAAGGTAGCACAATCATGCTTCTTGTGCTAATTTTATGTATTTTTCGTTGGATGAAGGGTGCCATTGGTGTATCAATTGTTTTTCTTTATTTCGGATAATGATTTTTTTAGCTTCGTGACACCTGAGCCAAAACTCTTCATCTTCACCGCCCCAAGTTTTGAATTGTTCGTTGAGTTTTCCTAAGGCTTCAAAAGTGTTTTTATAACAAGCAAAAACACCTTTTCCTCCCCATACCATCCACTCTCCATTTTCTTTTTTGATGCACCTGTCTTTGCCTTTGTACAGATAAAAAACAATTGGAAACCACATGTATTTGTTGAATGTATAATTGTTTGCAAATTGGACAATGGCCTTTGGAATTTCAAAATCAACATCGGTAAAAAATAAAATTTCATTTTCTGCCATTGCGGCAGCTTGGTTCAAGGCATAAGCCCTTTCAAATTTCATTTGAACAGATTTAAACTTCAATTTCCCATTGAAACTGCCATGTATACTAGATTCAAGAATTGCAGCATTTTGTGACCCGCAATCAAAAATACAAAGTTCTACCAACGATGGATTGTCAATTTTTTTCAGGCTTTGCAATACATAATTTTGAAGTTCATAGTCTCGGTCTTTTATTGCAATACAAATGCTGATTGGTTTTAAATTTGGTTGAGGGAAAATATTTACTTTAATATACCTGAAGATGCCAAAGGTGTCTCTCAAAAACGATCCCATTCCAAACTGTCGTTGAGGTGATTTGAACAAATACCAAAATGGAAATTTAAACCAAATAGGTAGCAGTTTTTTTAGGGAAAGTAACATCTTCAATTAATTGAAACGAATGGTTTTTATTGGATCAACTTTACTGACAAACCTTACTGGTATCAATAAAAAGACAAAACAAACGATTGCGGCACCTATATTAACCCAAATTAAACTGTTCCATTCTAATGCTATTGGAACAGTGTTTAAATAGTAGGCACTTTCGTTGAGTGCAATTAAGCCCCATTTTTGCTGAGCCAAAGCAAGCCCTAACCCTAGAACATTTCCTAATAAAATACCTCGTACTAGAATGCCACTACTTAACAATAAAAACAATTTAGCAATTTGACTATCTCTTGCACCCATGGCTTTGAGCATGCCAATCATTTTACTTCTTTCAACTATTAAAATCAATAAAGCTGTTACCATGTTGATACCTGCAACCAAGGTCATCAAAATTAAAATGATCCATACATTCATATCTAGCAAATTGAGCCAATCAAAAAGCTGAGGAAAAATTTGAAAGATTGTTTTTACACCTCTATCCAGCGAAGCTAACCCTTCAATATCAGAAGCTTGTTGATTTATTTGAGCATAATTTGTAATGTCTATTTCATAGCCTGATACAAATTGAGCAGGCCACTTATTCAATTGACGAATGATGCTCCCTTTACAAAATGCATAACGTTCATCCAGTTCATTGAGACCAGTATCAAATATGCCAGATATCACAAACTTTCTGACTCTTGGAGGATTGTCAATAAAATAAATATACAATGATTGACCAAGTTGCAGCTTGAGTTTTTTAACAGTGTTCGCAGCTACTAAAATTTCAGGCGTACTGGCATCTGGATTAGGAACTTTTCCTGCTTTTAAGTGTGATTGGATGTAACCCCAGTTGTAATCAGCTTCAACTCCTTTTAAAAGAATGCCTTCAAAAGCGTCACTTGTTTTAATAATTCCAGCCTTATTGGTAAAAGTTTGCACCCATTTAATGCCTTCAGTTTTTTTGCAATTTTCTTCAAACAATGTATCTCTTTCAATAGGCGTGTTTTCAAAACTATTGTTTAAATCTAAGTGGGTAACTTGTATAGGTGAGTTGAATCCAATTAACTTATTTCGTACTTGAAGTTGATAACCTTTAACAATGGCAATGGACAATATCATAACCATGATACTGATTGCTACTGCTGCAGTTGCAAGGTTAACTATGAGTTTAGATGAACCCACTTTTGACTTGCCTTTTTGAGAACTTAGTCTTTTAAATATGAAAAAACTTACTTGCATGAAGAGTTTCAAATATAAGCTCCTCCTCCTTTTTTTAACTATTATATCTTTCAGAACGGTTGCTACCGTATTGCAAACAGGTGCTGAACAAACCCATTTATACCTCCCTTTGCTAAAAGGAAAAACAATTGGTATGGTGGTTAACCAAACAGCTAGTATTGGTAACAAACACTTAGTTGATTCATTGTTGAGTATAGGCATTTCAATTAAAAAAGTTTTTGCACCAGAGCATGGTTTTAGAGGTGATCACAGTGCAGGAGAATTTGTTCAATCAGGGATAGACCCATTAACAGGCTTACAAGTGGTGTCTTTGTATGGTAAAAAGAAAAAGCCGAGTGCAGCCGACTTGAATGGAATAGACTGTATCGTTTTTGACATTCAAGATGTAGGTGCCAGGTTTTACACCTATATTTCTACATTGCATTATGTCATGGAGGCTTGTGCCGAAAACAACATCCAATTGTTGGTGTTGGATCGCCCTAACCCAAATGGATTTTATATAGATGGCCCTGTACTCGATACCGCATTTCATTCATTTGTAGGGATGCATCCAGTTCCTATTGTACATGCATGTACAATGGGGGAGTATGCTCAAATGATCAATGGTGAAAAATGGTTGAAGGGGAAAGTAAAATGTGCTTTGAGGGTCATTAAAATGAAAGGATACACTCACTTAACAAAATACGAATTGCCGATAAGACCTTCACCTAATTTACCCAATATGGCGTCCATATATTTGTACCCAAGTTTGTGTTTGTTTGAGGGTACTAATTTAAGTTTAGGTAGGGGAACTGATTTCCCATTTGAGTGTATAGGCAAACCAGGTGCTAACAAAGGAAGTTTTGTGTTTGTACCCAAATCAATAAAAGGAGTAGCCGAGCACCCACCTCATGAAAATAAAGCTTGTAATGGTTATTTACTCAGACAAAATGGCAATGAAGTTGCACCAAAACTCAAACAAATACAATTACACTGGTTGATTGAATTCTATCATTCAGATACAGCAAAAGATAAATTTTTTACTCCTTTTTTTGATCAATTGGCTGGTTCAGACCAATTGCGCAAACAAATTACCAAGGGTATTCCAGAAAGACAAATCCGACAATCCTGGCAAAAAGGAATAGCCAAATACAAGTTGGTTCGTCGTAAATATTTGTTATACAGGGATTTTGAATAATTTAATTGCCTCAATCGATTCATTTTGGGGGTAAGTAGTTTTAAATTTGAGGGCGTGTTCATTTAATAGCCTGATCACTAGTGGATTAATATTTTAATAAGGCGGATAATATTAATTTAATCAAAAATAATTTGTCAAGCCAATGAAAAATTTATATTTGCCTCAATCCTAAACATTGAATTTTTAAAAATGGGTAAATCAACAAAAAAGAAAATCAGGATGGAATTTGAGATCAAAGCCTCACCAGCCATGCTGTTCAATTACATCAGCTCACCTTCGGGTTTGTCTCAATGGTTCTGCAACGACGTAGATATTTACAACAATTTTTATAAGTTCAAATGGGATGGAGATGAAAGCATCGCTGAATTGTTAAGAAAAAATGTCAACAAATCGATGCGCTTCAAATGGAAAGATTTTTCGGATGATGATTACTTTGAATTTGAAATCTTGCAAGATGAATTAACTGATGATGTTGCTCTTGTAGTAACCGACCATGTAGAACCAATTGATGAAAAAAATGCCATCCAATTATGGGAAAATCAGGTGCATGACCTGAAAACCCTTTTAGGTGGTTAATACACAATACGAGTTTATTTTAAACCCGATTGCTTTTAAAACAAGTCATTCGGGTTTTTTTATGCTTTTTTATGTTTAGAAATCAGCTAAATGACTTCAATTGTCAATTTATTTATCGATTTTTGCTGCCAAATGTAGCTAAGAACGCGTGAAGAAATTTTACCTTTTTATACTTCGAAATTACTTAAAGGCATTTATCCCAACCTTTTTGATAGTTATGCTGATTTTGCTGATGCAAATCATTTGGCTATATGTAGATGAATTGGTTGGTAAAGGATTGGATTGGTTTGTAATTGCTGAATTACTGTTTTATTTCTCTGCAAGTTTAATACCTCAGGCATTGCCATTATCGGTTTTACTCTCTTCTATCATGACATTTGGGAATTTAGGTGAAAGCTATGAACTGGTAGCAGCCAAAGCATCTGGAATTTCTATTTGGCGCATGTTTAAACCTATGTTGTTGTTGATGTTTATGATTGCTTTGTTTGGCTTTTTTGTGTCTAATATTCTAATACCTATGGCCAACTTAAAGCGCAGTTCTTTGTTGTACGATGTAAGACAACAAAAACCTGCTTTGGCCTTAAAAGAAGGTGTATTTAGTCAAGATATACCTGGCATTACAATGCGTATTGGTAGCAAAAATCACCAAACCCAAGAATTATACAACATTCTCATATACGACCACCGCGAAACACAACTGCAGGCTACTGTTCTGTTTGCCAAGAGAGGGGTCATGAAAATGAGTGAAGATAACCGTTATTTGTTTTTAACCCTTTATGATGGATCTAGGTATGAAGAATTAGAAAAAGTAAAAGGTTACCACCAGTCAAGACCTCATACCTCTACTTTTTTTACAGAAGAGCAAATCACTTTTGATTTAAATAGTTTCAAGTTTAGTAGAACCGATGAAAACTTGTTCAAGCACCATTTTGAGATGTTGAATGTGATTGAATTGGAACATTCAACAGATTCGCTGAATACTGTTATTGATGGAAAATACAGCAATTTAAACAAGTTCATTCAACCCTATTATTTTTTTACAAAATTAGGTGCCGATTCTATGCGCCAAATGTTATCGGGTAAAAGTTTACTCCCATTAAAAGATACCATTTATATCACCAGTTTATCAGGCAGCCAAACGGGAATGGTATACACCAATGCCCTAAACAATGCCAGAACTGTTAGGAATGTGATAGAATATAGTTTAAATGAATTCAAAGAGTTAGAACAATTGCGAGCAAGACACCGCATAGAATGGCACCGAAAATTCATCTTATCATTTGCATGCATTGTGATGTTTTTTATTGGAGCTCCATTGGGTTCAATTATCAGAAAAGGAGGGTTTGGACTACCAATTGTAGTTTCAGTTTTAATGTATGTGTGTTACCATATTGTTTCACTTTCAGGTGAGAAGGCAGCCAAAACAATGGCATGGTCTCCTTTTGAAGGAATGTGGTTTGGAATAGGAGTTTTTGTACCCCTTGGTTTGTTTTTAACTTGGAAGGCCGCTTCTGATTCAGGTATTTTTGACTTAGGTTGGTACAGGAAAATGGTAAAATTGGTTTTTAAAGCAAAATCATAACGGGTATGAAGATTTTGCAACTCATGAACCGATTTCCTTGGCCCCTCAAAGATGGTGGTGCATTGGGCTATTACAATTTTATAAAAGGATACCACGATGCGGGTTGTCAGGTTACTGTTTTAACTTTCAATACCACTAAGCACTTTGTTGAATTTGATTCATTGCCTGAACAGGTTAAACAATTAGCAACCTTTCACTTAGTACCTTTAGACAATAAAATTAATCCGTTTGCAGCTCTAGGCAATTTGTTATTCAGTCGTGAATCATACCATGTAAGTAGGTTTATCAGCCAAGATTTTCATAAGGCCTTGCAAAATTTGCTCAATCAAGAACATTTTGATGTGGTGGTTTTTGAAAGTGTATTCATGGCTCCATATTTGAAAACAGTTCAATTAAATAGTAAAGCTATAACTGTGCTCAGAGCCCACAATGTGGAGTATGAAATTTGGCAACGATTGTCTGTTCAAACTACCAATCCATTGAAAAAATTTTATTTGAATGTGTTGGCCAAACGGCTACAACATTTTGAAATGGGTTGTATGAACCAGTTTGATGCACTGACATTTGTTACTCAAACAGATGCGTTACATTTTAAGCAATTTGGTTTAAACAAACCAGCTTATGTTGCACCTACAGGCATTGACATTGTAAGACTGAAGCCTGATACAAATCAAATCATTCCAAATACCATTCTGCACATTGGTTCAATGGATTGGATGCCAAACCAAGAAGCCGTTCAATGGTTCATTCAAGAAGTTTGGCCAGGATTAAGCGCAAAACATCCTCAGTTAGTTTTTAAAATTGCAGGTCGAAACATGCCGGGTCATTTTTATACATTCAATGGCAACGGTATAGCAGTGTTGGGAGAAGTAGAGGATGCCATTGCACTGATGCAGTCTGCAGCCATAATGGTTGTTCCTCTTTTTTCAGGGAGTGGCATCAGGATTAAAATTTTAGAAGGCATGGCGCTTGGGAAGTGCATAGTTTCTACCCAATTAGGTTATTGTGGTATAGATGCTACAGATGGAAAGGACATCCATCTGGCTTCATCAGCCAATGATTTTATAAGGGTCATTTCAAACTTGTTAGACAATCCTTTGTTAATAACAAATACAAGCATAGCTGCAAGAAGACTCATTGAAGAACATTACGAAAGTAAAAGCATCATTCAAAAGCTCTTGCATTTTTATCAAACTATAAAAAAACAGTAAAATGGAACGCATACAATTCAATACCATTGAAGAAGCAATTGACGACATTCGTCAGGGTAAAATGATCATAGTAGTTGATGATGAAGACAGAGAAAATGAAGGAGATTTTTTAACGGCAGCTAGAAATGTTACTCCTGAAATCATCAATTTCATGAGCAAAGAAGGTCGGGGTTTGATTTGTGCTCCTCTAATTGAGGAGAGATGTGAAGCACTCCAATTAAATTTAATGGTCAATGACAATACCACCTCACATGGTACTCCTTTTACTGTTTCAATAGATTTATTAGGTAAAGGTTGTACAACAGGTATTTCTGCTCATGACAGAGCCAAAACATTTCAAGCATTGGTTGATCCTAATACCAAACCAGAAGATTTTGGTAAACCAGGACATATTTTTCCATTAAAAGCAAGAAAAGAAGGTGTTCTTAGAAGAGCAGGTCACACAGAAGCAGCCATTGATTTTGCCAGACTTGCAGGTTTTGAACCAGCTGGGTGCATAGTTGAAATTATGAATGAAGATGGTTCAATGGCAAGGGTTCCTGATTTGGTTAAAATTGCCTCTAAGTTTGATATGAAGCTGGTGAGCATTAAAGATTTAATTGCATACAGACTTGAGAAAGAATCTTTAGTTAAAAAAGTTATTTCGGTTGAAATGCCAACACAGTATGGCAATTTTATATTGACTGCTTACCAACAAAAAGATACGGGAGAGGAACACCTTGTTTTACAAAAAGGTAACTGGGAACAGGATGAACCTGTTTTGGTAAGAGTTCATTCTTCTTGTATAACTGGTGATATTTTTCATTCTATGCGATGCGATTGCGGAGACCAATTACACCAGGCCATGAAAATGATAGAACAAGAAGGCAAGGGAGTGGTTTTGTATATTAACCAAGAGGGCAGGGGCATTGGCTTAATCAACAAATTGAAAGCATATAAATTACAAGAGCAAGGCTTAGATACCGTTGAAGCAAATTTACAATTGGGTTTTAAAATGGACGAACGAGATTATGGTGTTGGCGCGCAAATTTTAAGAGATTTAGGTATTCAAAAAATGCGCTTAATGACCAACAATCCAACCAAAAGAGCTGGTTTAATTGGATATGGTTTGGAAATAGTAGAAAATGTTCCTATCACTACACACCCTAATTTGCACAATCAGAAATACCTTGCTACCAAAAAAGATAAAATGGGGCACGAGTTGAACCCTTCTTAACAGTTGCAATGATGATTGAGGCTTATCAAAAAATACTTCAACAAGCGTCCAACAAAAAGGTTGAAAATAAAAAGTTTTTAGATCGTCTAAAAAAACAAAAGCCCAATGGTATAGACCAATTGTTTCAGCAATTAAACGATGAGGTTTTTGAAGAGGTTGATTGCTTAAAATGTGCCAATTGTTGTGCTACTACTGGCCCTATGTTGTTAAATAAAGACATTGACAGGATGGCTAAAACTCAACAGTTAAGACCTGCAACATTCACCGAAAAGTACTTGAGAATTGACGAAGATGGTGATTATGTTTTCAAAGCAATGCCCTGTCCTTTTTTAGGAGCTGATAAATATTGTGGCATATATGATGACCGTCCAAATGCATGCCGAGCGTATCCTCACTTACACCAAAGAAACATGCTTCAAAAAATGACAATCACTTACCATAACAGTTTAATTTGCCCTGCAGTTGCCAAAGCCATAGAAAAGCTGAAAACTCATTTTGATTTTGGTTGAACTTTTTCAGTTTTAGGGTTTTGAGGGGTTGTTGTTGTTGGAGAGGTATTCGTAAGAGTTGTTTTTGAAGACTTTTTGACCAATCCATAACTTTGTATGAAAAAGGTTTTACTAGCAGCTGGATCTTTACCAAAGCGGTAACTCAAGCCAATAGCATGACTTTGTTTAGTCACAGCAAATATTTGTGTAGCCGGCATATTGTAGTTGTAAAATAAATTCAAACGTTCTTTGGTTTTAACATAAACCAAGGCGCCAATTTGATTGCTAGGTGAGAAATTTATTCCAACTCCTAAAGTTCTATCAAGTACGAGCATGCCTGAAAACTGAAGTGTAAGTGGAATGTTGGTAGATGTACTTGCTAGAGCTGAAGCCTCCACCGACAAATGGTTGTTAACTTCAGTATTGTACCAAGCTTGCATTGATAATACAGGTTGTTCAGTTGCTTGTATAAAACGGTATCTTTTTTGTGGAATTAAATTTGAACAACTCATTCCAATTAAAAAATGATCAGGCTTGTACACAGCTAAACCTGCATCAAAATTATTAACTGGAATACCGTTTAAATTACTTGAAAGTAGTAGGTCGTCATTGTCAATTACTTTTTGGTTGCCCAACGACAAATAACTCTGGCTGAGCACATGTTTCATTCCCATTGATAAATTTACAGTGCGGCTCAAATTTAAATGATATGCAAAGGCATTACTTATTGCATAACTGCTTACTGGTCCTGCATGGTCACTATAAATGGCTGTATTCCAACCAGTATTTTCACTGAAAACTTTATCGTAAGCTAAAAACAATGTTTGCGGAGCTCCTTGTATACCAACCCATCTTGCCTCGTATCCCAATTGCAGTTGATTGTTCATTAATCCTGCAATGGCTGGGTTGATACCTGCCGGATTAAATAAATACTGATTGGTTCCGGTATTTATTTGTGCATTTACCTGAAGTAAATACCCTATGCTTAAAAAAGTTAAAATGTATTGTTTAATCTGATTCATTTTTAGTTGAATTACCTGATGAGATAAATGTAACCTGTATGCGATTTGTTATTGGTTTTGGTAATGAATACATAGTAGTAAGTGTCGTTTGGTAAATATCCATTGTTCCCACTCATTAAAGTACCAATACTTACCTTTCCATCCCAATTGTTGCTATAGTTGAAGGTATGATATACCAATTCTCCCCAACGGTTGTAAATGCTCAATTCATTTTCTGGAAAATCTTCTATTCCTTTAATCACAAAGTTATCGTTTTTACCATCCCCATTTGGTGAAAACCCTTCAGGAATGTATAAACCACATTTGTAAGTTGGCGTACCCTCTAAAGCTATTTCAACAGAGTCTTTGCAGCCCAATGAGTCAATTACAACGGCTTTGAAATTACCTGCTTTTAAACTCCTCATCAATGAATCTTTGGTTGCTTTTCCATTCCATGTAAACTGATATGGTGCTCTTCCTCCATAAGGTGTTAATAATACAATGCCATCTGTATCAGACTCACAAACCAATTGTTTAACAACTTCTGCACTGATTGCCACCGGATCAGGCTCTATTAACACTATACTATCTGTTTTTGTACAACCTCTTTGGTCTGTTACTGAAAAGGTGTAAATACCCTTTGGTAATTGAACCAATTGTTGACTTGAACCAAAACCAATCCATCCAGAACTTTGATATGGAGTGCTTCCGCCATTTATAATGGCTTTGACACTACCATTTGCTTTACCAAAACAAGTAATAGGTGATTTGATGCTTAATAGCAAATTGATTGCAGAGGCAGGATTGGTAATTATTACGCTATCTGAAACAGTACAACCTAGTTCATCAGTTGCAGTAACTGTATATGTTCCAGGCCCTATATTGTTGTAAACAGAATCATTGACATTGCCCGGTAACCAGTTGAAAGTTGTATTTCCTTTACCTCCTGTTGCATTTACTTTCACACTGCCGTTATTGTCATTGAAACAAATGATATCTTGTTTGCTCAGGTTTATTTTTAGTGGCGGGTTCAATTCAATCCAAACACTGTCAGTAAAAGTACAATTGTTGTTTACAACTGAGCAGTAGATCCAACCAGTAAAATCTTTCAATACTATTGGATTACCAGTCTCTCCGTTGCTCCAATTGTAGTTGTCAAAACCATCAGGTGCCGTTAAAATTATAGTATCTGATTCACAAGAAAGCTTGGCGATGGTATCGAAACTGAAACGAAAATTATTGGGTTCGACCACAGTTCTTATTTGAAAAGAACAAGCGCCATCACCACTGTAATTGTATGCTTTGGGAATAGCTGTAAACTGCTGGTTTATTTTTGGTATCAAAAGCAAACTATCACCTGTTTGATTACTTGGTAACCACGTTACTCTATTTTTATTTTCAACTATTTCTAGTAAGCCATAAATTTGTGAATAACAAGGGTCGTTTGCAGCATTGTCATCATCTAGCATGGTATTCCAACTAAAAGGTTCGGAACAACTACTATTCATCATGTACACGTAATCTTCACCTTGATTATTTGAAGGTGCATTCGAATTCCAATTTGTGTAGGTACCAGGGTCACAATTCATCCATACAAATTCATTGTTTTGATTACGCATCATACCTAACCATACATTTTTCTTTACAATTCTTTGTATGAATTTTTGTTCAGCAGTGTCGTTAATAATTGCCAAATAGCCACCTACAGACAGTGCTTTTTTAGCAGCATCAGACCAATTGCTTCTATTTGTAGCTACATAATAATAATGTCCTAAATACCTACCTAAATAAGTGTAACCAGGTAAAGTACTGCCATTGATGTATTTGTTTCTGACAGGACCTCCATAAGGATTGCAATTGTCGTTCCAGTTGATATTAAATAATGTTGGACTGTTCATGCAGACTTGATTAAAAGTATCTTGCATTAAGTTGGCTCTATTGATAGCAAAAAATGAGCTATCTGTTCCTGAACAACCACCTTTACTGATATGAACCCTATACCATGTTGCTTGATTAAAAAGTGTGTTTGGGGTTTGATCTCCATTGCTCCAACTGTATTTTTCAAATCCACTTGGAGCCTGAACTGCATAGCCTGAATTGCCACAATAATAAATTGTATCAGGTAAGAATTGAATAGATAATTTATTGCTTACACTCACTTTAACAGTATCATAGCAATAGTTTCCAGGTGTACCAACTCTTGCCCAATAATTTGTGTTGGTTAACAATCCAGGTATCTGAATATTTTCTGTTGTATCTCCTGTTGACCATAAAATTCCTGTAGCTTTTCTAAGTCTAATTTGAAAATTGTCAATACTCCAACTTTCATTGCAGGCAACTAATTCAGTGTCTATCAATGTCCCTATCCATTTAAATTGCAGGGCAGTATCTTGGTGCGCAAACTTTTTACTGATACGGTATAAAGTGGTATTAGCAGAAGAATTATTAAAGCATCTTCTTGGCAAACCTGTCTGTGAGGCATCTTGTTTTGCAGGAAAACTTCCACTATTGAACATTGCATAACTTTGGGTACAACTTGTATTGTTTGAGAAAGTATTGGAAACCGAATTTTGCTGATCTAATTGCCATGTCAATTGATCCGGACCTGTTAAAGAGCAATCACCCTCCCATGTATCATGTATGTATAAATCAAAAGCAATTTCTACAGAATCGTGTGGAATCAATCTGCCTAACTTAAATTGTAAAGTGTCGTTATGAAAGAAACCTAGAACCTTACTACCATTGTAAGTGAAGGTTGATTGTTTATTGAAGCCATTAAATGGAGGTAATCCAGAAAAATTTTCGTTGTAATAATCTACAAAAAAAGCTGGAGATTTTGGTCCCCGAATTTGAAATGGGGTATTGATACAAATTGAAGTATCTGGAGTAACAATGCTTGCATTGTTGATGAGGGCATATACACTGTCAAAACCAAAACAACCACCATTACCTGTTACTTTTACTTTATGCCAACCACTTGTAGTTGCATAAATAGATGAACTTACTGCCCCAGTATTCCATAAGTAACTATTGAAGCCATTTTGAGCCTGTATAAAAATACTGTCTTGGTTACATGTTTTAAGTGAATCGCTTGTTATGATGCCATTAATTCTAGGAATGGTAATTTTTATTGCATCAGAACAGGTTGTATTTCCTTTTTTTACACTTAATAAATAAGTAACATCATTGTTTGGTTGAACAACTATAGATGGGGTTGTAGCACCTGTAGACCAAGTATAAGAAATAGTGAATACTTCTGGGTCAATTTCCAATATGCCATAGATGTTGTTTAGGCAAGTATCGCTAGCTATGTTATCTAATTCAGTATGTTGTCCCCATTTTCCTGAGTTGATACAGTTTTTATTTTGAAGAAAAACATAGTCTTCACCAACAACATCTGTAGGTTCGTTTGTTTTAAAATTACTGTAATCAAAATTTTCACAATTCATCCATCGGAATGTTCTGTTAGTAGCATCTCTGAACAGGCCAAGCCATAAATTGTTGTCTGCAATACCAGCCAAAAATTCTTGCTCAGATTCGGAATTGATTACAGCTAAATTTCCACCAGCATTCAATGCTTGTTGAGCTGCAACATTCCAACCACTTCTGCTTGTTGATTTGTAATAATAATGTCCTTGGAAACTACCTATGTACTGGTAACCACTGATAACCTGACCTGGTAGGTAACCACTTAGTTTTTGTGGCGCACCCAATGGGTTACAATTAAATGTTGGAAAAGCATTGAGTTGTATGGGTGATCCAGCACAAAGCAAGGTGTCATTTTGCACAATTTTGCCAATAGCCATTTTTACATAAATACTGTCTGTAGCAAAGCATTGGGAACTTGAAACGCCTGCAGTACATGTGTACCAACCTTCCTTTTGAACTTCATTGTTTCGGCCATTTGTACCATTACTCCAAACATAGGTATCAAACCCTAATGGCGCTATTAACTTAACTGTATCTTGGTTGCAACTCACCAATGTATCTGGCCCTAAATTTAGCGTCAAAGTATTGCCTTTGTTACAACTGAATACATTGCTAAATGTGTGTTGTTGGTTTACAGCGAATCCAGTTTTAATGGTTTGAGTTCCATTAGGCCAATAGATGATTAAGCTATCAACAATGTTTTGTTTACCCAATCCGAATGTGATTTTTTCTGAACCATAATAGCCATTTGCACCTAAAGCGTTACTTCCAAAATGTCTGTTACGTTTAATATTACCAGCTTTTACATAAATTCTTGCACCTCTTGCATCTGCGCTGCCGTTACAGTTTAATAACTTAACACTGATGTATCGGTTTGATAAATTACCGTTTGTGTTTTTAAGCAATTGCGACGATTCACATCTGTTGGCATCTCCGTATTTGAATATGTCCATCAGGCCATCATTGTTGTAGTCGAAAAGGACAATTTTTTTAGAAGCCAACGAATTGTAATAACAGGTATTTAAAACTAAATTTTGTTGACTGGTAAAAACATTGTTTCCGTTGTTTACTTGCAAAACAGGTAGAATAGAGTCATTACTGGTAGCATTACTTCTCACTTGCCATAAAACATCCTGGTCTCCATCATTTTCTAAATCAAATACAAATGAATTGATATAATCTTTGTTGTTACCTGTTTGATAGGTATCAAACAACATAGTTGCATCGGTAAATGTGAAGTTGCCGTTATTTATAAATACTTTGTTCCTGTTGTTATTTGGTCCTACGCCAAGTACTTCTTTTGTTCCTAATAAAATATCTAACAAGCCATCATTGTTGAGGTCAGTTAAATTTGCAAATCCAATACTTGAACACAATGGAAAAGTTGAAGTACCAGCAATTGAAAAACCACCAACTAAATTGTTTTCATACAAAAAAATTTCATCAGCAGCTAATTCTGACGTTTGTTTGATTAATAGAATATCATCAGCACCATTGTTGTCAAAATCACCCATGCTTAAAATTGGGTTGGCACTGTTGCCAAAGCCAGTAATTAAATTAGAGATTACAGAAAATTGATTGCCGTCATTGATTAAAGCACAAACAATCCGTTCATTGATTGAACCACTTATTCTTGTAAACACAAGGTCTAAATCCCCATCTCTTTCAATATCACTGATTTGAATAATAGGATCTCTATTGGCAGGGGAAAGAATAAATTGAATTCCCTGAGGGATGCCCAAATTCAAGGTTGTTTCAGTAAAAGTATTTCCACAATTGTTTCTAAACAATCGAAAAAACAAACCGTTTTGAACCATACAAATGTCTTGAAATCCATCTGAGTTGTAATCGAATGAAAAGGCTGAGAAAGACTCATCCAAGGCAGTGATTGTTGGTAAACCTGCGGCAGTTGTTGATTCGAAGAATTTTCCAGACACATTTTTAAATAGCTTTACCTGTTTTTGCTGATTGTTGAGCATTAATAAGTCTTCCCAGCCATCGTTGTTAAAATCAAGTACATCCAAAATTTGGGTTTGGTTAGTATCAATACCTGCTGCTAAATTTACATTTTCGAATACTTGAGCAGTCAAGTTAAAACAGGTAAATACCAATAAAAGAGACAATAATTTAATATTCATCTTGCATGAAATAGTTTTAGGGCAATTAAATTCTTGCACAATTTAGTGCATTTCAGTGCCTTAAACTGTTTCTATGGCGCTGATAACATACACATTGGAATGTAAATCGGAGCATTTATTGGACAGTATGTCTTTGCTAATTAGTCAGAGAACTTGGAAAGTGCTTCGCAAACCCTTGTAATTGCTTCATTTGTATGGTTGAGGTGCATTACAAATCGAATTCTATTGTTTCCAATATGATTGGCCTTTATGTGGTTATTTTGAAAGTGTGTTAAAAGTTTTTGTACCCAATCAAAATTTTGCATTTCAAAAATGACAATATTAGTTTCAACTGGTAAAATTTCTTTTAAACCAGGTAGTTTTTGAAGCTGTTTTTCAATAGTTTTTGCCCTTTGATGGTCTGTTTCTAACCGATTGATATTGTTTTTCAATGCATACAGACCAGCTGCTGCCATGTATCCTGCCTGTCTCATGCCGCCACCCCATCTTTTTCTTATGCGTTTGGCATTGTTGATGAACTCTTTGTTGCCAATTATCAAAGAGCCTACTGGTGCACCCAAACCTTTTGATAGGCAAATAGAAATAGAATCGAACAGTTCTCCATAACTCAAAGCTTGTTCATTTTTTGCAACCAATGCATTAAAAATTCTAGCTCCATCAAGGTGAAATGCGAGTTGATTGTCTGTACAAACTTTCGCAATTTTTTTTAGTTCATTCATGTCCCAACAGCCTCCACCACCTCTGTTGACAGTATTTTCTATACAAACCAATTTGGTTTTAGGGAAGTGCACATCATTTTTTCTGATAGCAGCCTCCACGTCTTCAGCTATAAATGTTCCATTTTTACCATATTGTAACATACAAGAAGCACCCGTATTGGCGGCTATTCCTCCTCCTTCGTATAAAAAAATATGAGATTGTTCATGACAAATAACCTCTGTGCCTGGACCCGAATGTAAATGGATAGCTATCTGATTGGTCATTGTTCCGCTTGGACAAAATAGTGAAGCCTCCATTCCAAATAAATTTGCTGCATAATTTTGTAGCTCGTTCACCACTTGGTCTTCTCCAAATACATCATCGCCAATGAGTGTTTGGTCTATGCTGTTCATGTAATTGAGCATTTCTGGGCTAGGTTTACTTACTGTATCAGAACGTAGGTCAACTGAATGGATGTGCTGCATGAATAAATTTGTTATAATGAAATTTTGATATGAGATTTCGATACGAATTAACGAAATTCGTCAAAATTATCTTATGTATCCTACTTTATCTGATTTGCTGCTCGATTTGTTTGGGTTCAACTTCCCATTGCCCATTCAAACTTTTGGTTTTTTCATGGCGCTTTCATTTGCTGCGGCTTATTGGTTCACTAACCATGAATTGATTCGCAAAGAACAAGGGGGTAAATTAATGACACAAACCAAATTGGTTACAATCAACAAGCCACTAGAAGTTTCTGATTATTTGCTAAATGTTGGTATCTATGCTGCAATTGGTTTCAAGCTTTTAGAAATGTTTTTAGATTACAATGCATTGGTGCAAAATCCTCAGTTATTTATCCTTTCAAGTAAAGGTAATATTTTAGGAGCATTCATTGGAGCCGCCTATGGTTACTATGAAAAGCAAAGAGAAGCACAAAAACTAAAAGGCAAAACGCCTACGCAAGTAACCCAAACTGTTCATGCCCATGAACACATGGGTAACATTTTAGGATTAGCAGCAGTAGGAGGAGTTTTAGGAGCCAAATTGTTTCATAACCTTGAAAATTTGGATGAATTTTTTGCCAACCCAATAGAAGCTTTGTTTTCTTTTAGTGGGCTTACTTTTTATGGAGGCTTAATAGTAGCCGCGGTTTTAATTCTACGTTATACATCCAAAAATGGTATTGCTTGGTACCATATGGTTGATGCTGCCGCAGTTGGCTTGATGATGGCATATGGTATTGGTAGAGTTGGTTGTCACTTGAGTGGTGATGGTGATTGGGGAATTGTTAACACAATGGCAAAGCCATCATTGATTGCTTTTATGCCTGATTGGTTTTGGTCTTTTCAATATCCTCACAATGTGATCAATGAAGGTATACCAATGCCCAATTGTTCAGGTAATCATTGTTTCATGTTGTCCAATCCAGTTTTTCCAACACCTCTATACGAGGCCATCATTAGCATAATTGTTGCCTTGGTTTTATGGTCAGTTCGTAAACAATTTAAAATAGCGGGTCAATTATTTTTTACGTATTTAATTTGTAATGGTTTGGAAAGATTTTTAATTGAAAAAATTAGAGTAAACAATGCTTATCAGATATTCGGATACCACGTTACACAAGCAGAAATTATTTCATTTTCATTAGTTATTACTGGTATTATTGGTTTATGGTGGACTTATAAAAAATCTCAAACCAATTCGGCATTCATTTTGTAAGTAATTTAAAATGTACAAATTACTAACAACAGTAATCATTTGCATGTTTGGTTTTGTGTCAAAACCAATGTATGCCCAAGACAGTCTTAAATTTCAAGGGGTTTTGTTGCCAGATTTCATTGTTAAAGCTCAAAAAGATCCTGAATACGAGAAAAAGTACCAGCGCTTGGTGTACAATGTTAAAAAAGTATTGCCCTATGCAAAAATGGCCAGCTTTAGGTTTCAATTGATGGAACAAAATTTACAATTATTGGCTACCGAAAAATTAAAAAAGGAATACTTGAAGCGTACTGAACAATCTATCAAAGATCAGTTTATGGATGACCTTTACAACCTGACCCAAACACAAGGTCGAATTCTCATAAAATTGTTATACCGAGAAACCGGTAAAACAGGCTATGAACTCTTGCAAAATTATAGAGGGAACTTTACCGCTTGGTACTGGCAAGGAATGGCTAAAATTTTCAACGCCAATCTTAAAGAAGAATTTGACCCAATAGAGGATTGGCAAATTGAACAAATCATCAAACAACTTGGATTTGAATAAAATTGTCTAAAAAGTAGGAATAATTCACAAGCTGTTGATATTGGTATTGAGTTTGGAAGGCCCGTAGCTTTAAATTTGCCAAGATGATGCAGGAAGAAATAAGTGGTTTACATTGGTTAATTTTATTAGGAGCGGGCGTCTTTGCATGTGTATTGCTTGGCTACTACTTCATGTTGTTTTTGAAATTGGCAAATTACAAATCTCAATTACCCGAAAAGGGTGGGGAGCCTGTTTCAATAATTATTGCAGCAAGAAATGAATATGTTAACCTCGAGAAAAATTTAAAAGCAGTATTAGAACAAGATTACCCGCAATTCGAAGTAATTGTTGTGAATGATTGCAGCTGGGACGAGTCACAAAAATTGTTGGAATATTACCAAGAGGTATATGCCCACTTGAAAGTTTGCAAAATTATAGAACAAGAGAAATACCCAACTGGTAAAAAGTTTGCATTGACTTTGGGAATCAAAGCTGCAAAATACAACCATTTGCTGTTTACGGATGCAGATTGTATGCCAGCCTCAAAAGATTGGTTGAGTAAAATGGCTGCAGGTTTTAATACCAACAAGCAAATAGTACTCGGGTTTTCTCCTTACAAATCGTATCCTGGATTGCTCAATTTATTCATCCGTTTCGAAGCAGCTATGACTGCTGTATTTTATTTTTCTGCAGCATTGGCTAGGAAACCATTTATGGGTGTGGGAAGAAATTTAGCGTACACTTCATCTTTGTTTTTTGGAAACAAAGGATTTGCCAAATACCAACATCTCATGAGTGGTGATGATGACCTGTTTATTAACCAAGTGGCAACCCCAACCAATGTTCACATTCAATTGCATCCTGATAGTTTCATGCACACAGAACCTAAAATGAATTACAAAGCATGGTCTGATCAAAAGTCGAGGCATATCAATACAGGTAAGTATTATAAAATGTTCGATAAATTACTATTAGGCGGATATTATGTTGGCATGCTATTTTTTTATGCATCATTGGTTGTTGGCATGGTTTTTCAAGTTAATTGGCAACTACTAATTGGCATTTACCTTTTTAAAACCATTTTACAGTGGCTGGTATTTTACTTTGTATTTAAAAAATTGGCTCAAACAAAATTATTGTGGTTACTCCCGATTCTGGATGTTCTATACCTCTTTTATATGTATGCATTTGGTATCAAAGATATATTCACTAAAAAAAGAAAAGTGTGGTAATGGAACCCAAACAGCAACTAGAAAGGATTTTTAGCTATTTCCCTGAGCTTACAACGCTTCAAAAAAATCAGCTCACTTTATTAGAGTCGGTTTACAGAGAATGGAATAACCAAATTAACGTCATTTCAAGAAAAGACTTTGACTCGCTCTATGAAAAACATGTATTGCATAGCTTAGCTATTGCAAAATTTATCAATTTCAAGCCTGGAACAAAAGTCTTGGATATTGGAACAGGAGGAGGATTTCCTGGCATTCCACTAGCCATTTTTTTTCCAGAAACTGAATTTACGCTCATCGATTCTATTGCCAAGAAAATTAAAGTTGCCGAATCAGTTTCAGAAGCACTTGAACTTGAAAACACAGACTTCGTAATAGGTAGAGTAGAACAGCTCAATGAACCCTTTCATTTTGTTACAGCCAGGGCTGTAGCACCTTGCGAACAGTTGTATAGATGGTCAAATAAATACATCAATGTAGAAGAAGATTTTAATAGTAAAATCAATGGGTTTATTTTTTTAAAGGGCGGCGATTTGCAACAAGAATTCAAAGATTTAAAAGCCATCAATAAAAAATTACATATCCAAGAATTTCCATTGACTGATTATTTCAGTGAACCATTTTTCGAAACCAAAAAGTTGGTTTATATCTTTCAATAATTGTTTAAGTTTGGGAGGTGTTTGAACCTAAGCCAATAAACCCTCGTCAGACTGTTATTAGCAATTTGCTTTTCATTGCAATTGTACTTTTGTTTCCTGTTCAAATTTTGGCCCAATCTATTAAAGGGTTAGTTACAGACCAAAACGGTGCACCTTTATCCTATATCACAGTAAGTTTAAAAGACTCAAATCTCAATACTTATACCAATCAGGAGGGGTATTTTGAATTTAAACTCAATTCAGGAACATATGAGTTAGTTTTACATGCCATCGATTTTCAAACAGTAAAATTAACAGTTGAATTGGCAAACCAACAAAACAAACTAATCAATGTGGTTTTAATGCCTCAGACCTATCAATTGTCTGAAATGACAGTTAGGGCTAATCAAAAAAATCCGGCTGTTTATATCATGCGAAAAGCCATTGCTATGGCGCCTTACTACAGAAGGCAAGTATTGTCATACAAAGCAAAAGTATATTTAAAAGGAAATGGTGTATTTGAGAAAATTCCAGGAATGTTAAAGAAAATGATGCTCAATTCTCAAATAGAAGAAGGTAAGTCAATGCTAACAGAAAGTGTCAATGAATTACAGTTCTTTCAACCAAGTACATACCGTGAACGTGTTTTATCACTGAAATCAAACATGAAATTAGCGTCTGCTCCTGAACCTATGCAAATGGTTAGAGGTAGCTTTTACAATACATCTAACCAAGAATTGGTTTCGCCATTATCACCACAAGCATTTTCTGTTTATGAATTTACTTATGAAGGTAGTTTTATGGATGCTGGCGTAGAGGTGAATAAGATAAAAGTAACCCCTAAACGTGCTGGTTCTGATGTCTATCAGGGAACTATTTACATCATAGACCAATTGTGGTGTATCCATTCTTTGAATTTAAATAATACTGGTAATTTGTTTGAGGTAAGTTCAAAGGCAAAATTTGCACCAGTTGCTTCATTTCCTTTTGTATGGATGCCAATTTCCTATGATTTTGAGTTCAAAGGAGCAATGTTAGGATTTAAAGCAAAGTTTCATTATTTGGCAGCTCTTTCTGGATACCAAATTAAACTCAATCCAAACCTGAATCATGTTTGGCAAGAAGCAATAAAATCTGAAAAAGCGCTTACAAAAAATCAATTAAATGCCAACAAAATGGTGAAGGCATTGTCTCAAAAAACAAATCCTTCCAAGCTAGAAATGCTAAGGGTTTTGTCTAAAATTAAAAAAGATGCAGCCCAAAATCAACATTCAAAAATAACAGTAGACAGCAGTGAATTGAGCATTGATGCAACTGCATACAATAAAGATAGTTTATTTTGGCAAAGCAACAGAATTGTTTCTCTAGATGAACATGAAGTAAAAGCATATGCCATTTCAGATACTGTTGTTTCTCCAGAAGTTAAAAGTAGATTAAATAAACCCAAAAAAGACGGGTTGAGTTTTGGACTGTTGTTGAATGGTAGTTATGTACCTAAAGACTCAAGCAAAATGGTTGCATATTGGCAAACCCCATTGAGTGGCTTGTTTTTAAATACAGTTGATGGATGGGGCTTGAAATTAACAACTAGATTTGAAACTGCACCTGTTAATAACCGAAATTGGACCTATACTTTAAAGGGAAGTATACCATTTGAGCGGAAAGCATTGAATGGGAGCATTGCTGTTAATTGGCTTAACAAAAGCCATCCACAGCACCAAGTGTTGTTTGAAATTGGATCGGACCTAAAGGATTTTAATCCAAACGGTGCAAGTGCACTTCCTAATGCTTTTCAATTGCTATTTTACCAAAGTAACAATACACGCTTATTTCAGGAAGATTATATTAAAACAAATTTTAGCAAACCACTTCATCCCACTTTTGTATTACATGCTGAGTTAAAAGTTGCAAATCGCAACAGTTTAGAAAATTGTTATAGATTTGAGCAGCTGGAATCAAAACATATAGGCATTACACCAAACAATGTAACAGGAGACGGTCCGTTTTTACGTTCACTTGATTTTAGTACTTATCAATTGTGTAATCTGAAACTGGGAGTAGATTGGAAAATTGGTCAAAAATTGATAAAAAGAAAAGGTAAATACCAAATTGTATCTTCCAAATTTCCTGCCATTGCTGTAGATTTAACTAAGTCTTTACCAGGTATATGGGGTTCTGATTTAGATTATACAAAAATTAATATCAAATTGAGTCAGCAAGTTCATATATGGCATTGGTTAGAAGTTAAATACATTTTTGAAGCAGGAAGGTTTTTACAAACAAGAACACTCAAGTTTCCTGACTATTTCTCATTTGATGGCAATACAGCTTGGTTCATGAATGATGATAGCAGGAACCGTTTTTTTAACCTGCCATTTTACATGTATTCTACCAATAAACAATTTGTATTGGGTAAAATGGAGTTACAATTCAAAAGATTGGCATTGCTGAGGTTGCCTTATCTCAATAAAACCAATTTTAAAGAATCCATTAAAATTAATTTTTTAGGCACTCCTGAGTACCACAAATACACCGAATTAGCTTATGGAATGGTGAATATTTTTAAGCTTTTTGATTGCTATCTGTATACCAACTACTACAATTCAAATTACCAAGATTGGGGTTTTAGGTTGAACCTTACTTTGCCGTTGACTTTCTAAGCCTGTAATTCTTGAATGGCAATCCAAGCCATCAAGCCAGCGCCAATTTTTAAGGCAGCTTCATCAACATTGAAATGCGGATTGTGAACTCCATGTACAATTCCTTTTTCATGGTTTGCAGTACCAAGTCTATAAAATGTTGCGGGTACCTGTTGGCTATAGTATGCAAAATCTTCAGAAGCCATCCATGCATCTAAATCAACTACTTTATCTGAACCTAAATAGGCAATGGCGGCTTGTTTAGCCTTAGATGTAAGTGCTGGATTGTTGTTTAAGAATGGATATCCTTTAATGATGTTTACCTTGGCTTCTAATCCAAAAGTTTGGGCAATTTGTTGACAGGTTTGTTCAATTTCTTTGTGGGCTTGTACTCGCCATTTTTCATCAAAAGTGCGGAATGTACCTTCTAACAATACATTGTCAGGGATGACATTTGTTGCCCCATTTGCAATGACTTTACCAATGGTTAGTACACATGGTACCAAAGGGTTGTTTTTTCTCGCTACTATTTGTTGCAATGCTGTTATGATTTGTGCCGCAACAGGAACAGGGTCTAAACACAAATGTGGCATGGCGCCATGCCCACCTTTTCCCTTTATCTCGATGTACAATTCATCGGAACTTGCCATGTACAAACCCGATCTGAACCCAACAGTTCCAACAGGTAAAAAAGGCATCACATGTTGACCAAGAATTGCATCAACTTTGGGCGATTCCAATACCTTTTCTTGTATTAGAATACTCGCGCCTCCGGGTAATTTCTCTTCACCTGGCTGAAAAATCAATTTGATGGTGCCAGTCCATTGAGATTTTGTATCGTTTAAAATTTTTGCGGCTCCCAATAAACATGCGGTATGTACATCGTGTCCGCAAGCGTGCATTATGCCGTTATTTTGTGATCGGTAACTTATATCGTTTAATTCTTCAATGGGCAAAGCATCTAAATCTGCGCGCAGTGCAATGGTTTTAGACTCCGGATTGATACCTTCTATGATTGCAACAACACCAGTTTTTGCTATGGTTTCAATGACATTGATGCCAAATGATTTTAAGGTATGAGCAACGTAAGCTGCTGTTTGGTGCTCTTGAAATGAAAGTTCTGGGTTTTGATGGATATGCCTTCTAATGGCAATTATTTCTGCTTCTAATGATTGCGCAAAGGTTTTAATTTGTTCGGCATGAATCATATACAATGTTAACCAATTAAAGCTAAAAATGAAGTAATTTTTGAAGAACGATTCAGTGGAGGCATCATTATTTTGCCCTAAAAAAATACATCAATACCTGCTTGTTTTTATTTTCTTTGATAACAAGTAACTCTTCTCCTAGGTCAGAATAATTAATATCAAGTGCCTCTGAACCTGTTTGTTCGCAATACTTTTTGAGGGTTGTGTTCATTTGTAAGGTTTTGATTCGATTGTACAAGTTGTCATTGTCCACACAATAGCCATCCAAATTCAGTTGATCATATGTTCCCATTTGAATTTGATTGAATAACAATTCACCTTGTTCATTTAAAGTAATCAATTGGTTTAAGCCTTCTTCTTGAATGGAGGTTCTTGATTTGTACAAACTGATTTCAATTCGGTTTCCTTGATTCCTTACTTCAGGAGGTAATGGGCTTGAGTATCCATCAAAGTCTATCAGTTTGAATTTGTTATTATGGATGACCGGAATCAATTTCCTCCAAAATAAAGTCAGCACATTGGACTGATTTTGAAATCCATAGTTGCAAATCAAAACATAAGGTTTGTTGTCTTTAATGATGTTGGCTCCTATGACAATGGTTTGTGTTTTTTTGTTGAGCGTAACACTGGCTTCTTTACCAAATAGAGATTCACCTGGGTACAATAAATTATCTATGAGTAATTCTTTGTTTAACTGGTATTTGTCATTGTAAAATAACAAGTGGTATGCCAGAGAAGTAGGTTCATATTCAGCATTTGAGCCTCTTCTAATTAGTATATGGAACTGTTTATTTGCAGTTAAATAGCTCCATGGTCCAATTTTCATTTTTTCAAATGGATTGGAAGAAGGAAAGGCATTGTCTATTTCATAGAACCCTTTTTTTTCTGTGTTGAAAAGGTCATATTCGAACAAATGCAAGTCTTCACGACTGTCATAAACCTCAAGCAAGAGTTTGTTAAATGGTGTCAAAGTAGTTCTGGCAATCAAATCCTGACTAAGGCCTATATCTGCTATGCTTACAATAAAAGTTTTGATTTCTTTTCCAGCATAATCAACCAATTTCATATGGTATGTTTCTTCTATGCGGTCTATGAGTAACATGTAATCATCATTGGCAAAAACTGAAATTTCACCGGAGCAATTCATTCTAAAAGTTGCATTTTTTAACAAATCCTTGCTGTAATAGAAGAAAGTTTCTTGTATGCCAGCACCTTTTCCAGTTCCTCTTACATCATCAATGTATTTGTTGTATTTGAGTAAAAAACCATGCTCGTTTAAGTCAATGTAATCATGACAATACAAGCCAATTTGTTTGGAATCTAAAATGGTTTTGGTTTGGGCATGCACACCTAAATTGACACAGCACAGTATCAATCCCAATAAAAAGCCAATTGGGAAACAAATATGGATGTGATATTTAGGCATAAGATACCTCATTATTTTCTTTGAATGCGCCAATTACTGATGGGCGTATCTTCTCTTTGAGCAGCTGCTGTTTTGGCTTGTTTGTTGTACAAGATCCCACTCATGTATGCTGTTGCATCGTTCAAATTTTCTGAATTGTTTTGAAGCAACTCAGGGTTAAAATAGGTGTCAATGAATTTGGTATCAAAATGCCCTTCAATAAATGCCGGATGGTTCATTGCAAAAAGACCAAATGGTAAAGTAGTTTCAATACCAGTAATTTGGTAATCAACAATGGCCCTTTTCATTCTGTCAATTGCTTCGGTTCGGGTTTTTCCAAAACAAACCAATTTGGCAATCATAGGGTCGTACTGTATAGGAATTTCCATACCCGCTTCAAATGAGTCATCCACCCGAACACCATATCCTTGTGGAGTCTTGTAGGAGGCTAATTTGCCAATATCTGGCAAGAAATTGTTCATTGGGTCTTCCGCACAAACCCTCAATTCTATTGCATGGCCATGAATTTTTAAGTCAGTTTGTGCATAACCTAATGCTTCACCACGTGCAATTCTTATTTGTTCCTTAACCAAGTCAAGTCCAACAATTTGTTCTGTAACAGGGTGTTCAACCTGCAAGCGAGTATTCATTTCTAAAAAATAAAAATTCAGATGCTCATCTGCTAAAAACTCAACCGTACCTGCACCATAATAGTTGCATGCTTTGGCAACATTTACCGCAGCTTCTCCCATTTTATTTCTGATTTCAGGAGTCAAACAACTGGATGGCGCCTCTTCAATTAATTTTTGGTGTCTTCTTTGAATGCTACATTCCCTTTCAAACAAATACACAATATTTCCGTGCTGGTCGCCCAATATTTGAATTTCAATGTGTTTGGGAGAACCTACATATTTTTCAATAAATACACTGTCGTCTCCAAAAGCGCTCAAGGCCTCTGATTGTGCCATTTGTATCGCAGATTCAAAACCATCAGCATTTTCAACAACACGCATGCCTTTTCCTCCGCCTCCAGCCGATGCTTTTATCAATACTGGGTAACCAATTTCATCGGCAATTTTTTTACCCAAAGCAATGTCATTCAGTGCTTCTTTAGTTCCAGGTACCAAAGGCACATCAAAACCAGCTACGGTTTGTTTGGCACTGATTTTATCGCCCATTTTCTCCATAGACTCAGGTGAAGGGCCAATAAAAATTAAACCTGCAGCAGCAACTTTTCTTGCAAAATCTGCATTTTCACTTAAGAATCCGTAGCCAGGATGAATGGCATCTGCACCTGTTTGTTTGGCTACTTCAATGATTTTATCACCCAATAAATAACTTTGGTTACTTGGAGGTGGGCCAATACAAATTGCTTCGTCAGCATACCTTACGTGAAGGGCTTTTCTGTCTGCTTCACTGAAAACTGCAACGGTTTTTATACCCATTTCTTTAGCTGTTCTCATGACACGCAGTGCAATTTCTCCTCTATTGGCTACTAGTATTTTTTTCATTTTACAATCCTACAATTTAAGTATAAATTGAGACAAAAATACATTTTCCGAAAGATGTTTGTATGCAATTTTGTCCAAGTCTATGGTTTTGGTTATTTTTACCTCCAGCATGTCAACACATCAAATCAAACAATTTATTAGAAAAGAGCTTGTTACCGAATGGAGACAACGCTACGCTATCAATGGAATTGTATTACATGTTTTAGCTTCTGTTTTGATAGTGTATTTAGCTGCTAAAATATTGAACAATCCCGCTTGGAATGCAATATATTGGCTGATAATGGTATTTGTATCAATTCAATCCATCTCTAAAAGCTTTATTGCTGAGTCTAAAGGAAAAAACTTGTATTACCACCAGCTTATTTTACCTCAGAATTTACTCTTTGCTAAATTTTGTTACCATGCATTTTTAAATAGTCTAATTGCTGGCGTTTGTTTATTTTTCTATGCTATCCTAATGGGGAATCCAATTACTTTCATGTCATATTATTTAATGGCTACTTTATTGGGTTGTGTGGGTTTCGCAGCTACATTTACACTTTTATCAGCTATAGCTTCTAAAGCAGGAAATAGCAATATGTTGATGCCGGTATTGAGTTTACCCGTCATTATTCCATTGTTATTGATTTTAATCAAGGCTTGCAAAAGAGCCATGGATGGAACTGACCCTGCTCAAATTGGTAAAGACTTATTGGTATTGCTTGTATTTAACGGATTACTCATTGGTTTGGCTCACCTGCTTTTCCCCTCACTTTGGAAAGAATAACATGATTAAAAAAATAAAAATCATTATCACCCTGCTGAACATTACCTTGTTTAAAATTGGTATTGCAGCCGTTTCAAATGAGATTTTTGATGCCAGGGTCAAATCTATTCAATTGTTCAAAAACAATACAGATGATCGCTATCCAATTATTTCAATTGATGGTGAGCAATTAAAATTGAGCTTTGATGTCATGGGTACACAAACAGAAAATTTGCAGTATTCTTTGACACTCTGTGATGCGATGTGGAATCCAAGCTCGTTCAATCAGTTCGAATACATAAGTGGAATGCAGTTTGATAACATATCAGATTTTAAATTTTCTACCAATACCTATAGCAAATACGTTCATTACAACGTGGTTTTTCCAAACGAAAACATGAAGCCAATTTGGGCAGGCAACTATATTTTGAAGGTATTCAGAAATTTTGATGAGTCTGATATTTTGTTCCAAAGAAGGTGTATGCTCATTAAACGCAACAGCACAATAGATGCATCTGCCAAAATAGCTTCTTTACCTCAATACAGATATACCAAGCAAGAGCTATTGTTTTCTGTTAATTATAACCCTAGTCAGGTAGTCAACCCTTTGGAAGATGTGAAAGTTGTCATTTTACAAAATTACCGATGGGACAATGCAATTACTGGTCTCAAACCTATGTTCTCGAGTAATCAAAAATTGGAGTATACTTATCCAGATAACAGCCTATTTGATGGTAGAAATGAGTTTCGGTTTTTTGATATTAGAAACCTTAAGCAATTCAGTATCAATGTAAGAAGCAAGCGTTTGGATACAGCTTGGCATGTCATTTTAAACATAGATGAAAGTAGGGCGTCAAATCAATATTTTCAATATTTAGATTTCAATGGTCGACAAATTTTACAAAACAAAGAGGGTTTTAATTCTGAAATAGATGGGGATTATGCCTATGTAAATTTTTACCTCAATGCTTGGACTTCATCAGGTGAAGGACAAGAGGTATATGTGATAGGGGAGTTTACCGATTGGAAATGTTTGCCTGAATATAAAATGTATTTCAATAGAAATAGGTTACGGTATGACCTTGAGGTTCCACTCAAACAAGGACGCTATGAATATGCCTATGCCATCAAGAACAATTCAGGTAATCCTGATGATGTGGCTATAGAAGGCAACCATTCTCAAACAGAAAATGAGTACCTCATTTTGGTTTATGCCCGCAATCTTCAGTACAATTATGACGAGTTAATAGGTGTCAAAAGGTTTCAGTCAAACAGTAACTAGAAGCTATATTTCAGTCAAATATAAACACTCAATTTTGGCTGAAATATGTTATTTTTGTAGTGCTAAAGAAAAGTCATGACCGAGATAGACATCGATTTTGAAAAATATGAACCCGTTATTGGATTGGAAGTACATGCTCAAATGCTCACCAAAAGTAAAGCTTATTGTTCCGATCCATACGATTACGGAGCAGAACCCAATACACAGGTAAGTCCAATAAGTTTAGGGCATCCTGGTACATTACCTAAGCACAACAAGCAGGTGGTTAACAATGCCATTAAAATGGGTTTGGCTTGCCATTGCAACATTGCTACTTTCCAGTATTATGCCCGAAAAAATTATTTTTATGCAGATTTACCAAAGGGTTATCAAATTACACAAGACAAAACCCCTATTTGCACAGGCGGCTACATCACCATTAAACTAAAAGATCAAGCTCCAAAAAATATTACTTTAACCAGGATCCATATGGAAGAGGATGCAGGTAAAAGCATGCATGACCAAGATCTTTATGATTCGCTGATTGATTTAAACAGGGCTGGAGTTCCCTTAATAGAAATTGTAACTGAACCTGAAATTGCAAATGGTGAAGAGGCTTATGCATATTTGAGTGAGGTCAGAAAATTGGTACGATACTTAGAAATATGTGATGGCAATATGGAAGAGGGGAGTTTGCGATGTGATGCCAATATTTCGGTCCGTTTAAAAGGCACTAAACTTTTTGGAACTAAAGTTGAGGTTAAAAACATGAACTCAATGCGCAATGTTCAAAAAGCCATTGATTTTGAAATTAAAAGGCAAATTACATGCATAGAGAACGGTGAAAGAATTGCACAAGAAACCCGTTCGTTTGATGCTTTGAAAGGAATTACCATTAGCATGCGTAGTAAAGAAGGTGCCAGTGATTACAGGTATTTCCCTGAGCCAGATTTGCCGCCTTTACATGTCAGTTCAGCCTATATAGAAAGTGTCAGGGCTTTGATGCCTGAATTACCTAAAGCATTGTTTGACAAATACACACAACAACTTGGATTGAATGAATACGATGCCAATGTGTTGACTGAAAACAAAGACATTGCCGCTTATTTTGAAGCCATATTAACGCATACCAATAATATCAAAGCTGCTGCTAACTGGGTAATGGTAGGCATTAAGGGTTATTTAAATGAACAAGCATTAGAAATCAAAGATTTTTCAGTTCAGGCCAACAGAATTGCCGATTTAATTAACCTCATTGATGAAGGTAAAATCAGTCACAGTGTTGCCTCACAGAAGGTATTCCCTGTAATGATCAATGAACACCATTTGAGTCCATTTCAAATTGCTGAGAAATTAAACCTTTTACAAGAAAGCAATACAGACGAGTTGCAAACTTGGATTAACTTATCAATAGAAAAATTTCCTAACAAAGTTGCTGAATACAAAGCTGGAAAAGAAAGTTTATTGGGTTTGTTTATGGGCGAAGTCATGAAACAGAGCAAGGGCAAAGCTGATCCTAAATTAACCAGTCAATTGTTAAAAAACACCCTAGATAACCATGCATAAATTTAAATACCTGTTTCTTTTTTTAGGACTGAATTTGTTTTTATTGGCTTGTACTGAAACTGACCAAAATGAAGTAAAAGCTGGTTTTTTGTTAAAAGGTAAATTACCTGTATCCTATAAAAATTCAGTTTTGAGCATACAAGAACTCACCACAGGAGGTCTTATCAATATTGACACCGCATTGGTTGCTCAAGACGGAAGTTTCCAGTTTGATGGAATCATTAAAGAGAAAGTTTTTTGTATTGTAAGACTTAAAAATGGAGACGTTTTGATGGTATTGGATACCAATAGTCGCTTGGATTTAGAGATAGCTCCTGATTCTACTTTAAAATACAGTTTAAAAGGTTCCAGAGAAAATGATGAACTCAAGGAGCTCTACCAAATGAATGGTCAATTTATGCAAGCTGTTCAACAGTTAGAGACCAAGTATGCGCAATTGGGAGAAGGGGTTCCCCCATTGGCAATTCAAGAACAAATTCGATTTGAATACGATAGCCTCAGAAGAAACCATGTTGCTGGAATGAGAAGTTATATCAGCGGCTTACAGCATTCAATTGTACCTTATTTTGCAACCAATTTCTTGATACCAGAAGATGACTTTGAATTTTTGTATCAAGTAGATCAGCAACTTTACAAAGAATTTTCTAACAGTAAATACGCCATACAATTGCACCAAAAAGTTGAAGATTTAAAGCGAACCGCTTTAGGTGCTATTGCTCCTGATATTGTATTAAATGACCCATTTGGTAAAAACATTTCCTTATCTGCTTTGAGAGGAAAAGTGGTATTGGTAGATTTTTGGGCTAGTTGGTGTAAACCTTGTAGAGACGAAAATCCAAATGTTGTAAAATTGTATAACAAATACAAATCTAAAGGTTTTGATGTGTTGGGTGTGAGTTTAGATGACAATAGGAGTGCATGGATTGATGCCATTAACCAAGATAAATTGTTATGGAACCATGGTTCAGATTTATTGAAATGGAACAGTTCTGTTGTAAAACAATACAGCATTGATGGCATTCCATTTACAGTTTTGGTTGATAAAGATGGTAAAATCATTGGAAAATCTTTGAGAGGTAAGCAGTTGGAACTTAAATTGCAAGAATTATTTGGATTTTAATTGGTTAACATTAATTTAACCCTGTCCTAACGGTAGAAAAATCTAGCAAGTCCAATTTTACAAAAAAAAGTACACATGGAAATAGCACGTAAAATTTTGGTTGTTGATGATGAATCAGATATTCTAGATTTTATTACATATAACCTTAAAAAGGAGGGTTATTTGGTTGCCACAGCATTTAATGGTGCTCAAGCAATTGAAGTTTCTAAAACATTCAAGCCAGACCTAATTTTATTGGACGTGATGATGCCCGTGATGGACGGAATTGAAACATGCGCTCATATTAAGAGTCTGCCTGAATTTGCTAAAACATTCATTGTCTTTTTAACGGCAAGGTCTGAGGAGTATTCTGAAATAGCGGGTTTTCAAGCAGGCGCCGATGACTATATTGCCAAACCAATTAAGCCAAAAGTGCTAATAACCAGATTGAATGCCATATTAAGAAGAAAAGACAAAGAAGAAACTGCATCTACCAAATTAGTTGTTGGAGACATAACAATTGATCGTGATTCATTTTTAGTTTACAGAGGGTCAGATAAAATTCAACTTGCAAGAAAAGAGTTTGAATTGTTGTTTCTTTTGGCTTCTAAACCTGGTAAAGTTTTCACACGCGATTTTATTTTAGAGAAAGTTTGGGGAGATGAAGTATTGGTTGTAGATAGAACCATTGATGTTCACATTCGTAAAATCAGAGAAAAATTAGGTGACGATTACATTGGCACTGTGAAAGGTGTAGGCTATAAATTTGAGATATGACAAGAAACCCAAAACCGTTAAACATAGCCACGCTTATTTCTGCTATATTAGCAATATGTGTAGGCAGTGTGAGTTTTGTGTTAACTGAAAATGTATGGATCAATACGGCTATTGTTATTACCTTAACATTTGGGCTTTCATTTTTCCTCTATTTTTATTCGCTAGAATATTTCATTTATCGAAAAATAAAATTAATCTACAAAACCATTCACAGTTTAAAAACTCAACGTTACGATGCTGTTTTGAAAAACTTTGATTGGGATAAAGATCCAATTGTTGAAATGAATAAAGAAGTAATTAATTGGGCAAGAGACAACCGAATGGAAATTGATCAGTTGAAAAGGCTTGCTGATTTTAGGAAGGAGTTCTTAGGTAATGTTTCTCATGAGTTAAAAACACCAATATTCAATATACAGGGTTATTTGCACACGCTCTTAGATGGTGCAATGTCTGATCCTGAAGTAAACGTTCGTTTTTTACAAAGAGCAGCAAAAAGTGCCGCACGTTTGAGTGATTTAGTTGCTGATTTATTAGCAATTAGTCAGTTAGAGAGTGGAGAGTTGGTAATGGAAATTGAACGATTTGATATCAATTCATTGGTAAAAGATGTTTATGAACAATTAGAGGAAAAAGCAAAACGCAAACACATTGTGTTGTTGATAAAGGATGGTTGTAACAAGCCCTTTTACGTAGAAGCAGACAAATACAGAATCAGGCAGGTTTTGGTAAATTTAGTAACCAATGCCATAAAATATGGCGTAGAAAGTGGTACCATTACTGCAGCTTACTATGACATGGATGAAAACCTGTTGATTGAAATTGCTGATAACGGTGAAGGAATAGCACAAGAACATTTACCGCGCATTTTTGAACGTTTTTACAGGGTAGAGAAAAGCCGTGCAAGAGACAATGAAAACGGTGGTACAGGTCTTGGTTTAGCAATTGTAAAGCACATCATTGAAGCACATAACCAAGCTGTAAATGTAAGAAGCACGGAAGGAGCTGGAACCACATTTGGGTTTACATTGACTAAGTCTGACGTCTAGATCTCAATACCTATTTACGTATTTTATTTTGCAAGCGCTTTTATATTTTAAATGAAGATTCACATAAGACGACATTAAATCTCATCCCTAAGAAAATAAAGTTTGGATGTTCCGACCATTGTCAATCGGCGCACAAAATCACCAGTGCTTGTTGTGGGAAGGCCTTTAGCAAGCGAATCCCGACAGCAATTAACAAGAAACAACAATTGGAAACCAATATTGACTTGCTGCGTTATGCGCGTGGAGAACAAGGACGCAGATAGATTTTAAGCCGATTGGGTGAGGTCTTGATTTTTTGCTTCCTTTTTTATCAAGAAAAAAGGTACGAAAACATGACTTTTAACTGATTCCCGTTCAAAAGCAGCAAACTCTTTTTCTGAATTTTATCAAGAAAAAAGGGACAATCAAATTCAAAACTCTCTAACGACCATTCACGCAAGACCATTCAAAATCTCATCCAAAAACCAATATCAATCGGATGTTCCGACCATTGTCAATCGGCGCACAAAATCACCAGTACTTGTTGTGGGTAAGCCTACAGCAAGCGAATGCCAAAGCAAGTAACAGAAATACGTATTCAAAGCAATATGGATTGCTGCGTCAGACGCGAGGAGAACAAGGACGCAGATAGATTTTAAGCCGATTGGGTGAGGTCTTGATTTTTTGCTTCCTTTTTTATCAAGTAAAAAGGTACGAAAAATTGACTTTTAACCAATGACCGTTCAAAAGCAGCAAACTCTTTTTTTTAAATTATTATCAAAAAAAAAGAAGCAACAAATAGAAAAAACTATCAATCGACCATTCACGCACAAATAACTCGCACACGACCATTCACGCAAGACTATTCAAAATCTCATCAAAAAGAAAATACCAATTGGATGTTCCGACCATTGTCAATCGGCGCACAAAATCACCAGTGCTTGTTGTGGGAAGGCCTGCAGCAAGCGAATGCCAAAGCAACAAACCATAGTTCCATATTAAATAGAAATTTAGATTGCTGCGTCAGACGCGTGGAGAACAAGGACGCAGATAGATTTTAAGCCGATTGGCGAAGGTCTTGATTTTTGGGGTACCTTTTTTATCAAGAAAAAAGGTACGGAAATATGACTTTTAACCAATTCCCGATCAAAAGCAGCAAACTCTTTTTCTGAATTTTATCAAGAAAAAAGAAGAAACAAATAGAAAAAACTCTCAAACGACCATTCACGCAAGACCATTCAAAATCTCATCCCAAAACCAATTTCGTTTGGAAGCTATTTATGTTTTGATATCCCACCTAACATATAAGATAATATACACAATCTATGCATTTAGTTGAATTTTGACCTTGTTCAGTTTTATATTCGTTTCATGAATAAGTTATATACCTTTTTGGCTACAATCCTGGTGCTGGTTACTTTCACTGCTGCAAAACTAATAAACCCAGATGAGGGCATGTTCCCTTTGTCTGAAATCAAACAATTGGAATTAAAAAAAATTGGTCTTAAAATGGATCCAATGGCATTATACAATCCACAAGGAATTAGTCAAATAGATGCCATTGTTAGGGTAGGAGGATGTACAGGTTCTTTTGTTTCAGACGATGGTTTAATTGTTACTAATCACCATTGTGCATTCAGTTTTGTACATGCCATCAGCGATACACAGAACAAGTATGTTGACAAAGGATTTTTAGCTAAAACTAGAACAGAAGAAGTACCAGCAAAAGGACTGGTTTGCAAAATTACAGCCAGTTATGAAGATGTCAGTGCAAAGGTTTTAATGGGTACCCAAGTTACCAATGACCCAATGATCCGCTTAAAAATTATTTCTGACAACATTAAAAATTTAACTGAATCCGAAAACAAATTGCATCCCAATTTGCAATGTGAAATTTCTGAAATGTTTACTGGAAGAACCTACGTGTTGTTTCGTTACCAATTGTTAAAAGACGTGAGATTGGTTTACGTTCCAGGCAGGAGCATTGGAGAGTATGGTGGCGAAAAAGACAATTGGGTTTGGCCAAGACACAGTGGAGATTTTGCATTTTTGAGAGCCTATGTAGGTAAAGATGGAACCCCTGCAAACTATAGTCTTGAAAACGTTCCTTACAAACCTGTAAAACATTTAAATATCAATATCAAAGGCATCAAAGAAAATGATTTTGTATTTATTTTGGGTTATCCAGGAAGGACATTTAGGAACCAACCTGCAGCATTTTACAAGTATCACGAACAATACCTTTTGAAATATGTCAGTGAATTGTACAATTGGCAAATCAATTTCATGGAACAATTGGGTACAGGTAATCAATTCCTTGAACTGAAGTATGCTGCACGCATTAAAAGTTTAGCCAATACCGCCAAAAACTATGAAGGCAAATTGCAAGGTTTTAGAAGGGTAGGGCTTACCAAAAACAAAGAAATAGACGAGCAGTTAATGCAAGAATTCATCAATAAAGACGATACGCGTAAAAAGAGATACGGCAACCTGATTCCTACTATCAATACCTTGTATGCAGACATCATCCGATATGCTCCAAGGAATTTGTTTTATGATTATTTGTATGGCATGTCTCCAAGTTTTCAGTTTTTAGCTGCAATAGATAATTACCAAACAGCTTTTGCAAAATTGAAAACCAAAGAAGAGAAAGCGGCCTTTTTAGCCAAACAAGTTCCTAGATTAAAACAATTGTACCAGAAGCTATTTGCGCAAATGGACCCTGTTTTGGAACAACCCTTGATTGAAAAACTATTGGAAGAAGCAAGTCAATACAATGTCGATAACCGTGTAGAAACGGTCGTGAAATTCTATAAAAAATTTGGTGACAAAGTTGCCAGAACCAAGGCAATTGCAGAATTGTTCAACAACGCCATTCAATTAAATGAAGGCAAAATGAACCAATTATTAGCCGATTCAAATGAGAAAATCATGCACATCAAATTGCCATTACAAGATTGGGTACATTTGATGAACCAAGAAGTTAATAAGTACGACGACGAAGACAAGCAAAGAGAGGCAGCACTAAATTCCTTACTGGCTAAATATGTAGATGCAAAAAGCGAATTCAAACAAGCATCTTTTATTCCAGATGCAAATGGTACACTTAGGTTTACTTATGGCAATGTAAAAGGCTATGCTCCTAACGATGCTGTTTGGAACAAACCATTTACAACACTCAGAGGTGTAATAGAAAAAGAAGATGGGAAAGATTTTGAATTGATGCAAATAATCAAAGAATTGTATTTAGCCAAAGACTATGGTCAATATTTACATCCTGATTTAGGCGATTTGCCTATTGATTTTTTATACAATTTAGATACTACCGGTGGCAATAGTGGGAGTCCTGTAATGGATGAAAATGGGGATTTGGTTGGTGTCAATTTTGACAGGGCCTATACTGCAACCATCAATGACTATGCATGGAATGAGTCTTATTCGAGAAGTGTAGCTGTAGACATCCGTTATGTTTGTTGGGTACTTGATAAAGTTGCAGGTGCTAAACATTTGTTAAAAGAAATGCAGGTACCTCAGTAAGTATTACTTTACAATGTTCAATTGCTTTAACAAATGTAAACTCGAAGGTCAGTCTATCGTAAAATATTGATATTGAGTTGCATACTGATTTTTGGTGTTGGTTTCATGCTTTGAATGAAAATTTAGCCAACGTAAAACTTTTATCAAATTGGATTGTAATTTATTTAGACTAAGTATAAACAGCAATAAAAAAGCTGTATTTTTGTAGCCTCAATTTAAATCAAATTCAATGACAGAAGCGTCGAACATCATAGACCAGGTTGTGAGTCAAGAATATCAGTATGGTTTCAGTACTGCTATTGAAATGGAGACTGCTCCAATAGGTTTAAGCGAAGACATCGTTAGGTTTATCTCAGCCAAGAAAAACGAACCTGAGTGGATGTTAAATTACAGGCTCAAGGCATACAAACATTGGTTAACCATGGAGGAACCCAATTGGCAAAACTTCAATTACCCACCTATAGATTTCCAAAACATCATCTACTATGCTGCACCCAAAGAAAAAAAGAAGCTCAATAGTTTAGATGAGGTTGATCCTGAATTGTTAAAAACGTTTGAGAAACTAGGCATTTCATTGACTGAACAAAAAAGATTGACGGGTGTTGCTGTAGATGCTGTATTTGATTCAGTTTCTATTGCCACAACATTCAAAGATCAATTGAAAGAAAAAGGGGTTATTTTCTGTAGCATGAGCGAAGCTGTTCATGAACACCCCGAGTTGGTAAAGCAATATTTAGGTTCTGTAGTGCCATACACCGACAATTATTTTGCAGCTTTAAATGCAGCGGTATTTTCAGATGGTTCTTTTGTATACATTCCAAAAGGAGTGCGTTGTCCTATGGAGTTATCCACTTATTTCAGAATCAATGCAGAAAACACCGGTCAATTTGAACGTACATTGATCATAGCTGATGACCATTCATACGTTTCTTATCTAGAGGGTTGTACAGCACCCATGCGTGACGAAAATCAATTGCATGCTGCGGTGGTAGAATTGGTGGCACACACGCATGCTGAAATCAAATACTCTACTGTACAAAACTGGTATCCAGGAGACAAAGATGGCAAAGGTGGGATCTATAATTTCGTTACTAAAAGAGGAACTTGTGAAGGGGATTATGCCAAAATTTCTTGGACGCAAGTTGAAACTGGAAGTGCCATTACCTGGAAATACCCAAGTTGTGTGTTAAAAGGTAACCATTCAAATGGTGAGTTCTTTTCAGTTGCAGTAACCAACAATGCACAGTTAGCTGATACTGGCACCAAAATGATACATTTAGGCAGCCATACAAAAAGTAGAATTGTATCAAAAGGTATATCAGCCGGAAAATCTCACAATACTTATAGGGGTTTGGTAAAAGTTGCTGCAAAAGCTACAGATGCCAGAAACTATACCCAATGTGACAGCATGCTCATTGGTGATCGTTCTGGCGCACACACTTTTCCTTACATAGAAGTAGCAAACTCATCGGCTGTGGTTGAACATGAAGCCAGTACCAGTAAAATAGGTGAAGATCAAATTTTTTACTGTAACCAAAGAGGCATAGGCACTGAAGAAGCCATTGGTTTAATTGTAAACGGATTTTGTAAAGAAGTATTGAACCAATTGCCAATGGAATTTGCAGTAGAAGCTCAGAAATTATTGGCCGTTTCATTAGAAGGGTCGGTAGGATAATCAACAATTATAAAATAGAACAATGTTAAGTATAGAAAATTTACATGCCGGAATTGAGGGAAAAAACATCCTAAACGGAATCAATTTAAACATTCGTCCAGGTGAGGTACATGCCATTATGGGTCCAAATGGTGCAGGAAAAAGCACTTTGTCATCAGTATTGGCAGGTAAAAACGAATACACTGTAAGCCAAGGTTCTGTGTATTTTGATGGAAAAGATTTACTAGAAATGAGTCCGGAAGACAGGGCCAGAGAAGGTTTGTTTTTGGCATTTCAATACCCAGTTGAAATACCTGGTGTGAGTAATACCAATTTCTTGAAGACAGCTGTAAACGAACAACGAAAGTATAGAGGCTTGCCGCCAATGGAGGCCACTGATTTCTTGAAATTCATGCGTGAAAAAATGGATTTTGTGGAAATGGATAAATCGTTGACCAGTCGTTCTTTGAATGAAGGTTTTAGTGGTGGTGAGAAAAAAAGAAATGAAATTTTTCAAATGGCAATGTTGGCGCCTAAATTGGCCATCCTTGATGAAACTGATTCCGGTTTGGACATTGATGCCTTAAGATTGGTTTCTAATGGCGTGAATAAATTAAGAAGCAAAGAGAATGCATTTGTAGTCATCACCCATTACCAAAGATTACTTGACTACATTGTACCAGATTTTGTTCATGTACTCTACAAAGGTAGAATAGTAAAAAGCGGAACAGCTGAATTGGCCAAAGAATTGGAGCAAAAAGGATACGACTGGATCAAGGCTGAGCTAGAAACTCAAAACGCATAACCGCAATCAGACATGAGTTTACTTCATCAAATCAAAGAAAAAGCGGCTGGGCAAGCAACTTCAAATGAATTGCAACAACATGCACGAGCTGTTTTTCTCTCTAACGGCATACCAACCAGAAAAAACGAAGAATGGAAATATTTCAGTTTCAAGCCTACGTTTGATCATGACTTAACCTGGGTTGATGGTGCAAATCAACAATTGCCAATCAATACCCAATTGCACAATATCAAAGCCAACCGATTGGTTTTTGTAAATGGGCAATTAGACATCCAATACTCAGAAATTTTAGATCAAATTCCTGGTTTGATTGTATGTTCTATGGAGGAAGCATCAGCATTACATGGGGCTATTTTTACCCAACATTTTGGAAAGTACGCTTCAATAGAAAATGAGTCACTCAATGCATTGAATACAGCATTTGATCCGCAGGGTTCATTTGTTTACATCCCTAAAGGTGCTGTTTGTGAGTATCCATTTTTTATACAACATGTTACAACCTCAATTGATTACGCTAGTTTTAGTCAACTCCGGAATCTATGGATAATAGGTGCTAATGCCAGCGCTAGCTTTATAGAATCGTATGAGAGTATAGGTAGTAATAAATGTTTAACCAACGTAGTAAGTGAAATTGCTATTGCTGAAAATGCTCAAGTAAATTCATACAAATTGCAACAACAACAAGCAGTTGCCCAACTCAATCATTATACCCAAATTAACCAATCTGCCCATTCAAATGTGAAGCAAATTACAGTGAGCATGTGCGGTGAAATTGTCAGAAATAATTTACACTTTAAGTTAAACGGACCTGCTGCTGATTGCATGTTACATGGATTGTATTTTACCGATAAAAAACGTTTGGTTGATAACCATACCAGGGTAGATCATGTGAGTCCGCATTGTACCAGTGATGAAAAATACAAGGGTATTTTGACTGACGAATCTACGGCCGTTTTCAATGGTAAAATACAAGTACATTTAGATGCACAAAAAACGGCTGCCTACCAACGCAACCAAAATATTTTATTGAGCGATAAAGCCACTATTAATACCAAACCTCAGTTAGAGATTTTTGCAGATGATGTCAAGTGTACACATGGTGCTACCATTGGCAGATTAGACGAAAAATCTTTGTTTTATTTGAGGAGTAGAGGAATACCTGAAGCAGTAGCAAAATCTATGTTGTTAAAGGCTTATGCAAAAGACATCACTGATGCCATTGATGAACCCTCCTTGACTTTATTCATTGAGCAATTTATAGAAGCAAATATTTAACTTGAACCAGTCAATTGATATAGCAAGTATACGCGCTCAATTTCCTGTTTTAAACGAGCAAGTAAATGGCAAGCCATTGGTTTATTTTGACAATGCGGCAACTACACAAAAACCACATTCTGTTATCAATGCATTGCAATCCTATTACCAACATGACAATGCAAACATTCACCGTTCGGCACATACTTTAGCTGCCAGAGCTACAGAACATTTTGAGGCTACCAGAGAAATGCTCAAATTATTCATCAATGCCAAAGAATCTGCTGAATGTATTTTTACAAAAGGTGTAACTGAAAGCATCAATTTAGTTGCGGCATCTTACGGTAAATTGGTTTTAAAACCTGGGGATGAAGTTTTGCTTACAGAAATGGAACACCATAGCAATTTGGTTCCATGGCAAAGAATCTGTGCTGAAACTGGCGCAGTGTTAAAATTTATACCTGTTGAATCAGACGGCTCAATTCATTTAGAAACTGCATTGGCATGTATCAATTCCAAAGTTAAAATTGTTTCCATGGTATGGGTGAGTAATGCATTGGGTACAATTAATCCTATTCAAACCATTATTGAAACCGCCCATGGCATAGGTGCTAAAGTAATGATTGATGCAGCTCAGGCAGCCTCACATTTTAAAATTGATGTACAAGCTCTAGACTGCGATTTTATGGCCTTATCTTCGCACAAATTATATGGTCCGACAGGTTTGGGCGTTTTGTACGGAAAGAGAGAGCTTTTAGCCGCCATGCCACCTTACCAAAGTGGTGGTGAAATGATCAAAGAGGTGTTCTTAACTCACAGTACATACAACGAATTGCCTTATAAGTTTGAAGCGGGAACACCCAATATTGCTGACGTCATTGCCTTTAAAATGGCATTAAAGTTTGTATCTGATATTGGACATGATAGCATTGCATCGCATGAAAATAGTTTGTACCATTATTTGCTAAATGCCATCAATCACGCATCACTCAAGCAATTAAAATTAATTGGTACTAGCTCCAATAAAATAGCTGTTCAGTCTTTTGAAATTGAAAGTCTACACCATTTTGATGTAGGTTTATTATTGGATGCCTCCGGAATTGCAGTAAGAACAGGTCATCATTGTACACAACCATTGATGCGTAAATTTGGTATTGATGGAACTGTAAGGGCTTCATTTGCCATTTATAACACCACGGATGAGATTGATTATTTTATAGCGGCACTTCAGAAAATTTGTCATAGAATTAAATGAAAACTATCAACGAAATACAAGATGAAATTGTAGCAGATTTTAGTCTATTTGAGGATGACATGGAAAGCAAACTCTTTTACTTGATGGACTTAGGAAAGAAACTAGAACCAATGGATTCAGCTCATCAAACACCAGAATTTTTGATCAAGGGCTGTATGAGTAAAGTTTGGGTTTATCCAATTTTTGTAGATGGAATTTTACATTTTGAAGTGGACAGCAATACTGAAATTACCAAAGGTTTGGTAGCTTTATTGGTTAAAATTTGGAACAATAGAACTCCGTCAGAAATATTGAATACCGATTTGTATTTTATTGCTCAAATTGGAATGGGCAATATGATTGGTTCTCAAAGAAGCAATGGATTTGCTGGCATGATTCAACAAATGAAATTGTACGCAACTGCTTTTCAATCCCACAATTAACATGGAAGATAATAATACACAACCAATGAGGAATTTTGTAGATATACAGAACGAGGCTATTAAAGTTATTCAAACAGTTTATGACCCTGAAATTCCAGTTAATATATACGAATTGGGTTTGATTTATGAAGTGAATGTTTCTCATGATTTGAATGTAGAAATTATCATGTCTTTGACCTCACCATTTTGTCCTGCTGCCCAAAGTATGCCTGCTGAAATTAAAGAGAAAGTGGGAGCCATTGAAGGGGTAAAAGAAGTAACAGTAACAGTAACTTTTGAACCAGCTTGGACCCAAGATTTAATGAGTGAATCTGCAAAATTACAGTTGGGTTTTTTATAAAAGAATGCTTTTAAAGTTTTAAAGAGTGTTTATGAAATAGTTCTTAAATGCATTCAATTAGAAAGCTTATTCCCAATCAGTATTATCCAATTCAAATAAATCATACAAAGAAGTTTCAAGCACATAGGCTATTTTAAGAGCCAATAAAATGCTTGGATTGAACTTGCCAGATTCAATGGCATAAATTGATTGTCTGCTAATTCCTACCTTCTGAGCCAATTCCTCTTGTGTGAAACCTTTATTTGTTCTAATTGATTTTAAATTGCTTCTCATTGTTTCATTTTTTTATTGGTTTTATACAATTCAAATTGAAAGAAAAGGTTGAAAAGGATCAAAAAGCTAAAAAGATTCATCAACATTAAATTTAAAAACGACAATCCACCAAAAAACCAAGTACCAACAATCAATCCAGCTGTTTGAAAAATTGCTGATTTGATTAAAGCTTGATACCTTAAAAAATCGATGTATTCATCTTCTTTTTTGCGCTGAATAAATCCTAGTATGTAAAGAGCAATTAGAATAAAAGTCAGCGCTAAATCTCCTTGATAGTTACTCCTTTCAAGCAGTACTGCAATTCCAGTATTTGAACTTTTAATTTGTAAAAACGGCAGAATCGTATCGTTTAAATAAGCAAATCCCAGGCCCATACCTAGTGCAAGCAATAACATAGCATAAGGAATAAATTTTCGGTCAATTAAAAAGCTATTTTTCATTTTACAGAATGATTAATTCCATCAAAAATGTAAACAAAACTTTACATTTGCAAGTCACAATCTAAAAAATACTATAAAAGTAGTATTTTTTGCTAAGTCAAAAACAGTAGGTTTGAGTAGAACAATCAAACAAAATAATTATGAGTTTTACAGGAAATGAAGAGCATAGCATAACACTAGCAGATGCTTCAGTATTAACCGAACGCTTTAGAGACAACATGCCCTGGGATGATACCATTGCGGAGTTTTTTGGTAAAGCTGCCCTGTTAGAAATTTTAGAACAAGAGGACTGTGTAGGTATTCGGTTTTACTATGGTTTTGACGACCAAATGAGGCCAAGTTTAGTTGCTGTTGGAGCCAAACCTAATCAGGACGATTTGGTCAATGGCTTTATTGCTGAAACAGGAAGAAGGTGCCCTGTTTATTGTAGCACACCAAATGATTTAAACTCATAGGTTGAATTCATTATTGCCAAATACAATTGTATTTATTGAAGTACTTGGGCTATTTGTATTGGCTTGGACTTGGAAATCTATTGTACCAAATCACAAGTATTTGGCAGTTTACTTAATAACAGCTGTTGTTTTTGAATGTATGTATATGATCGCAGATCCGTACGGTTCAAAATACAATTTGATTTTAGGAAACATTTATTCATTGATAGAAGTTTGGGTGTTGTCTATCCTCTATACCCAATGGAATAAAGAGAAAACAGGTATTTTTTATCTGTTTTCTCTTATTTATTTTTTAGTATGGGCCATTTATTACCTGAACAATGGTCTTTCTTTTATGAATGGAATCATTCATGGTATGGCCAGTTTAATCATAATGGTTATGAGTATCATTGCATATATCCGTTATTTAGCTTCAGATTACAAGAGTTTCAAATTGCCCATTACTTTGGGCTTTATTTTTTATTCCTGTACCAATGTCGGAATCATGACCTTCTCGGCTTATCTGTCATCATTGAATTCAGAAAAAGTAGTATTTTTTTATTATGTCATTAATCTTTTTTCAAATTTAGGGTTGTATATTTTCATGACAATTGGACTGATTAAATGCAAGAAACAATCATCGGAATTATCGTCATACTGACCTCTACAATTTTAACTTTGTTTCTGGTTGCTGTGGTATACATTAATAAATATTTTAGAGAAAAAGTTGTTTCACAACAACAATTGTTTTCGGCTATAGTTGAAGCACAAGAAATTGAAAGGCAAGCTATTTCTAACAATATACACGACGAATTAGGGGGTATTCTAACTTCAACAAAAATTACGATTTCTGTTTTGTTAGAGAACCCAGATTTGAGTTCAGAAGTCAAATCGAAAATGACACAATTGTACAACGATTTAGGTACAGCCAGTTCAATTGCTAGAAATGCATCCAATTCTTTGTCGCCAACTTCAATCAATAGGTATGGATTAAAAGGAGCTCTCTCAGATTTATGCGACCGTTTAACACAAAATGGAATTGCAGTGAATTTTAGCTTTCAATTATCGGTTGATTTACCTGAAAACATTCAGATAAACTTGTATAGAATTATAAATGAAGCAATCAATAATTCTCTTAAGTATGCTCATGCAACCGAATTGTATGTCATTGTTCAAGATAAAGTTCAAAACAGGGTACAAGTTAAAATTGGTGACAATGGAATTGGTTTCAATTGGAATGAAATGCTAAAAAAATCAAAGTCAAAAGGGCTGCAAAATATGTACAACAGATGTAAACTCATCAATGCTGATTTGCATGTAGAATCGACTCCTGAAACGGGCACACATATTCAAATTCTTTTTCATTTGTAAGCCATGGTATTGAAATACAATATTGCAATTGTTGATGACCACCCAATGATTTTAAATGGATTGATTGCTTATTTGAAATCAGTGAGTTATGTGGAAACAATCAATGGTTTTTTAAATATTAATGACTTCAAAGCATGGATTGTTCAAAATCCCATTGATATAGCTATTTTAGATTTGCGCATACATGACAAAGATGGTGGATTTGAATTGGCAGCTCATTTAAAAAAAGAATATCCTCAAACCAAAATTTTAATTTATACAGCACATTTAAACAGTTCTTACATAATGGATTGTATGAGTATTGGTGTAAATGCATACATCTGTAAAGACAGCCCGGTTCAAGAAATCAAAAATGCAATAGCCGCTTTTAATAAAAATGAAATATACTATTCTGATGATGTTGCTAAGCTCATCAAACAACATAAAAAATTGTATTTTTCTACATTAACCAATGATGAATTGTTATCTAAAAGGGAAATTGAAATTTTACGTATGATATGCAAAGGATTAAATGCTGAGCAAATAGGTGCTGCTTTGTTTATTTCTAAAAATACAGCTAGAAAGCACCGTCAAAATATTATGAGTAAAACGGATTGCCACAATGTTCAGGAATTATGGCAATATGCTTCTGCCAATCGTTTGTTATCAGAAAAATATTAATCAAAGCTTCTTTTTATTATTTGATTCCTATTAAATTAGGTGCAATTTTTATAGGTATGCGAATAAATTGGAGAAATATTACAGCAATTGTGATAGGAATGCTTGCTGGATCGATTGCAAATATGGGTGTTATAGAAATTGGATCAATGCTGATTCCTGCACCAAATGGTGTTGATATTGAAAATTTTGAGTCTATCAAAGCACATATTCATCTGTACCAACCCTCTCAATTTTTGTTTCCATTCATAGCCCATTGTATTGGAACATTTATTACTGTTTGGTTATTTATGTTCATTGCCAGTACCCGTTATCCAATCAGGTATGTAAACATGTTTGGAACGCTCTTTTTTTTATGTGGGGTTTACATGGTATACATTTTACCAGCACCCATTTGGTTCAATTTGCTAGACTTAACCATTGCCTATTTTCCCATGGCCTATTTGGGTTATCAATTTTCAATTAGAAAAGAAAAAGTTCCCATTCAATAAAATCAGTAACAGGTTAATTTCCTATCAATTCAAATGAAGTTTCAAGTACCTCATTTACGTTTTTGCCAATAAATAATTTGAACTGACCCGGTTCTAGCACTCGTTCCATATTTGCATTGTAAAAATACAATTCATCCATTGTTATTTTAAAGCATACTTGTTTACTTGTTCCTGCTTTTAAAAATACTTTGCTGAATTTTTTCAACTCTTTTAAAGGTCTTGTGCTGCTACCAACTAAATCTTGAACATACAATTGAACTATTTCATAGCCATCTATTTTTCCAGTATTTGTAATCGTTACAGATGCTGCTATCGTATCGTTTTTTTTGAATTGATTTTGATTGAGTTGTAGGTTAGAATAGTTGAATTGGGTATAGCTTAAACCAAAACCAAAAGGGTAGAGTGGTGTATTAGGAATGTCTAAATATTTTGAAGTGTACTTTTGATTGTTATCAAAAGGTCTGCCGGTATTTTTAGCCGCATAGTATATTGGAACTTGGCCAATACTTCTTGGAAAACTCATGGTCAATTTACCTGAAGGATTTTCATCACCAAACAATACTTTACAAATAGCTGGACCCGATTGTGTTCCCAAAAACCAAGTTTCAAGGATAGCAGAAACATGTTCGTTTTCCCATGAAAGTGATAGTGGTCTTCCGTTACTCAAGAGCAACACAATTGGTTTACCTAATGCATGAATTGCTTTCAATAAATTCATTTGATTTGGTGGAATACCAATTGCTGATCTGCTTGCAGCTTCACCACTCATCCCTTCAGACTCGCCCAATGCCATAACAATTATGTTTGCTTTTGATGCAACTGTAATGGCTTCATTTATGAGGGTTTCTGCACTTCGTTTATCAATAAATTCTTGGATGTGCATTTTTTGAATTAACAAAGTATCATCTGTAACATTTGCTCCTAAGGCATAACTGATTGATGCCTTACCAACTGTTTTTGCTGCAACAGCATCCCATAAACTTTTAGCTTGTGTATAATCCCCTGCAGCACTCCAATTACCAATTAAATCTCTTTTATTCTTTACAAAAGGGCCTATGAATGCAATGCTTTCTTCGTTTTTAAGCGGCAACAGGTTGTTGTCGTTTTTTAGCAACACCATGGAGGCAGTGGCTGTTTGTTCAGCTGCCTGTAAGTGTTCGGTTGTCATGATATTGTTTTTTGCACGCTTTTCGTCGCAATACAAATAAGGATTTTCAAACAAACCCAATTGCCATTTTGCATCTAAAATTCTATAAACTGCTGCGTCAATATCAGCTATTTTTACTTCATTTTTCTCAACAGCTGCTTTTAAGTAAGTGATGTATACGGCTCCTTGCATATCCATATCGATGCCTGCATTCAAGGCTGCTACACCTGCTTCGTATTCATTGGCTACATTGCCATGGTTGACCATTTCATTAATTGAAGTGTAGTCTGTAACTACAAATCCTTTGAAACCCCATTGTTTGCGCAATAAATCGGTCATCAACCATTTGTTAGCTGTAGCAGGTACACCGTTTATTTCATTGAATGAACTCATTACACTGGCGGCACCTGCGTCAATGGCTGCTTTGTATGGTGGTAAATATACATTGAACATGCTTTGCATGCTCATGTCAACAGTATTGTAATCTCTTCCAGCTACTGGCGCACCGTACAATGCAAAATGTTTGACACAGCTCAAAATACTTTCTTTGCTTTTTAAATCAGTTCCTTGGTATCCTTTTACTTTTGCCCTGGCAATTGCAGAACCTAAAACAGGATCTTCTCCAGACCCTTCTGCTACTCTTCCCCAGCGTGGGTCTCTTGTAATATCAACCATGGGCGAATAAGTCCAATGTAGGCCATCTGCACTGGCCTCGGTTGCAGCAATTTTTGCAGACTGTTCAGATAAAAGGGTATCCCAAGCACAAGACTCTCCTAGTGGAATTGGAAAAATAGTTTTGTGGCCATGAATGACATCGTAACCAAACAAGAGCGGAATTTTTAGCCTTGATTGCATGGCCATGTCTTGTAATTTTCGGGTGTAAACTGGCGTGTATGCGTTGAAAATATTTCCACATCGTCCACTCATGATATCTTGTTTGTAGTTGTCACGCATGATTGGTCCTGTTACAGACATATCACTGGTGTAAAGGGTTAGCTGTCCTAACTTTTCATCCAAGGTCATTTTGGAAATGAGTGTTTGAATGAAGGCCTCTTTGTTGGCTGGATTAGTATTTTTTTTGTGAATGTTTTGTGCAAGACAAAATTGGCTCAATCCAATGAGTAATAAGCAAAAGCTGTTTTTTCTGAAATTTCTCATGTGTTATTTTACAATAGCTGTTGATTCTAATACAATTTGATTGCTAATTTTGAAGTCAATGTTTTGTATAAACAAATTTCAAATCAATCTGATGTGTTAGTTTTCCATTTTGCAAAATATAAAAAAAAACTATACGCAATGGGTCATTTTATGAGAAAAATCATCAGGTAAACCAATAAAAATTGTGTTAACAAGTTATCATTAAGCCAAGTAAAGAATTAGTTTTGTTTCTTTATTTCAAACTGATGTCAATCAAGAAAATTGAACGTATTATCCAGCCTTCTGGAACTCATTTTGTAGGTGATGGTTTCAAAGTTCACAATATCATTCCTGGTATACAGGGTTTGAGTATGCAGCGGATGAGCCCATTTATCATGCTCGATTACAATGCACCTCATTATTTTTCACCAAGTGAAACGCCAAGGGGGGTTGATGTGCACCCTCACAGAGGTTTTGAGACAGTTACCATTGCTTATCAAGGCAAAGTAGAACACCATGACAGCAGTGGAGGAGGAGGCATCATAGAAGAAGGTGATGTGCAATGGATGACTGCTGCATCAGGTGTTTTACACAAAGAGTTCCACGAAAAAGAGTGGAGTAAAAAAGGTGGCATTTTTCAAATGGTTCAATTGTGGGTGAATTTGCCAGCCAAATACAAAATGTCTCCACCCAAGTACCAAGCCATCTCAAACCAAGATATTCCCAAAGTTCAGTTAGCAAACAATACAGGCGTTTTGGAGGTAATTGCTGGCGCATACAATGGCATAAATGGCGCGGCATCAACATTTACAGAAGTACATTTACTAAATGTAAAACTCAATCAACATGGGAAAGCTGATTTCAGTTTTCCAGCTCATTACAATACTGCTGTTTTGGTTTTAGCGGGTTCAATCACCATCAATGAGCAAAATGTTCAAACAAATGCCTTTGCGTTGTTTGCCAATACAGGTGAAAACTTTAACATAAGTGCCTCTGAAAATGCGGAGGTTTTAGTGTTGAGTGGAGAACCAATCAATGAACCAATTGCTGCGCATGGCCCTTTTGTGATGAACACTAGGCAAGAATTGATGCAAGCTATGCATGATTTCAACGCAGGTAAATTTGGCGAATTGGTATAGTTGAAAATTAGACAATTTTAACATTCAATGCTGTTGTCAATAAGTTTGAGTGTGATAGCTTACATTTGAGCTAAAATTTGCCATGACGCAATTGATTGATGAATTAAAAACAAGAAACGAAACCTTATTTTATTTTGGATTGATTTGTCTGATTGCGTCAGTTGCATTTATACTCCTAGCTCAATTCAGTCAACTGAAAGTTTACCAAGTTAGTGCATTTTACAAGCCTTTTAAATTTGCCTTCTCAACTTTTTTGTATACATGGACAATGGCTTGGTTTTGTCATTACTTACCAAACTTTTCAATCAATTGGTTCAATTGGTCGGTCATTCTACTATTGGGTTTTGAAATTGTTTACATAGCTATACAGGCCAGTAGGGGAGAGCGCTCTCATTACAATTTAAGTACGCCATTTTATGCAAACTTGTTTGCGTTGATGGCATTGGCTGCTACTTTGGTAACACTTTACACGGCATTTATTTGTTATTTGTTTTTTACAACCGATTTACAAGACCTCCCAATTTATTATCTATGGTCTATTAGGTTGTCACTGCTCATTTTTGTTATCTTTTCATTTGAAGGTTTTTTGATGGGTTCAAGGCTCAATCACAGTGTAGGAGGCTTCAATGACAATTCTAATGTGTTCATTGTAGGTTGGAGCAAAACGGTGGGCGACCTCAGAATTGCTCATTTCATAGGTATGCATGCTTTGCAGGTATTGCCTTTGCTGTCATTTTATGTGTTCAAAAACACCAAAGCAACGGTTGTAGTTGCTACTCTTTATTTTTTACTTGCCTTTTTTACTTTGGTACAAGCATTAAAAGGCCAATCAATTTTTAAAACAAAATCAACTGAAAATGAAATTATCCAATAAAGAAAAACAAAGGTTATTCAATCAATATGGTCAATGGGCAATTGTAACGGGAGCTACTTCTGGAATTGGCTTGGAATTAGCAACTCAATTGGCAGCTGCTGGTTTTAATTTGATTGTAACTGCAAGAAATATAGCACAACTTGAAGCTTTAGCCTCTGAATTGAGTGCATACGCTCCTATTCAAGTTAAAGTTGTAGCTGCTGATTTATCAAATACAGAAGGTGTTAATCAGGTAATCGATGCATCAAAAGGATTAAAAATTGGTTTACTGATTGCTTCTGCTGGTTTTGGAACCTCAGGTTATTTCATCAAGAATTCAATAGCGTCTGAAGTAAATATGTTAAAGGTGAATTGTGAGGCTTTGTTAGTTTTGACCCATCATTTCAGTAAGCAATTTGTCGACCAAAAACGGGGTGGAATCATTTTAATGAGTTCTATGGTTGCCTTTCAGGGGACACCTTATTCAGCAAATTATGCGGCAACCAAGGCATATGTTCAAACACTGGCTGAAGCGTTAGCCGAGGAGTTAAAATCTAAAGGTGTGGATGTATTGGCCGCTGCACCTGGTCCTGTTAAATCAGGATTCGCCAAAGTAGCAGGAATGAACATGTCAATGGCGCTTACAACAGCTCAGGTGGGTATTCCAATTCTAAGAGCTTTGGGTAGAAAAACAACCGTTTATCCGGGTTTTTTAAGTAAATTTTTGGTCTATTCATTGAACTTGCTCCCCAGATTTTTGAAAGTTAAAATGATTGGTATCGTAATGAAACAAATGACCAAGCATCAAAATGCTGCACAGTTTTAATTTTGGTGAAAGGAAAAATGTAGCAAAAAAGCCTTAGTTATTTGGTTTGATGTATTGCTGTAAAACCTGCACATATGCTTCAAAAGCTTTGAGGCCTTTCTTAGTAATTGCACACTTGGTTAAAGGGTATTTGCCTTTGAAACTTTTTTCAACTTTGATGTATTTTGCCTCTTGCAATTTTTCAATCTGAACGCTCAAGTTTCCTGCAGTGGCATTGGTTTTTTCTTTTAAAAATAAAAACTCAGCTTCTTCAACTGTTACCAATATAGATACAATGGCCAATCGGAGTTGTGAATGCAACAAAGGGTCTAAATTTTGAAACATTTTCAGTTGAATTATTTTGATTCAGCTTTTTCACTTGTTCTCAATACAATACCCGGAATGACAAAAGCAGCCAAAGCGCCAGCAGCCAATAAAAGCAATTGCACGTCGAATGTAACAAAGAAAGAAATGATTGCAAATACCCAACAGGCAATGGCTCCCCATATAAATGATTTTATTTTAAATGCGGTACCCGATACAAAAGTGGTCAAAGCATAAAAGGAAAGTAAAACAGGGTAGGTGTTCAATTGAAGTTGCGAAGCGAATATCAAAACAATAAAAATACTCACCCCAAAAGCCATCCACATACTCGCCAAAATATGTTCAACCATGGTTTTAGATTGGGCTTCTTTTTTCTGTTTTTTGACGATGACCAATTGAGCAATAACTGCAATTGGAATAACGATTGCCCACCCAATCCCATTGTTTGGATTGTCGTTGAGCAACAAAATATACTGCAACAAACTGGCGATGGCAACAGCTGCACCCCACAGAATATAGTAGGGACTGTCATTGTAAAAACGTTTTTGCGCAGATTTCATCATTTGCGCAATGAAGTCGAGGTTTTGTTGAGCGGTGTTTTCCATGATTTATTTTTAAACTATGTGCAATTATAAAGTAGTTTATAATATAAACCAAAAAATATCAAAAAATGGCCTACAATTGTTTACCATGCAGCAATTTCAATCATTACAAGTAATTTTTAATACTGCTCATACCAACTGAACTTTTCATGTATGATGCGGTTTTTTTCTTTGCTCAAGTATTCTATGAATGATTTAGCTACTGGAGATAATTTTTTTCCTTTGAGCCAAATTAAACTCCATGTTGTTTTAATTGGAAGTCCTTTAATTGGTATAATTTTAAGTTCATTGGAATGAAGTTCATTTCTGATTCCAATTAATGGCATAATAGAATAGCCTAAACCTGCTAAAATAGACTGTTTGACAACTTCATTTGAGGTCAATTCAATTTTTTTTAATACTGAAATGTTGTTTCTGTTAAAGAAAGATTCCATTATTTGCCTTGTACCAGATCCTTTTTCTCTGAATATAATAGGTAAGTTTTTGAACAATTCTCTGGTAGGAATATGTTTTTTTAGTGCTAAATGATTGTTTCCAACCATGTATAATTTATTTTGAAGTAAATCTAATTGTTCAATTTGTATTGAATTTGGGATGATTGATACCAATGCAAAATCAACCTCATTGTTCTCTAAACTTTCAATAACTTTTGATTTGTTTGTAACATCCATTTTAAGCTCTATACCTTCGTGTTTACTCATAAACTCAGACAAGAAGTAAGGCATAACATATTTACCTGTAGAAACAACAGATAACTTTAAACGACCGGTTAGCTGTCTTTTATAAGCCAATGTTTTAAAGTTTATTTCATTTACTTGATTGATAATGCTCTCAGCTGATTCAGCAATTTCATTTCCAAAATCAGTGATGTGTATTTTCCTTCCAATGACCTCAGTTAATGGAATATCAAATTGATCTTGAAAATTTTTTAATTGAATAGAAACTGCAGGTTGCGTCAGATGCAATTCTTCAGCTGCTTTTGTAACACTTTTTGTTTTTACAATCCTTAAAAAAATTTGTAATTGATTCAAAGTGTAATTCATAAAATAAATTAATATATATTATTACAAATATAAATAAAGATAAATGGGAAATTTTTGTAAAATTTGTAGCTAAAAATACAATTCAACTAAAATGACACGAATAACTATTGCAAAAGGAGATGGTATTGGCCCCGAAATAATGGATGCCACATTAGAGGTTTTAAAAGCGGCTGGAGCTGAATTGGAATATGATGAAATTGAAATTGGGGAAAGTGTTTATTTAGGCGGTAATACTTCAGGCATATCAGACGGGGCCTGGGATATCATAAGACGCAACAAAGTTTTTTTAAAAGCGCCCATTACAACTCCTCAGGGTGGTGGTTATAAAAGTTTGAATGTGACCACTCGTAAATTTTTAGGCTTGTATGCCAATGTTAGACCATGTGTGAGTTTACATCCTTTTGTAAGTACTAAGCATCCAGTAATGGATATCGTAATTGTAAGAGAAAATGAAGAAGATTTGTATGCCGGAATTGAACATCAGCAAACGGATGAAGTAGTACAATGCTTAAAACTCATCAGCAGACCTGGTTGTGAAAAAATTGTACGCTATGCTTTTGAATATGCTAAGCAACAAAACCGTAAAAAAGTTACTTGTTTTACCAAAGACAATATCATGAAACAGACTGATGGCCTATTTCACCAGGTATTTGATGAGATTGCCAAAGAATATCCAGAAATAGAAAATGAGCATTGGATTGTAGATATCGGAGCAGCTATGTTGGCTGATACACCAGAATGTTTTGATGTGATTGTAATGCCAAATTTGTATGGCGATATTTTGAGCGATATAGCAGCACAAATTACGGGTTCAGTAGGTTTAGCAGGTTCAGCCAATATAGGTGAAGAATGTGCAATGTTTGAAGCAATTCATGGTTCTGCTCCTAGAATAGCTCGTCAGAATATTGCTAACCCTTCAGGATTGTTACACGGTGCACTGATGATGCTCAACCACATTGGGCAATCTGAAATAGCTGAAAAAGTACACAATGCCTGGTTAAAAACATTAGAAGATGGTATCCATACTTTTGATATTTTTAAAGAGGGTGCCAGCAAACAAAAAGTTGGTACAAAGGAATTTGCAAAAGCTGTTATCAATAATTTAGGTAAAACCCCATCGCTGCTAAAGTCAGTTGCTTATGCCAATAATGCTGCAATTCATTTACCTAAATACACAAGAAAACCATCTTTGCAAAAAGAACTAGTTGGGGTTGATGTTTTTGTTCATTGGTCAGGCAATGATCCAAATGATTTGGCAGAAATTGTAAAAAGAATTGAATTCAATGGTATTAAATTATCCATGATCACCAACAGAGGAATTAAAGTTTGGCCGAATGGTTTCAAAGAAACATTTTGCACCGACCATTGGCGTTGTAGGTTCAAATCTGAAAATACCAAGGTGATAGAAAAATCTGATATCATAGAATTACTAGCCAATGCAATTGACGAGAACATTGATACCATAAAAACAGAAAACCTATACGCCATAAATGGAAAGGAAGCTTATTCATTAGGTCAAGGACAATAATCAAAATAGTTTTAGTTGGTCAACTTTCAATCACAACATTGAGCACCCAAAAGAGCTAACAATATATACTGAGCAGCCTTAAACCTAATTGAAGTAAATAATATTTGACAGTTTGATGACTTACATTAAAAATGCTAACATTCCATACCTAGTTAAAATAGAATGAACAAAGCAGCACCAGAAAGTATCTATCTGCTCACATTAATAATGATTCTATTTTTTGCTCTTGCCTTTGTTTCTAGCGTTTTAGCACGCTCTAAATTACTTGCTGATTTGTGTATTTTAGGTGGAGTCATGTTAGCTATAAAAATGTCTGAAACTAAACCAAATTTAAACATCAAGACAAGCTTGAATGAGATTCATATACCATGTAACGGAATTAAAACCATAAATATTAATTGATGAACAATGGATTTTAAAAGCAACAAGCAGTGTTTAATAACTAAGGTTTTTTATGTTTGAAGGTAGAAAATTAGTCATTGCTACCAAACATCTTAAAGAGACAGTCATTGCTCCTATTCTATCTAATGAGTTAGGCGTAAGTTGCGTTGTTTCATCCAATTTAAATACAGATTTATTGGGTACTTTTACAGGAGAGTTTGACAGAAAATACGACCCCATAAAAACTGCAAGAGAAAAATGCTTACTAGGGATGGAATTGACCAATACAGATTTAGCTATTGCTAGTGAAGGTTCTTTTGGTCCACATCCAAATTTACAGCTAATTCCTGCCAATGAAGAGTTGTTGATTTTCATAGATAAAAAAAACAAGCTAGAAATCATAGCGAGAGAAATCAGTACTGATACCAATTTTAATGGGATGGAAATCAAAACAGAAAACGAATTATCTGATTTCATTCAAAAGGTAAAATTTCCAACTCATGCGCTGATACTCAAAAAGTCTAAGTATGATTTAACGGATATTTTAAAAGGAGTAACAGATAAGCAGGTATTGTATCAGTGTTTTAAAAAATATACCCAAGAAAATGGTTCAATTTTTATTGAGACAGACATGAGGGCCATGTACAATCCCACAAGAATGAGCAATATTGAAAAGCTAACTCATAAACTGGTCAGTCAAATTCATAATACTTGTCCTGAATGCAAAACACCAGGCTTCTCAGTTTCTGAAGTGGTATTGGGTTTACCTTGTGAAAATTGCATGTTCCCAACAAATAGTGTTTTGAAACATGTTTACGTTTGTAAAAAATGCATGTTCAAACATGTTCACATGTATCCAAATACTAAAACTACTGAAAATCCGATGTTTTGCTTTGTTTGTAATCCTTAGTGAGTATGAAAAAAATTATCATAAAAAATGCCTTTGTAGTGAATGAAGGTACCATTCAAGAAGTTGATGTTTTAATTGTAAATGAAAGGATTGAAAAAATTGCCCATTTCATTTCTGATTCAAATGCTGAAATTATTGATGCCACTGGTTTGTACCTCTTACCTGGTGTGATAGATGATCAAGTACATTTTAGAGAGCCAGGTCTTACTCATAAAGGAAACATTGCATCAGAATCGATTGCTGCTGTTGCTGGTGGTATTACTTCTTTTATGGAAATGCCCAATACCATTCCCAATACCTTAACACTTGAACAATTAGAAGCCAAATACCTGATTGCATCCAAAACGTCAGTAGCAAATTACTCTTTCTTTATGGGTATCAATCAAGAAAACATTGAAGAAGCCCTGAAAGTAAATAACGAAGATGTATGTGGAATTACAGATGATGGACTTTATTTCAATGATCAACACGGAATATTGGCCAATTATCCTGATTTTTTAGAGTTGTTATTTGCTCGAACTGAAACCTTAGTGGCTTTACACTGTGAAGATGACTCAATCATTTATAAGAATTCAGCACACTACAAAACTCAATATGGAGAAGAAATTCCTGTAGAGTTTCACAGCAAAATTCGCAGCGAAGAGGCTTGTTTTGCTGCTACAAAACGTGTTTTTGATATTGCAAAAAAATACAATAACCGATTGCATTATTTTCATATTTCAACATTGGCAGAAGCCAATCTGTTTGATAACTTAACACCCCTAAGAGATAAACGAATTACAGCGGAGGCTTGTATACATCATTTATTTTTTTCAGATAATGATTACACTAAATTAAAAGAGAAGATAAAATGGAATCCATCTATTAAAACAAAAATGGATAACGATGGATTGTTAAAAGCATTGATTGATCATAAAATTGATATCATCGCAACAGATCATGCTCCTCATACCATGAATGAAAAATCAGGTACTTATTTTAAATCATTGTCAGGAGGACCAATGGTGCAACACGCTTTGGTTGCAATGCTTGAATTCTTCCACGATGGAAAAATCAGCCTCACTGACATAGTTTCAAAAATGAGTCACAATGTAGCTGATATCTATCGCATGAAAGAAAGAGGTTTTATAAGAGAGGGCTATTATGCTGATTTGGTTTTAGTAAATCTTCAATCAAATTGGGAAGTTACTTCAGACAATATCTTGTACAAATGTAAATGGTCTCCATTTGAAGGTTATGTATTTAGAAGTAAAGTTGTCAATACATTTGTTAATGGAAATATGGTGTACAACAACGGTATTTTCAATCATATCAAAATGGGTAAACGACTAAAATTCGAGAAAATTAGATAACATTTTTTAATAACCTAACACATGAGTTATAGTCTGTTAATAGACAATTTAACCAATCCAGCCTTGTTATTTTTTGTACTTGGAGTACTAGCTGTTTATTTAAAAAGTGATTTAGAAATACCAGCTAATTCATCTAAGTTCATTTCTTTGTATTTATTGTTTGCAATAGGATTCAAGGGCGGTCAAGAATTGTCTCATGAAGCTTTTACTAGTGAAATTGCATGGTCTATTTTATTTGGTATCTCCATTTCATTTTTTATTCCATTGTATACTTTTTTTATTCTCAAAAGAAAACTGAATGTATACGATGCAGGAGCTATAGCCGCTGCTTATGGCTCAGTGAGCGCTGTAACTTTTGTTACTGCTGTTTCTTATTTAGAATCACAACAACTTGCACTACATGGGCATTTAGTGGCAATAATGGCACTTATGGAATCACCTGCTATTATTATAGGACTTATTTTAATTTCTAAATTTGACACTGAAGGTCAAAGCAGTATTCCTAATACCCGTGTGCTTAAACATTCCTTGACCAATGGCTCTGTTATGCTTATACTAGGTAGCTTATTAATTGGTTACATAGCAAATGCCAAACAAGCAGAGGGCATTAAACCCTTTACAAATGACATTTTTAAAGGGTTTTTAGCAATTTTTTTATTAGACATGGGAATTACCAGTGGTAAAAAACTAAAAGCATTTTTTTCATTTGGTACGTTCCCTTTTATTTTTGCAATACTTGTTCCAATTTTCAACGGCTGCATCATTGCACTTTTAAGTTCATTTGTAACATCGGAAATTTCTGACCGATTTATGTTTGCAGTTTTAGCAGCAAGTGCCTCATACATTGCGGTACCTGCAGCAATTAAAATTTCAGTTCCTAAAGCAAATCCTGGTCTTTTTTTACCGATGGCTTTGGCAGTTACATTTCCTGTTAACATAACTATTGGAATGCCAATTTATTTTTTAATTGTACAACATACTTAAATTGTAATGGTATACTTTACAAATGCATTCAATTAATAGGGTATTTAATTTTAGAATATTTATACACCTCACTCAATTGAAACCATACATTTTAGATTTGCGTATTGTTTTGTAATGAATGGTTCAAGTATATTGATATTCAAATGATTCACTTAGAGCGTAACAGGTATTTTGTGTTTTTATGCTTTTTTACAAGCTTTATAAGTGTTTTGACACATTTAATATGTATTTTATTGGATGCAATCTAACTCAATTCAAATTGAATAAGCACTCAATACATATTTTTGAGCAAATGAATCGAATGTCGGTTATAAAAATAGTTGCATGCATTGTATACATGTTTGTTTTTTCTTGCATTGCTATTGCTCAAGTTTCAAAGCAAAGAATTGATACAAGTAGTTCATACACCATTAAGGACATTGTTATAACAGGAACCAAAACATTTAAAAGAAAGACTGAAACACCTGTCATAGTAAATATTTTGGATAACAAATCACTCAATCAGTTACAAGTTTGTAATTTATCTGAAGGATTAAAGTTTCAACCAGGATTGAGGGTTGAAACAGATTGCCAAACTTGTAATTATACCCAATTACGTATGAACGGATTACAAGGAAGTTATTCTCAAATCTTAATCAATGGACGCCCTGTTTTTAGCCCACTGATGGGACTTTACGGGATGGAACAAATTCCAGTAAATATGATTGAGCGTATTGAAGTAGTGAGAGGCGGTGGTTCTTCACTTTATGGCTCAAGTGCCATTGGAGGTACTGTAAACATTATTACTAAACTGCCACAAAAAACTGGTTTTGAATTGAATTCATTCTATCAAAACATCAATGGCCAGACAAATGATTTTAATTTTAACGGCAATGCAACTGTTTTAGATAAAAGCGGTAGAAAGGGTATTTCGTTATATGTAAGCAAACGTGATAGAGATTTTTTTGATGCCAATAATGATCAATTTTCAGAAATTTCTAAAATGGAAAATACCGCTGTTGGGTTCAATACATTTTATAAAATAAACGAGTCCCAAAAATTAGAATTGTCATTTTGTAATTTATTAGAAAATAGAATTGGTGGTGAAATGGTTGATAAGCCAGTATACTTGACTCAACAATCAGAAGAAAGAAAGCATCGTATTTGGATGGGTAATATAGATTATCAAATTAATTTTAATAAAAATAAATCCTCGTTTATTTTATATTCAGCTTTTCAAGAAACAAGAAGAAATCATTACACTGGCATTTTTCCTAACGACTCTGATGCCATTCAAAAACACCTAGCTAATCCACCATTTGGATCTACTTATAATTTGACGCTTCAAGGGGGTTTCCAATTAAACCATCAATTGAATAATTTTTTTAGAACTAAAAATATCCTAACAATTGGAGCTGAAGTATTATCCGATCAGGTTAAGGATGCTATTGCTGCATACAGTTATTCTGTTAATCAGTATACCAAAGACATAGGTTTGTTTATTCAGAGTGATTGGGATATCACATCGCAGTTCAACCTATTATCTGGTGTGAGGGTTGATAAACACAATTTATTAGAAGATTTGGTGATGAGTCCAAGAGTTGCAGCTTTGTTTAAATTAAACAGAAATACACAATTAAGAATGAACTACGGAACAGGTTTCAGGGCTCCGCAAGCTTTTGATACTGATTTACATATTTCATTTGCAAGTGGAGGCGTTTCTAGAGTACAGCTTTTACGGAATTTGCAACAAGAACATTCGCAAAGTTTTAGTATTTCATTGAATGCTGATAAAATTTCAGACAATTGGATAGCTGGGTACACATTAGATTTATTTCATACAGAACTGATGAATGCTTTTGTTTTGGAGCAAATAGGGGAGGATGTTTTTGGTAAAATATTTGAGAAAAGAAATGGTCAATCTGCAATTGTGCAAGGTGTAACTTTAGAATTAAGAGCTAATTACAACAGACGAATTCAAATAGAGGCAGGTTTTACTATACAAAAGAGTGAATTTGAGACTCCAGTTGAATACATTAAAGGAATTGAACCCGTAAAAATGTTTTTGAGAACGCCTAATGACTATGGATTTGCTAATTTAAATGTTGCCATTGGTAAAAGGAATCACTTCAACCTAAACTATGTTTATACAGGTGAAATGAAATTGGCACATTTTGCAGGAGCAGACAATGTTTTAACAGATCAAATTACCACTACAAAAGCGTTCTCAGATTTAAGTACAAAAATTGCCAGAACTTTCAACCCAACTAAGTCTAAATTCAAAATAGATATTTATGGTGGAATTAAGAATGTTTTTAATGCATATCAGATAGACTTTGACAAAGGTAAAAATAGAGACAGTAACTACATTTATGGACCCAGTTTACCAAGAACATTCTTTATAGGCTTCAAAATAATGTTATAAACTGTTTTATTGTGCATTGGCATTTTTTCGGTAAACGGTATCCTATAGCCTTCCTTGGTTGATAGATAGGTGAATGATAAAATTTCACACAATCATTGCTAATTTGATTGGCTAATGTAACATTAGTAGCTGTATGCGCCGATCTCGGTGATGAAGGCTCTCATCTTCTAACGGACTGGGATTAGCTCTGCTGAGCCCTTTTGGGGGGAATACCAAAACAATTGAAAGCAAGTTGTTTTACAACTTTAACTTTTTTGTTTCACATTACTTACAAAAGCAAACTTTTGACGCATGTAAAACAAAAAAGCCAACCTAACGGCTAGCTTTTCAATTGTTTTGCGGAGAGAGAGGGATTCGAACCCCCGGACCTGTTACAGTCAACAGTTTTCAAGACTGCCGCAATCGACCACTCTGCCATCTCTCCGCTGCGAAAATAAGCTTAGTAATGTGAATACCAAAAAAAAAAGCGCTTTGGAGTTTCCAAAGCGCTTTTTCTTGTTTGAAGTAGCTGTTATTCAACAACTATTTTTTTAGAGAATTTTTGTCCTTCAATTGTTAAGCTTATAAAATAGATACCTGAACTGAGTTCGTATTGGCTCTTGCCAATTTCAATTTCTTGAGTTCCTGCACTTTGTTCTCCACTGTAAAGGGTTACAATTTCTTTTCCTGTAATGTCTATGATACGAATTTCTACCTGTTTGCGATTGCTCAAGAAATACCTCAATTTGGTACTGGTAGCGAATGGGTTAGGTTGAACGCTTAATTTCAATTCATCGTTCAATATTTCACCATTTCCGGTTGAAGAACCTAAACGAACATTGTCTAAGAAAAAGTTATTTCCACCTTGGTACCTGAAGTCGATTTTGAATTTTACATTTGAATTAGATGGAATACTAGCACCAGAGATCATTACATCTTTCCATTTAGCTTGGTCTGCAGGGATAAAATTAACAGAGCTAGCCAAAATACTTGTCGCTGTATTTCCAATTGTTGAAATAGATGAAGAACCTACAGTTAGTCTAGTAGTCCAAGTTTTACCACAATCTGTTGAAACGAATACCTTTATTTCTTCATTGGTACCGCCTCCACCTATTGAAGAAGGCAGTCTACCTTGTGCGAATGCATAATTGAATGCAAAATAACCATTGCTGATTCCGCTAAAATCAAATGATGGTGAAATCAAAGATGCAGTAGTCCCAACAGTCATTAATTGATTAAATGGATCTTTGGGCAACAACATACTGGCATTCTGATTGTATGAAGCAGCTGTTGTACGTTCAAATTTTCTGTTTGGGCTTTCGTATTCAAAAGACCATCCTTTATCTTGCCAGTTATTTTGGTACCACCAATCAACCGTGTAGAATCCTTTAGGGTTAGCATTATTGGCTTGAATGGTAATGTAATTTGGTTTTGTTAAGGTATCAGAACCTCCAGGACCATTGACAATTAAAGTTACATCATAGTTGCCAGCAACATCGTATTTAACTGTTGGTCTTTTCGCTGTAGAAGATGATGGAGTGGCTCCTGGGAATAGCCAATTGTAACTTGTAATGGTATTGTTGTATGAATTATCGTTAAAAGATAAACTGTTTCCTTCACAGGTAATTCTTGCACTCGTGTTAAAAGCAGCAATAGGCTTACAATTACTTGGAGTGGTTTCAAATACGCCAGTTGCAGCTAAATTTTCAGGAGTCCATAACTGATTTCTATATGTTTCAAGAACATAATGCATTCTAGCAACTTGTTGCTTGGTAAACATATTGCTTGCGCAATTACCAATAAAATAATCCATGTAATTTTCTTGCATATCAGGCAAGTCTGGAACTTCTAAGGTACATGAGTTAAATTTTTTGTTGTTGCAACGGTTTCTCAAAGGTTCATTGGAAGTTGCAGAAAATATTGTTGGAGGGGTGTCTAAAATTTCATCGCCATCAATTTCACAAGTGTCCATTTGAGTTTGGAATGGGTGGTAAAGACCTAACCAGTGACCAACTTCATGTGTACTTGTTGTAACATTTGGTGTTTGTCCGGCTTGAGAGGTTCCAATGTTTCCAAATTCTTGGTGAATAACCATAATTCCATCGGTTGATGCACCACCACTGAAGCCCATAGGGAATTGAGCATACCCAGCAACACCTACTGAATTTCCTTTGTTGATTGACCTAACAACCCATATGTTAAAATATCTTTTGGTGTCCCATACACTAATGGGTTTAAGTTCGTCATTTGCTTTGTTTGCAAGTGGGGTTTGCACCCTAACAATGCCATTTGTGCAATTGCCTTTAGGATCTTTTTTTGCCAATTTGAATTCAATTTCTGCGTCAGCAGCCAATGCTTTGAAACTGTAAAAAATACCATTGAAAGTATCTTGTCTGCGGTTAATAGAGTCACTGACAAGGTTTCTGAAACTCAAATTTAAGAAGTCAATTTCACTTTTTATTTGAGCATCGCTGATGTTTTCGGAACCGTTGTCATGCAATACATGAACCACAACAGGTATGATGTATTTTGGGATAGAACCTTTTTTGTTCAGGCCTGAACTTGGTTTGTAGGTTTTGAGAAACTCTTTGAAACCAGCATCAAATTTTTTTCTGGCTGCTATTAGTTCAGGATACTTCTTTGCTTTTTCTGCAAAATCATGGTCAGTTCCGCAAGAATTTTGTGCTTGCAAACTTGATGTTGATCCTAAAATAGCCAAGGATGCAATTAATAATAACTTCTTCATAGTTGTTAGTACTCGTTTGGAGGGCAAAATAGTGAATTATTTTTTTAAGTCAACGAATTAAATTCAAAGGTTGTCAACTTGTGCCTTTTGGACATTCCCAAATCTCAAGATCAAACATTCTTTTGTGCTCCATTTTAAGCCTCATGGCTGTAGAAACAGAATGGAAACCATGAACCCCTGCAGCACCTGGATTTAAGTGCATCATGCCTGTTACAGGGTCTTTCATTGCTTTTAAAACATGGGAGTGTCCGCAAACCATTAAATCAAAATGTTGGTTCACAACTGTTTTTTTAAACAATGGACTGTATTTTCCTGGGTAACCACCAATGTGTAAAATGCAAACGCTTAATTTTTCAATTTCAAAAGTTAAAATTTCTGACATTTCCTGACGAATACTAGGTCCATCAATGTTGCCATAAACTGTTTTCAAGGGTTTAAATGCTCTTAATTGTTGAACCAATTCTAAACTGCCCCAATCTCCAGCATGCCATATTTCATGACAATTCGAGAAAAAATCATACAAGTTAGGGGGGATGTACCCGTGTGTATCACTTAAAATTCCAATTTGCTTCACTATACAAATCAAATAAAAAAATGAAATGTAGCTTATTAAAAAATGATTTTAAGTAATTTAGTAACTTTGTTCAATGCACATATTGGTAAACATGTCGGCAGCCTATTGGCTTATTTTAATTACTGTTTTGGTAAGTTTTGGAGCATTTTCAAATGATAGGATCTTATCGGAAACCATACTCAGCCCATACAGGGTTCGCAAGCACAATGAGTATTGGCGATTAATTACCGCAGGTTTTTTACATGCAGATTGGGCTCATTTGTTACTGAACATGTTTGTACTATTTGCTTTTGGCCCCATGGTAGAAGCTGAATTTATAGTTTTTTTTGGTCCAGTAGGTAAAATTTTATTTGCAGTGATGTATCTGAGTTCTATTGTAGCTGCACATGCTAGTTCTTATTTTAAAGAGCAAAACAATCCGAATTATTTATCACTAGGTGCCTCTGGAGCAACTTCAGCAGTTGTATTTGCATCTATTCTGTTTCATCCGCTACAGAAATTTTATTTTGGAATACCTGGTTTCGTTATGGGAGCTATTTATTTGTATTATTCAAGCTATGCTGCCAAACAAATGAGTGATAAAATAAACCATGAAGCACATTTTTATGGTGCTGTCTATGGATTTATTTTCCCCATTTTTCTAAAGCCTGAAATTGGCCTATTTTGCTTGAATCAAGTTAGAAATTGGTTTTAAAACATCAATCCAATTCGAATGTCCCAAGGACTTCCAAATGGACTGGTGTTGACATCATAAAGCACGTTGTACAATAACAAAACATACATTCCTTTATCAGGCATCATTCCGCCACCAACAAACAATTGATTTAGCCAATCTCTTTGGTCTTTTTTTGTTAAGCTTTGCATATTGATAGGCATGTATTCTACGTGTGCTTGTATTGATGATATGAGTCCTTGTCGCGCAAACAATTGTGGTCCATATATACTTGATTCGTATTTTACACCTCTATAACTCTGTGCAAAGTAAATATAGGTGAAACCACCACCAATCATTGTTTTTGGTTTTAACAAATAGCCAGCCATAGGTTGTAACAATAACATGCCTCCTCCATTTGAAAAACCTGCAGTAAAGTTACCCCCAAAACGCCATTTGTCGAAATCTTCTATTGATTTGCCTGAATCAATGGTTTCCTTTGGGCTTTGGTCATCTAGTGGAATCAATTTGCGTTGGGCATTAGCGTAAAAAGCCATGTTTAGAAGTAACAGGCATACCATTAGTCGCTTATAGTTGAACAACATGTTTTGCTTATCCATAAATTTCATGGAACGAAAATAAATGATTTGAAATTGAAAAAATCGCATTTGGTTTCCTTAATTCGCATATTCAATTTAAAGACATGAGTAAAATTCACAATTTTTCTGCAGGTCCGGCAATTTTGCCAACATCTGCCATTGAAGCCAGTATAGAAGCCTTGAAAGATTTTGCAGGCACAGGATTGTCATTGATAGAAATCAGTCATAGAAGCAAAGAATACGAGGCTGTGGTAGCCGAAGCAACCCAATTGGTTAAGGAACTCCTAAAAGTTGGGGATGATTACGAGGTAGTGTTTTTACAAGGAGGTGCCAGCTTACAATTCGACATGGTACCTATGAACTTTTTAAACGATGGCCAGAAAGCCGCTTATTTGAATACTGGTGTTTGGGCAAAAAGAGCCATCAAAGAAGCTGGCTTTTTTGGACAAGTAGATGTAGTTGGCAGTTCGGAAGATAAAAATTATTCATACATACCCAAAGGCTATACAATACCTGCAGATGCTGCCTATTTTCATTGTACATCAAACAATACCATTTATGGAACAGAAATGTTTGATTATCCTCAAACCAATGTGCCAATGGTTTGTGACATGAGCAGCGACATATTTAGTAGGCCCATTGATGCCTCAAAGTTTGCTATGATTTATGCAGGTGCTCAGAAAAACATGGGGCCTGCGGGTGCAACATTGGCTGTGATTAAGAAAGATTTCTTGACTACCATTAAAAGAAAAATTCCAACTATGTTGGATTACAGAGTTCATATCGAAAATGGCAGCATGTACAATACCCCAAGTGTATTTGCCATTTTTGTAACCATGCATACATTGAGATGGATTAAATCTATAGGTCTAGAAGCAATGGAAACTAGAAACAAAGCAAAAGCCGAATTACTGTACGCTGAAATAGACCGCAATCCATTTTTTAAAGGTACAGTCAATGTTGAAGACAGAAGCCGTATGAATGTGAATTTTGTTCTGAATGATCCAAGTTTGGAGGAAGAGTTCTTTAAATTGTGCAAATCACACAACTTAAGTGGATTAAAAGGACACCGTTCGGTTGGGGGCTTGAGGGCTTCTTTGTATAATGCACTCGAATTAGACAGTGTACAAGCATTGGTTGATGCCATGCAAGCATTTGAAAAATTAAAAAGCTAAACCAAAATTTAAACGAACATGATTAGAATTTTAGCCAATGATGGCATTGACAACAGCGGTAAATCTTTGTTAGAAGCTGCAGGTTTTTTTGTAGAAACTACCAAGGTTCCACAAGACAAACTCAGTGAAGCTTTACAAGATTACGATGCTGTTTTGGTAAGATCTGCAACTAAAATTAGAAAAGAACTATTAGAGTCATGTCCTAAATTAAAGCTCATTGGAAGGGGTGGTGTTGGTTTGGATAATATTGATGTGGAGTTTGCCAAACAAAAAGGCATCAAGGTTATCAATACGCCTGCTTCATCTTCAGTAAGTGTGGCTGAATTGGTATTTGCACATTTGTTTGCAGGGGCTAGATTCATTCAGCATACCAACCGCATCATGCCTACAGAAGGTAATGCCCGATTTGCTGAATTGAAAAAGAAAGCTTCAGAAGGCATAGAATTACAAGGCAAAACCATGGGTATTTTTGGTTTTGGTAGAATTGGTCAAGAAGTGGCTAAAATGGCCATTGGTTTGGGCATGAAAGTATTGGCTTTTGACCCTTATGTTGAAAAAGTAGATTTGACATTGAATTTGCCAATGTTGGGCGCTCAATCAAGAGTAAAAGTTCCAATTCAAACAGTGAGTGAACACTCAGTAATCACACAATCAGATTTTATCACATTCCATATTCCATTTAACGAAGGCGATAAATCTCCAATAGATGCTACTATGATAGCCAAAATGAAAAAGGGCGTGGCATTGATAAACTGTTCTAGAGGGGGTGTTATTTCTGAAGCTGATTTGTTAGCTGCTTTAGAATCGGGTCATGTAGCATTTGCTGGCTTGGATGTATTTGAAAAAGAGCCGCCAGTAAACATGCATATATTGCAACATCCTCATGTTTCTTTAAGCCCACATGTGGGTGGTTCAACCAAGGAAGCACAAAACAGAATCAGCATTGAACTTGCTGAAAAAGTAATTGAGTATTTCAGAAACGCTTAAGTTTTAAAATGGCCATAGTTAAACCCTTTGCAGCATTAAGGCCTGCAAAAGAAAAGGCTGGTTTGGTATCAAGTCAGCCTTATGATTCTGGTTCAAGAGATTTGGCGAACTTAGAAATAGAGCAAAATCCGCTTTCGTATTTGCATGTAGTAAAACCGTATTTGCATTTCAAAGGCGAGAAAAAAAATCCACAAAAACATTTTCCAAAAGGTTTAGAATTTCTTAGAAAATTCAAGGCAGATGCTGTCCTTGTTAAAGAGGAAAAACCTGCCTACTACATATACAGAATGATTGTTGGAAGCCATGCCTATACAGGAATTATGGCTGCGGCATCGGTTGAAGATTACCTCAACAGTATTATTCTAAAACACGAAAATACTTTAACAGAAAAGCAAGAAGAACTAGCCAATCACATTGAGTTTTTCCATTCTTTAGGAAACCCAGTTCTGCTTACTTACCCAGACGAACAAGGAATTGATGAACTCATTCAAAAATATGTAGTTCAAAATGTACCCGAGTACAATTTTATCAGTGCCGACCAAAAGAAACACAACCTTTGGGTAATGACAGATGAAAATGACATTGCCTATTTAGAAGCAAAATTTGCCGCCATTCCTCATTTGTATATTGCCGATGGACACCACCGTTCGGCGGGTTCAGCTGCTTATGCAGAGCGCATGCGCAATAAAAATGCTGAAGCAGCGGTTCAAGCTTCTTCCATGTATTTTCCGGTTTGTTTGATTCCATTTAGTAAACTCAGTATTTATGAATACCACCGTTTGGTGAAAGATGCTGGCATTGTAAAAGCACCAGATTTTCTTGAAAGGATTAAGCAGTATTTTGATGCTGTACCTTCTGGTAATTTACCTGTTCAACCTTTAAACAAAGGTGAGTTTGGCATTTATTTTCAGCAAAAGGCCTATTTGTTAAAGCTCAAGCCAGCACTCAAGGCAGCATTAAAAGGGGTCTTAGCTAATTTAGACGTCAGCATTGTGGAACAATATATTTTACAAGCCATCTTTCAAATCAACGACAGCAAATCGGATGCACGTTTGTCGTTTATGGATGGAGTAAAAGGTATTGGACATTTACAAACTGCAGTTGACAGCGGCGATTTCGATTTGGCCATTAGTTTGTATCCAACGGCCATTGAAGAAGTAAAAGCAGTTGCCGATCAGCACTTGATCATGCCACCCAAATCTACTTGGATAGAACCTAAAATTAGAACAGGCTTGCTCATCATGGAGCACAAATCGCTCTAGAAAATAGCTGCTAATTGTTTACTCTGTACAATCATTTCCTCATCAATTGATTGCAATTCAACTTTGGTAATTTCATTGATGAGCATAGGGTCGTAGGTGGTTTTTACTTTCACGTAGTTTTCGGTAAAACCAAATAAAGAATTGGCATTGTTTTCTGCTTCCCATAAAACAGATTGCGTAGAACCCAATTGCGATTCATAGAAAAAGCGTTTTTTCTTTTCACTCAATATTTGTAATTGCTGAACCCTTTCATTTCTGGTACGCAATAAAACTTTACCAGGCATTTTATTGGCAGTGGTATTGCTGCGTTCGCTATACGGAAACACATGCAAATAGCTAATGTCTAATTCATTTAAAAACTGGTAGGTTTTTAAAAACTCTTCGTCAGTTTCGCCCGGAAAACCAACTATCACATCTACACCTATACATGCATTGGGCATTTTTTCTTTGATATGCTGAATTCTTGAAGCATACAATGCCGTATCGTATTTTCTGCGCATGGCTTTGAGTATCTCATCTGAGCCCGATTGCAATGGAATATGAAAATGCGGAACTATTTTAGTTGAACTAGCCGCAAAATCAATGATTTCATTGCTCAATAAATTGGGTTCAATGCTGCTAATTCGAATGCGTTTCAAACCTTCAACATTTTCTAGGGCTTGTAACAAACCCAAAAAAGTTTCTCCAGTTTGAACCCCAAAATCACCTGTGTTGACACCTGTCAATACAATTTCTTTGATGCCTTGATCTACAATTTCATGGGCTTGTTTTACCACGTTTTCAATGGTATCGCTGCGGCTTTTACCTCTGGCCAAAGGAATGGTGCAAAAGGCACAGAAATAATCACAGCCATCTTGTATTTTTAAAAATGTGCGGGTGCGGTCGCCAATAGAGTAGGAAGCATGGTAATCCAATACCTCTTTAATTTTACCTTCATGCACAATGGCTTGCTCTTTTTTAAAGCCATCGCCTATGTACGCATTGATATTGAACTTTTCAGCTGCTCCTAATACCACATCAACCCCTGGAATTTTTGCAATTTCTTGAGGTTTCAATTGGGCATAACAGCCAATCACCGCAACAAAGGCGTTTGGGTTATGACGCAATGCTTCTTTCACTACTTTTTTGCATTTGCGGTCGGCATGATCTGTTACCGAACAAGTGTTGATCACATATACATCAGCCGACTCTTGAAATGCTACTTTTTGATAGCCTTCTTCCATCAAAGACCTTGCAATGGTTGAAGTTTCTGAAAAGTTGAGCTTGCAGCCCAAAGTGTAAAATGCAACAGATTTAGACATGGGCCTGCAAGTTACAAAAAATATGAAAGTAAAAATAAGCTACAATTTGTTCATTATGAATAAAATTACTTTGAGTCAGTTGTAATTTTTTATGAGTTTTTAATGAAATTTTATCAACCAACTAACTAATTATATTTGTTATATTTGGTCATTGTTAAACATGAAAAAAATTACATTTTTCTTATGCTGTTTGTTCTTAATAAAAGCACAAGCCCAAAATTGTCAGTTACTTATAGGTAATTCAATTGTTTGTTTGGGCAATACTTCATCATTTCAAGTTCAATTTGATGCTGGCTTTATAGCGACGAGTTACAAATGGGATTTTGGAGATGGTGCTACCAGTTCTCAAACAGCTCCGGTATACCAATACCCAAGCAGGGGAAGTTTTAACCCTCAGGTAACAGTAAAATTCAGTAATGGTTCTTCTTGTACAGTAAATGGCGGTCCTATTTTGGTGGTAGACAAACCCAAGGCAAATTTTTCTATCTTATCTGAAGATACCCAATGCTTCAAAGGCAATGAGATTTGTATCAAAGATTTGTCTGTTCCAGGAAAAGATTTAACGCCGCTCAAAACCAGAATACTTTTATTTGGTGATGGCTTGTTTAACAACAGTTTGCCTGGCTCAACTGAAACCATTTGTCACCAATACACCAATCCATTGGGTGGTCAATACAACTTTGTCATTGAAGTAACCGATACCAATGGTTGTTTAGACCGTTTTGAAATTCAAAAAGCATTTTTGGTTTATCCTAAAATCCCTGATTTAAATGTCCAAGCCATTTACCAGCCTACTTGTAATCAAACTCCCGTTAATATTGTTAACAACAGTTTATTGACGCCATCTAAACTCAACTATTACATTTGGGATTTTGGAGATGGTAGTCCGCGGGTTCAGAGTCCTTGGACCAATTTAGCACATACTTACACCAGTGTTGGAAGTTTTGATATCAGTTTATTCTTAGAAGACCTTAGTGGTTGCAAAGATACCTTGGTTTTAAAAGGTGCTGTTAGCAATTATAAACTTGATTCAATTATTTATTTGAACCAAAATAAAGCTTGTTTTAGAGGCAACTCATTCAATTTTACTTCTAAAAATTTAGAGCCCATTCAATTGAATTGGTCTATTTACAAAGAAGGTGAACCTATTAGAGTTGATTCTTTTGACAACAATCCGCTCAATTTTCCTAAAAGAATGAAGTCTTGTGGAAAATATTTGGTGAGCATGTATGCCCAAGTAGGTAATTGTAAACTAAAAGTAGATACTAGCATAGAAGTTTTGGGGCCCCAAGCAATCATTCAAACCACCAAAGACCCTATCATCAACCAAACACAATGCGAAGTTCATGATACCGTAAAGTTCAGAGGTCCATCTATAGATCGTTCTTGCTTGTACAATAACAACGCATTATACCGAATTTGGGATTTTGATGATGCTTTTGCTCCCCCTTGTACAACAGATACTCGAAATGGCATTAACCTGAACCGTAATTGTAATTATTCTAAAGATTCAACGCCAGTAGTACATGTATACACCCCAGGACAAGACAAATGTTATTACCCTAAATTGATCCTTACTGATTTCAGTTCAGGGTGTACAGATACAAGTGCCGCTTCACTTAAACTTACACAGCCAGATGCTGGTTGGGATAGTTTAGCTGTTCCTATTAGACCCGGTTTGATGTACGGAGGGAATATTTGTTTGGATTCACCCATAGATTTCTTTTTACAAAAAACATTACCCATATGCGGTAGAGAAAAAGCATGGATTAATTTCGATTCAACTTGTGGCGCAAATAATTGGGTAGAAATTGATTCGAATTTGAACCAAACAGCTCATTATTACTCAGAAACCTGTAATCCATCTGGGCATGTAACGGTAGGTTTGATCATTAAAAATGGTACAGATAAAAATGGCAAACCTTGCTATGACACAGCATGGTACCACCATCTATTCAGATTGCTACCCCTGAATCCTGACTTTACTGTCGAAAATTTAAATGGTGCTTGTGGTCCTTGGCAAGTAAAATTGACTTTGAAAGACTCAATCCAAGACAGCATTGTTCGCGTACGTTTTAACTGGAACAACCAAACCATAACTACCCTAGAACTTGGACCTAATGACAGCATTATTCCAAGTCAATATTTTCAATTTACAACACCAGGTTATAAGCAGTTATCAGTTTATATGCTCAATACCAGGGGTTGTTCAAAAGTTGTGAAGTATCAACTTCCACTAGGGTTTATAAAAAGCATTTCCATTCCACCTTCAGTAGCTTGTTTAAACACACCACTTAAATTACAGGAATATGTTCAATATTTTAATTCTACACGCGAATATTGGAAGGAACCTGCAAGGGCTGCTGCTGGAAAAGAACAACTCATATGGGATTTTGGAGAGGGTAAAGGATTCAATGTACAAGGCTCTAATCCATCATATCAATACAGTAGGCCAGGGAATTTTCAAATTCGTATGATTGCCATAGATAGTTTGGGTTGCAGAGATACCACAGTTTTGAGCAAGAAAATTAAGATAGTAGACCTGCGTGCTCAAATTAAGCCCATGTTACCGAGGTATTTGTGTGCACCTCAAATTTTAAGTTTTACCGATTTGTCTTTTGTCATTGATTCTTCAAAATTGTATGGTTCACCTTCCACTTACGACAATATCAATGATTGGACTTGGGAATTTGGTGAAAACAAGAATCCAATATATGTTCAAAATCCAGTTTATGATTATACCAGTAATGGGTTGTTTTATGCAAAATTAAAAATACAATCTGCAGCTGGTTGTATAGCCATAGATTCTACACCCGTATTTATTGATGGTCCTAAGCCTTCATTTACCATCAGTGACAGCTTGGGATGTGCACCTTTTACTGTTAAATTAACCAATACAACCGGTAAACAATTGCTCAATTGGGTTTGGTTTTTCAGAGATTACAACAACAGTATACTATCTACCCAAAAAGATACTGCTGTTAGCTTTACATACCCGAGCCCTGGAATATTCAAAATTTATTTAATGGGAGAAGAAGATTTATTTGACCCAGTTACTGGGCGGAATAAAACTTGCAGGTCTGTATTCCCAGATTCAACCAATGCCAATGCTCCAATCAGAAAAGTAAGGGTATTACCTACCAATAAACTCAATTTGTATGCACCTGATACGGTTTGTAAAAACCAAGCTTTTGAGTTGAGCGGCTCAAGCCCAATACGTGTTCCTGGCTTTACTTGGTTGTTTGGAGACGGCAATCAGCAAAATCAGGTATGGCCTGATTCTTCGTTGTTTCATACTTATGCAGATACTGGAAGGTATGTTGTTAATTTAGTACCACAGCTTCAAGAAGGTTTGTGTATTGATACTGCTCAAAAGCTCATATTTGCTACCCAAGTAAAAGCAGATTTTGATTTAGATGAAAGTGATTTTCCTCAAGTAAAACTGTTCAATCAATCAGTACAAGCTGTTCGTTACGAGTGGGATTTTGGACAAACCAATGCCGGGGCATCAAATTTTTCAACAGATAAAAATCCAATCCATACCTACAAAGCTGATACAGGTACTAGTTTTCAAATTTGTTTAAAAGCTTATGCCTCAAATGACTGTTACGATTCACTTTGCAAGAATACCACACCCAAAGTTTTATTGGTTATCCCAAATGTATTTACGCCCAATGGGGACAACAAAAATGATGCTTTTGATATCAATATGATGGGAGGAAACTTTTATGAATTGTACATCTACAACAGGTGGGGAGAATTGGTGTACGAGTCAAGTAAAGATGGCATAGGAAATGATGGTGTTAACTGGAATGGGAATAACCTTCAAAACGGAGATCCCTGCCCAGAAGGCATTTATTATTATATCTTTAATTACAGGCTCATTACGCAACCCTCTGTAAGAAATGCCAGAGGTTCCATTACATTGTTTAGGGATTAACGTTTAAAATGGATAGCCTACCCCAAAATTTAATATAGAGGCATCCCAAAGTATACCTGGATCAATGTAGTTAGGTAATACAAAGCGTTTGCTCAATGTTTTCCTTGGGTCCATTACTGGTAAAGCCCAATCTATTCTAAAAACTAAAAAGTCTAGGTTTAAGCGAAATCCAAATCCCGTACCCATTGCAATTTGCTTGTAAAACTCTGAAAATTTAAATGTTGCCTCTGTTCTTCCATCTTCTTTGATTCTCCAAATATTACCCGCATCTACAAACAACGCTCCTTCAAAATAACGTTTAAAAATATTGAACCTGTATTCTGCATTGACCTCAATTTTCATATCACCACTGCGGTCTAACTGTTCTTCAACGTTGTAGGCCCCTGGACCCAATGAACGAGGCAAGAAAGCCCTGATGCTATTTGCTCCACCATTAAAAAATCTTTTGTCGAATGGTACGTACTCAGCCGAATTCCAAAAAGGTAGAGCGCAACCTACAGCCAACCGATACACCACTTTATTGTTAAAATCAATAAAATGATTGAACCTAACATCCGCATATGTTTTGGCATAATTAAAAAAGCGGACCCCAAACATTTGATAATAACCACTATCAGACCTTGGGAATTTGAAAATTTCATAAACAGCACTGGGTATGATACCTGCTAATTCTAAAACATCCCACCTGACAAAAAAGTAACTGTTATTTTTTTTGACAGATTGGTTGTTGAACAATAAACCAACCCTTGAGTTGGTAATTAGATTGTTAGCAAAAATACTCTGCAAGTAAGGGTCGTTTTTACTTTTACTTTCTAAATCATTGTTTGCAAAATCGGTTCTAATGAAACTGATTTCGCTTGGTGTAACTTGAAATGTCAGTTGTTTTTTAGAAAATTGGTAATTCAAACCCAAAGAAAAAACTGTTCTTTTCCAATTGACATTTTGTTCAAATAAAACAGATGATGAGATGATTGTTTTGTTGATTGAATTTTCAAATGCTTTATCAAGTGTTAAAAAACCAAGAAGTTTAGGGAAAATTAAATTGGCATTGAGCGCAGATTCAAAACTGTTAAAAAAAGGTTTTTCTGAAATTGTAGGCCCACGTTGGGCTTCGAGTGAAATTCTGTATCTAAACTGCAAGATTTCTGCACCTCTAAAAATATTGTTGATATTGCTCGTAAATACTGTTGCCAAACCATAATTCCTGAACGTAGAGCCACTTACCAAATTAGCTTGGTCAGTAGTAATGAGCTGTGGCTCAATACTGAAATTGTATTTGCTGGCAGGTACTAACCTTATTGCATAATCTATGCGAGCGGAGTCTGTTTGTTCGTTTTTTGCTACTGTATTGATATTAACTGTTTTAAACAGTTGTAAATCACTCAACCTTTGAAAAGTTCCATTCGATTTTTTTTGACTAAACAAACTATTAGGTCCAAACAATAGTGTTGATTTTAAAACAGATGGTTTCAAAGGAAATCCATTAGAGGCGTAACTGAATTCTCTTAAAAAAAGTATTTTTTTAGCATTGAAATCAAATGTGTCTTTGCTTGGTTCAATCACCACGTGGATGCTATCAACTTTATAGGTATAGTGATTTTTAAAATGTTCTGGATTTTGAATATTGATACCCAACATGGCTTGGTATTGGCCAAAACGTAAGGTATCAAAATCAAAAGTAATCGCCTCTTTCGTAAATCCAAAGTAACCATTGTTTCTGAGTAAATCACTTATTCTGTTTTGTTCATTCAATAAATTTTCAAATTTGATAGGATTTCCCAATCTTATGTATGATTCATCCGCATTCGAAGACACTATGGAGTCTATAATTGGGTCTGCAATGTGTTGTTCTATTTTATAAATGGTATAGGGTTTTCCCATACTTACATTGAATTGAACAATACTCCTGTGTGCAGGACCTTGAATGTTGTATTGTATAACAGGGTAGTAAAAACCTTGAGTTTTGAGGTAAGCCCGCATGGCTTTACAAGATGCATCAATATAAGTACTGTCAATGATTACAGGATTTTCTCCAATTTGATACCTCAAAAATTGCTTGAATTTATTGTCTGTTCCTTTTGCTCCTAGTAAAAAAAAGCGTAAGCCCAATCGGTATATTCCAACAATTTTTTTATTGGGCATTTGTTTTACCTGGCTCATCAAATCGGCATCGTAAAAACGAGCAATTTTACTTTCTTGTATTTGAATTTTGTTCTTGTACAAAAAACGTGCGTCATTGCTTGCATGTTTGCTTATATTGCATGCACTCAACAAACCCATTAAAAGGCACAAATAAATACAATTTTTTATGTTGACTAAATCTGAAATCAAGTTGGTAAAGTCTTTGAAAGATAAGAAATCCCGTCAGGAATTTCAACTCTTTGTTGCCGAAGGTAAGAAGCTTTCTTCAGATTTGATAACTGCAGGATTGGAAATAGACCAACTATTTTGTAAAGAAACGGTGCTTCAAACAACTCCTTTTTCTAACTTACCTGAAAATTGTATACGAATTGTCAGCAACAAAGAAATGGAACAACTCAGTGCGCTTCAAAGTGCAAGAGATGTGGTTGCATTGGTTAAAATTCCACAATTTGACTTGCCTGACCAATTGACACAAAAACTCAGCATTGCACTCGATACCATCCAAGATCCGGGTAATTTGGGTACCATCATTCGTTTGGCTGATTGGTATGGTATAGAACACCTATTTTGTAGCGAACAAACTGCTGATTGCTATAATAGCAAGGTAATTCAAGCTAGTATGGGTTCCATTGCAAGGGTAAAAGTACATTACGTAAACCTTGAAAATTGTTTTAAAAAATATGGTTTACCAGTTTTGGCAGCAGATTTAAACGGAACGCCTATTCAAGCTTTTACGCTCAATCAGGCTTCCATTTTACTAATTGGAAATGAGGGTTCAGGTATCCATCCACTTTACAAGCAATACATTCAAGAAAGCCTATTCATTCCAAGGCTTGGTAAAGCAGAAAGCCTCAATGCAGCCATTGCTTGTGGAATCATTACCCATCAGTTACTTTTTAAATAAAAAATACTGCCATAAAATACTTGGCATGCGAATTGTTTCAAATCAATGCCTATTTATGGTTTCTTAATTTAACAACATGAATAATTCAATAGATAGAATGATGATGAGCACAATTCTTAACGATGAAACAGAGTCTGCGGATTTTATTTCGCTGCTCAGTCAAGAAGAAGAAGAAGTGCTCAATAAAGAAGATTTACCAGAAACACTGCCAATTTTACCGCTTAGAAATACAGTTTTGTTTCCTGGTGTAGTGATTCCAATAACTGTTGGCAGAGATAAATCTATTCAGTTACTTAAAGAAGCATACAAGAGCAATGACAAATTGGTGGGAGTTGTAACACAATTGAGTGCAGAAACAGAAGATCCTGCTATGGCCGACTTGTACACCATAGGCACCATGGCTTCCATTGTTAGAATGATTAAAATGCCAGATGGCAGCACCATGGCAGTCATTCAAGGAAAAAGAAGGTTTCAATTGCAAAAACAAGTACAAGATTCCCCTTATTTGGTATGTGAGGTTAGTACATTGGCTGAAGAAGAATTTTTGAATGACGATGAGTCATTGGCAATGGTTGAATCTATCAAAGAAGTTTCGCAAAAAATCATAAGCATGTCACCTCACATGCCCAGTGAGGCTGCAATTGCAATAAAAAACATCAAAACACCTAATTACTTGGTTAATTTTGTTGCTTCTAATTTAAATGCAGAAGTTCAAGTAAAACAGGCCATTTTGGAATTACTTGATTTTAAATCCAGGGCTTCAAAAGTCATGGAAGCCCTCAATAAAGATTATCAATTTACAGCACTAAAAGCGCAAATAGAAAATAAAGTAAGAGGCGATTTAGACAAACAACAACGCGATTTCTTTTTACAACAACAAATCAAAGCCATTCAAGAAGAATTGGGCGGCGATTCACCTGAGAGAGAGATAGAAAATATGATGAAATTGGCTGCACAAAAAATGTGGTCAACAGAAGTCAATGAGTCTTTCTTAAAAGAATTAGAAAAATTGAGGCGAATCAACCCGATGGCACCAGATTATAGCATACAATTGAATTACTTACAATTGTTGTTAGACTTGCCATGGAACGAAACAACTAAAGACAATTTTGACCTTAAAAAGGCTCAGAAAGTATTGGATGAAGACCATTTTGGATTAGAGAAGGTTAAACAAAGAATTTTAGAATATTTGGCGGTTATCAAACTCAAAAAAGATTTAAAAAGTCCTATTCTTTGTTTATATGGACCTCCAGGTGTAGGTAAAACATCGCTGGGTAAATCAATTGCCAAGGCATTGGGACGTAAATATGCTAGAATTGCTTTGGGTGGTTTACATGATGAAAGCGAAATCAGAGGACACCGCAGAACATACATTGGCGCAATGCCAGGTAGGATCATTCAAAACCTTAAAAAAATTAAAACATCAAATCCAGTTTTTGTTTTAGATGAGGTTGATAAAGTAGGGAGCACCTTTAGAGGAGATCCGTCGAGTGCCTTGTTAGAGGTACTTGACCCAGAACAAAATGCCAATTTCTATGACAATTATGTAGAGATTGAATATGATTTGTCAAAGGTCATGTTCATTGCTACAGCTAATAATTTAGACAGTATACAGCCTGCATTGCTTGATAGGATGGAAATCATTGAAATAAATGGTTATACATTAGAAGAGAAAATTCAGATTGCGCAGAAATATCTAATTCCAAGACAAAAATTGAACCATGGTTTAGACAAAAATGATTTTGCGTTAACAGACACTATCCTTGAAAAAATAATAGAGTCATATACCAGAGAGAGTGGGGTACGTGGACTTGAAAAACAAATTGCAGCAATTGCAAGGTTTTTTGCCAAAGAAAAAGTCATGAATAAAAAGTATGACAAATCGATGAATTTAGAGAAAGTACACCAAATTTTGGGCGCTGCCAGGATGGAAAAAGAATCCTACCAAGGTAATGATGTTGCAGGTGTGGTAACAGGATTGGCTTGGACCAGCGTAGGAGGGGAGATACTGTTTGTTGAGTCAAGATTGACACCAGGGAAAGGGAAACTCACTTTAACAGGTCACTTAGGAGAAGTGATGAAAGAATCGGCAGTTACAGCTTTAACTTTTTTAAAGTCTCAATGTGCTTATTTGGGAATAGAGGCAAAGGTTTTTGACCATTTTGATTGTCACATTCATGTACCTGCAGGTGCAGTGCCAAAAGATGGTCCTTCAGCGGGCATTACCATGTTAACTTCTTTGGCATCAGTTTTTACACAACGTAAAATAAAACCCAATTTGGCCATGACAGGTGAAATTACACTCAGAGGAAAAGTATTACCAATTGGAGGTGTAAAAGAAAAAATACTTGCAGCTAAGCGTGCCGGCATTACCGATATCATTTTATGTGAGGCAAATCGCAAAGACATTGAAGACATACAGCCTATATACTTGAAAGATTTAAATTTTCATTACGTGAACAATATGCTTCAGGTCATAGACATTGCATTGTTAGATGAGCAGGTTCCTGATGCCATTTCTTTAACCATCACAAAAGAAGATCACAAGGCTTAATCGAACTGAAAAGTTCTAATGGCTTTGGCTTTTACATGGGTAATCCCAACAACCATTAGTGTAATTACTCCACCTCCAACAACGGCAGGTACAGTGCCAAAAACTTTGGCTGCCAATCCGCTTTCAAAAGCACCAATTTCATTACTAGATCCAATAAACATGGTGTTTACAGCAGCTACACGTCCTCTCATTGCCGCTGGTGTCTGGGTTTGAATGATGGCAGACCTGATAACTACACTCACACTGTCAAACGCACCACTAAGAAATAACAAACATACAGACAAATAAAAACTTTCAGATAAACCAAATGCAATCATGCACAAACCAAAAGCACCTACAACAAGTAATAACTTTTTTCCAGGGTTGTTTATTTTAGCTTGAAAGCTCATGAAAATCATTGTAATGGCCGCACCTAAAGAAGGAGCAGCTTTTAAAATACCCAAACCAGTACTCCCTACTGCTAGAATTTCATTCGCAAAAATGGGTAAAAGGGCGGTAGCTCCACCAAATAAAACCGAAAATAAATCTAAGGATAAAGCTGATAGAATTACCTTGTGTTTGAATACAAATTGCACACCGTCTTTTAAACGTTTGTACATAGACTCTTTTTCAATAATTGGTGCCGGTTTAAAATCACCTTTTATATTAAGCAAACAAATGAATGCAGTTCCCTCCATGAGCAATACCATTTGAAAACAATGCTCTAAGTTAATTGAACTGTATAAAATTCCACCCAACGCGGGGCCAATAATTGCTGCAATTTGCCATGCTGTACTTTGAAGGGTTCCAGCTTTTACCAACTGGTTTTTGGTAACCAATGCTGGAATCATTGAAAAGGATGCTGGTCCATAAAAACCCCTTGCAATTCCACTCACAAAAACAAAAAAATACAAACTTTGAATTTGCATAGCTTGGTCTAACTCAAAAATATTGGTACTGAATAATTGCATTCCAATTGAGCTCAACAATAGCAAAATCATACAACCAATGAGAATGTTTTTTTTATTTTGACTGTCTGCTAAATGCCCTGCATACAATGCTACACCGAGTGCTGGAATAGCCTCTGTAAGCCCAATTAAACCTAATGACAAGGGGTCATGGCTAAGGTTATATATTTTCCATGCAACCAAAATGGCTTGCATTTGAATACCAAAGGTTAAAAAGAAACGGGTACCTAAAAATAAAGTAAAGTAACGGTTTTTGAAAAGTGAAGTATGCTCCATTAGTTGCTTTGTCTGAACATTTTCCAAAATGTTTTATAAGTAGTTTTGTTACCATAACTCAACAAACCTACACGGTAAATTTTTCCCGCAAACCAAACGCTCAACATGAAACCTATACACAAACTAACCAATGAACAAACTAGCTCAATAGTTGGAACCCCATAGGGTATTCTTACCATCATCACTACCGGAGATGTAAAAGGCAGCATAGATAAGAATGAAGTTAAGAAACCATCAGGGTTTGTGCCTATGATACTCTGTGAATAGATTAAACTAAAAACCAATGGCATGGTAATTGGCATCATAAACTGTTGGGTGTCTGTATCATTGTCTACAGCAGCACCAATTGCTGCAAACAAGGCGCCATAAAACAAATAGCCACCTATAAAGTAACAAATAAACAGGCTAAATAATAAGGGTAAATTCAGTTCAAATAACCATTCCATTCCAATATTTTGAGATATTTGTTGTATTTGTGCACTGTTTTGCAAACTACTTTCAAAGTTACTTTGTACCATTTGACCAATCACACCAGAAAGTGGTCCCATTAAACCTAGGCAAACAATTACCCATATAAGAAACTGAGTCATACCAACACCTGCAATACCTATTATTTTGCCATACATTAATTCTGTAGGTTTAACAGAAGAAACTAAAATTTCAACTATTCGGCTCGATTTTTCTTCGATAGCACCTCTCATTACTTGAACGCCGTATAAGAAAATAAAAATATAAATAACAAATGCCATGATAAAACCAATCAAAGCTCCCATTTCTGAATGATTAGCTTTTGTGAGGTTGTCTTTAATTTGCACCGTGTTGATATGTGTTGCCATTTGATTGATTTGTTCAATCAATTCTGGAGAAATACCGTTTTCGATGAGTTTGTTTTGTTGAATTTGTTGGGTAAGTGTATTGGCTACTTTTTCTTTTATAAAAAATCCAATATTGTCTAAACTGTATAAATTAAATTCAGGTAACTGTTGAGGGTTCTTTTTTACCTCAAGTATAAGGTCGTAATTACCTGAATTCAGTTCTTCTTCATATTTTTTTTGATTGGTAAGTTTAAATTCAAATAAAATAGATTTTTCTTGAGGAAGATTTTGTTTTAAAAAATTTTCAGCATCAACAACTAGAAGTCGGTATGGTTTATCAGGGGTTTGTTGTTTGATGTTTAAATAAAAAATAATTCCATAAAAGGCTAGCAACAGTAAAGGAGAAAGCAATGTCATGACAATAAACGAGCGCTTTCTTACCCTAGTGAGGAATTCCCTTTTAGCTATCAATATTATTTTATGCATGTGAGTGATTGTTTTGAGCAACTGCTTCAATAAAAATTGAATTCATGCTAGGTTGGTGTTGTTTGATACTTTTAATAGCAATATTTTGATGCATTAGTTCTGCCAGTATTTGATTGAGCGAAACTGTTGTAAAAGGTTTAATGAGCAGCATTGAAGCATTGTTTTCTAAAATTTGCTCGAAGTGAAAAACAGTATTATTTTGGGGTTGATTGCCTTCATACTCCAAAACCCATTCATTTTTGGTAAAAGCTTTTTGTATTTGATTGAATTCCCCATCAAGTATGACTCTTCCCTGATTGATCAATGCGAGGTGATCGCACAGCAATTCCACTGTTTCCATTCTATGGCTCGATAAAATAATACTGGTACCCTGTGCTTTCAATGATTTAATTTCTTCTTGTAAAAGTTGTGCATGAATAGGGTCAAATCCTGAAAATGGTTCATCTAAAATAAGTAGTTTTGGGTTGTGTATCAAAGAGGCCATCAATTGAACTTTCTGCTGCATTCCTTTTGAAAGTTCCTCGGCAGGTTTGTTCAGCAGATGTGCTAAGTCAAATTTTAGGGCCCATTTTTTGATTGCTTGTTTGGCTTGTATGTATGGAATATTTTTAAGTGCAGCAAAAAATAACAATTGTTCCTCTAACCCCATTTTTTTGTATAGACCTCTTTCCTCTGGCAAATAGCCCATGTGGTAAACATCTTTCATTAACAAGGGTTTACCATCAAACAATACTGAACCGCTGTCAGCTTCAATGATTTTGGTTAAAATTCGAATAAGGGTTGTTTTGCCAGCGCCATTTGGTCCAAGCAGGCCAAAAATAGAAGCTTCAGGAATGTTTATATTGATATTGTCAAGTATCAACTTGCCCTGAAAATACTTACAAATATTATTAGTTTCAATTATCATTAGTGTGTTTTTTTAGAAGCATAGAACCATTTTTTTCTTTTTTTAGAACAAGTAATTAATAAAACCTTAAATAGGGTATCTTTGCTTTTCAATTTCAATTTAAAATTAGAAATGCAATTACGCCTCTTATTGGTATGCTTTACTGTGATTCAAACTTTCCATTTATTGGCACAAAGTAATGAATTCAGCAAATATATTTTAAATTCTAGGATTGGAATTGGAACGGGTATTAATTTATATACAGGCACTGCAGGTGATGCAAAAATTACATTTGCAAAAGGAAATTATTCTGAGCTTAAAAACGCCACTGATTTTTTTGTATTAACAAAGTTAAATTCAAAATGGGATGTCGGTTTCAGATACACTCAAGGACATTTATGGAGTTTTTTTGTAAATAGTCAGATTTTGGCTTTTGAGGCGCACACTCAAGATATTCAAATCATTGCAAACAGAGATATAACTCCTGCATTTTTTAATGGTTATCAATTTAGTTTAGAAGCATTATTTGGAGCTGGATTTGCCAATTTTCAATCTAAAATGTACTCAACAGATCCAAGTGTTTCGGCTTTCAGCACCAGTATTGGATATGGCAGGAACGAAACTAATGCTGCAGGCATTCAATTACATCAAGCATCTACCATCAATACATTTTTAATCAGTACTGGTTTAAAGTTAAATTACCACATTCATAGTTTAGTAAACATCTTTTGGGAATCAAGATTAAACCTAACCTCAACGGGCAAACTTTCTGGCAATATGTTTAGAAAATCTAATATACCCCCTGATGCTTTCTGGAGTAACTTGATAGGCTTAGAATTTAGTTTAGGTCGGAATAAAAACAACAGCAAAAGAATCAGTTGTCCGCGTTTTTAATTGAAGAAATCACGCATACGGTCGAAAAAATTTCTTTCATTTGCTTCAGGCTTTGGCTCAAAATTTTCAGCACCTCTCAACTTCTCAAGGAGTGCTTTTTCTTCAGCATTCAATTTTTGGGGTGTCCAAACATTTACATGAATCAATTGGTCTCCAGCATAGCTTTTTGGACCATTTACTTCTGGTAAGCCTTTTCCTTTGAGTCTTAATATTTTTCCAGCTTGAATACCCGCATCTATTTTTAACTTAACTTTCCCTGTAACCGTTGGAATTTCAACATGAGTTCCAAGCGCAGCATCTGCAAAGTTTAAGAATAAATCGTAAACCACATTGTTACCATCCCTTTTTAAAACAGGGTCTTCAATTTCCTCAATTAAAATGATTAAATCGCCTGGTATACCACCTCTTTCGGGTGCATTCCCCTTTCCGCTCATGCTCAATTGCATACCTTCTGAAACACCAGCAGGTATTTGAACCGAGATGATTTCTTCACCTTCAGTTCTACCGCTACCTCTACATGAAGTACATTTATTGGTAACAACATTTCCTTCCCCATTACAAGTAGGACATGTACTGGTTGTTTGCATTTGTCCTAAGAAAGTTTGGGTTACTTTTCTTACTTGTCCTGCGCCACCGCATGTGCCACATGTATTAAAAGAAGATTTGTCTTTAGCTCCATTTCCTCCACAACTTTTACATGCAACTTGTTTGGTTACTTTAATTTGCTTGGTTACTCCAGTAGCTATTTCCTGAAGGGTTAGTTTTACTTTCACCCTCAAGTTTCCACCCACCCTTTGTCTTGTGCCACCCCTTCGACCTCCACCTCCAAAAAAGGAATCAAAAGGACTCCCATCTCCAAAAATATCTCCAAATTGACTGAAAATATCATCCATGTTCATGTGTTGACCGCCGCCACCGCCGCCGCCCATTGCTTGGTGACCAAAACGATCGTATTTGGCTTTTTTATTGGCATCGCTTAGCACCTCATATGCCTCTGCAGCCTCTTTGAACTTGTCTTCGGCTTCCTTGTTACCCGGATTTTTATCAGGGTGAAACTTGATAGCCATTTGACGGTAAGCTTTTTTTATTTCTTCAGGGCTTGCATTCCTAGAAACGCCTAATACTTCGTAATAATCTCTTTTTGACATGAATGTTTACAGCTTTTTTTATTCTCCTACAACTACCTTAGCAAAACGAATAACTTTATCATTTAAAAAATAACCTTTTTCTAGGGTATCAATGATTTTCCCTTTTAAGTCTTCAGATGGGGCTGGTATTTTAGTGATGGCTTCGTGAAATTCACTGTCAAAGATTTTTTGATCAGTTTCCATTTCTTTTAGGCCTTTTTGATGTAAAATATTTTTGAGTTTGTTGTGCACCAAATCAATACCGGTTTTAACGGCCTCAAAACCTTCTGTGGTTTGAATAGATTTTTGAGCCCTGTCAAAATCATCTAAAACAGGTAAGAGAGAAACCAATGTTTCTTGGTTAGCACTTTTTAACAAATCTGCTCTTTCTTTGGTGGTTCTACGTTTGAAATTTTCAAATTCTGAATACAAACGTAAATATTTGTCTTGAACTTCTGTCAGTTCACCTTGAAGCTTAGAAACAGGGTCTAGTGTTGTTTCAGCAGCATTCGTTTCTTGATTTTCAGGTGAACCTATGTTGTCATTTCCGCTGTTGTCTAGCATCTCAGCACTTTCTTCGTTATGGTTATTTGTTTGTTCTGTTGGGTTCATTTGATACTTTTTTTCATTGTTTGTTCAAAGAGTTTGCCAATGCTGTTTTTGTGACAATGTGACATCTATTGAAAGCTTCTCATAAGATTTTCAAGACTATCTGCATCGATGTTTTGAGCTATAACAATACCCTTTTCATTCAATAAAAAATTTGAGGGTATACCTTTTAACTTTAGTTGTTTTACCAATTGGCCATCCCAACCTTTTGAATCACAAAAATGGTTGGCCCAATTGAGCCTATCTTTTTTGAGTGCTAAGCGCATTTCAGCTTCTTCTGTATCAATACTGACTGAAACAATTTCAAAGCCAACAGCTTCTTTAAAAGTTTGATCACGGTATATTGAATAAATGGGTACCTGTTTCAATTGCATTTTACGGCTTTCTTCATTCCATGAGGCCCAAAAATTGACCAGCACATAACTGCCTTTTAAGTCAGTTAATTTGTAATTTTTATCAAACATTCCCACAAAGTTGAAATCAGGAAATACAAATGTTTGATCTGAAAAGGTTTCAGTTCCTTTAAATGAAAATACAAATAAACTAAAGACTAAAAAGATTTTTCTAATTGACATCAGTCTATTCTTTGAATGTCTGCTCCAATTGCTTGGAGTCTTTTTTCAATAAATTGATAACCTCTGTCAATTTGTTCTATGTTGTGTATGGTACTTTGCCCGTTGGCTGCCAATGCAGCAATGAGCATAGAAACTCCCGCTCTGATATCTGGCGATGACATGGTTATACCTCTTAATTTGGTTTCACGGTTTGAACCAATCACTACCGCTCTATGTGGGTCGCAAAGTATGATACTGGCTCCCATATCTATTAAATTGTCTACAAAAAACAAGCGACTTTCAAACATCCATTGGTGAATTAAAACTGAACCTTTTGCTTGAGTAGCTGTCACCAAAGCAATAGAAATTAAGTCTGGAGTGAAGGCAGGCCAAATGCCGTCTTTGATGGTTAATATTGAACCATCAATTAAGGTGTCAATTTTGTATGAAGGCTGAGAGGGTAAATAAATGTCATCCCCTCTAAATTCCATTTCAATTCCCATTTTTTGGAAAGTTTTTGGGATGATTCCTAAGCGGTCAATAGCACAATTTTTTATGGTAATTTCTGACTGTGTGGTTGCAGCTAAACCAATAAAACTACCAATTTCAATCATATCAGGTAACATGCGGTGTTTGCATCCACCTAATTCTGTAACCCCTTCAATGTGTAATAAATTGGAGCCAATACCAGTAATTTTTGCACCCATGGCATTGAGCATGGTACACAATTGTTGAACATATGGTTCACTGGCTGCATTGTAGATACTAGTGGTCCCTTTTGCAAGTGTAGCAGCCATTACTATATTGGCTGTACCTGTAACGGATGCCTCTTCCAAAACCATATAGGTTCCTTGTAAATTGCTTGCATTAATTTTGTAAAAACGTTCGTTTTGTAGGTGTTCGAATTTAGCACCTAAGTTTTCAAAACCTCGCAAATGGGTATCAACTGGTCTGCGCCCAATTTTATCACCGCCTGGTTCAGGAATGTATGCCTTCCCAAATCGAGCTAACAAAGGCCCTATGATCATGATAGAACCTCTTAAGCTGGCACCTTTTTGTTTGAAAGCATCGCTGATGAGGTATTCTAAATTGATGTTTTTTGCCTTGAATGAAAAAGTAGATTCATCCAATTGCAATACCTGAACGCCCATTTCAGCCAATAGTTCTATCAACTTCATTACGTCTCTGATAGTTGGTATATTGCTGATGATGACTTCTTCTTCGGTTAATAAAACAGCCGAAATAATTTGTAAAGCCTCATTTTTTGCTCCTTGAGGTATCAATTCCCCTTTGAGTTGTTTGCCACCAGTAACTTTAAATGATCCCATGTTTTTTAGTTAAAAAGTAAATGTAAATCCGGCCATTAAATTAAACCTGTAATTGGTATAAGCTGCCCAGCGTTGGTAATTGTTGTTTGTTAAATTATTCAGTTGTAAAAAAGTAGAAATGTGTTTTTTATACCTGTATTCAAAACCTAAATTAACATCGGTGTATGCGTTCATCATGCCACTTTTTTTGGGGGTTAAATTGCTAATTGTATTGTAACCAAATGCTCTTTCTCCAATGTAAAACAAATCGAATTTAGTGTAAATTTTATCTGCAATATTGTACCAAATATTCAACTTACTTTCAAATTCTGGCCTACCAAATGCATCCGATAATTTATCCATTTTATAATTGTTAATCAAGGTACTTAAATTTACTCTCCATTTTTCACCATTTTGGTAATATACATGAATTTGTAATTGAGTAAGGGTTCCTTTAGTACCATCATAAACTGCAATTTGTGATCCTGCACTGGCATCAGTTGTTTTAAGAGAATCAAGTGCTCTGTAAATGAAATACAAATTGTTCTCTAGCTGGCTAGAAGAACTTTGTATATGAAACCCACATTGTGGACTCAGTTGACCTTTAAAGCCACCATACAATTCCAATTTATTGACGGTATTGTTTTGAACCGGATTTTGTACAAATGGGTTTTCTGAAGTAATTGTTCTGTAAGTATTTACCTGCACGTTTCCGGTTAATCCTGCAAATACTTCAAATTTTTTAGGAATGATATGAAATCCAGCTTCTGCCTTTGGGAAAAAATGACCTTTTGATGCTGAGCTATCAGTTACAAAAAAAGTATTGAAGCCAGCCTTTAAGTAATAATTGTCTTCTTCTAACCTGATTTCTGGATTCAAATAAAAAAATCTCCTGTTGTATGCAGTTCCTGCCGAATCAAATTGATTCATTCTAAAACCTGCTTGCAATTCAACAGGTAATTGTTCAAAGCTTTTTCTTAATGTGGTATATATTCCAATGTTATTTTCTTTTTGTTTTGCTTGGTTACTATAGCTGTAAAAATGTACCTGTGTAAGGTGCGTAAAGCTAGCACTATCCTTGGCTACATTGCTAGCATTTGCTTTTACATCAATAAGGTCATACACAATTTTACCATCTTCTTCATTGAAACCCATACTATCGGGTCTGCCATACAATTGCACCCGGTTTCTGTGGTAATATGCATCTACTCCAAATTGCTGATTAGATTTAAAATAGCTCAAATTACCATGCAAAGTATTGTTGCTAAAATTGGTTAAATTTTCATTGCCATTAGCTGATAGATGCTTGTAAAAAATGCCTGCACGCATTTGTTTGTTTCTAACAGTATTGAGATAAAATTCTACCAATGGACTGTTATAATTACCAAAACCAATTTTTGAATAATTGTTTTTCAACTTTGGTAGGAGAGATGTACCCAAACTCAAAGGTTTAATGGTATAAATATTGGGTTCTATCGGAATGGTTTTAACAGTCATGTCATAGGTATAAACCGGCTTTTTAATTTCAGGTTTATCTGGATTGGGTTGAATTGGAATTTTGATGGCATCTGACAATATGGGTTTGAATGTTTTAACCACATCTACCACACTGTTACCTATGATACTGTCTTTAACCTGTGCTAATGACTGGATTTGTAAGCCAACCAAACAAAGTCCAAACAGCATTTTAAAGAAGCTATGTTTATTTGTTTTCATGTTGATTGATTCTTTGTTCTACTTGTTGTTTTTGTGTGCTTTTTTGTTGATTTTCAATATCAATGATCTCTAACATTCTTGCTTTACAAGCATTGATTATTTCTTCACCTTCATAATTGTCTATTAAACTTTGAAGGGTTGCTTTGGCTTGAAAGAAATCATTTTGTTTGACATAGGTTTCAGCTAGCAATTGATAAGATTTTGCTACCCACAATTCAAAAGCACTGAAATGGTCGGCCAAATCAAAAATTATTTTTTGTGTTGATTTGTAGTCTTTTTTCTGGAATTGAATCAAAGCCAAATTGTATTTAGCTTCAGCGGCATAAATATTCTTACTTTCTTTGAGAATGTATTGCAATGAAATTTGAGCAGAATCAGGTTTGTTACGGTTTATATAGAACCTACCTATTTGTAAATGTGCTTCTATCATTGGGTCTTTTAATCCCATTCCTGAATTGATGTATTTGAATGCAGCTGTTGCAGCAGAATCTTGTTTACCTTGATACATGCTGCTGCGCATTTGTCCTAACAATGCTACCAATGTATTGTCTTTATTAGATGCAATTCGCTCTAATGCGGCATAAAAAGTATAAGCAGCATCGTAATTTTTTTTCATATAATTGAGTGTTGCAGCTTGTCTAGTTGCTCTCTCTGTGAAATCATTACGCAGTGCATTGGCAACATATTCGTAATGAATCAATGCTGCATCATAATTTTTTAAAGAATAATCAGCTTCTGCTTTAAAATAGTTGGCTTTGAGAATAAAAAAACCACCAGAAAATTTATTGATATAGTTACCCAATGCTTTTGTTGCTTTTTGTAACTCATTGTTTTTGTATAAATTAAATGCAGCTTCATATGACAATGAATCTTGGGTACTTGGTGCTAAAACCAAATGTGGCAATACATTCACAAATTCAATGTAGGCTTCTCCTTCTCCTTTGTTGACTAAGATATTTTTTACCAGTAGCAAACCTTGAATAGCTTCATCAGAATTTGGGAAATCTGTAATTAATTGTTTGAGAACAGCCAAAGCCTCTTCATCATTTTTTAAATTGAACAACGCCAATGATTTATTAAGTTTTGCCTTTCTGATATAAATACTTCTTGGGTATTTAGCTATAAGTTCATTGAATTCGCTTACTGCAAGTGTATAACTTTCGTTGAGTAAATGTAAGTTGGCACTCTCAAAAACAGCATCATCTATGTATGGCGACTTTGGGTGGGATTTGATCAAGGTTTTTAATGTGGTACTTTTCTCCTCGTAAAGGTTCAGTACTCCTAAAATTAATGCTTTTTGATACAAAGCATAATCAGCACCATTTAAGCTATTCTGAATTACTTTGTCGTAATAATCAATGGCCAATTGGTATTGTTTAGAAACAAAATAACAATCAGCTATTCGAATAACAGCATCAGTATAAATTTCTGGATTTTTATCCAATTGACTCATTTTAACATATTGCTTAAAAGCATCAACAGCAGCATCATAATCTTCAATTTTTAAGAGGGCATAAGCCTTTTCATAAAACGAACTAGCGTAATATTTACTAGATTTAAATTCTGGAATTTCTTGGGCTGTTAAGAACATTGAAATGGCTTCTTTGAATAGGTTTTGTTTGTATGCTATTTCTGCAAGCCAAAAGGTAGATAATCCAAGTGTTTGAGCATCTAACCGAATACTGATGTTTTTCTCAAACAATACTTTAGCCTCTTCTATTTGATTGTTTAGGTACAATTCTTCTGCTCTAAAATAATAAACCTTTTGTAACAAAATCTTTTCGGTTTTACCCGGGTTTTGGATATGTTCCAAAATGCGTATGGCTTCTTTGTAGTTTCTTGCATTTAGCAAGAGGTTTCCGAGGTTAGTTCTTGCATCATCTGCATATTTACTCTCAGGAAAGCTGTCTAAAAAACGAGCATAGGTTTGCATTGCTTGTCCCTGAAAATTCAATTCCTCGGCAATCCTTGCACTGTTGAACAAGGACTGTTCTCCAAGTTCAGAACGGGTATTTGCTTCGTAACTTTTGTTGAATGCAGACAAGGCATTGTTTTTTTTCTGTACTTTGATATATGAATCAGCAAGGGCAAACCAAACAGCTTGTTTAAGTGTATCTGAAGCTTGTTCAATTTTTAACAATTGTTCAATTGCTTGAGGGTACTGCCCATTTTTGTAATAGGCAATACCTAGTTGGTAGTAATCTTCATTTTTGGGCATTACTGGCGCATCTTTCATGAAAATTTCTAGGTAAGGAATTGCTTTGGCGTATTTGTTTAAATGGTAGAATGATTGGCCTAAAATTCCAGCAACATCTATGGCCAATTCTTTGTTGGTAATGGTGTCGCAATAGGCAATAACAGACTCAAATTGTTTTCTAGAAAAATAAATTTGAGCCACATATACAGTTGATAGCGGACCAAAAGTTTTATGTGTTTTTACACGCATAAAATGAGTCAATGCTTCTTCAAAATCTTTTGATTGGTAACACACATAAGCATAGTAGTAATTTGCTGCATCATAAAACTTGCTTTTCGTGTCTTTTATAACAATGAACGATTTTTTTGAGGCTTCAAATTGATTCAATTTAAAATGGCAGTAACCTGCAGTAAAATAAAATTCTATTTTATCGTTCTCTGCCAAGTAGGATGGGTCTACTTTCTGAAGCCATTTTACAGCCTCTTTGTTGTTTTTGGCTCGGTAATTCAATTTGCCTAATTGAAATAAAGCTAGTTTGGCAGTAGGATTTTCTGGATAGTTAGCTATGATGTTTTTAAGTAATTGTTCTGCATCTTGGCTAAACAATTCCATGGCACATGTTGCAGCATAGTATTGTGATTGAATGCTAAGCTGTGGGGATTTACCCATTTTTGCATACCAATTGAAATGGGTGAATGCTGCTGCAAACTTTTCTTTGTCAAAAAGCTCTAGACCTCGGTTGTAATAACGAATCTCATCTTCGTAAATAGCTGTTTTTTGAGCCTTTGATGGCAGTGTACAAAGCAGCATAAATAATAGGAATGCAATGAGCTTTCCAATGAAATGCAGTACCGGATGCCCCCAGTTTTGCAGATTAATTTGGTTGACGAATATGCGCATAGTTGTGATAAACGAATCTATGCGCGTGTAAGCAGGTTAAAAGTTCCAATTTATCCCCAAAGTGGGCATAATTGGAAGCTGATTGATGCGTTTATAGTTCAGTCTGTCGAAATAGAAGATGTTTTCTCTGTTTAAAATATTGGTAGCTGACGCAACAATGGTTAATGTATTTTTTTGACTAAAATTAATTTTTTTGCTGACCGAAAAATCTACTCTGTGGAAATAAGGCAATCTGCCTGAGTTTGCATCGCTGTAGCCAATTCCAAGGTTACCATTTTGGTTATTGATATTTCCTGATACTCCACCGTTTAAATTGAGCTGTTCATAAAATCCTTGGGTTTGGGTAAATGGAAAACCTGAACCCAAATTGTAACGGGTGTTGACATGCCAACTTCTGTTCTTTCCAAATTCATAGCTTACCACCAAATTAAAATTGTGTCTTCTGTCAAAATTTGGGAAATACTTGACACTAACGCTGTCATTTTTATCAAAAATCCTGTTTACATAGGTCAATGAATAAACAGCCCATACATACAATCTTTTGTAATCTAATTTTAAACGGATGTCAAAACCAGAAGCATCACCTGTTTCTTTAATGATGTCAGCTCTTTGGTAAAATGGTTTGTTTTGATTAACAGGAACATCATCATAAACTTTGTCTCTGTTGATATTGGTAATTTGACTGAAATGTTTGTAGAAAACCTCTGCATTGATTTCAATGTAACGCCCTAAATCAAGCTCTAAACCGGCTACAATGTGTTCGGCTGTTTGTCTTTTATAATCTATGGAAGAGGTGCCATTAACTTTATCTGGACTCGATAAAAATCCATAAAACAAATTTACCACATCACGGTCACTAACAGCACTCATCAAGTTTTGAGAATAAGTACCCGCTGCAAGTTTGGTTCTTAAAAAGCTAGTTGTATTCCATTTTACGCCCAAACGAGGTTCTATGCTACTTTCAGAAAGTGAGGCATAGTAAACAGCTCTTAGCCCAGGTTCTAGTACCAATCTGTTCCATACTTTTTTGTATTTAACAAAACCATGTAATTCTGTGTTGTAATCCGTGGCTTGTAATGTTCTTCCAACTGCATTTCTGTAGGTAAAATCAGTAGCAAAACCAACTGCATCAACCCCGTACTTTATATCATCTTTTCCAATAAAATTGGTAAAATTGATACTACCATTGAAGCCATTGATTGAACTTTGACGTGGCAAATTATCGGCAGCTTCTACTTGGTTCATTAAGTAATTTGAATAACCGAATGCAGCATTGATAACCGTGCTTGAAGCTTCGGGTATAATCATCATGCTTCCGCCAAAACCAAGTGAATTCCAATTGTATTTGGTGGTGCTAAAATTTGCATTGTCAGTAAAATTAAAACCGAATAAGTTTAAACGGCTTCCGTTTTCTGAGATTTGGCTGAATTTGCCGTAAATATCATTGAAGGAATAGGGGAGGCCATACTTAGGGTCTGCTCCCGGATAAAATATTGGAGCAGTTTTGTTCAAATAAGATGTTTTGTATGAAAAGATAACTGAAGAACTAGAACCCCCTTCTGAAAACTTACTCAATGGTCCTTCTAATAATACTTTTGCTGTAATTGGGTTAACACTCATTTTACCTGAAAATTCTTTTTTGTTTCCTTCTCGGGTATTTACATCTATTATACCAGATACCCTACCACCGTATTGCGCGTTGAAACCTCCAGCACTGACATCAGCGTTTCTGATTAAGTCTGCATCAAAAACAGAGAACAGGCCAATAGAATGAAAAGGGTTGTAAATGATCATGCCATCCATCATTACTTTATTCATAACAGGAGGCCCCCCTCTGATGTATAATTGTCCACCTTGGTCTCCACTAAAATTAACACCAGGTAATACTTGTAAATATTGAACCAAATCAGGTTCGCCTCCAAATGTGGGAAGTTGTTTCAACTCTTTTTGTGTAATAACATTGGTTGAAATATTGATTTGTTCTTTGGCTTTTTGACGGTCTGCTTTGATCTGAACTTCACCTAATTCAAGGTTTTTAGCTTTCAGGTAGATATTTTGATTTTTAATTTTACCTGGCTCCAAATCCACTACAACTTTGGTGGTATCATAACCCAGGGTCCAACACATAAGGGTATAAGTACCTGGCTTTATTCTATTAATGGTGAAAAAACCATTGATATCAGTAGATTTTCCAATCATTAATTCTTTTACAACAACATTTGTAAAGATGATGGGTTCCCCCGATTTTTTGTCATAAACAAAACCTCTAATTTCAGCATTTTGTGCTGTGATTGAGCTATATGCTAGTATGAAATAAACTAAAGTAATGAGTATTTTTTTCATCAGAACTACAAATATAACAGGTTTTTGTGCCAATTGAATTGCTTACACCTCCAAGTGGAAATAAATACCTTTTAGGTTGCATGTTTGAAAGTACATGAGCGTTTGATTATATTGCAACATCTACAGTATTTATAACCATGGTCCTATTTAATTTTAGAAGTATACAATTGGTCAGTTTCAGTAAATTGCTTGTGATGGCTTGTTTTGTTTTGTTTGTTTTTACAAAACTTGAGGCTCAAAGTTTAGCAATATTGTCTGCCAATCCTGCAAGCTTCAATGCCGATAAGCTATCGGAATATCAAATCAAACAATTGGGAGAAGAACTCCAAAATTCAGGAAGAAGCTGGGAGCAATTCAAAGCAGATCTCATTAAGAATAAAGTTGTAGAGTCAGAAATTGAAAAATTAGCCCAACGTTTGCAAAAGCAATCTTTTGTAACCAATGATTCAAAAGCTGCTGTTGTTAACAGTGGTAGGTTATGGACCCAAGATTCACCCACAGAAAATACACCTTCAGCCTCTAATTCAGTATTTTACGGAGCAAGTTTGTTTAGAAATAAACAATACAATTTCCAACCAAATCTGAAAATTGCAACCCCCTTGAATTATGTTTTAGGTCCTGAAGATGAAATTGTCGTAGATTTAAGTGGGTATTCAGATGCTACTTACAGTGTGAAAATTTCACCAGACGGACAGGCAAGAATACCGATGTTTGGGTCTGTTTTTGTTGCAGGTTCAACCATAGAGCAAGCCACAAAGAAAATAAAATTACACCTATCAAAATACAATCCAAGTATTCAAAACGGACAAACTCAATTGTCTATCACCCTCGGAAACATTCGCAGTATTAAAGTTGTATTGTTAGGAGAAGTAGTCAACCCAGGAACCTACACATTGCCTTCTTTGGCAACTGTTTTCAATGCGTTGTATACAGCCGGAGGCCCTAATGATGCCGGAAGTTTTAGAGCCATTAAACTCATACGAAATGGCAAGCAAATAGCTGTAATGGATGTGTACGATTTTTTAACAACTGGTGCCACCAAAGGCAACCTCAGACTAGAAGACCAAGACATTGTAAAAGTAGAACCTTATATCAGTAGAATTCAATTAACAGGACAAGTTAAACATCCTGGCATATTTGAATTGAAAGCCACTGAAACCCTCAATGATCTCATTCATTATGCCGGAGGATTCACTCCAGATGCGTTCATAGAACAAATCCAAGTTAATAGAAACGATGGCAGCCAAAGGTCAATGGTAAATGTTAAACATTCAGAAATTCAGGTGTTTAAGCCTCAAAATGGGGATGAATTTTTAGTGGGTTCAGTTTTAAATAGGTTTAAAAACAGGATTGAAGTATCCGGAGCGGTTTTTAGACCCGGTTATTTTGCATTGGAGTCTTGTACAACTGTAAAAGCTTTGCTCAACAATGCGGGTGGATTAAAAGAAGATGCATTGATGACAAGGGCAATTCTATACAGACTCAATCCAGACAACACACAAGAAATAGTTGCATTAAATATTGCAGCTATTTTATCGAATGAAGCACCAGACTTTCAACTCAAAAGAGAAGACCATTTGATTGTTGCTTCTAAGCTTCAAATGAAAATGCCTGAGAAAATTGTTGTAACAGGTGAAGTGTTAAATCCAGGTGAATTTGAATTTGGAACAGAAATGGTATTGGAAGATGTTTTGGTTTTAGCAGGTGGTCTTAAATTAGGGGCAGATACCAAAAGGATTCAAATTTCAAGAAGGGCAAAAGACGCCAATAAACAACTCAAAGATGGTAAATTGGCAGAGGTCAATACCATAGAAATTAACAACAACCTGGCTGATTTACGTAAGTTCAAGTTGGAACCATTTGATTTAATTCATGTGTTTAGTTCGGCAAATTACCAAGCTTTAAAGTCAGTTACTATTCAGGGAGAGGTTTTATACCCTGGAAGTTATGCATTGTTAAAAAACAACGAGACCATATCAGCATTCATTAAAAGAACAGGCGGGCTAACAGCCAATGCATTCCCAGAGGGAGCTGTTTTAATTAGAACAAGGGCAGACAATGTGATTGATCAAATTAAATCTAAAAAATCGCTCATGTCGCTCTTTAAAATCAACAAGAAAGGAACAGACGACAGTTTATACCAAGAGCAAAATACCTTTAAAAACAAAGACCTCATAGGTTTAAATTTAAGTAAAATTTTGAGTGGTAAACAGGCCAATTCAGATTTGGTATTGTCAGAAAATGATGTGTTGGTTGTGCCAAGTTTTAATCCTTTGGTAAATGTGAATGGGCAGGTTTTATATCCCAATCAACTCAAATTTAAGGCCCATAAAAGCTTTAAAAGTTACATTGGGGAAGCTGGTGGATTTACAGCCAATGCCTTAAAAAGAAAAGCATACGTTGTATACCAAAATGGTACAGCGCAATCAACTAGGAATTTTTTGTTTTTCAAATGCTATCCAAAAATTCAACCTGGTTCAGAAATTATTGTGCCATCAAAGGTTGAGCGTAAAAGCTTGACAACAGTTGAAGCCATTTCTATAACAACTTCTATGACTACATTGATGGTACTTATTTTAAATTTCATTAAATAATGCAAACGAATTCAAAAACAGATGCATTGATCAATTCTTGGTGGATTTTTTTAAAACAAAAAAGAAAACACCTGTATGCAGGACTCGGAGTTGGTCTGCTAATTGGTGTATTACTGGCATTGATTTTAAAGCCAAAATATGAGGCTAAATTGAGCTTCATTATCAATGATTCTAAAAACAATTCAGGGAATTATTTGAGTGCCATTACCTCGCAATTGGGTATTTTAGGTGTAAGTGCCATGAACGTTACCGACGACCGTATTTTATTTTTGAGTAACTCAAAAAAGATATGTGGTCAGGCTTTGTTAGACAGTATGCCAGGTAAAAACCTAATTGCTGATGAGTTCATCGCATACCATCAATTGAACAAGCTTTTTGATAAAACTCCTGAAATGAAAGGTTTCAATGGATTTCTGCATACTGATTTGGCCATGTTGAATTACCAAGAGAATTTTGCAATCAATGCCATTTTAGAAATTATTACCAAACCAAATTTTTTACAAGTTGAGTCTGTTAAAAAGAAAGCAACCAGCTTCGTTGGTAATACTTCATCTGGAATCATAGAGTTAACATTCAAGCACAAAGAAGAAACATTGGCTCAAGCATTTTTAACTGCAATGTATCAAGAATTGACCAAATTTTACTTTAAAGCCATGACCAATCAACAACAAGAATTGGTAGATTTAATTGAAAACAAAGTTGATTCGGTTGAGCAATTGATTTCAAATTTAGACAAAAACAAAGCCAGAGCCATTGATGAGTCTATTGGTATGGTGAGGGTTTCAGGAAGAATTAATGAAACCAAATTGAGACGCTCAGGTGAAATCCTGAACACATTGTATGCGGAATTGTTGAAAAATAGGGAAGTAGCTAGGTTCAACCTTAACCAACAAAAACCAGTATTTGAATTGGTTGACTTTCCACAATTACCCCTCAAAAAACATGAGTATTCTATATTGCTATTGCCATTGATTTCTGCGCTTATTTTTTTAATGAGCATATTGATTGCATATACTTCTTGGTTTGTCTATAAATACAAATCGAATGCGCTCAACAGTTGATTTTACATATCAATTGGAGCGAAGGCTCAATTTTATAATTGGTGTTGTATTGCTGCTCAATCTATTTCTCTTAACAGGTATATTTTCTATCTCATATTTTCCAATCTTAATAACCTGCTTTGCGGTTTCACTGTTTTATTTTATAAAAAGGTTTGAACGGGTTGTAGTAGTTGACTTGATCAACAATTGGAATACAATTTTGTATATTTTTCTTTCCCTTTTTTTGATGCTTTTTCAGCTTTTAGTTGCTGATAACAAAGCTGTTTTTAAAATGAACGATTGCATACGAGTCATCATTTATGCCATTTATTTTTCGTGGACTACATTGCTTTATACTGATATAGCCAAATTCAAACCTTTCATTTTTAGATTTTCTTTGGTTTGCTTTGTGGTTTTATTAATTGAAGGAATCATTGAAATATCCAACCCATTGTTTTTTTCAATGTTGCTATCAGAAAATGTAAGCAAAACCATTTTAAGAGTTGGTGGCACATTTGCGGATGCTAACGCCTTTTCAAATGCAGTTGTAATTTTAGGTTTTATTATACTAAAATTCATGCCCCAAATAGCTGAAAAAAAACAAATGGTATTGGCTGTTTTTGTTTTGACAGCGATGTTGTATTTGGTTGAATTGTCTGGATCAAGGCAAGGAATTTTGTTGCTGTTAGTTCTTTGTACTTATTTTATGCCTGGTTTTTTCAAGAAAATAGGATTGAAACGGATGCTCATTGTTGGCTCAATTTTACTCGTATTGTCTTTGCTTTTTTTACCATTTATTTATGATTATTTGTTAAACAATCCTGATTCTTCAATGGCTAGGATTTTGTTCGATGATGAAAATCCAAAATCAATCAACAGTGATTTGGAGAGAAGCAATGCAATGACTGCAGGACTGAATTATATCAAAAATCACTTCTATTTGTATGGAACCGGTATGTTTTTGTTCGAAAATGAATGGGCCGTTCATGCAAAAGGCCCCATTTCATATCCACATAACAGTTTTGTTTTCTTGTATTGTCAATATGGTATAGGCGCATTGCTGATTTTTTATTTCTTGTTGATTGCTGTAAAAAGAGCAATTACTCAACAATTATGGCCTTTAATGCTCATGTTGGGTATACAATTGTTTTTGTTGTCAAATACTGTTTACTACCCAGTTCATTTTTTTACTTTATTTGTAATTGACTTTTGTTGGATTAGGCAATCCATGACCCTGAAAAAGTCTTATTTATAATTCAATGAATCAGTCAACCAAAATTAGAAGTCTGAATTTGATGAAGAATATTTTTTATTCATTTATTATCAAATTTGGCATTGCTGTTTTTGGTCTTTTATTGCTACCCTTAAATCTTCAATACCTGAATCAATCCGATTATGGTGTTTGGTTAACGGTTGCCTCAATTTCAAATTGGCTTTATGTTTTTGATATAGGATTGGGGAATGGCCTTCGTAACAGATTTACCTATTCTGTTACGCAAAACAATGATTTTTTAGCAAAGAAATATGTCAGTACAACCTATGCAATTATATTGATACTGGTTTGTTTTTTATTTTTAGTTTTTACAGTTTCAAGTAAATTTATCAATTGGAATGTTGTTTTTAATTTAGATACAGACCCTGCAGTATTGAATTTTCTTGTAGTTATTACCTTTTTGAGTTTACTGCTGAGAATGTTTTTTTCTGTACTAACAACCGTCTTGATTGCTTTTCACAAGGTAAGTATTGCCAATTTAATAGAGTTTATTGCATCTTTTCTTATTTTAATTACAACTTATTTTGTATTGAAATTTTCTCATCCTTCTATCCTTAAAGTAGGAATCATTCATTCGTTCATGCCAATAGTTGTTTTGTTGATAGCTAGTATTGTATTGTACAAAAGTACATTGTCAAAATACCTTCCTTCTATTGGTGCAGTAGATTTTGGGCTCTCTAAATTTTTATTCAATAAAGGGATACAGTTTTTCATCATACAATTGTCTGCTTTATTAATGCTGGTTGTGAATCAAGTTTTAGTTGCACGTTTGTATGGACCTGCTGAGGTAACAGTTTATGCCATTGTTAGTAAATATTTTTCTATACCCTTGATAGGATTTGGTATTGTAGTTATACCATTTTGGTCGAGTTTTGGTGAATCATACATAAAAGGCGATTTTGATTGGATTCGCAAAATGATCAAAAGGTTATTAAAGGTATGGATGGTTGCTAGCTTTGGTATCATTTGCATGATCTTTTTGTTTCCAGTATTTCTGAAATTGTGGATCAATCAACCTATTCAGTATTCCAATGAATTGGTTTTGTATTTCGGTTTGTATGTTGTGTTAAATACTTGGACCGCAATTTTTAATCAATTAAACAATGCCTTAGATAAATTGCACATACAGCTGCTAGGAGCAGTATTTATTTTGCTCGTACAAATTCCACTCAGTTTGTTTTTTTATAAATATTTAAATATGGGCTCTGAGGGTGTTTTATTGTCGGCATGTATAGGCCAATTACCTGGTGCAATTTTGAGTGCTATTCAGTATTACCTCGTCATCAACAACAAGGCAAAAGGTATTTGGAATAGCTAGTTTTTTAATTTAAATTTCCTCGATATGTCTGAAGCTTATACCCAGTATTTCTGCTAAATTTACCATTCAAGTGCCATTCAGTAAATGTGATGATTAAAGTTCTCTTTGTACAATCAACGCTAGAAAAAGGAGGTATAACCAACCACCTTAAATCCATATTGTATCATTTGGACAGAAGTAAATTTGAACCAGTAGTATTGTGTTTGTCTAAAGAAAAATCGAATTCAGATTGGCAAGCCATAGCCAGCTTAGGTGTTCAAATACACCAAATAAATACCAGTAGATGGGAGTCAACGGCTCATGTTATAAAAAAAATAAACAATGAGTTACTGGTCATTCAGCCCCACTTAATTCAAACATTTACATTTAGACCAAGTTATTATATTGGTAAATATTTTTCAAACCAATTTAAAACCCTCGGCGTGCTTTCAAGTAACGTTATTGAGAATTATAAAGATACCTATGGTAAAATCATTGGAAAGTACATAGCAAATAAAGAATTGAAAGGACTTTCTATGATGCATCAAACCATTGCTGTAGCCAACTATTTGTTGCATGTTTTTCCAGCATTAAAGCTTAAGGCCATTCAAAACGGTGTGCCATTGGCAATTGAATCTCAGTTTGATTATTTGCAAAAAGCAAAGTTCAAACAAACACTGAACTGGAAGCCCAACGAAAATTATTTTGTAGTAATTGGTGCACTAAGAAAGTTAAAAAACGTAGGCTTTATCATTGATGCTTTTTTACAGTCTAATCAATCAGAGCAGTCGAATTTGGTAATTGTTGGTGCTGGCCCGCAACAATTGCATTTACAAAAAAAATACCATTCTTATACTCGCATCTTATTTGTTGGCCAACAACAAAATGTACACAATTATTTGATGGCTGCAGATGCATTTGTTTCTGCTTCGCTTTCTGAGGGTATGCCTTTGTCTGTATTAGAAGCCATGACTTTTGAACTGCCATGTTTTTTGAGTCAAATTCCTGCACATCAAGAATTGCAATGTGAGGCAAACAATGCAAGTGGCATTCAGTTATTTGATTTAAAAGATCAGCAGCAACTGGTTCAATTGTTCAATCATTTCAGCCCTTTTCAGCACAGTTATACCTTTCAAACAGCTGTTCAAATGACTCAAGCCTATCAAAAAATTTACCAAGAAATTTACCTTAACAATGCAGCCCAATAAACTAACAGCATCTTTGGTTTTGTTTCACAGTCCACCCAAAGCTATTGCAAATATCATTGCTGCTTTTGTTGCTTTAACTTCTGACAAGCATTTGTATTTGATAGACCACTCATCAACAAATGAGTTACAATATTTAGCTGAACAGTTAATAGATGTCAGTTACCATTTTATGGGGTCTAACAATGGCTATGGTAGGGGGCACAATACTGCTATAGAATGGGCTATTGAGCAAAACAGTACCTATCATTTGGTTTTAAATCCAGACATCCAATTTGAAGTTGATGCCCTTCAAAAATTAATGGCATACATGGAACACAACCCAGAAATAGGATTACTGATGCCAAAGGTTTTGTATCCATCAGGAGCTTTGCAATACCTCTGCAAATTATTGCCAACACCATTCGATTTATTGGGTAGGAGGTTTTTACCAGGGCCTTTCAAATTGGCTTTCAAAAAACAAATGGATGCTTATGAATGTCGTCATCTTAGCTACTCAGAAACAATGGATGTGCCTAATTTATCAGGATGTTTCATGTTTATGAGAACAGCAGCATTGACAAATGTAGGGGCTTTTGATCCACAATTTTTCATGTATTTAGAAGATACCGATTTGTGCAGGCGTATAGGGATGCAATACCGAACAGTTTATTATCCAGAGGTGCAAATCATACATGCCTATGAAAAAGGTTCTTATAGATTCAATAAATTGCTCTTTTACCATTTACAGTCGGCATTTAGGTATTTCAATAAATGGGGTTGGTTTTCTGACAAAGTACGTTCACAAAAAAATGCTGCTTTGAAAAACTTACCTCAACGCTAAAAACTTTTTTTCAATTAGGTGCCAAGATAACATTGCAAACAAAAACACTATTAAAACTAAATTGCCTGCCACTAGTATAAAAGGATATTTCAAAAAATAACCCATTTGTACAGCTATTTGAATCATAGGAAAGTGAATTAAATAAATACCATAAGAGATATCTCCATATTTACCCCAATGGTTCAAGCGAGGAAAATGATAGGCGAACCCAATAACTAAGATAGCAATACACAAAGGGAACAACAATTCAATTTCAAAACTGTATTCAAGGATGCAATCACAAAATGCAATTAAATAAATGTATTTAGGAGCACCCAATAAATTCGATTTAAAGTCATAGAGGTACATACCTGCAGCGAAATAACTCAAATATGCTGGCAGCTGATGTTCAAGTAATTCAAATAATGCAGTATGTGTTGGTTTCAAAATATTCATAGTGTTTAGCACAATGAGGTACAATATGCTTGAACCATAAATCATCATGTAAAACAATGTTTTTTTATGGAAACGTTTGAGTAACAACACCAAAATAGGTAAGCAGAGGTAAAAGCCAATCTCTATTTTGATGGTCCATAAAGCCCCATTAACCGCACAAATGGTATTGTTAGCAAATACTCCTGGTAAACAGGGTGCAATAAAGTTCAAGCAGCTCAAATTGGCTATTAAATATTTTAAAGTACCTGCTTGCATCCAAAAAGCTTGGTATGAGTAAGTGCTGATAAGACCCAAAAATAAAGGTGCAGCAATAACCAACATACCATAAGCAGGTAGCAATCGTTTGGCTCTGTTTAATAAATAAGATTTGAATGAATGTGCCCGCAAATAACTGCCATATATGAGATGACCACTGATAACAAAAAAACCAGCAACTGCCAGTTTTGAATCTATATAAACTTTATAAGGTTTTAGCCAATCTAGTCCAGTAAGGTCTATGAGGTGAGCCAACACAACTATAAAAGCAAAGAAGAAACGCAAAAAATCGAAATTGTTTTTTGCAGTTCTATTCTTGTTTACAGTATTCATACCAATATTTTTTAAAATGCTATGGCTTGTCATTTAAATGGTGCCTGAAAACAAACACTGGAATTTGACCAACTACCAATGCTGTAAGGCCAATTACCAATGTAACAGAATGTGCAGAGTGTTTTTGAATTAACCATGCAAGTAAAATAAAGGCTATGTTTACAAAACTCAAAGACAACGCTATTTGACGGTGGTTCATACCCAATTTCATCATTTGGTGGTGCAAATGGTTGTGGTCTGCATGAAAAGGTGATTTTCTTTGCTTGATTCTTAAAATGAAAATACGTAAAGTGTCGTACAATGGGACAATTAAAATGGCAATTACCATTCCAGGAGAAGCATTCATACGTTCTATGTAACCAAAATTCTGAATGTTCATTTCTAAAAAATGTATGGAAAAGAGTCCAAGCATAAAGCCTACAATCAAAGAGCCTCCATCACCCATAAAAATTTTTGCAGGATGGAAATTGTAAAATAAAAAACCCAATAAGGATGCTGAGAGCGTAAATGCAATCATTGCCCATTCCAAATCATTGTTGATGGTAAACAAGCAGCCAAAACTGATGCACATCACTAAACCTAAAGTACCTGCTAGTCCATCAGCACCGTCAATTAAATTGTAGGCATTACATACTACAATTAGTGTAAACAAGGTAATAATGTAAGCCACTGACAAAGGCAGCTCATTTACACCTAATACTCCATGGAAATTGCTAATGAGTAAATTTGTTTTTATTAAAATAATTCCTGCCGCAAGCACCTGAGCAGCTAATTTTTTGAGTGGAGCAATGACTATGATATCGTCTTTAAGACCACTGAAAAAAAGCAATAACAATGCTGAAAGTATAAATTGTAGTTCTTTTACTTTCTCAAATTGTCCCCATAAGGCCACAGCAAAAATAAAAGAAACAAAAATGGCCAAACCACCCAGTCTTGGGGTTTTAACCGAATGCCTTTTTCGTTCACTTGGTTCATCGTATAAATGTTTTTCTTTGGCAATGGTTAAGATAGATGGAATAGAAAAAATCACCATTAAAAAAGAGGTCAAACAAGCATAGATGAGGTTTTGAGTCATGTCTATTAATCTATGGTGGCAATCACTTTTAATTCAATTGCAATTGGTGTAGGCAGGCAATTGATTTCGAGTGTGGTTCTGCAGGGAGGATTTTCTTTAAAGTACTCTGCCCATAATTGGTTGTATGTTTTAAAATCATCCTTCATGTTGGTTAGAAAAACAGTTACATCAACTATTTGGTTCCAAGAGCTACCCGCATCTTCTAATATGTATTTGATGTTCTGAAAAACAGCATGGCATTGGGTTGCAATGTCGTAACTGATAATATTTCCGTCAGCATCTAATTCAACCCCAGGAATTTTTTTCGAGCCTTTTTCTCGAGGGCCAACACCTGATAAAAAAAGTAAATTCCCAACTCGTTTGGCATGTGGATACAAACCAACAGGTTCTGGTGCTTTTGATGAATTGACACTGTTATCTTTTTCTTGCATAGAGCGAATATAATTAGGTTTGATTGAAGCAGCAACAATTGATTGAAAACTTAACAACTAAACAACAGGGTCTGCTCCTGCCCAAATCTGAACAAGGTTCACACAAACTTCTACAGCTTTTTCCATGTCTTGAACACTCACGTATTCTTGTTTGCTGTGAATACCCATTTCACCTGTAAAAATATTAGGGCAGGGGAGTCCCATGAATGACAACCTAGATCCATCTGTACCACCTCTGATAGCCATTATGTTGGGTTCAATGCCAGCCATTTTATAAGCCTTTGCTGCATGTTCCATGACCTGTGGAAATTGGTCTAAAATTTCACGCATGTTTCTGTATTGCTCAGTTCTTTGCAAGGTATAGCTTGATCCGGGAAAAGCATTGCATGCTGCTTGGGCAAATTTATCTAATGCTTGCACATGCCAATCTAGTTGCACAGTTTCAAAATCTCTGACAATAAATTGTACCTGACACTGTTCGGCAGTACCTTGTATTTGAACTGGATGTACAAAACCCTTTCGCTCATGGGTACATTCTGGACTCCAATCCAATTGAGGTAAACTGTTTAAAAAAAAGGCAGCTACTTTTTGTGCATTTACCAACTTATTCAATGCATAGCCTGGATGAGCACTGATTCCTGTAAATACAATTTTTGCGGCATCAGCAGAGAAACTCTCGCCTTCTAAACTGCCTCTTTCGCCTCCATCCAAAGTATAACCAAAATTGGCACCTAGTTTTTGCATGTCTACCTTGTCAACCCCTCTGCCAATTTCTTCATCAGGAGTAAACAAGACCTTTATTTTACCGTGCGGTATTTGAGGGTTACTCATTAAAAAGGCTACCAAATCCATGATAACAGCAACTCCGGCTTTGTCATCAGCACCTAGCAATGTCAAACCAGAAGCAGTTATGATATCGTCCCCAATTCTTTCCAATAAATAAGGATGGTTTTTACTTGAAATAACAATTGTAGGGTCATCAGGCAATACCATGTCTGTACCATCCCATTTTTTGTGTAACAAGGGCTTTACATCAGTACCGCTGCAATCGGGTGAGGTATCCACATGCGCACAAAAACAGATTACAGGAACATCTAAATTGCTAGTAGATGGCACAGTTGCATATACATAGCCATGCTCGTCCAATTGTGCATCTGTGACCCCTAAATCTACCAATTCCTCAACCAATAGTTTGCTGAGGTTTTTTTGTTTCATAGAGGATGGTTGTGTGTTGCTGTTGGGGTCTGCGGTTGTATCTACCTGAACATATTTCATGAGTCTTTGAGCAACTCCAGATTGGTATATATTTTGAAACATTTGTTTAATTTTTCAAGAAAGATAGAAGTTGAAATGTAAAAAAACCAAATTCAGCACCCTAGCAATTTGGTACTGAGCCATTCAAGTTGTTATTAAAAGGCCATTTCCTGATTAATATGATGAAAGTAGTAGCATTCTTTAAACTTTTATGTTATATACTTGTTGTAGAATTTTACACTTATGAAACCTATTTATACCTTACACAAAGCTGCAAGCAGGGGTCATGCCAATCATGGTTGGTTAGACTCAAAACATACTTTCAGTTTTGCGGGTTATTTTCATCCTGAGCGCATTCATTTTGGAGCCCTCCGTGTTTTAAACGACGATACTGTAGCCCCGGGAATGGGCTTTGGAACACATCCCCATCAAAACATGGAAATCGTATCTATTCCTTTATCCGGTAGCTTGGCACATCAAGATAGCATGGGGAACCAACAAACCATTCGGGCAGGTGAAATTCAAGTAATGAGCGCAGGAACTGGAATTCAACATAGCGAGTTCAATGCCAGTAAAACAGACCCCGTTCAATTTTTACAAATTTGGGTCATACCTAACAAAATGGGAGTACAACCTCGTTACGATCAAATACAGTTGAATCCTGCTGAAGCTCAAAACCGTTTTCAGCAAATTCTATCGCCAAACCCATCAGATGAAGGTGTTTGGATTCATCAACAGGCTTGGTTTAGCCTAGGTCATTTCGACCCCAATAGCCAAGCAACTTATACTCTACATGCAAAAGAAAATGGGGTTTACTTGTTTGTATTGGAAGGAGACATGAGTGTCAACAACCAATTGTTAAACAAAAGAGATGGTATGGGTATTACACATGCTGCAACCATTCAAATAAATACAATTTCCAAAGCAAGCATATTGCTCATGGAAGTTCCGATGCTTCAACTTTAATCAAAAAAAATATGGAAAAAATTCAATGGGTATTAGACCCAACACACAGCGAAATTGGCTTCAAAGTGAAGCATTTAATGATGACTAATGTTCATGGTAATTTCAATCAATTCAATATGAACATGCACACAACAGGTGAAGACTTTACCAGTGCTCAAATAGATTTTACCATTCAAATGAAATCTATTGATACTGCCAATGAACAACGCGATGCACATTTGTTGTCGGCAGATTTTTTTGATGCTGAAAAACATCCTGAAATGAGCTTCAATTCAAATAAAATTATGCAAATTGATGCTCACAATTTTCAAGTTGATGGGCAGTTAACCATTAAACATGTTACACATCCAGTTTCTTTGAAAGGAGAATTTGGTGGGGTGCATAAAGATCCATGGGGCAATCAAAAAGCAGGATTTTCGGTTGAAGGTAAAATCAATAGAAAAGATTTTGGGTTGACTTGGAATGCACCACTTGAAACGGGTGGTGTATTAATTAGTGAAGAGGTTAAATTGTACGCAGAAGTTCAATTGGTAAAACCAGTTGCCGAAAACCAACAAGCTTAAACCCATGAAAAAAGTCAATAACCGTAGAACTTTCATTAAAACTACAGCATTGCTCAGTGGCATGGCATTGGTTGATCCCATTCAAACATTTGCATTCAACCCCGCACCTGCTTTAACTGAAATTAAAACAGTGAATGGCAAGTATGAGTTGCCAGTATTGGGATATGCCTACAATGCATTGGAACCTTTTATTGATGCCAAAACCATGGAGATTCACCATACCAAACACCACCAGGCATACATCAATAAACTCAACGAGGCATTGGAAAAAGAGCCACAACTCAAACAAATACCGCTTGAGTCTTTGTTAAAAATGATTCAAACCTTACCCGATACAGTTAAAAATGTTGTTCGCAACCATGGTGGCGGTCATTATAACCATTCCTTTTTTTGGAGCATATTAAAAACCAATACCAAACCATCTGCTGCCACTGAACTGGCCATTCAAAATAGTTTTGGTTCAATGGAACAATTCAAGAAAGATTTTGAAAAAGCAGGTGCTGGTTTATTTGGTTCTGGATGGGTATGGGTAATCAACCAAATGGGTACACTTAAAATTGTAACCACTCCAAACCAAGACAATCCGCTTATGGACATTGCTGATTCAAAAGGCAAACCCGTATTGGCATTGGATGTTTGGGAGCATGCTTATTACTTAAAATACCAAAACAAAAGGGCCGATTATTTAGCTGCATTTTGGAATGTATTGAATTGGGATCAAGTAGCCATCAATTTGGGGTAATTGCTTCGCTTTCAAGCTGCTTGAAAAAATATTTAGGAATACTTTGTAATATCTGATTCCTGTTCTACATTTGCACTCCTTTGATAGGAATTCTTGTCAAAGGAACAAACGGTGGTTTTAGCTCAGTTGGTTAGAGCGCCTGATTGTGGTTCAGGAGGTCGTGGGTTCGAGCCCCATATTCCACCCCAAAAATAAAAAGGTCAGATGCATCTGACCTTTTTTGTTTTTTAATATTAAAGTAAACCATTTGCTTTCAAATTGTATCTTTGGCTTAAATCCAACAACTGTCTTGGTCACATTCAAATCATATCGTTTGTTGTGATTTGCTTTCAAATTGTATCTTTGGCTTAAATCCAACAACTTGGACACTTATATTACGCCAACACTCGTAGTTGTGATTTGCTTTCAAATTGTATCTTTGGCTTAAATCCAACAACCATAAATTTTAAA
>JAIXWI010000022.1 GCA_027491355.1 Bacteroidota bacterium
TTGGCTTGTGCATTGACCAATTTTGCCCCATCCTTGATAATGCCTCCATGTTCACTTCTTGAACCCACCATGAAACCTGTTACATCTTGTAAAAACACCAATGGAATTTTTTTCTGGTTGCAATTCATGATAAAATGAGCAGCTTTGTCGGCACTGTCACTGTAAATGACACCGCCTATTTGCATTTCAACAGGGTTATCGGCGGCACTTTGTTTGGGCTTTTTGGCCTTTACAACTTGGCGGTTATTGGCTACAATTCCAACTGCCCAACCATCTATTCTAGCATAGCCGCAAGTAATGGTTTTGCCATAGCCTTCTTTGTAGGCTTCAAAAGAATTAGCATCTACCAAACGTTCAATAATTTCTTGCACATCAAATGGCTTTGCAAAATCGTTGACAGCTAAATATACATCGTCCATTTTCTTAGTGGGTAAAACCGCTTCTACCCTGTTGAATCCTGCTTTTTGACTGGCACCAATTTTCGAGAATATGCTTCTGATGCGGTCTAAACAGGCCGCATCATTTTCAAATTTATAATCTGTAACCCCACTGATTTCGCAATGGGTTGTTGCACCACCTAAAGTTTCATTGTCAATGTCTTCACCAATGGCTGCTTTTACCAAATACGAACCCGCCAAAAAGATAGAACCTGTTTTGTCAACGATCATGGCTTCATCGCTCATGATGGGTAAATAAGCACCCCCAGCCACACATGAACCCATTACAGCTGCAATTTGCGTAATGCCTTTGCTACTCATTACAGCATTGTTTCTGAACATGCGTCCAAAATGTTCTTTGTCTGGAAAAATTTCATCCTGCATGGGCAAATAAACCCCAGCACTGTCCACCAAATAAATGATGGGTAAATTATTTTCAATAGCAATTTCTTGTGCCCTCAAATTTTTCTTTCCAGTGATTGGAAACCAAGCCCCCGCTTTTACAGTTGCATCATTTGCCACCACTACACATTGTACCCCACTCACATAACCTATCACTACTACTACTCCACCTGCAGCACATCCTCCATGCTCTTCATACATTTCATAACCAGCGAAGGCACCTATTTCAATGCATTCAGTGTCTTTATCAAGCAAATAGCTTACACGCTCTCTTGCCAACATTTTGCCTTTTTCTTTTTGTTTAGCAGCAGCTTTGTCTCCTCCACCCTTTTGTTGTTTGGCTAATTTGGCTTGAAAATCGTTTAAAAGTTCATTCATAACACATTCTTTTTTAATCACAAATCTAAAATTAAGCAGACAAAATCAAACTGAGTTTGTTACTTCTGTTTTATTGGTTAATTTTGCTCTTGGGTAAGCTCTGTACGACTAGCTCCCTCTAATCCCCCAGGTCTTGATCGAAGCAAGGGCGTGAGGTTGTAGCGGTGCGATGCAGTCGGCTTACCCTTTTTTATTCCTAAAATTTCAAGAGCAATCTAAAATTCAATCTACGGTTGGTTAAATAATTCGGTACCGCAAAACGATTGGCCTCCACATCTTCCACCCATATATAACTAATGGTATTGTTTACACCCAGTATGTTGAACACCTCAATGCCAAACCAAGCCGATTGAATATTCCTCTTTAAAAAGGAATTCCTCTTTTTCAAATTTTCGTCTATCATCACCTTACTCAAACCAATGTCAACCCTTCTGTAACTTGGCATGCGGTTCAGGTCGTTGTTTCTATTTTGATCCGGAACCCCAAACGGAAAACCTGTACCATACACCAAATTTAAATTCATTTTGTAACTCTTGTTTCTTCTCAAATAATCTTGAAAATAAATGGCAAACGTAACACGCTGGTCGGTTAATCGTGGAATGTATTTAGGTGCAACTGGATTGCCCGCTTGGTCTTTTTGACCGCTTACAATTTCTTTGGTATCTAAAATACTGATACTTGCCCAGCTTTCTGCACCTTTCACAAATTCTCCATTGACCCTTAAATCAAAGCCAGCTGCATACCCATTACTTTGTAAATTTGGCATGTAACGGATGCGCACATTGTCTATTTCATAAGGAATTAAATTCGACAATTGCTTGTAATAGGCTTCTGCAATGAATTTAAAAGGACGGTTCCAAGCCTTGAAATTCATGTCTGCACCTGCTACATAATGCACAGATTTTTGAGCTTGAATATTGGGCTGTAAAACACCTTGGTAATTTCTGAGCTCTCTGTAAAAAGCAGGTTGGTAATACCAGCCGTATGCAAATTTTAAGAGCCAATCTCTTTTGTATTTAACCGGACCATTGGCAGGGTTCAGTTGTTTGTTGTAATGCCTGTTGGGTTCAAACGATACCTGTGCTCTGGGGCTTAGTAGCAATTCTTGGTTATAAGTCCAATAGTTTGCTCTTAGGCCATAATTTACTTGTAAATTATTCTGCTTATTGAGGGTCACTGCATTTTGCACATAGCCATTGAAACGACTCGAATTCAATTGCAATCGGGTACTTAAAAAACTATTCAACTCAAAGATTGAATCATTTACCAATGGTGGCCTAGAAAAACCGGCCGAGTCATCGTAATGCCATTCGTGTAAGCGATCGGCTATTTGTTCAAATTGCATGCCTATACCCCATTGCAATTGCCCTTTGGCATGTGTGTAAGTACCTCTGTGAGACAATTGGTTTACCTGGGCTTGGACATAGTTCCTGGCATTGCTAATGAAATAGCCTACCCCTTTTAAATTTCTAGCTCTGGCAAAATTATCGGAGCCCATATTGGTTTCAATGTCACTGAGTCTGTAGGCCCCTTCTACTGTAAATACTTCGCTCTCATTTGAAAAATAAGAAGAGGCAATCAATTTCAATTGGGTCTTTAAATTGGGCTTGTACACCAAACTGGCAGCATGCATGGTGGTTTGGTAAGACATCAAATCGGCACCTTCAAAAAATATCTGCAATTGGTAGGCCGCTTTCACGGTTCCAAATACTGTTTCTCTGTTTTGTGGGATGAAGAAATAGTCGTTTTGGGCATAGCTTCCCAAGTAGGATAAACTCAGGTTGTCTTTGAGGTGATAGGTCAACAATAGTTGCACATCAGAAAAACTTGGTCGGTAATCGCCTTTGGTATCTAAAGAACCTATGACATAGCTATTGTTCCAATACCTGGCACCTAGTAAATAAGTAAATTTATAGTTTTTTGAAGCCCCCTCTAAATGCGCCATCACACCCATCAAACTCGAATTAGCAGATGCTGCAAATTTCTTTGGGTCTTTGTACTTAATATCTAACACACTGCTCATTTTATCGCCATACCTTGCTTCGAACCCACCTGCCGAAAATTTTACTTGTTGAACCAATTCGCTATGTATAAAACTCAAGCCTTCTTGTTGACCCGAACGAGGCAGAAATGGACGGTAAATTTCAATGTCATTGACATAAATTAAATTCTCATCAAAATTACCTCCACGCACATTGTATTGGGCACTGAGTTCGTTGTTGGAGCTGACGCCCGGAAGTGTACTTAAAATCTTTTCAAAACTGCCACTCACATTTGGCAAAGTAGCTGATTTTTTGGGGTCAATGGTATAGGTAGATGCTTTGCCTCGGTCTATTTCTTCGGTAAAAACAAACTGATCTAAGGACAATCCATTGCCCATGAGTATAGACAATTCATAGACCTGACCCTTTGCCAATGCTGGTATACTCAATTTTAGGGAAGGTCTACCTACATAAGAGGCAACCAATTCATACACTTGACCTGCATTAACTTTGAGCTGAAAAAAACCATTCTGCTCCGATAAGGTATTTTGCGTTTGTCCAACTAATTGGATATTGACATCGGCTAATTTTTGACCACTGGAATCTGCTACATAGCCCCTGATAATTGCTTCTTGCGCAAATGCCAGCTGGGTTAAACAGAAAAAACCAATGAGTACATACCAATACCTATTCATGAACAATACTTAACGAAACACTTTGCGGTTTCTTATGTGCTATACAAGGTTAATAGATTCTTTGTCGGAAACAAAATAAAGCAACAGCACTATGATATGGCTTTCAAATCCGCAATGGCTTGGGTTGGATTGGCTGCACCAAATACATAGTTACCTGCCACCAATACATCTGCACCTGCAGCTATGAGCTCTTTGGCAGTTTGTTCATTTACGCCACCATCTATTTCAATCAAGCAAGCCGCTTGTTTGCTATTGATCAATGTTTTGAGTGCAGCACATTTTTGAACCGTTTGTTTGATGAATTTTTGACCACCAAAACCCGGATTGACACCCATTAAACAGACCAAATCAATGTCTTCAATTAGGTCTTCTAACAAACTGATTGAGGTATGTGGATTAACGGCTACTCCAGCCTTCATACCTAATTCTTTGATGGCATGAATGGTTCTATGTAAATGCGTACAAGCCTCAATGTGCACGGTTAACACTTCAGCACCCACTGCTTTAAAATCGGCCAAGTAACGATCAGGATCTACAATCATCAAATGCACATCCAATGGCTTGGTTGCATACTTTTGAATGGCTTTGATAACAGGAAATCCAAATGAAATATTCGGAACAAAAACACCGTCCATCACATCTACATGGAACCACTCCGCTTGGCTTTGGTTCACCATTTCAATGTCATTTTTTAAGTTGGCAAAATCGGCAGAAAGAATGGAAGGGGCTATGATGGTATTTTGATGAGGCATTGTTTGGTAATTGATTTGATTTCAAATATAAAAAAAATGGCGCTCTGGAATCAGGGCGCCACTTTTTAAAAAATTATTTTCATTAAGCCAGCACAATAATGCGGTTGTTCAACACTTCAACCAAACCACCATGAATGGCAATTTCTTGTTTCCCTGTTGCTGTTTCTACCACAATATTTCCTTTTTCCAAACTAGATATCAAGGCTGCGTGCGATTCTAAAACTTGGAATTTACCTTTACTACCAGGAAGTGTAACTGCAGTTACTTCTCCGTTGAATAAATTTTTGTCTGCTGTAATAATATCTAAATGCATAGTTCTGTTTTATTGGGCTTCAGCCATTAATTTTTCACCTTTAGCAATGGCTTGCTCGATGGTTCCAACTAAGTTGAAAGCTGCCTCTGGTAAATGATCTAATTCACCATCCATGATCATATTGAAACCTTTGATGGTATCTTCAATCCTCACCAACTCTCCTTTTAAACCCGTGAACTGTTCAGCTACGTGGAAAGGCTGAGACAAGAATCTTTGAACCCTTCTAGCTCTAGACACAACCATTCTGTCTTCTTCACTCAACTCATCCATACCCAAGATGGCAATGATGTCTTGCAATTCTTTGTAACGTTGTAAGATTGATTTTACACGTTGTGCACAGTTGTAATGCGCATCTCCCAAAATATCAGCTGTCAAAATTCTTGAAGTTGAATCCAACGGATCAACCGCTGGGTAAATACCTAACTCAGCAATCTTACGACTCAATACTGTAGTAGCATCTAAGTGAGCAAATGTTGTAGCTGGAGCCGGATCGGTTAAGTCATCCGCAGGAACGTATACCGCTTGTACAGATGTAATTGAACCTCTTTTGGTTGAGGTAATACGCTCTTGCATGGCTCCCATCTCTGTAGCCAAAGTAGGTTGGTAACCTACCGCAGATGGCATCCTTCCTAACAAAGCCGATACCTCAGAACCTGCTTGTGTAAAACGGAAAATGTTATCAACGAAGAACAAAATATCTCTTCCACCAGTTTTTTCATCTCCATCACGGAAGTATTCAGCAACGGTTAAACCTGACAAAGCCACACGAGCACGAGCCCCAGGAGGTTCGTTCATTTGACCAAACACCAAGGTTGCTTGTGATTTAGCCAATTCGTTGTAATCAACTTTGCTCAAATCCCATCCGCCTTCTTCCATGCTATGTTGAAACTCTTTACCGTATTTAATTACGCCAGACTCAATCATCTCACGCAACAAATCGTTTCCTTCACGGGTACGCTCACCAACACCAGCAAATACTGACATACCATCGTATGCTTTTGCAATGTTGTTGATCAATTCCATGATCAATACTGTTTTTCCTACACCGGCACCACCGAATAAACCAATTTTACCTCCTTTTGCGTATGGCTCAATTAAGTCAATTACTTTGATACCTGTATACAAAGGCTCTGCTTGCGTAGATAAATCTTCAAACAAAGGCGCGCTTCTGTGAATGGCTCTTCCTGATTCTGAACTTACTTTCTTCATTCCATCAATCGCAGTTCCAACTACGTTGAACAAACGACCGCGGATCTCATCACCAACAGGCATTGAGATAGGTGCATCGGTTTGGTGAACCTCCATGCCTCTAACCAATCCGTCTGTACTATCCATGGCAACGGTTCTTACCATGTTTTCTCCCAAATGTTTCTGACATTCGAGGATAATTTTTGTACCATCGGCTTTATCAATGTAAAGCGCATCGTAAATTTTTGGCAGTTTGCCTCCTTCGTCTGAGAAACTCACGTCAACTACTGGACCAATTACCTGAGCTACAACTCCTGATTTAGACATAGTTATGATTATTATGTTGGGATTTTAAGTGCGGCAAAATTAGTACTTATCGGCTAATTTCAAATGTTTTATTCAACTTATTTTCAAAACTGCGATAATGAGGGACTTACATTCCAAATGCAGCCCACATGGCTTTTTGTTAATCTTTGATAAACAATGCTTTTAATTCGGTGGCTTCATCTGGTTGCATTTTGCCTGCCAATATCAAGCGCAATTGCCTACGTCTGAGCGCCCCATCGAACCTTTTTCTTTCTTCCTCGGTTTGCGGTTCAATGCCAGGCGTTTTCAATGGCGAGCCATTTCTGTCTAGTGCAACGAAGGTATAATAAGCCTCATTGCTCAAAAACTTCTCACCAGTTGGAATATTCTCAGCCCAAACTTTGATATACACCTCCATCGATGTATTGAAAGCCCTAGAAACTTCGGCTTGCAATGTCACCACATCACCTAATTTGATTGATTTTCCGAAGCTTACGCTGTCAACTGAGGCAGTTACCACAATTTTTTGCGAATGTTTTTGTGCAGCAATAGCCGCAGCAATATCCATCCAATGCAACAACCTACCCCCCATTAAATTGTTGAGGGTATTGGTATCATTGGGCAAAACCATCTCATTCATAACCGTTCTAGAATCGGCCGGATGTTTAATTGTTGAATTCATGACACAAAGGTAAGGGGATTTGGGAGAATGGGGGAGATGAAAAGTTTTATTGAAGATGATTATTTGATGATATATATGAATAAAATTATTATTGTAATAATAACATAAATAAAATGGAAACACCCATTATTCAAGAATTTGATTACATAAATACATCAGAATTGATTAAATCGTTTTTCAAAAACTATAAATATCCAATAGTAAAGAATTGGAATATTGCAATTTATAAACAAGACTTCACTGGAAATTGGACTACCTTTATGGAGTTGATGCATTATGGTGACACACGTATTCCATTCAAATATTTTTCAAATCCAGACACAAATAAAAAAATATATAGACCAAATGGGAAATATGGCGTCCCTCTTAGACATGAATACATCGCTCATATTATGCAGATTCATCATGTCAAAAAAATCAAAATAGTCTTAAAATGATAATTAGAAACGATAAAGGCGCCAGCTTGCTAGCGCCTTTATCGTTTCTATATTCTGCTCAAAACAATTATTTCCTCCCTCTTTTCTTGTTCATCAATGGATATTTAAGTTTGTTTCGGTCAAGAAAATCATAAATAGTGTCCTCCAATGCCTGGGGATTGGGATTTTCGGTATAGAGCACCTTGAATTTTTTAACCTCCAATTCATTCATGATGATGTTCCAATAGTTTGCACGTTTGATATCTTTTAAGTTTCTACTACTTTCTGAAACCACATTGTTGATTCTGCCATTTAAACCTTGTTTAATGAGTTTGCCATTGGCTGTTACCCCACCAGCTTTTCCAAAATAGAGTAGCTCATAATTCATATTATTTAATTGATAATTCAAATGCGCTTCTTTGGAGCTACTCACTGCTTTTGAATTTTGTGTAAAAACCAAATACAGGCCTGGCTTTTCAGGTACTGTTTTGGTTTGCTCTTTTAAATGCCTAACTGGATGGCTGGTATTGCTCGTGAATTCAAAATTATTTGCGCCATTGTTTTGAATGAGCTTGTTTAAGAGTTGTATCATAAAATGTGTTTTTTGGTTTTTAAAATTTAAATAACAAGGAAAAATTAGGGGTAGACTTTGTCCAAAACGCCTTGCGTTTTGGACAAAGTATCTATTACCTAACAAAAGGAACAATGGTAAATCCTAATTTTACCAATACCGATTCTGCTTCAGTAGTCACAAAAGTTTTTGTCATTTCTTGCTTATTGGCAATTTCATAAGCGACACGAATAACCTCCTTTACAGGGTACATTTTTTCGGCATACAATACAGCTTTGGTTCTGTAATCAAATTTTGGAGCCAAATTTGTTTTTTTAATTTGGTCGATTGCTTTTTTGACGTGGATTGGATTGATGTTGTTCATATGTGTTTTGAAATTGTTTTAATTGTTAATGGCGCCGAAAAAATTCAGACAAAACGAAAAAATGAAAAATGTATTGGGTTGGGGTATAGAAGACCTAGACAATGGCTATAGTTAGCAATTGATGCAACAAAGGTAAAATGAAGAATTGCAAGTTTACTGCAAAGTGCGGTTTATCGCGGCAACTTCGTTGCCGCGATAAACCGCAAACCAAAACTTATGCCGCAAATCCGATTAATTTTCGATTTTGAGAACCTGTTTCCAATTGGGCAAATTCAACAAGTAAGTCCATACTAAATTTCTTACCTGTTACTTCTTCAAAAACTACCAACTTGGCAATGTTTGCAATTTGTGCTGGCGATAACTTAAACTGAGCGCTTAATTTTTCTGCCTCTTCCTTTTTAAGTTGAGGGAAATATTCTTGCCAAATTATTTGTTGGATTTTAGGAGATGGCATGCCAAATTTCAATTTGAACAAGAACCTACGCTCAAAAGCTGGGTCAAAATTCTTCATCATATTGGTAGTCACAAACATGATGCCGCCGAAGTTTTCTAATTCTTCTAGTAAAATATTTTGAATGGAATTATTTGACTGATCAATACTTCGCTCAACTGACAACCTTTTGCTAATAAGACTGTCACCTTCGTTCAACAAGAGCAAAGCATTTCTTTTGTGTTCTTCACAATAATTCCTGTAGTCTTCAAACACACGACGGATTGCTTTTTCTGTGTCACCCATGTATTTGCTGATTAGCTGACTCGCCTCAATTTTAAAAATAGGCCTTTGTGTTTTCTTCGCCAATTGGTAAACAAATTCCGTTTTTCCTGTACCCGGTGCACCAGACAATACCGCACAGAATCCTGCTTTTGTTTTGTATTTTGTGAGAACTTTTGGTAATTTATTTTCAAAAACAGCTTCCGAACAAAGTTGGGTTATTTTTTCTGTTTGCGCTTTGAGCTCATTTTCAAAAAACAGCTCTTTTGCTTGAATGGTAGTTTCATCAACAAGTTGAAAATTTCCTTTAGTGCTTAGTTTTTTGTTTTCAGGTTTTGTTTCTATACACAATGCTTTATAAAAAGAGGGTGTTGCATTCATGCACTTATTATCCATCAGTATTGATTCTATGTGCGGTTCAACAAACTGACTTTTGAAAATAGGATGAGTTTCCGTTAACAAGGAAAACAAGAATTTCTCATCAGTTTTTTCATAATCAAATACATGCTCAATGCTTGGCTCCCATTCAAAAGGATTGCCAGTTAAACCCGATTGAGCCAGCAGCATCCAAACTAAAATTAATTCGTTACAATCTTTGTCTTGAAGTTTCAAATGAGCAACTGATTGGTATGTCTGGTTTAAATGCGTTTGAATGAACAAATCTAAATCTTGAACCAGTTTAATATCTTTGTGTTGCTTGATGAGCTTTAATAATTTTCTCCTGAAAAGTTCATAAGGCATTCTCTTGTGAATTCGCTCTTTGAATAACTTTTTAATTTTTTCGAGTAAACTAAGATTGCTTTTACTTTTGGAGCTATTCTTTATCTGTAAAGATAGGCCATTTAAAATAGCTGTTAGCTGGGCATCTGAAATATTAAAATTAATTGAATTCAATGGCGCATCATGGTAGGTAAACCTTTTAGAAGAAGCTACCACATCCCTTTCCGCCAACTTTTGTAGTGATTTCACCGCACCAATTAACTCAACAGGTTTGCACCCAATATGATTTGAAAAATCAAGCATGGGGCTTACAGAATCATTCGTTAAACTAAAAGTAACCAAGAGGCTTAAATAAAGACAATCTTCGATAGAATAATTTGCACCAAATACTTTTTGGAGTTCCACTAATTCTTCTTTAGAGGCTAAAAGTGCCCCTATGAATGAACCCGCTTGGTTTGACTTGTTTTCGATTTGTCCGATTAATGATTGTGTGTAGTGTTGTTTATGCATAGTTGTTCAATTTTTTAATGGTTTGGTAAAATGTTTGACTCAATTCAAGGATGGCCGTTCTCTTTTTAAGGTAGTGGAGCCATTTAAGTGGGATGCTTTCGGAACCATAATAGATGCCAGCAAGCCCGCCCGTTACAGAAGCTGTAGTATCGGTATCTCCACCTAAATTCACAGCCAAGAGTACAGCATCGGTATAATTGTTGGTAGTAAAGAAACACCAAAGCGCAGCTTCCAAGGTATAGATTACATAGCCTGAACTATGAATAGCCTCTACTGAAAGTAAGTGTAAGTCACCTTTGAGGATCCTTTCGAAGTATTCCAATTCATCGTCATAAGCTTTTTGTTGGGCGTATGCTGAAAAGATTTCATTTGCATTGACATAAGCTTTCAATTTGTCTTTGGTCAATAACAATTCCCTGGCATATATTTCAAAATAAATACAGCTCAAAACTGAACGAATATGTCGGTGGGTGATTCCACTGATTTCAGTCAACAATTGAACCCTTTGCTCATAAGTCATGTTGAACCCGTAAAATACAAAGGGCAAAATACGCATCAAGGAACCGTTACCATTGTCATAGCCTCTGATTCCTCCACTTTTGTAAGGAGATTCTCCATTCCCAAGTTTGATCAATGCCGACTCTGTTATATTACCAATGTCAAACAAACGGGTATCTGCAGCCCAAAATCCATGTTGGTACCAATCGAGCATGTATTGAGCCAGACGTTCAATACTAAAACCGTCACAAATGGCCTGGGCCAGACACATACTCAATGAAGTATCATCAGAAAATGTTCCTGCATCTTGGTAATGCGGATACTTTGCATCTTCTAAACTGGTCATGGGTAATTGAAGCATTTGTTCTCTCGACCAAAATTCTCTTGGAACTCCAAGCGCATCGCCCATAGCAAGGCCAATAAACGCTCCTTTGATGTTGTCTTTTGTTATTTGCATAGTTTGTTATTGATTGTATGACCAATTGAAAAGAAATTGTCTTTGAATATCTGATTCAGGTGAGCGCCTGTTTTGAATAGAGGTGGTACGTTTGAGATAAGCAATCATGTCAATCACGTTTGCTTTGGTAGCATATCCATGCCTCAACAAATAACAGCCAACAACTAAACCAGTACGTCCAATGCCCCCATAGCAATGAAGGTACAAGGGTAATTGTGCATTCACTTGTAAGTCAATGGTGTCCAAAATATCTACCATCAAATCAGTACTTGGTATACCCCCGTCTATAATGGGCTTTCTGATAAATTGAATGCCTCTCTCGGGTAAATAGGCAGGATAATTGAAAAATGGCTCCCCTTGATTGTTCAATTCAGTTGGCTCCATTAAATTAAGAACTACTTTGATGCCAGTCTTTTTTAAAGAGTTGAGTTTGGTAAAACTGTGGCCCGCTTGTGGTGCAGCAGGAATGCCTCCAGCCAAGAAAAGGTTAGGGATGACCCAGAAAGAACGTTCAAAAGGTATTATCATAAGCAGTTTTAAAATTGGTGTATTAAGAATGGAAATGTGAAATTTATAATTGGGCGTAGTAGTTTAAAGGAGCTTCAAGTGCTTATTTGTCTGATTTTTTGCCAGAACCGGCATCAAAAACAAGTACAATAGCAATGATATAAATGAGTCCTAAAATGATTGCCCATAGTATCTTCAATAGAAGTTTGATTGAAAAAGCAAGAAAAGTAGGTAAGAAATAAAGATTGAGTTGGTCAATTTTTTCTTTACCTGATTCGTAAAATGAAACCAGTAAAATAAGTAGTAGAAATAAAATTAAAAGTTGAATAAAAGTTACTATCATTTTAATAAATTTGGTTAAGTAGGGTAAACGATGAACGTAAAAAAATGAGTATCAAAAGATGTCAAAGAACGAGGTGGCTTGAACAGGTGGTGCTAGCGTCACTCATTCAAATTTCAAATACAAAAATAAAATGTCATTTGGAAAGTTTATTTCCAAATCATAAAATGAATTAAATTAGTCTTTTAAAACGACTGATTACCTAGCATTTAGCAAAACAGACTATGCCCAGAATAAAAAAAACAACAGAAAGATTCCAAAAAATTCAAACCTTATTAAAAACAGAAAACGGAATAAGTATCAAAGCTATCTGTGAAAAGATTAATGCTGAATCTGATAAAGAAAATCGAGTAACAGAAAAAACGATTCGCAATAATATTGATGAGATTAAAACCAGGGTTGATTTAATAACTGTAAAAAGAGGTTATTATCGATATTCAAATTTAAATGATAATTATTTCGAAGATTCAATTAAGCCTGAATTTAAACAAGCCATCGAACAACTCTATAGCTTCTTCGCATTAGCTAAAGATACTAAGCAATATGAAAAGATTGGGATTATTCTCAATGATTTTATTAGGGATGAACTCATCCAAAAACAACAAGATGATGAAAATGGGGGTTTCATTCAAATGGGAAATGCGGTCATTCGCAGCGATATTCAATGGATTGAACAGATTTATGATGCCGTATTAAACAAACAAACCCTAGAAATTTATTATGCATCCATCAATAAATTTCCAGAAAAAAGAATCATTTGCCCCTATTTACTGAAAGAATTCGACAATGAATGGTTTGTAATTGCCTATTCTATTGGCAAAGCCGATAAAATGTCAACCAATGTATTCAAGCTTAAACGCATAAAAAGTATTGCTCTTAGTAACCAAAAATTTCAAATTGACCCAAATTTCAATACCCAAACTTATTTCAACAATTGCATTGGCATATACCACCAACACGGAGCAGAGCCACAAACCATCAAATTAAGAGCTAGTTCCAAACTGAAATATTTGATTCAAGAAAAACCATTTCATCATAGCATGCAAATCATTGAAAATAATGAAGATTCAATTGATTTTACTGCTCATGTCTATATTACTGATGAACTCCTTTTAAAAATAATAGGATATGGAAAATTACTAAAAGTGCTAGAACCTTATGAACTAAGGCAAAATATCAAAAATGAGCTTAAAAAAATGGCATTATTATACAATGATTAAAAATGAGGTAAAAAGCTACAGGTTTGAAATATGGCTTTCAAAATATTTATAGACAAAATATATTTGATAGAATGATTGTTAATTTTATTATAAATTGAATCATCATTTAATGAATGAAGAAATAGCCTATGAAACATGCAAGTATGATGGAACAAACTATGTCCCCGAATCTTTTTAAACCATAAAATCAATTACCCTTAAAATTTTTCAGGACTATTCAATTAAATGAAAGACAATAGCTAAAAAAAAGAAACTATTTTTCGTATATACCAACTTTAATAAACAACACAATTCAATTAATATAAATTTATTAACGGTATAAGCAAAATATAAGTGTAAGTCACAAAACAAGGTGATATTGCCAATTTAAAAACAGTAATTGTCTTGCCAAAAGTTAACAAGTCAAGTCAAAAAAAATAACTACAAAAAAGATGAAAGAAAAAATTGAAGATATAGCCAAAAGTATTAAACGCCATAGAGAACTCGAAATTAATGACTCATCATCAAATTTAGCAATTGGAAGATGTTTTGCCTTTTACCAAAACGAAAACCTAGTTTTTTGGCTGACTAATAAGGAAAATATTTCAGGGAATAATGTCTATGATCTTAATGGAAACGTAATTGGAAGAAATGTAAACAATCCTACAACATTAACTAGTGATGGTAAAGCGGTTTATAAGAACACAAAAATTGGAGGAATCTTAATCCAAAATCATGAAGGAAAACACCAAGTAATTGTACCTGCAGGGCAGTTCACTATTGAATTATTTAATAGAACCACTTATTTACCAAGTAATTCGTTAAACGAATTGGCAATAGACCTATTAATTAAATTAGCAGGTGATAGCCGAACTCATTCCTTTCAAAACATTTCAAAAATTCTATCTCGTCAAACGGAAATTGAGCAAGAAAAACAAAGATTAGCAGTTGCTACAGACCAAGAAGCCATAAATTTAATTAATAGAATTGCAGAAAAAGAAGCTGAAATGAAAAATTTCCTTGACAAAGCACAAGGATTTATTAGAAAATATGCAGAATTACGATATCAACCAATTCTTGACCCAATTCAAGAATCTATAAAGCGATCTAAAATTTTTGACGGTTCTTTGATTATAAATGGTGGACCAGGAACAGGAAAAACTACTTCACTCATACAACGGATTAAATTTCTCATTTCACCATCTATTGAAGAATACATAGACTTAAATCAAAGTCAAAAAGACATTCTGTTTAATCAAAAATCGAGCTGGATTTTTTATTCGCCAAATGAATTGCTTGCGCTTTTCCTTCGCAACAGTATGAAGATGGAAGAATTGAAAGCCGATACAGAAAGAGTTAAAGTTTGGAGTTCACATAAAAACGAACTTGTTAAATCTTATAAGCTTGTTGACACAGCAACCAAAAGACCTTTTTTGATATATAATAAGTCTCAAGGAAAAAGCCTTTTAGTGAATAAGCCTATGAATATACAAGAAATTGTGACTGGGCTGAACAAGTTCTTTTTAGAATTTCAAAGTGACAAGCTGAACAAGGTTGCAGAAATTGATATATCACAATTTAAATGGAAGAATACAGGCTTATCAATCCAAAAATATCTCAAAAGCAATAAGAACTTCAAAAACATTGATGATTTAATTCGCCTATACTTAAACCTAAACGAAACATATAAAGTTGAATCGGACAAAATCACTGATGAATTCTCTTCACTCATAAAACAAGTTGCAGGAAGGATTCAAGTAATATTAACAAAAGATTCAGCAAGGGCGTTAGCCCTTGCTGATATTTTGAATCAGTGGAAGAATTCAAACCAAGATACAGAAGAAGAAGATGATGATACAGAAATTGAATTGGAAGACTTTGAAGAAAAAGTAGAACAAACAGGTTTTGATTTTGAAAGAGAACTTTTTACCAAGTTGAAATCACTTTGTCGAAAACAAGCATTGAAGAAATTTGATAAAAACACTAAATTCAGTAAACAAGACCGAGAACTTTTGAAGCTAATTCCAGAAGTTGAACAACAAAATGAATATGACCAAATTGGGGAAACAGCATTTTTTAAAAAGTTTTTTGAAAGAATAATTAAAGGTGTTATAAATAATGTCCTAAGAGAAATTCCAATGATCTATAAGAAGCACAGACGAAAACAATTAGCAGACAAAAACAAAAATTGGGACTTACAGATTTTAGATGAATTAGTAAAGAAGGATAAAAACAGCAGAATTCATTCTGATGAACAGGCTCTTCTTCTCCATTTTACAAATAATCTATGTTTTAGTCTATCAAAAAGATTTCAAAGTCAATTCAATAGTTTTAATCACCCTTACTTAAATGCCTTTAAGTCTAATTGCAAACCAGTAATTGGTATTGATGAAGCAACAGACTTTTCGATAATTGACCTATTGGCAATAACCAGCTTTAGAAATCCTCTTTTATCGTCGGTAACACTCTCAGGGGATATTATGCAAAGGATGACAAATGACGGGTTGACTTCTTGGGAAGATTTTTCAAGTATTGTTAATGGGACAGAAAGAAAAGACTTATTGGTTTCATATCGTCAAAGCCCAACACTACTTTCATTAGCACAATTTATTTATGAAAAGTCTACTGGTAGTAAGGCAAATTACAAATCTTATATTGCAAAAGATGAAGCGGAGCCTAAACCCCTATTTCTTGTATCAGAAAATGAAGACGAAAAACTTAAATGGATTGCTGAAAGAATTATTGAAATTTTTAACGCCTACGGTAATTCAATACCTTCAATTGCAATTTTCTTACCTAATGAAAATCAGCTTGAAGATTTCGCTAATAAACTAGGCAATTTTGATACATTGTCGGATGTTGGAATTCTTGTTAAAGCATGCAGGAATGGTGAAATATTGGGTGACAAAAACACAGTTAGAATCTTTTCAATTGACAAAATCAAAGGGTTAGAATTTGAAGCAGTTTTATTTCATAATCTTGACGAACTGCAAAACCAAAATTTAGCAAATGACTTATTCTTAAAATATTTGTATGTTGCTTTATCGAGAGCCTCTTTTTACCTGGGAGTAACAGTTATAAAAGAACTAAACAGCGACTTGAATTTTATATTGGAGTATTTTGACAAGACAGGAAAAACATGGAGAAATTGATAACAGTTTATTTTCGTAAAATCAATATTACCTTGCAGTCCAAAGCCACGGAACAAAAGAATACACCTTAGCCAAGCCGCAAACATTATACGCAACTAAATTTTCACTTGTAAAAACTGTTGAAAAAGTACCAATATTTGGTTCTTATTTGACTTAGAAATAATAACAAACCATGGCTAAAAACACATCCATATTATTAGGAGATTATTTTGACAACTTTATAAATCAACAGGAAAGAGCGGAAAATACTTATCGGCAAGCGAAGTTGTCCGAGCTGCAATCAGAATGTTTGAATTTGAGGAGACGAAAAAAGGTGTATTGATAAGGAATTGAGAAAAGGTGAAAAATCAGGTTTCATGGAAAAATTTAATCGGGAATCTTTTCTTCAAAATCTTTATAAAAAACATTCTACCGGAAAATGAAATACGTAATCAGCATTGAAGCTTCAAAAGACCTGGAAAATATTTGGCTATATACATTCGAAAACTGGTCTCAAGAACAGGCTGACCGATACTTCAACCATAACATTGACGAAATTTAAAACATAGCGAATGACCTTTCATCTGGCAACGACTATTCTGACATTAGAGAAGGTTATTTCCGTACCAAAGGAAAATCTAATTTCATTTTCTACAAAGTGAACTGGAAAAAGAAATTTGTAGATATCATTAGAATCCTTTGTCAGAAAATGGATATTGAGCCACGACTGAATAAATAACTAAATTTTAGCAGAAAGAAACCATACCAAGAACTTAATTTTAGAAAGTAAAAAAGTTATGAGTAAATGTAAATTTTGTGGAAGCAGTAGCTTTGGATCTTGCTCCTCTAGTCCACACCGAAAACATGAACATTCCAACATTGGAAACAAGTGTGTTTATTGTGGCTCATCTTCTTATGGGAGCTGCTCTTCTAGTCCTTCAGGCAAACATAAGCACGAATCAGGATATGGCAAATGTAGTTATTGTGGTTCCTCATCATTTGGGAGCTGCTCATCAAGCCCCTCTGGCAAACATGAACATTAAAAAAATGCAAATTTTAAAACCTTACCCATAATAGTAAAATAAAAACCAAACACTATCAGTATATAAACAGCATCTACTTCATAAAAATACCTACCCAAACATGAAAGCCAATAAATACAGACTTTACTCAGATACAAAATTTCTTACAGAGTTAATACCCTACCGCAATCATTTGAATATGGAAAGCCTTGATAAAGTTGTTGCTTTTATGAAAGAAGTAATGATTGAATCAGGGTTATCAGTTAAAGAACAAAAATGGAAAGTAAATGAAAAGGAATACACGAATGTAATTGCCGTTTACAATCCCGGGCAAAATAGAACATTAGTTGTTGGAGCTCACTATGATGTCTTTGGGGAAAAGCCTGGTGCTGATGACAACGCAAGTGCGGTGGCAGGATTGCTTGAAACAGCCCGACTTTTAGGCGAAAATAAACCTGAAATTGATTATTCAATAGAATTGGTTGGATACTGCCTAGAAGAACCTCCTTACTATGGAACTGAATATATGGGAAGTCATATTCATGCCCAATCACTTTACAAGAATCAAGTTGATGTAATTGGAATGATTTGTTATGAAATGATTGGCTATTTCTCAGATAAACCTAATTCACAAAAATTTCCATCACCAGAATTGTCTGAGATTTATCCCAACACAGGTAATTTCATCATGACTGTTGGAATTGATAAATACGATAATTTCAATAAAAAAGTCAGACAACTGATGTCGGAAGCCTCTGATATAGCTGTCTATAATATCAGCATCCCAACAAATCATCATCTTATTAGCATAGCCGGGCTATCAGACCATGTAAATTACTGGAAATTTGGGTACAATGCCTTAATGATCAACGATACATCCGATTTAAGAAATCCGAATTACCATAAGCAAACAGATACAATAGAAACTCTGAATTTTGATAAAATGACTGAAGTAATTAATGGCGCATACAATGCCATTACTAAAATTATTTGAAGCAGTCTGAAAAGGTACTATTTTAAAGCAATAGATAGCCGTAATTTGAACCAAATATTTTGTAAATTTGAATAAGTTTAAGACTAAAAACATGTTCAACACAATAGAAATAGACAGAGTTAATTTGACAATCATGGGTGTGAAGTTTTCAGACTTAAAAACTTTAGAAGGCACTGCAAATGCTATTGGAAGTAATATGTTTGAAGGATTTAAACCCACTCCAAAAGGTGTTGAAATCATAAGGGATTATGTTATTGGCAAAATAACGCTTACAGAACTAGTAGCATTCGCTAAACAAAAAGCTTATGTCTAGCTCTTACAAATACATAGACCCCGACTTTACTTATACTGACCCCAAAACAGGACTTTTACGGAATCTTCAAGACATAACCTCTTCCGATATATTACTCTTTGTTGAGAGCAGTGCAGTTACCAAAAGACTTCATGAACTTTACGAAAGCCCAATTAAGATTGAAGGCATAGACAGCCTTTTTAAAATCCACCGTCATTTATTTCAAGACATTTATGTTTGGGCTGGGAAAAAGCGTATTGTCGAAATTAGTAAAGATGGCAAACAGTTTTTCCCTACTTCACATTTTGAAAACGCATTTAGATACATTGACCAGTTAATTATTGAGTTTAAAAAAATTCCGAATGACAACAAATTACAATTAGCTGATAAATTGGCCGAAATTCTAGATAATGTCAATTATTTACATCCATTTAGAGAAGGAAACGGACGAACACAAAGAGAATTTTTAAGATTATTGGCATCGGAAAAAGGCTTAACTCTAATCCTCAATCCACCAGACAATGCTGATGTTTATGATCGATATATGAAAGGTACAATTGAAAGTGATTTCAATACGCTGTCAGAATTAATATTTGAATTAATTAACACGAAAGAAATAAAGTAGTTAGGAAATTAAAAGCGTTCAAGTCTTAACACGTGCTCAAAAATTCTAACATCGAAGCAACCCAAAAATTTGCAGTTATATAATTCTAGACTAGAACTCTTTGAAAGAAATCCCCCAATTATTGTACCCCTATTGTACCTATACAAAACTCACTCACAAGCCTCTGATTTACAATTGCACAAAAAATAAAATGTGCACCCAAAGGGAGTCGAACCCCTATCTTCAGAACCGGAATCTGAAATTTTATCCATTAAACTATGGGTGCAGTGCTGCGAATATAAAGATGCGGTCCAATCAATCCCAATACTCTATAAAATAGCTACAAAAAAGGGGAGTTCATTTGAACTCCCCTTTTCTATGAAATGATTTCCCGCTTATTGCTTAATCAATGATTGGTAAACATTGCGTTCGCCAATTTGAATTTTCAAAATGTAAGATCCAGAAGCACCAAAGTAAGAATCATCTAATTTGAAGCTATGTGAACCACTCATCAATTTGCCAAAATCAGCAGCTTTAACCGTTCTACCTAACATATCTGTAACTGCTATTTTCACATTTTCTGTTTGTTTCAATTCAAAATTCAAACCTGTAAAATGCTCAAATGGATTTGGATAAGTAGTTAAGTTGAAATGAGCCGCCAAGTTTTCTTGCATACCCACTCTACAATCAGTGTATACTGTAAACTGTTTACTGATGGTACAACCACTTGCATCTTCAATGGTTACAGATGCTTTGAAAGTACCTCTGTCGTTGTAAGTAAAGGTTGGCTGTGGCTGTTTAGATGTTGAGCTATCAGCATCTCCAAATTTCCATAAGTAGCTAACTGCATCATTGATATTGGTACTGAACTTGATACGTGGACTGAAATCGCAATAAGGATACAATCTTGCATCAACATACTGCGTATCAACAACAATAGATGGAACATTTGTAACAGTTATCGGAGTTATTTTGGTATCAGTACAACCTCCTTCTTTAGCAGTTACAACTAACTTCAAATCGTAGCTTCCAGGTGTATTGTAAATGTATGAACCAACATTACAAATTCCTGAAGTATCACCTGTTCCAAAAGACCATTTGCAAGTGAATGCAGAATTATCTATTGTGTAAGAGTTGTTAAAAATCTTAACCTCATTGTTTACACATGCAGGATTAGGTGTTGCATTGAAGCTGGCAACAGGTTTATAGTTTACAAAGATTTCTTTACTAACTGAATCTTTACAACCATATACTAAATCTGTAGCCCTTAAAGTAACAATTTTAGGTCCAGTTGACGAGAATACTTTACTTGGATTATACTGGTCTGAAGTGGTGTTGTCTCCGAAATCCCATAAGTATTCTAAGTTCTGTGCACCTCCACTAAAGGTGGTGTTGTTTTTGATATTGATCTGGTCGTCTTTACAAGCATTAGATGCAGTAAAGTTTACCATCGGCATGTCATTGACTGTAATTGTTTTGGTAACAGAATCTGCACAACCGAAGTTTGAGAATGCTCTCAAAGTAACATTGAAAGTACCTGTTGCAGGATACTTGTAACTTGGATTAGCACCTAAACCTGTTTGACCATTACCCCAGTTCCATGCATATCCAATAGCACCCGATGGAATTGTACTGGTGTTCGTGAGTGGCACATCTGTATTGAAACAATGCTCTTTTGTTGTAAACTTAGCCGTTGGCTTTGCAAACACATAGATACTTCTGGTGTCGGTATTGGTACAACCGCTTGTATTGGTTACTGTTAATGAAATTTGATAAGTAGTATCAAATTTTGCAAAGTTAAAGCGAGGAGTGTTTCTAATGTCTTTTGAACCTCCAGGGAAAGTCCACTCATAACTTGTACCAGGTAACTGATTGGCTACGCTGAATAAAGTAGAGTCGTTGGTACATGGCGTTGCATTAGTAAATTGAGCTATAGGTGAAGGCAATACAGTTACTGTCCTTTCTTTAACAGAAACCAAACCATACCTATCAGTTACAAACAATTTAACTGTGTAAACAGAATCTCTTGCATATGTCTTTTTAGGATTGAGACCGATAGAACTTGTATTGTCTCCGAACTGCCATGCAAAAGTGAAAGGGAAATTGATTACTGGTCTGATTGATGGTTCTGCCGAGAATTGTAAAGCAGACAACGCACACTTGTTTCCGTTCGGGGTTACAATGAAATCAGCCGTTGGTGGTGTTGCTACCCTGAATGCTCTTGTAATGACAGAATCGCAATATGATTCCAATAACCTGTAAGTAAGCTTTAACCTATATGTGGTATCTAACATATTGGCTTTAGTAAATATTCTAATAAAGCCCGGGCCATTGAAACCAGGATCTACTGTTTGGAAGTCACTGAATACGGTAGGTACAAAAGCAGTTGCATTTGAACCTTCAACATAAACAACCCATTTAGTGCCATAATCTTCATTGGTTAAGTTTGAAGGAGGAACAATTTGATAGGTTAAGGTATCTCCAACTTTTGATCCATCAGGAGCAGAAGTTGTACCTGCGTTGTAAGCTCCGCTGAATGGTTTGCCAGCAACTAAAAATGGTCCGTTGTAGAATCTGTTGATTAATACCATCACTGAATCAGGCAATGTATTGCTACAAGTAGTTTCACCTGTATTGAACAATGCATTCGAAGTAGAAATATTGTTGTAAGCAACAATCGAGGTCATTAATGTGTCAACATTTGGAGATTTAAACCTCACAAATAAATTTGATCCATTGCCTTGTTCAAAAGCTAACGCTGCATTGTTAGACAAGTCAAACACTGCATAGTTGAATCTTGTATCAGTACTTGGAATGGTAATGGTCACAGAATCTTTTAAACACTGAGGTATAACTGTATATGGTAATCTTTGGTTCTGAACATCATCAAAAATTTCAATGTCATCCAACATCATATTTTGTCCCAAACCTGAAGCATAACCTTCGAATGCAAGTCTCAAACCAGACATACCTGCAAATTCAGATAAACATACCTCTCTTATATCCCAACCCGGGAAGTTGAAAGTACCATTCACATCAGGCAATCTTCTTACTGTTTTTAAAGGAGTAGTATATATTCCTCCTCCAAATGTAACTGTTACGGCAATTGAATCATTTTTAGTTGGCAAATCACTGTTTTGTGAAACCCTGAATCTCAAAGTTGGCGATTTCATGTAAGTGAAATCCAAACAAGGTGAGATGAGTCTCGCAGATGCACCAACTGTATACATGAACGATCTGAACAATGCTGTTTTAAAACCAGTGTGAGGACCTAGTGGTGGGTTACTTGTTGAACCAAAACTGCCTATTTCCCATGTTGCATTTCCGTTGGTATTCTGAATGGTCCAAATTGGATTATTGGTACCTTCAAATCCATTTGTATAAGGGAAATCTGTGATACTGATGTTTAAGGTATCCCATAACTTGCTAGCTGATGGATACCTACCAAAATTAGGTGGATTTCTGAAATCCGTTGCAGAGATCCTGTATTCCAAAAGTGATCCACCAGGAATTTGTGGGAAAGCATAAGTTCTGAGCGTTCCATCTGCTACAGAAGCCTGAAGAGACCTAATGGTATCACTACCATTTACTTTATAATAGAGGGTGTCTGTTAAGTTGAACTTATCATAAATTCTGAATGACAATTGTATGCCATAGGCAAAACAAGAACTTAAATCAGATATATTGAAAATACGAGGCGCAACACTATCTGCGTATGAACCAATGAATTCATGTGCACCCATTGTTGGATTAGAAAAGTTTCTCGCCAAACCGTTTATATCAGTAGATACTCCAAATACAGGATTTCCAGCACCATAAATTACTGATCTGGTATCATCTAAAATAAACAAATTGGTATCGTTTAAGAATGGTGTTTGAAATCCAATTGACATGGTATCTTGTCTGGTGAACGACATAATCTCATTCCATTGGTTGTAAACAACTTTGTTTGCTGAAGCTAGGTTTACACCCAATCTGTCACTGGTACTTGGAGATGCTGCTGCTGCAAAATAGTTGTTGAAATTAGATATTGAAAACGGATTTGTTGTACCAGCTACTGCAACTGCATAAGCAGAATTGGTTACTGATGCACTCAACCTGTTTTGGAAAATATTGTTTACGGATTGTATACCTCCAATGATATTTGAAGAAACACCCAATGCGGCACTAAGTGAGTTTGGTGAACTCATCAAATTTCTACCGGTTGATAAATTAATAGAGTTGTAGTATAACTTCAAACCAATGTCTGTTCTTCCATTGTTTCTAATAGGTGTTGTTGCATTTACAAAAATTCCAAATGGATTGATAGGGAATCCAATTGAAGACCTAGCGTCAGCTCCAAGTGAAAATACCCTATATATCATGTTGTTAGAGATTGTAATATTCCTATCTGTATTGGTGGTATCTGAACCATAATTCAAAAAGATTCCATACGCACCGCTGGCCAAGTTTGAGATGATATTGTAAATTCTATTTCCAGAGATGTTACAAATACTGTCCAATGCAGTGTAACCTGCATTCGTGCCTAGTTCAATTCCTCTAGGATAATCAGCTGTTGTAACGTTGTTCTTGATGGTATTGTTTACGATATTGGCATTAGATTGACCTTGAAGGTAAATACCTGAACAAAATGCACCAGAAATGGTACCACCAAAATAGTCTGTTCTTTGAGAACCACCTGGCGCAATGTCTCCACCAATTATGTTGTTACTTACTGTTAAGAATCCATCCATTGAATCTCTTCTTGCAGCTCCTCTCATGTAAACCCCATACAACACACCTCCTATAAAGTTGTTAGAAATTGTGATGTAATCGTTTCTACCTATAGCAGCATTAGAAGGTGTTACCAATCCGCCTGAATAGATACCTGCATAGGTTGAAACAGCTGATGTGGTAGAATGTCCAATGATATTTAAATTTTTAATGGTAATAAAACTTGTAACAGGTCTTGCTATGATAATAGGATCAACTCCGCCAACAATATCAATGACTTTGTTATTAGCTGCCCTAAATTGTCTTGGAGCAAGGATGGTTAAATTACGGTTTGTTCCACCATTGAAATCACCTTCAATTGTAAAATACTTGGCACCACTGAAACGGATAACAGAGGCATTTGTTAAAACAGAAGCTTCTATGGCTGTATCCAATATTCTGATTGTATCTATGCCGCTTGAAGTCAGCACCACATTTCTGAACATGTTCATGCGAGGATAATCCAAGACAGTTATAGGAGATGTAAACTTCTCTGTTTCTCCTAAGTAGCCTGTTGTGATTACTAAATTTACATTTTTCAATCCACCAAACGATCCATCTACACCTTGAGAGTTTAAATAGTTTATAGCTGATCTGACAGTTCTGAAACTTCCCATAGTAGGGTCAAAACTTGTTGGTGGATTCTCTATACCATTGATAAAATAGCTTGCTCCACCTTGTAGAGGCGGATTGGTAATACCTGATTCAAGTGCACCAATCCATCTGCCCAATGATGAAGAACTTCCACATTGGTATCTTTGGTTTCCAAATATGTCATTACATACAGTTGTAACAAACGCTGCGCCTGTAGGTATCAAACTTGCACTTAACATGTTCAATACAGGAGTTGTATCACTTTCAAATGAAATTGGCCAATTGAAAGAATTACCGTCAGCACCCACTACCAATGCCTGGGTGGTTGATCGTAAATCATTGACATTGTTTCTAAAGTTTGTACCAAAACCAGCTATGTGATTGTTGAAGTTACCACCAGCAAAGTATGCATTGTTATTGATTGCAAATGGCAATATGTTCTGAACATTATTGAAAGGACCAATTGCATTGCCTGAGTAGATTACAAACCTTCTGCCTGCTGTTGCAGAATTGATGTTCATTCTATTGATTAAAATATTGTTAACCAATGACACACCACCTCTGATATTCGAATCTAAATAAATAACTGCGCAACCAGTACCAGGTGATGACAATCCTGAATCATTTAAATGAATGGTATTGTGTACAATGTTTAAACTCAATTGTGTTTGATTGGCTGCTGTCTCTACTAAAATACCTGCTGGATTTAAATTTGAAGCTACCCTTGATGCAATACCTACCCCTGTAATTTTACTTACAAAGTTATTTTGCAAAATTATGTTTCGAATGGTATCTCTTGTTGAAAAACCTAATCTGATACCTGCACAATAAGAACCACCAATTGTTCTCAGATTAAATATTTGATTTCTAGAGACTGTTAAATTACTGAAGTATTTACCAGCTCCGACTTCTTCAGCATCAATCCCTCTGAATCCGTTAGAAAGCACACCATCTGGTATACAGTTTTTAATTGTGTTACTGTCAATGATTGAATTGATTAAACCTCTGGCATGAATCCCTGCTTGGTTTGCAGCACCGCCAATGTATGTTGTTACAACAGAATTATCAGTAGAACTAGGTGCAACGTTTCCTCCAATTAAGTTTCCTTGAATTACAAAGTTATTTCCGTCTCTATTTGCACCAGCAAAAATACCAGTTCTAACAGCACTGATCTCGTTGCCGATAAAACTAATATTTGAATAACCATTCAATGAGGTAATTGCAGGCCCCCCAGTGGTTGTAATAGGATTTCCTAGATAAATACCTACTGAAGTATTGATTGTGTTATTTGTTGAATTACCTATGATTTTACAATTTCTAATTGTAACATCATTACTTGGTAAATCATGTGCAGCAATTGATACAACCCTTGAATTATTTGTTGTAGCTCTTGGCGACATTACAAATGAGATATTTTTGTTCGGACCACCATCAACGGTAAACCACCTTGAACCCTCAATTGATAACAATGAAGAGTTTCCGAAATTGACTTTATTTGGGGTAGACAATGTGATATTCATTCCAGCTTTTGCACGAACAATAACTTGAACTCCTAAACCTGATCCTGGATAGTCTATAATTGGAGGTATAGCTGTTGTATCTGTATCATAGCCTTCTTGAAACTCTAATACAACGTCTCCTGAACCTGATACGCCATAAGCATTTAAGTAGGTAATTGCTTCAGCAAGATTAGAAAAAGAACCATTCAAACTATTTTTGGTAGGGTATCTCGTAAAACCTTTGATTCCAAAAACACGCGGTGCAACCAAAGCTACATTCGGATTAGTTGAATCTCCATTCCAAAGATGACAACCAATAGATGTAAATCTACCCATGTTTTCTCTTTTAGTACCGTTAATGTCTTCGGTAACTTTATACCTCATTGCAGAGAAAATAGTAGGATAAAATTGGAAAAACTGATCCAATGCAGCACCCCTATTGAAGGTAATGTGTTGTCTGTTATCAGCAACCAACATCAATGTGTCGTTGGTAAATGGCTTTATTGCAGTAATACTAAGTGTATCAGACAATGAATAGGTTCTAAACGCTCTGAGAGAATTCATTCTATTACTTGTAGTTCCAGTTGCAGCAATAAACATTTCTCCACCATCTTTGGTATCTGTAAAGTAGTTATTGAAATTTGAATAAGTGAATGGTGTTGTAGCTGAGTTTAAAACCATGTTATAGATTTCATAACCTGTTGTATTGGATGGTAAAGCACCCATTGTGTTTGAAAATGAGTTGTTCATCATGATTACACCACCTGTTACAGTAGAAGTAATTGCCAAACATGCTGAGTTGGATGCTGCAGGTAAAGAAGATCCATAAAGATTAACAGTATTGAAATACATCTCTAATCCAAGGTTTGCACTTCCTGTATTATCAATCAGTATTCCTATTGGATACCTGTAACCTGTTAATGAATTTCCAATTGCAGCAGTTGCAGACAAGTTTCCAATTGAATTATTGGCAACTAAAATGCCTCTTGAACTTGTAATTGCAGAACCCAATCTCACTCTAATTCCTGATACACCGCCAGCTGAGGTAACATTTAAATTGTAAATTTTGTTTCTGGTCACTTGAATGTTAGAATCTACAGAAATGCCCATATCATCATCATGGGTTAAAAAGATAGCTCTGTAATCAGCTGATGCAGGCAAACAATTTCTGATGGTATTGTTATCAATGTTAACATTGGCTGCTGCATTGATATATATACCTGCTGCATTTGCTCCTCCTCCGGTACTTGCCGTAAATGTCCTGAACATGTTAATCCATGTAGAAGCTACCCTTAAACCATCAAAGAATAAACCAGGAGAACTGGTAGTATCTGATTGGTTCAACATTACACCACCAATTGAAGTGGCATCTGTTGTTGCTCCTCCTGTTGTAAAAGCACTGTATGTTGCAGGCTCTGTGCTAGGGAATCCAGTTCTAAAAGCATACAATCCAACGGTATCGTTTGTGTTGGAACCATCAACGTATCTGTACTTCATAACAAATGCCATTGGTGCACCAATATTGAAGGTGTCTCTTGCATATATTGGTGGTTCGTCTCCCTTACTAACACCAGCGTAAAACCTGTCTCTGCCATCAAATAACAAGCCATTCCAACTTGTTCCAATTCTGATACCAGATACGAAACAAAACGGTGAATTGGTTGCAGTATTTTGTCTTAAAAACAACCTGTTCAATGAAGTGGCATCTGTAGCACCAAGTCCTGTTGTTCTTAGTAGCAACCCAGTAGCAGCAGTTGTTGGTGCATTGGTTGGGAAGCTGGTTCTAAAACCATACAAAAAGATTGAATCATTGGTTGAACCACCTGCGGTAAATTGGTAACGTAAAACAAATGCAAAATTTGTATTCAATGCAAAACTATCCGTAGTATAAGTAGGAGTTTCTGCATTTTTACTGATACCAATTCTAAATGTAGATCCAGTTGGACTTGTTCTTCTTATAAATATTTTAGGTGATGTTGCTGCATTGGTTGATGACTGTGGCAACAAGCCCATTACAAAATCTCCTGTTGTAGTAGCTATTGAATCTCTTAAGATAAACGACATAAAAACGTCGCCTGAGGTTAAGTCTGTAGGTAAATCTTCGTACATCAATCCAAGTCCGTTGTTTCTGATGGTTGCACCTCCTCCAATACCTGATAGCGGATAACCTGTAAATGTGTTGTATGGATTTCTGCTGAATCGAATTACTGTATCATTGGGAGTATTCAAAATCCAACCTCCTTGAGTTATTGGATTACCAGCTGTTCCAACAAAAGTTTCTGTTAATATATGATTAGGATTCGCTGCAGATCTAATGTGTAATCTTCCGATTGGTGTACTTGAACCTCTAGGTGTCAAACCCATGAAATAATTGCCTGTTCCAGCTAAAGAATCACGAACAATACATGATGCAAAAATATTTCCTGAATTGATATCAGTGCTTGTATTTGCAATAACTTTTTGACCGCTTCTTCCTGTGTAAACAGAATTGCCAATACCAGAGGGTTCGTATCCTGAATAAGTTAAACCGCTATTGATTACTTTGATTGGATTTGAATTATCAGCACCTATTTGAGTCCATGATGCAGCATTTGTTAAATCTGTTCCAGTAGCTTGTTCAAAATTTTCAGAGAAAACTTGGTTGTCATTTTGGGATGTAGTGTAACCTCCAATGATGTTATCAATGATAGAAATATTTTTTTCATGGTTATTTTGTACATTTCCTCTTCCTTTAATGAAAATACCATTTACTGTACCTAAAATTTCATTGTTTTCAATAGTAAGGTTTTCAGATCTAGATAGTGTTACAAAAGAACCTGCTGTGGTTCCACCCAAATATACACCAGCATAGTTGGGCTGTACAGCAATAGAATTCATTCCAACCAACTGACAGTTTTTTATACCAATGTGTTGACATTTCTGACCAATTGTAGGCATGAAATCTACAATTCTGGTGTTTGTATTTGCCGTCAATGGCATTCTAAAACTGATATTTCTTTGGCCATTGATACTCTGACCATCAATGGTAAAAAACCAAGCACCATTGAACCTTACAAGTGCACCATTAGCAGGGATTACAGCTGTTGTTGTTATTAAAAAATTTCTACCACTTTGTGGCTTCAAAACAATTGGCCTTGTAGAATTGGCATACATATTTGGCCAACCGCCAACACCACCAGATGAACCAATGTTAATGATAGCTGGTTCAATACCAGAATATCCGTCTGTCAACAAAATGGTTATTTGTCCTTGATCTGAAGTAAAATCAACTCCAAACGCATTTAAATAACTCAGTGCTCCATATTCAGGGCCAGCAGATGGACCAGTTAAATTAAAAAAAGTATCTACTGGAGCCACTTTGTCCGTAGTACCATTTACAATGTAAGTGGTATTTCCCCTCAATAGTGTTTGAGCGAGCACAGTTTGCTTGCCAAAAAACAAGAAAGAAATTCCTAATAGAATTGCTCTAAAAATAAATTTGTTGTAGAAATATTTCATACGAATTTTTGGATATCAATAAACCCAAAAATAGCATATATCCTTCAATTTTCAAAGAATTGGTAAAATAAGGTTTTTAATTTTAATTTAACGCTGAATAACAGGCTTTTGAGGCCTTTTATTTGCTGTCCATTTAAAGCCCTTTAATTTGAGTTCTTGAGGCTTTAATTCGTCTAGTGGATATATTTTCCCTTCGGGATTATACAAAGCAACAACTCGCTTCAACTCCCCTTTTTCAAAATAAAAAGTCATTTCACCACTGTTGATGATATTTACTCCAATGTAGTTGATACTGTCTTCTTTTGAATAATAAATACTTTGTGCATTCCCATTCACATTGAGTGACTGAATGTTAACTGTATCAAACTTTGCGTAACAATTCTTTCCCTTTAATTGGTTGAAATGAATGGTTTTTTCTTGATTGGCAAAGAATGCATTTCCTAAAAAAAGTACTGAGTCTATTCTATTTGATTTAAATAAAAAATGAATGGTATCGGCATTCATTTGAGATTTGCCAGTCCAAGCAATAGGATTACCATACATCCACAAAGAAGAATCTGCGTTTAAGTACACTGCAGAATCTGAGATTGCTTGTAAATTTTGCTTGAATACCCGAACGTTTTTATAGGCCAAAACTGCTCCCACTTGTTTGGGTGTTTCTTGGTTCAAAAACAAGGTGTCTGCTGATAAAAAAATAGTGTCTTTTTTCATCTGGATTTTTACTGCCAAAGCATTTGCTGTCACATGAGCTTTTTTAGTGATACCGTTAACCTGTCCGTAATTTCCATACAATGTGGTTTGTTGAGCAGAGTCGTACAAACTAACATTTCTGAAAGCTGAGCCAAATTGTTTTTTTCTATTATAAAATAAACTATCTGCTTGCAAAATTTTACCCTCTGAAAAAAGTGAAGTATTTTTACTAAACTGACTTTGATCAGTGAGGGTATTGTACCATCCATTTGAGCATTTAATTTTCTCGGTTTGACTTGATATTACTGTAGGACCAAAAAAGTAAACTATCTTTTTTCTTGTATGGTACATCATGGTATCAGAAACAACATTGTATTCAGGATGCGTAACCTTTACGTTTTTCTGAAAATAAAACTCATTTTCATTTGAATGGTAATCACCAATTTCACTCTTTAGGATGGTTTGACCACTGGTAATTCTGCCTCCATTTTGGTAATGTCCTATTTGAGTATATAAATCAAAATCTAATTTTTCTGTTTCTAATAGCATGGTCTTATCTGACAATTTCACATTTTCATTGACAAATGCCTTTTTACTGTTCCCATCATAATTTAAATAGTTTCCCAAGATGGTTATGGTATCTTGGTGTATGAGTTTAACATTTGAGAATGCTTCAACCCTATTTTCTCTCTCAAAAAACAAAGCGCTGTCACAATACATAATGGTACTTGCTTGTTTCAAAGCTACATTCCCAATAAGCTTGGTCATTTCATTTCCTTTGTTTGTTTGAATTTCTGCACTAGCTGCTGAAACAATTTCAATTGGACTTTTTTGAGCCCATGAAAACATTGGCAAACAAATTAGAATTAGGCAGAAAAAGAGCTTGTTTTTCATTGATGTTTAAATAGACATGTTAGAATGTACATTTATGAATTCAAAACTAACTAATTTTGCATGAATGATACACAAATTTGAAGAGTTTATATTCCTAAAACAATTACTTGATAAAGAAGACAAAGTAATTGTAGCTGTAAGCGGAGGTATAGACTCAATGGTATTGCTTACAATGCTTCACCATCTTCAATACAAAGTTGTTGCTGCCCATTGTAACTATGGACTAAGGAAAGAAGAAGCAAATTCAGAAGAAAATTTGGTTAAAGATTATTGCAAACAATTGGGAATTACCTGTTATGTAAACAAAATTGAAGATCAGGACATCATAGCTAAATCTGGGTTAGGGGTACAAGAATTTGCAAGAAATTATCGCTATGAATGGTTTGAGAAATTACGTACTCAATTGGAATTTACTAAAATAGCTACTGCACATCATTTAGATGACCAACTTGAAACCTTATTGTTTCATTTAACAAGAGGTACGGGCTTGAGTGGCATAAGAGGTATTGCTCTAAAGAAGGGCCATCTAGTCAGACCAATGCTTTGTTATGAAAAAAATGAAATCATTCAAATAGGTGCGGAGCTAAAAATTCCGTTTAATACGGACAGTTCTAATTTAACTGAAAAATACACCAGAAATGTTATCAGACAAAAGCTGGTACCCGTTCTCAAATCAATCAATAGTAAGGTATCAATTCATGCACAAGAATTGAGTGAGTGGGCCAGTTTTTATTTATCCAATTCAGGGCTGAAAACTGCAATTGAATGCCCTTATCTCATACCATATGACACCATACTAAATCAAACACATCCTATTCAATATTTACTCCATTTGTTGAAACCTTTTGGATTTAATAAATACCAAATAAATGATGCTATGAGTATGATTTACAATCAAAACTTTGGGAAAACAATCGTTGCTAAAACCCATAGCATTTTTTGCAATAAAAATGGCTTAGAACTGGTGCAAAGAGAAAAACAATTTAATTCCCATTTAAAAATAGATCAACTTCCATTTGAAGGATATTTCAACGAAAAATTTATTAGAATAGAAAAAACCGAAGAACCATACGCATTTCAAAGTCAAAATTCATTGTTTTTAGGATTAACAGAGCTGCAACTACCAATGGTTCTTGAAACCATTCAATCTGGAGATTTATTCAGCCCATTTGGCATGAAAGGTCACAAAACAATAGGCAATTATTTTACCGACAAGAAAACTCCGCATTCAGAGAGAAATAGGGCTATTAAATTGAGAATTGGTGAAGCAATTGCGGCAGTCATACCTGGAACCATTGACAATGCTTTTGCTGTAAATGCTGAGAGCAAATTGGTATTAAAAATTACTTTTTAATACCAATAAAAAAGGGGGCCAAGGCCCCCTTTTTTATTGGTTATGATTGGATTAATCAATCTGCAATTTTCTAGTATAAACTTTACTACCTGTTTCAATTTTTAGTAAATAAATACCTTTGTCTGCACCTGATAAATCTATGTTTTCTTCGTTTAAATTGTTTCCAATTAATAGTTTACTTGTTATCAATTTACCTTGTATATCGTATACAGCTAATTTAACATCTTGATCTAATGCTTGAATCAATCTAATGTTAAAGATGCCTGTACTTGGATTAGGGTAAATACGCATCAGTTTATCTACGTTGATAGATTCTGAAACACTATTTACACAAGATGTGTTCATTACATTGATATACCTGATGGCTAAATCACTTTGGTTACCAGATAAGTCTGTTACCCTGTATGAAATGCTATATAAACCTGGTACATCACCAAACCACCTGTCCGAAAAGCCAGGTATCAAAGGAAGTGTACTTGAAACAACAAATCTGCCAGGTTGACGCATATCAGCATCGGTATCATAATTATCAATTAATTCTACACCTGGATCTTTGAATTCACACCATCTTCCTAAATTTATGGTTTCACCTCCTAATAACTTAACAGAAGGTTTCGTTCTGTCTGAAATTTCTATTTCACGTGACGTTGAATCAACATTTCCAGAAGGATCTGTTGCATAATACCATCTGGTAATTTTACCTTTCAAACTGGTATTTACAAATGCTGGCTTCATCATAACAGACAATGTATTTCTTGGCCATAAGTTATCAGTAACACTAAAACCTGGATCAATGTATGCTTGATAAACTTCCCATTTTAATGGATTGTCACCTTGCAATTGAATTACAGGTGGTATGTTATCAGTAACTTTTACCTCAACAATTACCTCGTTGGCTTTGTTTCCTGAACCATCTACAGCATTGTAGATGATGAAATAGCTACCTACATTGTTGATGTCTACAACACCCTTCCAAGTTGGAATTAAATCTTTAGAATAATTATCCGTTACTCTTACCAATTGTTGTAAGTCAATTGCAGTTTTAACTTGGTGTACGTAGAATGATTTACCAGGTGTTAACAATGGAGTAATCAAAGGACGTGTGGTATCTCCTACTATGACTTGTCTTTTGGTTGAAGCAGACAATCCGAATGCATCCGTTACAATGTATGTTAAATTATAAGTACCTATTTTGGTTATGTTCACAAAACCTTTAACATTGACATTGTTTGAAGCAATTACAGCACCTTGGTTGTCTTTAGCAATCACTCCTGATTCCGTATAAGGCTTATTAACCTCTACATATTGAATGGTGTCACCTAACAATTGAATGGTTGGTCCAGATTGATTCAAAATCACAAAAACAGTTCTGTTCAAGGTATCTGAAACATTGCCGTATAAATCTTTTACAATGTATTGAATGTAATTTGGTCCTACTTTATTTGTATTAACAGTACCCAATATTTCATACTTAGCACTGATGTCACCCTCAATATTGTCAGAAGCAACAATTCCTGGATCTATGTATGGTTTGTTGATTTCGGCTTCAATAACGGCATTGCCTTTCAATGAAACTGTTGGTTTTGTAGTATCATTTGGGAAATTAATGATGTAGTCTCTGAATGAACCCAAGAAGGTTGCGCTATTCACTAATTTGGTTTGGCTGTAAGTTACACCTACACGCATTCTGGTAGAGCCTAACCTTTGATTTTCAGGAATTTTTAGATCGTTTGACCTATTGAGTACAAAAGAACCAACATCATCTAAAACCAACTCATCACTTCCAAAAAAACCATCCATGTTGAAATCTATCCAGGCTTTGGTATCCATTGGTGAATAGATATTTGAAGATGGTCTAATGACTGTTAACTTTGGCGATTGTCCTCTGTATAAATCAGCATAGTTTGTACCATCAAATGATAAATAACAAGGTAAATTTGGATGACCAATTGCATCTAGGCCTCCGTCCAATGTAACCCTTGAAATACCAATACTACCATCCGTTTGAGAGATGTCATTGATACACTGTGGTTGGTCGTATGCACCAATGTTGATGAATTCTACTTTTGTAGCGGTGTCTGTACCTATGTCATTTGTTGCAATTAAAGTTACTGTATATTTTGACCTTAAAGTGAGTCTGATAATTGGATTTCTGCTTGTAGAATTGGTTCCCATTAAGAACTGTGGAGCTGGGTTTATGTTCCACCTCCACCTGTTAGGACCATTCAAACTTAAATCTTGTAACCTAAAAGTGTCTGTATTGAAACCGTTAAATTTATCGGCAGTAAACCTTGCTTCAGGTTTGTTAAATACCGGCATAAACATGACTGTTTTACATACTGTATCTAAACCAACACAATTGTAAGCAATTAAACACAAGTTCTTGAAATTGGCAGAATTCACTACAAATGTTCTGGTTGGGTTTGCTACAGTTGAGTCATACAAACCATCTCCATCGGTATCCCATAAATAATTAATGATTTTACCCGTAGCTCTTGATTGGAACAAAACTGGTTGTCTGCTAAAAATTGTATCAGGCAATACCATTGCTGCTTTAGGCTTTGTAAACGAAGGTTCTGTTGCGAACCATCTAATAGAGAAACCAGCAGAATCATATGGTGATGGAATTGTAGCAGAACCTGTTTTATACCTCATTAAAACATTGTTGCCACAACGAATACCATTTGCAATGATGTTAGCAGGAAGATTGTCTCTGTTAGAACCACCAATTGTTGCTATGATTGGAGATGATATTGTTTCCCCATTGTGAAAAACCAATGAGTCAGTTGGTAACATTTTAATTCTGTCAACAAAGAAAATGATGCTATCTGCGCAAGGATTGATATTGATACCTCCACAACCAGCTACCTGAGAGCGTGTATATGAGAATGAAGGTCCTGAAGCAGCATACAAGAAACCTTCTTTGTCTGTTACTTTTCCAAAATTTGCACTACAAACATTGTATCCGTTGAGTACTTCAATGTAATCTTTGTAGCAGGTTGTATCCCAACCTCTCAAATTCCAAGTTTGTAAGCATACGGTCCATTTTCCTGGATCGCCTCCAAAAAACAATGGATTTTGGTCTGTTGAGTTAAAGAAGAAATTAGGGAAAAACGGATTGGTATTACACATGTTACACTGACTACTGTCTGAGCTTCTGTAATACCACCATGCCCATTGATTAGGTCCTCTATCACTCAAGTCGATGAAAGGTACGTTTTCTGATGTTCCTATTTTTTTACGAGGAGTAAAGAAATTACTGATTGGATTTGCACTTGGTGTATCTACATAAATATACCTCAAGACGCTGTCTCGAAGAGAATCTCTTCTAATTCCATTCACAGCCAATAACCTAACTGGCCAAAATCCTCTTCTGTTAAAGGTATAGGTAAAACTTTGGTTGTATTTAGCAGTATCAATATACCTTTGAGTTGTTCTAGCTACATTTTGACGTGTGTAGCCTGGAGCAAGAACCAATTCTTCTGGTAAATCCCAAAAACTACGGCCGGCATTTGTACTTGTACTTAACAATTTTTGTGGGCTATTCAACCAAACTGTATCCATACCTGGCAAAAAGTTAGGAGTTGGTAAACTCGGGTATATTCCTGCTATTGGTGGTAACATTGGATTTGAAGATGCTGTATTGCTGATATTTACATCATAGTCTTCTGCCTCACCCCATGTTGCACCTGAGCAAGGGGTAAATGCCGCTGGCATTGATGTTGCACCGGCACTCTCGTAGTTTGCTACACGCATTCTTGTATTTGCAATTTTTGCTCCAACTGGAACGGTAAATGGTGGACTTGTGTATGAAATTGGGCCTGGGTTCACTGAACCATTGGTTTGCCTGATATCAGAATTGGCAAAAACAAGCTCTGAGGGCTCATCAAATACGAAGTTGTTGTTGTAATCAATCCATACTTTAATGAAATTAGCATAAGAGCCTGTTCCACACCAAGCCATTTCTACAGTAATGCTATATGACCTTCCAGGAACTAATACCAAGGGAGGAATTACTTTACCTTCTTTGTTTGTAGCAGCTGCTCCATAGTAGTTAAACTGTGAGGAAGTGGGCGCTAAAGGGGCTGAACAACTTGTTTGGTTGTTAATGAATGTTCCATTGGCACCAACAATTTGAACAGATGTAATGTCTTCATCATCTACGTCAGTTACGTTGAAGTTACAATATTGGGCATGTGTTTTTGATGCCATTCCCAATACGATCAATAAGAAAACCAATAAATTTTTTTGTACTTGTTTGTTCATATGATTCGTTTTTCCGAAAGTCAATTGAATCAAAATTATGGAAATAAATATAAAATTCCAAACAATTCAACTTGTTTTTGACAAAGCAATCTTTTACCTGTTTTTTGTAACAAAATCAGTATCAGAAAGCGATACTAAAAAATTGTACAAATCTATTTTTTCGACAGGGGTTAAATTCAATCCGCCCTTGGCTAAATTCTTGGAAATGAAAGGATCTAATGTTGGACTGTTTTTAAATCCTGAATTGTAGAATTCAATAACTTCCCAAAGAGTTTTAAACCTGCCATCATGCATGTAGGGTGCTGTAAATACTAGATTCCTCAGACTTGGTGTTTTAAACTTGCCTTTATCAGCAGGAATACCTGTTACTCTGAATAGACCTGAATCAATTGGAGTTTCATCTAAACCATTGTTGTGAAAGTTGAAATCTGTGAAAAATGGGGAACTTAAATTACCATGGCAATGGAAACAATCTCCTTTTTCGGTGCTAAAAATTATCATCCCATTGTATTCACTCAAAGTTCGCTGACGCTCTCTCCTCTCTGCTTTGTCATATGGAGCGTTTCCACTAATCAATGTTCTTTCATATTGAGCCAAAGCCTTTACAATCAAAGAAAGGGTAATGCTGTCAGTGCCAAAAGCTTTTTTAAATAATTTAGGATAAGTTGAACTGTTTTGGAGTTTTTGTACCAGTTGTTTAACATCGGATGCCATTTCTATTGGATCAATAATGGGACCAACAGCTTGTTGTTCAAGACTTCCTTTACCACCATCCCAAAAATAACGATGCCCAGAACTGTTGTATAAATCAGCCCATGCCAAATTAAAAAGCGCTGGAGCATTTCTTCTGCCTTTTTGGCCATTGATGCCTTCACTGAATTGTTTGCCGCCATCAGAAAAAGCAAATTCAGGTTGGTGACATGATTTACAACTCAAAGAATTGTCTGCAGATAACATTTTTTCTTCAAACAATTGCTTCCCCAAGTTTACACCAGCTATTGTTAGTGGATTTTCTGGAGGGATTGGAAACTGAGACCAACCTCTGCCATTGGGCATATTTAGTTGAAATGGGGTTGGGTCATACGCAGAAAATTCGACAGGCATATCTTTCTTACATGCCATAGCAAAAAGAAGAATGCATACTCGAATTTTATTCATAAAAAATTATTTTATGGCTGTTACAGATGCCATGTCTAACATGTTTTTGGCCAATTTATTAGCACCAGGAGATGTGTTTGAATGAATGACCATTCCATCGGTACTAAAATCATATAGACTAGGAGTCTGAAACATTTCGTTGAGGTCCATTTGAATATTTAGTTGAGGCTTCTCTGATTTTACCTTAAAACCTGTAAGTGGTATTTCTAAATGGGGTAAATTGTTATCTCCACCAAGGTCTAAAGAATAGCCGTCATTTGTAGAAGGAACACGGCCCATTATTCTAAAAAAAACATAACCAGTACTCCATGTCCAGTACATCCCCCATGCTGGATCTAAATCCCCCATTAAACTCATTGAAGAGTTTTTTACTTTATCAACACCTAAATCAAAAGCAATAGCCCTGTAATTACCTGCGGGCAAATTGGGAATGGTAAGTGTTACATTTCGTCCGTTCTTTACATCGATTAAATTACAGTTGTTGAATCGAATCCAAGTACTATCAGCTTTTTGTATAGAAAAGTTTGAAAAGTAATGTTTGAGGTCTTCTATGGTAAAGGTGTCTTTGGCGGCATTTACATATTTTTTATCGTTGAACGTAATTGCATTTTGATTGAATACATAATTAAAATTCAATTGTAAATCGGACGATTTGGCTATGTACAAACCATTCTCAAATGAAATATCTTCAGGTTGAGTGTTGGAGGTACTTTCATCTTTTTTCTTGCAAGAAAATAGACAAATTGATAGTAAAACGAAACAAAAACTTGAGACAATTATTTTTTTCATACCACTAATTTAATAAAACCAAACATAAATTACTGAATTTAGCTTTAAATTTACAACAATATTACCAAACCTATCATTTAAAAATTATGCCCAGCTTTGACATATCAAACAAAATTGATTTACAAAAAATAGACAATGCCATCCAGACTGCAAAAAAAGAATTACTTACCCGCTACGACCTAAAAGATGAGGCCTGCACCATTGAGTTTGATAAAAAGGATAAGAAATTGACCCTTGAAGCAAAACAAGAAATGGCCTTGTCTTCAATGATAGACATTATACTGAGTAAATTTAGTAAGCAGGGATTAGACGTCAGAAGTTTAGACCTCACTAAAAAACCAAATCCAAGTGGTAAAATAATGGTTCAAAGTATTGCTCTAAAAGAAGGTATTGACAAAGAACAAGCCAAGAAAATTGTTAATTTTATTAAAAATTCAGGCGTTAAAGTTCAAGCTGCTATACATGATGACCAAATTCGCGTGAATGGAAAAAAAATTGATGATTTACAAGCCGTAATTGGTTTGCTAAGGCAAGAAGACTTTGAATTACCCCTTCAATTTGATAACTTCAGGAGTTAAATATTAAGCCACACCTAACATTTCATTTGAGAAATCTTTGGTCAGGCGGTCAATCATTTGAGCAGTTGTAAGGTCCTCGTAGATTTTGCCTTCTGAAACATAACTCACTACGCCCCTCTCCTCACTCACCACCAAAACCACTGCATCTGTTTGTTCTGAAATTCCTATTGCCGACAAATGTCTGAGACCAAAATTATTCAGAACAGCAGGATTTTCACTAACAGGCAAAACACAATTAGCTGCTTTTATTTTACCTTTTGATATGATTACCGCTCCATCATGTAAAGGACTGTTTTTGTTAAAAATTGAAAGCAATAGCTTTTTACTGATATCAGCGTTGATCATTTGTCCTGATGTGCCAATGAATTTCATTTCTGATGTTTTTGGAAACACAATGATGGCACCTGTATTAGTTGCAGCAAGGTGTTCGCAAGCATCAACTATCTCTTCAAATGGCGTTGAAAAAGTATCTTGAATTTTCCATTTCCAAGGAAAAATATTCCACCAAGATTTATGCTCCCCTAAAAATGAACTGTTACCTAGAATTAATAGAAATTTTCTGATTTCTTGTTGAAACACTATCAAAACAGCTATGACTCCAGCTTGAGCAAATTGACTTAAAATTCCCTCAAGCAGCGGCATTTCAAAGTATCTAACCAAAACACCAAATAAATAGATGGTTACCAAACCAATTAATATGTTAAAAGCCAAACTACCTTTTAACAACTTGTATAGCTGGAATGAAATCAACAATACCAATAATACATCTATCAAATTGATCAATGTAAACCTGTATTTTCCTAATTCAAATAAATCAATCATTTGTTCTCAATTTTAAATTTCAGCAATTGCTTCAACCAATTGAATGGTTTGAACAGCTGCCGAAACATCATGTACTCTCAAAATGCTAGCCCCTCCTAATAACGCAATAGTATTGGCGGCTATTGTGCCAATCAATGCCTCATTTGCTGTTGTATTTGTAAGCTGACGAATCATTGATTTTCTGGATAACCCTGCCAAGATAGGCATTTTAAAAATGCTGAAAGCAGAAAGATTTTTTAACAGCAGCTTATTTTGAGTCAGGTTTTTCCCGAAACCAAATCCTGGATCTAAAATGATATCAGGATGCCCAGCGTCTAAAAGTGGCTCTAGTTTAGTGAGAAAAAAGTCCATCATTTCTTTGATCAAATTGTCTGCATGTGTAGCCTCTTGTACTTTAATAAAATGATTGCCAGGATGCATCAATACATAAGGCACTTTAGACTCAACTACAAAGGGTAACAAATTAGAATCTAATTCAAATGCAGAAACATCATTAACAATATGCACCCCATTTTTAACTGCAAACTCAGCAGTTTTTTGATAAAAGGTATCAATTGAAAAAAACGTATTTGGAAATGCACTTGTTAGTTCAGGCAATACAAATTGTAAACGCTTGAACTCTTCATCGGCATTTAGAACAGTGGCACCGGGTCTTGTAGATTGAGCTCCCAAATCGATGATTTTTGCTCCCTGTTCAATCATTGATGCTGCTTTTTGTAGCGCATCGGTAATATCTTTGGTTCTACTTTCTGTATAAAAGCTATCAGGTGTTAAGTTTAAAATACCCATTACAACGGGCTTTTCTAGTGAGAGTAAGCTTCCAAAGCAATTCAAAGTAAATTTAGACGGAATTGTTTGCAAAATCAGGAATGGGTTTATTTTTGTACCTTGACAAATAAAAACTAGAAAATTGATAAATCAAACTTCCATACAATTTGACCAAGTAATTAAAAGCTGTAGAGATATTTTCATCAAGAAAAACAAAGACTACGGACAAAGCTGGAGAATCATGCGTATCAGTTCTATTGCAGACCAGATATACATCAAAGCAGCCAGGATTAGGAATATTGAAGAAAAAGGACTGAGTCTTGTTGATGAAGGGATTGAAAGCGAATTCAGAGGTGTCATCAATTATTGTATCATGGCTTTGATTCAAATTCAAAACAATGAAGATGCCCAAATAGCAATTACTTTCGAAGAATTAATAAACCTGTTCGATGGTATTGTTGCTGAAACAAAAAAACTAATGCTTGAGAAAAACCATGACTATGGCGAAATTTGGCGTTCTATGTTGGTGAGCACTTTCACCGATATGCTACTGATGCGCATCAATAGAATACACCAAATAATTGAAAACAAAGGTCAAACAATTAGCAGTGAAGGCATTGACAGTAACTTCATGGACATGATCAATTACTCTATTTTTGCACTGATACAATTAGAAGAAAAAAACGCTACAACACTATGAAAATAATCACTCAAATATGCCGTGTTTTTGTCGGCATTTTATTCATCATTTCAGGATTAATAAAGGCAAATGATACCATAGGTTTTAGTTACAAATTGATAGAGTATTTTGAATTGTTTGGCTGGGATGTATTTATTCCACTGGCAGTTCCAGCTGCTATGGCAATTTGCATCTTTGAAATCATATCTGGTGTAGCGTTGTTAATTGGAATATATGTGACATTGAATGCATGGCTTCTGTTGATTTTAATTGCGTTCTTCACATGGCTTACAGGTTATAGCGCCATCACCCACAAAGTTACAGATTGTGGTTGTTTTGGAGATGCATTGAAACTAACTCCATTACAAAGTTTCTTAAAAGATTTAGTACTGTTTTTGTTTATTGTGGTAATCGTTATTGGTAAAAAAAACATACAACCGCTGTTCAATAAAGTAATCAATCATATTGGCTTGTTTGTTGCTTTCCTTGTGACTCTGTTTTTCACGTTATATACATTCATGTTTTTACCAGTAAAAGACTTTTTACCCTACAAAATTGGTAACAATATAAAAGAGCTGACAACTGTTCCAGAAAACGCCCCTAAAGACATTATTGAAATGTTATTTATCTATGAAAAAGATGGCAAAACATTTGAATTTACTGCCAATACATTGCCTGCAGATATTGACCAGTATAACTACATAGACAGAAAAGATAAACTCATTCAAGAAGGTTACAGAGCTCCCATTCATGACTTCAGATTGTTCGACTCAATTGATGTTGAATTTACGGAACAATTTTTCAATGATACAGGTTACAAATTGGTATTGGTACAAACTAAATTAAATGAAGAACTGAGGCAATTAACTAACCCGTTGAATGCTTTGTATGACTTTATGTTAGAAAGTAAAACGGGAACATTTTGGGCACTGACTGCGAGCTCAAAAGATGATATCAAAGCATATACCACTGCTCACAATAACCATTATTCATTTTGTAACATGGACGCCATTCCACTAAAATCGATGGTGCGTTCAAATCCTGGACTCATTTTATTCAAGAACAATGTAGTTATAAAAAAATGGGGAGCTTTTAATTTACCAGACCCTACAATTCTTAAAAAATATACCACTCATTAATTCAATTCCTTTGGATAACAATGGTCTGGTTTTTTTGTGGGGGATGCCAGGGGTGGGCAAAAGTAGTTTGGGTAAAAAATTAGCCAAATTATTGAATTGGAATTGGATTGACTTAGACCAATTCATAGAAGAAAAACAAAACTGTTCGATCACTCAATTGGTATCAATGCATGGAGCAAGTTACTTTAGAAAAACTGAAGAAGATTCTCTAAAGTCAATCATACATCTGAAAAATACAATCATTTCTTGCGGAGGAGGAACTCCTGTATATGCCAACAACGCACAAACCATGTTAAATGCCGGCATATGCATCTATTTAGTTGCAGATACTGCATTTATTCATAGCCGACTGAGGGCATCTCAGCAGGAAAGATTCCTGTTCAACCATAGCCAACCAGAAATGCTAATGGCAGAAATTGAAAAGCTTTACAACGAGCGAAAATCTGTTTATGAACTTGCCCATTTACATGTAAAAATTCCAAAAAGTTCTATTGAACAAATTTTTTTGGAGTTAAAAATACTGTTAGAAATAGCCTAAAAGCCTTGTTTTATGCTGATTTGACAAGATTTTGTGCAAAACTTGTTGAATTCTGCGAAAAAAAATTTGCGGAATTCGCCAAACCACTTGATTTTTTGCGATGGTTTATTAAGTTTGTTACACAATAACCCTTAAAATAAAAAAATATGAACAAACAAGACTTAATCGATTCAATGGCAAAAGCTGCCGGAATTACTAAAGTACAAGCTCAATCTTCTTTAGATGCATTCATGGGTTCAATCCAAACTGCATTGAAAAAAGGTGACAAAGTTATCTTAGTAGGATTTGGAACATTCTCAGTTACTAAAAGAGCTGCTAGAATTGGAAGAAACCCACAATGGAAAAAAGGAATGCCTGGCGATGGTACTATCAAAATTCCTGCAAAGAAAGTTGTTAAATTCAAAGCTGGTACTGGCTTACAAGCTAAAATCAAGTAATTTTAATTTTAGTTATAAAAAAACCCGACTAAGGTCGGGTTTTTTTATGCCTTTACTCTACGTATACACTTATTTTTCCAGCTCTACATTGTACATTGATATGCTCTTGCAGGGTTGTACTCAAAGATGTACCGATAAAATCAGCACGAATTGGAAAATGCTTATAGCTTCTATCTACTAAAACAGCCACTTGAATTTGGTTGAACCCTTTGTTCAAACATACAGACAAAGCGTTCATCATGGTTCTCCCGGAATTCAAAACATCGTCAACAATAACCAATGCGTTGTTTGTGTTGGGTTTCAAGGTACCATTTATATGGGTAGTTTCCATTTTAGGATTGGATTTATCTAGTTGAATACCTGCTCTCGTGATGCGTTGAGTGGTAATAGCTTGTAATTCAATTTCTAGGATGTCTGCAAGAGCTTTCCCCTGACCTTCAATGTGCACCAAACAAATTTCTTTTGATTTACTATTGGATTCAACAATTTGGTAAGCAATCCTTTTTAGAATTGGAGCAACTTGCTGGTGTGTAAGTATTTGAACTTTCATGGAACCAAAATTAACCGATTTGAGAATAATTTCATTTAAAATTCAAAAACAAAGCTTCAAAAATACCGCTCAAGTATTATTTTTGTTGGCAAAGGCAGAATTAAAAATATTTGTCTAAAAAATTTTGATTTTGAACATTTTAAACATATTTTTGCCCTCCAATTTGTTAGATTAAGACACTTAAAAATGTACCACAGGCTAACAAATACAGAATTTTAAAAGTATAAAATAGAAGGAATATGAAAGAAGGAATCCACCCGAAAACCTATAGAAAAGTGGTTTTTAAAGACATGTCAAACGAATACATGTTCATGTGTCACAGTACTGTTGATACCAAAGAGACAATTAAATGGGAAGATGGATCAGAGTATCCATTGTACAAATTAGATATTTCACACAAATCGCATCCATTTTTTACCGGCCAAAATATGTTCATTGATACAGCAGGTAGAATTGACAAATTCAAAAAGCGTTACGCGAAAAAGTAATTTGAAATCGTATATTGTAAAGCCTTCCAAATTGGAAGGCTTTATTTTTTTATCAAATTTGAGGCCGCATGAATTGTATTTTATTTGACCCTGAAAAAGAGAGGAAACAGCTACAACCATTTACACTTACCAGACCTATAGCAGGTATTAGAATAGGCATTTTAACAATTCAAGAGAAATGGACTAAGTACCTCAATGGCGCAAACTGTTCTTATTTAACACAAGATTACCTTCAAGAAAAATATCCAAGTAAAATAGATACTGTTAATTTTTATATCAATGGAAGTATCTGCCCAGACCATAGCCTTGCCAAAGAAATCCAAACATTGCAAAACAAACAAGCTTTGTATGCCAATAATGTTTTGCTTGCAGTTCGTATAGATGGAACTGAATTTGTTTTCAAGGAACAATCTGAGGGGTATTTGCCATTAAAAAGCAATACAAACACTTTTAATCAAATTCAATTTCCTCAAGACATCTTTAGTTTGAACGCTGTTGAAATTGAAAAAGATTTTGACTTATTAACTGCAGGAAGAACATCAGCTCCCATACCAGCAGGCAATCAGGTACTCAATCCAAACAGAATTTTTATAGAAGAGGGAGCAACAGTATTGTTCTCTGTATTAAACGCATCGAATGGGGCAATATACATTGGTAAAGATGCTGAAATAATGGAGGGTTGTAAAGTAAGAGGACCTTTTGCTATTTGTGAGCATGCAGGTTTAAAAATGGATGCTAAGATATATGGCGGTACTACCATAGGGCCTCATTGCAAAGTTGGTGGTGAGGTTAACAACAGTGTCTTTTTCAGTTACAGTAATAAAGGACATGATGGTTTTGTAGGAAATTCAGTCATTGGAGAATGGGTGAATATGGGTGCTGATACCAACAATAGTAACCTCAAAAACACCTACGATGAGGTAAAATTATGGAGCTATACTGAAAAGAGATTCATCAAAACAGGTCTTACCTTTTGTGGGCTAATGATGGCAGATCATGCCAAATGTGGCATCAATACCATGTTCAACACAGGAACAGTTGTTGGCGTTGGAGCCAATGTTTTTGGAACAGGATTTCCAAGAAACTTCATTCCAGATTTTAGTTGGGGTGGCGCACAAGGATTTGAAACATTTATCGTTTCAAAATTCTTCAAAACTGCAGAAGCCATGTGTAAAAGAAGAAACATTGAATTTGGAATAATTGATAAAAAAATCATAGAAAAAGTTTTTGAACTGACAGCTGAAAATCGTTTTTGGGAGAACAATAAATAAATTTATGAGAAAGAAAATAATTGCAGGAAACTGGAAAATGAACAAAAATTTAGAGGATGGGCTTGCTTTGGTTTCAGAGGCCTCTAATATGATTAAAGATGAATACAATGGCAATGCTATAGTGGTATTTATACCTCCATACATACATTTAAATGCTGTTTCTAAAATGTTGGCAGCTTATCCAAATCAATTTACTGGAGCTCAAAATTGTAGCAACCACGAGAGCGGAGCCTACACAGGAGAAATCAGTGCAAGTATGATTGGTAGTTGTGGGGCTAATTATGTCATTATTGGACATAGCGAAAGAAGACAGTACTTTAATGAACATAACCAATGGCTTGCTCAGAAAATTGATACCTGTTTAAAAAATAAGCTGTTGCCTATTTACTGCTGCGGTGAGACCTTAGAAGAACGTGAAACCGAAAAACATTTTCATGTGATAGCATCTCAAATCAAAGAAGGGCTATTTCATCTAAATGCCTCTGAAATACTCAATATCACCGTTGCTTATGAACCAGTTTGGGCAATTGGTACTGGTAAAACTGCAAGCACCGATCAAGCACAAGAAATACATGCATTCATTAGAGGATTGATTGCATCAAATTACAGCCCAGAAATTGCTGATCAAATAACCATCCAATATGGAGGAAGCGTAAAGCCCGAGAATGCGGCTGAACTATTTGCAGCTCCAGACATAGATGGCGCGTTAATTGGTGGTGCTGCATTACAAAGCAGAAGCTTTACAGACATTGTAAAAGCCATGACTCTTTAAAGCTAAGATCTAAAAATTCGTTTCATGATTCGACATTTATTTGCACTTTGTATCTGCATTTTTACATGCTTTTGTACAAACTTTGTTTATGCACAAAGACCCAATAGTTTTTCTGTGAACCCAGGGGTTTTTCCTGAAGAACTGGATAAATTTCTTCAGAGTACAGGGAGGAGTGACATTCAAAACATTGCGGATGATTTCAATGCAAATTACATGCAAGGTAAATTCAGTACTGCTCAGAAAAATCAAATCATTAAACTGAGCAATGAAATGCTGCAGAGTAACTGTCAAATAGCTCATGAATTTGAATTTTACTTGCAAACTATCAATGCGCTAGTTCAAGCTAATTTACTGGTAAAATTTGATGCATGGCATAAAACATTGTCTGCATCTCTTAAAAAATCAAAAGATGATTTCGAGCAATTTTTATTGGTTTCTAAAAACATATTTGTAGAGCAAAAAATATTACAATTAGGTGGGTATAATTGGGTCAGTAGTTCTTCAGATGTTGAATTGCTAACAGATGGGGAGCCTCATTTCTACTTCAAAAATTTAAACCTTTATTGTTTTACCCCTGGTGACACTGTAGAAATTTATCAAACCAGTGGTAAATTTTATCCAGCCAAGAAGCTATGGATAGGTAAAGGTGGACGAATAGATTGGTCGAGGGTTGGTTTGGATACCACAAAAGTTTTTGCTGTAATTAAAAAATACCAAATTCTATTGAATGACGGTTTAATTGTGGCTGATTCAAGTTTATTAACCAATAAGTTTCTACAAGACAAACCTTTGTTAGGTAAAGTCATAGAAAAACCTTTGGGTAAATCACAAGGAGATAAGTCTATTTATCCTCAATTTGAAGGCTATTTCAATGAATTTACTGGTGTCAATTACGGTAAAGGTAAATTCAAAGGTGGCTTTGGGATGCGTGGAGCAATGGTTATTGGAAAAGGAAATGATACGCGCAAAGCAGAACTATGGTTCTCCTACAAAAACAAACCCTTTTTAAGGGTTCAATCCCCAGATTTTTTTGTAAAAGAAAATAAAATATCGGTTGAAAAGGCAGAGGTGACATTGTTTTTAGGCAATGACTCAATTTATCACCCACAGTTGAGTTTCAACTATTTAATGGACAAAGATAAAATTTCGTTTTACAGAGACAGTAAAATTGGAATCTCTGCTGCTCCGTTTATAGACTCCTATCATAACATTGAGTTTTGGGTAGATGAGATAAAGTGGGATGTAAACAGTCCGAAAATAGACATAGACAATATATCTGGAGATGTGCCTGCAATGTTCCAATCGCTGAATTTTTTTAGAGATGTTCAATATGAAAAAATTGGGGGTATGTTGAATTACAACCCACTGCAGCGTATCAAACAATTTACTGAGGAGTTCAATACCAATTCGTTCAGTTTAGAATTTTATGCGAGTAAATTCAAAAGCAATGTCAGTGAATTGCGCATTCAAATGATTGATTTAAATGACAAAGGATTTATCAAGTTTGATGGGCCTAAAAACATGGTTTATGTTAAGCGTAAACTCATTGATTTTGTAAACGCACACAATGGAAGAACCGACTATGATGCAATTGCATTCAAGTCAATTATAAGTTCCATACCTAATGGTTATATCAGCCTTGAGAACAATGATTTGGTTGTACAAGGGGTTCCTAAATTCAACTTCAGCGATTCTCAAAATGTTTACATCATTCCAAAAGAACAAATCATAACAGTTAAAAAAGACAGGGGTATGAGCTTTTCTGGCAAACTCAGAGCTGGTAAAGCTGATTTTTATGGAAATAACTTTGTATTCGATTATGCCCCTTTTAAAATCAGACTCAACAATATTGATTCTTTGAAATTTTTATTCGAAGATGATTCATTGGGTAAACTGGTTCATGTTAGAAGTGTTTTACAAAACATATATGGAACACTTGAAATTGACCATCCATACAATAAATCAGGAAGAAGACATATTGCCAAATATCCAATTTTTACCTCTGAAGTTGGTTCCAAAGTATTTTATGATTACCCGAGCACTCAAAAGGGTGTTTACGACAGGAATAGGTTTTATTTTGCCGTAGACCCTTTTGTATTGGACAGTTTGAGTGACTTAAACTTATACTCTTTAGCACTCCAAGGCACCTTTGTATCTGGAGGCATATTACCTGATATGCGCCATGAAATATATTTGCAAAAAGACCAATCACTCGGGTTCTATATACCTATTGATTCCAGTTATAAATACAGTTTGTATGGAGGAAAAGGAACGGCCATTCAAGATTTGAGCTTGAGTAATGATGGTTTAATTGGATCAGGAATGATCAGTTACTTAGCATCTAGAAGTTACTCGAAGAGATTTGTGTACTTGTTAGATTCTATGAACTCCAGTTCTTACTTTTTTGAAAACGACAGAACTTCTTTGTTTCCGACTATCATCAGGTCTCCGGACGTATACAACCATTGGATTCCATACCAAGATACCATGTTTATTAGCAATGATGGTGACCCCCTAAAAATTGCATATGATGGTGCAAAATTATATGGTACAATTATTTTGACTCCTCATGCCATGAATGCCAAAGGCAGGATGGAAATTGAAGGTGGTGAATTGATTGCTGATATTTTTGAATTGAAACCTGTAGAAGTACTTTCTAACGAAGCCATATTCAGACAGCGAAATCCGAGAGATACCACTCAGATAGCATTTGTTACAACACCAGTTAAAGCCTATGTAAACTTAGACCTAAAATTTGCAGAATTCACTTACAGAAATTTCCCTGCAATCAACAACACATTCTACTTAAATCAATACAAAGGTTCTTTTGAGAAACTACATTGGGAGATGATCCCAAAAACACTCACATTCACTGGACCAATAAATGCCAATAGCATTCGTAACGGTAGTTATTTAATTTCAACTAGAGCAAGTCAGGATTCCTTAATTTTTTCATGTGCCACCAATTTCATGACACTTGAAGATTATACGATGACCTGTAGAGGCATTCCTCATATTTTAATTGCGGATTCAAAAGTAGTTCCAGATAGTGGCAAAGCTGTAATTAGAGAACAAGCGGAAATGGACATGCTCTTAAATGCTAAAATAACTGCAGATACCATTACCCAATACCACAAAATAGATAAAGTAACCATTAAAATTAATGGAAAACTAGATTGTAGAGGCGCAGGCAATTACTCTTATTTTGATAAGAATAAAAAAGAACAGAAGTTTTACCTGGATCAGATTTATGTAGCTGAAAGACGTTACTTAGAGGGAAAAACTTTGATTCCAGATTCTATTAATTTTATGGTAGGACCTAAAATTGGATTCAGAGGAAATGCTATTTTAAAAAGTTTTAACAAGAACCTTGAATACAATGGTTTTTTCAAAGCTATTCACCAAATGCCTTTACCAAGAACTGACTGGTTCAGAGCAGCATCTGTTATCAATCCAGATTCAATTTACATTCCACTTACACCCCCAATAACAAATTTAAACAGACAAACCCTGTCAACAGGTTTTTTTGTTTCAAATGACTCCACACACGTTTACAGCAGTTTCTTTTCTAGAAAAAGAAATACCACAGACCAAGAATTGTTAAAATGTGAGGGTACATTTACTTATTTTGAGCAATTAGATGAATTCAGAATTGGGAGTCTAGGAAAAATTTATGGGCTTGAAAAAAGAGGCAATTTCTTTGCTATGAGCGAACAAAAACAAATTGCATACGGTGATGGCAAATTTAATTTTGGAATGGAAACCCAAGGCTTCTCCCTTAAAGCAGGCGGTTATGCAAGTTTAAATTTAGCGGATACCACATTTGCTATGAAATTGAGCATGGTCATTGACATGCTCTTACCTCAACAAGCAATTAAACTAATGTCCGATTCACTCGTTGAACAAACTGCAGGTGATGCAAGCAACTATTTTGACAACAGAGTGCTCAAATACAGCATTCCAAATTTGGTAGAAGAAAAAACATTCAAAAAATTAGATGACAACCTGGAAGATGAATTATCTGGTAAAAACTTAGAAGAGCTGCATAAAACATTTTTTATAACTGATTTGCCTTTGACATGGGAAACAAGTAAAAGAGCCTTTGTTAACAATGGAGAAATTGGCCTCAAGAGCATAGATAAATTTCCTATTGAAAGACGCATCAAAGCGCGTTTCGAACTAGTAAAGAAAAGAGGTGGTGACGAGTTAACCTTTTATATACAACCACCACAAGGCAGTTGGTACTACTTTAAATACCAAAGAGGACTGATGACTGTTCTCAGCTCTGATATATTGTTTAACGATGTCATCAAAAACAATGTTGATAAAATTTCAAAGGAGAAAGAAGATTACAAGCTTAAACTTGGAAACATTTCTGATAGAAACAAATACGTTAGAGGATTAAAAAAATAATGCTTATGACCTACTTAATTATTGGCTGTATTGTTGCATACTTAATGGGTTCCATTCCGTTTTCTGTTTGGATAGGGAAAACTATTTATGGAATAGATGTTAGAGAACATGGTAGCGGAAATGCAGGAGCTACCAACACCCTAAGAGTGCTCGGAAAAAAAACCGGTTTTGCAGTGTTATTTTTGGATAGTCTAAAAGGTTATTTGGCAGCAAATGTTGCCATGGTATTGCCACTCGGTAACAATACTCCCCTATTAAATTTTCAAATGTTATTTGGCATGATGGCTGTTGTTGGTCATATATATCCTGTTTTTGCAAATTTTAAGGGAGGAAAAGGCATTGCAACATTGTTAGGCTTGGTCATTGCTTTGAGTTGGAAAGTATCATTAGTTTGTATGCTTACCTTTGTATTGATTGTTTGGTTAACTAAATACATATCTGTTGGCTCTATGCTAACTTGTATTTTAAGCCCTTTGTATGTGTTTGTTATTCATGGAAACGAAATGCTTTTTATTTATTTTTGTGTAGGTATTGCAATCATGGTTATTTACACGCACAGAAGTAACCTCAAAAGGTTATCAAGTGGTACTGAAAATAAATTTACATTCAAGCCAAAAACAACTTAACTGAAAATGACAACTTTGAATCCAATATTTCTGAATGGCACCCAAGAGGAGTTGTTAACTGAAATTGAAGTCATAGACGAAATTTCAGACGAAACAAAAGTGATTTTATTGAATGATGACATCAACACTTTTGATTGGGTTATTGAGTGTTTAGTAGAAATCTGCGAACACGATTATTTACAAGCAGAACAATGTGCTTTGCTTGTACATTACAAAGGGAAAGCAACAGTTAAAACCGGAGAAAAAGAAAAAATGAAAGCAATTTGCCAAGCACTTTGCGATAGTCAATTATCTGCAATCATAGCGTAATATGTTAAACAAAGTAGTAGCTAATGCCCAAGAGGCCATCAAAGATATTCAAAACAATGCTGTCATCCTTTTGGGGGGATTTGGCTTATGTGGAATTCCTGAAAATTGTATAGATGCATTGGTTGAAAGCGGTGTAAAAAATTTAACCTGTATTTCAAACAATGCTGGAGTAGATGATTTTGGAATTGGCTTGTTATTAAAGACAAGACAAGTAAAAAAAATGATTTCATCCTATGTAGGTGAAAATGCTGAATTTGAAAGGCAATTACTGAGTGGCGAATTAGAGGTAGAATTGATTCCACAAGGAACATTAGCTACAAGGTGCATGGCTGCTGGTTACGGTATGCCTGCAATATACACTCCTGCTGGTGTAGGCACCGAAGTTGCAATTGGAAAAGAAACACGTGAATTCAATGGCAAAACCTATTTATTAGAGCATGCATTTGATGCAGACTATGCCATTGTAAAAGCATGGAAAGGAGACAAACATGGCAACTTGATATTCAGAGCAACCTCTAGAAATTTTAATCCACTCATGGCCATGGCTGGAAAAATTACCATTGCAGAAGTTGAAGAATTGGTTGAACCAGGAATGCTTGATCCAGATCAAATACACACTCCAGGTATCTATGTCAACAAAATATTCAAAGGTCAAGATTATCAAAAAAGAATAGAACAAGTGACTACTAGACAAAATTAAACCTAGGTTTATAAACCTAGGTTTAATTGTCTGTATGAACAGGATATTCAATATCTAAATCAGATCCTGGTGAAGGCAGTTCATTTTGAGAAATGCCATCTTAGTGACTCAAATTATTTTACATGTTTCCTTTTAGCTCGAGTTAACTGCTATCAAAAGGTAAAACATTAACAAATCCCTCAAACCAAGTGGCATGAATTGTATGTCCGTATCTATCATAATAACCAGAACTTCTTTTGAAAGCTTGCCCTCAGGAAGGTAAAAAACAATGTACTGCCTTTACTTTTAAAATTTCATTTTGAGAGGCTGTCAATCTGTAAAACCAATTCATTTAACATGACATCATTGGTATAGTGCGTACAAAATGAAATTGTTTTAAAAAAGCGTAAACAGTTTGAGTGATTAAAATTGAAAGAAATGCAGGTTTTTTTTACAACCATTCTTCACCCATTCTTAATTTACAAATAAAGGAAACTGCACTTCAATATCTGTACTGCCCGTCTGAACTCCTTTGGTTTTAGGTTCGGAACTTGTGTAATGCTTTAATACACATTTTAAATTACCTGAACCCATTACATCGGGTGTGGTAATTCTGAACTTTAAGCCTAACTCCATGGCTGGGTTTTGTGTATCAAAATCTAATACCTGCAACAATAAACTAGAAATGTTGCTAGTATAAACAAATCGATGAGAATTGGCATCCATACGTATGGCTTCGGTAACATTGTTTGCAGGAGTTTTGCTCTCATCTAAAACTTCTGTAAATACTTCATAAATTTTACCTTGTTTCAATAGCATAGAATCTACCATAATGGCAGTGCCTGGTCCACCAACTTGTTGCCAAACATAGCTTACCGTGTCGGAAGTACCTGTTTCTATTACATGTAATTTAACAGTTGTAATCAACTCATTTTCATGGTCATGGTCATGATCATTGTGGTCATCATGCTTAGAACATGCTGTTATACCTAACATAAAAAGAAAGGCAAATAGCAAGGTAAAGAAACTTAATGTGTTGTTTTTAATAGTGTTTTTCATAAAAAATTATATTGGAATGTGTAATCGTAAAATAAAATTAACACCGGGTTCATCTGTAAAATATCTAAACCTGCTTAGATAATCCCGGTAGTTTGTATTTAGCAGGTTGTTGATGGTCACATGTATATTCCAAGCTTTCCATTTTGGATGTACCAAATACGAAAAACCCATATTCAGTTGAAACAAGGCATAGGCTGCTGGCGGTTCTTTAAAATCTAATTGCGCTTTAAACCTGTGTTGCCTAGCTACCCATAAACTGCGCAACTCTGCATAGGGTTCAGCCATTTTTTTATAGCCATTAAATGCATAAGCCAAGCTGTGCTCCATACTGTTGGCAGGCATTAAAAATATAGCTTCTTGTTCCCTCAAATCTTGTCCGTATAGCTGGCTAAACCTACTCTCCCATTGCCACCCTAGCTCAGGCTTATATTTTAACGCAGCATCTACTCCCGCAATAAGCGCACTTGTTTGGGTAAACATAAAGGCAGGAAAAGCGCCGCGTATGGTTAGCATTGGAGCAGACAAGGGCCTTTTATAGGTATAGTTTTCAAACAGCTGCGCATACATGCTGCCTTCTATTTGCCAATTGTTATAGCTCTTTTTTAGGTCCCACTCCAACATCCAAGCGCGTTCTGGAACCAAATTACTATCGCCTATTTCAAAACTAGCCAAGCCATAATGCAAGCCAAAGCTATACAACTCATTTAAAGCAGGCGGTCGCCATGCACTTTGCAAGCTTATGGTATGCAGCCACTTTTGTTGGGTTTGTTTCGTGTAAGTTATTCCAACATTGAGTCCGTTAAAGTTTTTATCATACGAGAATGTGTTAGCAAATCTTCTAAAAATTGGCACATCCAATCTCCTATAATCGTACCTTAATCCTATACTCAAACTACTGCTTTCATTGTAATATTTAAGCATGCTAAAGGCCGCTAGGTTTACCGAATTAAAAGTTGGAATAATCCACTGCAATCCGGCAGTAATATTATTCTGAAAGCTTTGATTCAAACCAGATTTTAGCATCCAATGTCCGCCCCACTTTTTCTCTATTACCTGCTCTAATTGCCTACTCAATATTTCCAAATCTAGTGCAGCTCTTCCTTGTAAGGCTTGGTTGTATACCCTATCTGCATCAAATTCTTGCCTATCGTTTACTTGCTGCGAGTAACTCAATCGCAAGTTAGTATTGGTGCTTAGTTGGCAACTAAATTCGCTCATAAAAAGCACATGCTTAACTTGTTGAAAGGGCCTGTTTATTTGGTAGGTAAAGGGCAAAATAATCAAGGGGCTATTCGCTGCCAAGGCACGATTTAAATCGGAGCTGTTCCCTAAGTGAGCCGCTTGTAAAATGGCTTGTTTGGTTTGGTAAATACTAAGGGTATTTTCCCATTTCCATTTTTTTGAACCCACAAAACTTTGAAACATTCCTGCGTGTTCGGTAAAACCAGTATTGCTTAATATATAAGTTGGCGTTCTAGCATCTCCAGCCTTGCGGGTACTGGCTTGAATACGCCAGCCATATTGTATTTTTTTACCATACACAGATGCTAAGCGCAATGAAGCAGCACCTTGTCTGTTGTTACTTAATCCTTGTAAATACAAAGCGCCTTCTAAACCTTTTTCGCTGCGCCAAGGTTTTGGGTCAACGCGTATCACCCCGCCCATGGCTTCCGGACCAAATTCTACAGCAGCAGCGCCCTTGATTACTGAAACAGAGTGGGCAATAAATGGGTCTAATTCCGGACCATGATCGTCGCCCCATTGCTGACCTTCAATGCGCGAATTGCCTTGCATGGTTACAATTCTTTGTCCGCTTAAGCCCCTTATCACAGGTTTAGCAATACCTCCCGCCGAGTTCATGGCTTTAACTCCGTTGATATTTTTGAGCAATTCGGCCAAATTTTGTCCGCGTCTTTTGTCAATTTCAGTAGCAAGCAGTTGGTGTTGTTTTCTGCCACTAAAAAGCCCCTTATTGGCTTCGGCTTGAACCAAGCCCTCATGCAAATGAAAGGTCTCAGAGCACAGCTCGATAGTATAGCTTAACTGCTGTGGAATGCGTAAAAGCATATCACAGTGGTGGTAGCCCACGAAAGAAACATGCAATACATAATTGCCAACCAAAAGCTTAGGTAAAACTACAACACCTTGCTCATTACTAAGCCAGAGTTGCTTTTGTTTGTCCAAACTAACAGAAGCATAAGCCAAGGGCTCTTGACTAAGACTATCTATTATTTTTATGTGCAGTTCATACGCTTGTTGCGCCTTTACTTGCAAAAAGGAACCTAGGTTCAAACTGAAAAATAAAATGTAATAAATAGCCTTGAAACGAATTGGTTTCAAAACTGAATATTTAACTAAATGTGAATACTAATTTAAGCTGTAAAAAAGCAGCTGATTGGCGGACCTCTATTAGATGCTGCAGGCTGATGAATAGAACCGCAGTTGGGATTTGTATGTTTAAAAACATTGACCTGCTGAATCAAAATATTTTGAACCACCAAAGCCGTATGTTGATAGATTTTTAAGAAATGAAAAGTACAGGAAAAGCAATCGGGATGGGTTTGGGCAATATGGGTTTTGTGCTCACAAGGATGTAACAGAGAAACCTGGCAAGCATATTCATCTAATTCGCAGTGGTGCTGTTCAGACTCATACTCACTCAACATAGCAGCTACGTGCTCATCGTGCTCATGCAGGTGCAAAGCATTGTATGGAACTAGCGTTACTCCAAACAAGCACAAAAACAATAGGGCAATATGTTTGTTAAATTTATTCAGTACCACAAATATAACAACATTTAAAACCGAACAAGCGCTTTTAGGTTATATCCATAGAAAAAAGAATTATTTTCGTCCAAAATTTTATCAAATGAGCAGAGTATTATATGCCGCAAAAGGCAACAAAATAAGTTGTAAAGGTTGGATTCAGGAAGCTGCTTTGCGCATGCTTCACAACAATCTTGACCCAGATGTAGCAGAGCGCCCAGAAGAACTCATTGTTTATGGTGGTATAGGTAAAGCTGCCCGTAATTGGGAAAGTTTTGATTTGATTGTGAAAGCATTGCAAGACCTTGAAGACGATGAAACATTGCTGATACAATCTGGTAAGCCAGTAGGTATTTTACCAACCCACAAAGATGCGCCAAGAGTCATCATTTCAAACTCTATGTTGGTACCAAAATGGGCAAACTGGGAAACATTTCATGAACTAGATAAAAAAGGCTTAATGATGTACGGCCAAATGACTGCAGGAAGTTGGATATACATTGGTTCTCAAGGAATTGTTCAAGGAACTTATGAAACTTTTGCAGAGGCTGCAAGACAACATTTTGGAGGAACTTTAAAAGGTACATTAACCGTTACAGCTGGTTTAGGTGGCATGGGTGGGGCTCAACCACTAGCAGTTACCATGTGTGATGGTGTGTGCTTAGCGGCAGAAATGGTTGAATGGAGAATAAAAAAACGCTTGGAAACCCGTTATTTAGATGTCATGAGCCGTGACATTGACCAAGCTATTGATATGGCTTTGGAGGCAAAAGCTGCTGGCAAACGTTTGTCAATTGGGGTAGTTTGTAATGTAGTAGACTTGTTAGAGAGACTGATTGAAAGAAACATCGTTCCAGATTTGTTAACCGACCAAACTTCAGCGCATGACCCATTGAACGGTTACTATCCGGAGGGCATAGCCGAGGAAGTAGCTGATAGAATGCGCAAAACAGATCCTGAAAAGTACGTAAAAGTATCATTAGATACCATGGCTCATCATGTGAAGCTAATGATCCAATTGCAAGAAAAAGGATCAATTGTATTCGATTACGGAAACAATTTACGTGGTCAGGCACATGACCTAAGAGCTGTAAAAAATGCTTTTGCATTTCCGGGGTTTGTACCTGCATACATCAGACCACTTTTTTGTGAAGGTAAAGGCCCATTTAGGTGGGTTGCGTTGAGTGGAGACCCAAATGACATCTATGTAACAGACCAAGTGATGAAAGAGTTGTTTCCTGAAAACACCTCTTTACACAGATGGTTAGACATGGCAAAAGAGCGCATTGCATTCCAAGGATTACCTGCTAGAATTTGCTGGATTGGTCAAGGAGACAGAGAAAAAGCTGCTTTAGCTTTCAACCAATTGGTTAGAGAAGGTAAAGTTAAAGGCCCGATTGTGATTGGTAGAGACCATTTAGATACAGGCTCTGTTGCATCTCCAAACCGAGAAACTGAAGCCATGAAAGATGGCTCCGATGCCGTTGCAGATTGGCCCATTCTAAATGCATTGATAAATACCGCAGGGGGAGCAAGCTGGGTGAGTATTCACCACGGGGGTGGTGTAGGAATGGGATACTCTATTCATGCAGGAATGGTTATTTTGGCAGATGGAACTCCAGAAGCAGACAAAAGATTGAAGAGGGTTTTACACAATGACCCTGCAATGGGTGTCATCAGACATGCCGATGCTGGTTATGACATTGCAATTGATACTGCGAGAAAACACCGATTAGACTTGAAACAAAGACTTGAAAACAAATAAAAAATAACCCGATTTAAAATTTTAAATCGGGTTATTTTTTGAGTAGATAGATGAGTAGATAGCTTTTCTGTTTTAAATTTAGCTGAAAAGTCGTGTTGTCCGCTAAAATTAGTTAATTCGCTGTTCATTCCAATTCTTACTCAATATGTCAACGCAAACGTATAAACTATTCGATATAAAATGTTCGATTGAATTAGCAGAGCTTCTGATTGCAGAGTTAAGTGCAATAGGTTTTGAAGGTTTTTTAGAAAATGACGAGGGTTTTGAAGCATATATTTTAGCAACAGATTTAAACAGCAATCTGTTCCAAGAAATCTGTCAGCAATATGGTATAGAAGAAGAACAGGTAAACGAAAAAGACATTCAAAATCAAAATTGGAATGCAGAATGGGAACAGAATTTTCAACCTGTACTGATAAAAGATACCATTAGAATCAGTGCGCCATTTCACCAACTGAGTCCTGCATATCCAATTGAATTGTTGATTCAACCTAAAACCTCTTTCGGTACAGGTCATCATGAAACTACGGCCTCAATTATGGAGCTCATGCTTGAAGAAGACATGACTCAAAAATCTGTTTTTGACTTTGGTTCAGGAACAGGTATACTTGCTATTCTTGCAAAAAAATTAGGTGCAACTTCACTTTTTGCCAATGATATAGATGATTGGGCATCGGAAAACATACACGAAAATTTGGTTTTGAATGAATTAGATGGAATTGAATTTAAAAAAGGTGGATTGGAAGTATTGGATGCGCACCAAAAATTCGACTTGATACTCGCTAATATCAACAAAAATGTATTGATACACAGTTTTGATAAATTGTTTGCGCACAGTCATCCAAAGACTAAATTATACATTAGCGGATTTCTAGAAAAAGATTTGTCCGATTTAACCAATGCAGCTCAAACTGCAGGTTGGCAATTCAATCATGCTATTATAAATGGTGAATGGTGTGCAGCATGTTTCTCTGTTTAACCCAAATAATTTTAATATAAGTCAGATAAATGTTAACTTTATATTGAAATGAAATTTGTAAGAATTGTACTCATCATTGTGCTCACTGTAATTGGTATTGCAGGTGTAATTGGTATGTTTTTACCTGACAGTGCTAAAGTTGAGAGAACTATTTATATAAAATCTAGGGCAACCATTGTTTATAGTTTAATCAACGACCTAAACCAATGGCCTTCTTGGAGTCCTTGGCACCAAATAGATCCAAATACTTTATGGAATTACAGCGAACCAGCAATAGGTAAAGGCGCATGGTATTCTTGGACCAGTGATAACCATAATTTAGGAACGGGTAAAATGACTATCGATGCAAGCATGCCCAATGAAAGAATAGATTTAACCTTGAGTATGAATGGTATGGGAAATGCACAATTACAATTCTTGGTTGAAGGCAGAGGTCCTCAAACCAAACTAAGTTGGGTGTTCAGCAAACAAATAGGCAACAATCCATATGCCAGGTATTGGGGACTTTTGATGAATAAAATGATGGGGCCTGATTTTGAAAAAGGATTGGAAGCCCTTAAAGTCATTGCAGAAAAAAGAGGTGCCAAACCATTGATCATGGGTCATGAAACAGATATTGTAACAATGGAGACCATGCAATACATAGGTACTCGTAAGCAAGTAAAGAAAGAACTATTGAACCAGTTTTTAGGAACTAGTTTCTCTAACATCATTGATGCCATCAAAAAACAAGAAGTCCCATTTAAAGGAACCCCATTCACCATTAATTATGCGGCCAAAAATAATGTTGTTGACATTGAACCTGGCATTCAGATAGAAAGACCAATGCTCGAATCAGAATCTTTAAAACTTGGGAAAATAGATTCTTGTAAAGCATTTGTTGTTCATTATACAGGTCCATACAGTCAAATGGCTCCCATTTATGAAGCAACATTCAACTACTTAAAAGAACAATCTATCCAAGCCATTGGGGCACCCATTGAATTTTATATGAATGACCCTACAATAGTCATTGACAGTACCCAATTTAAAACAGATATATTTTTCAGAATTCAATAACTAAAAATGAAATACGATACAATTAACGCTGAGTTGTTCATTGAAAACAGAAACCGTTTCAAAAAAGAATTAAATTCCAACTCAATAGCCATTTTCTTTTCAAATGACGAACATCCCTGGAACGGAGATGCAACCCATCATTTCAAACAAAACAGCGATTTGTTTTGGTTAAGTGGTATTGATCAAGAGGATTCAATTTTGGTAATTTCTCCGAGCTGTCCTGTACCTGAAATGAGAGAGGCCTTGTTCATCAAAAGAACAAATGAACAAATGGTTATTTGGAATGGTCACAAACTAACCATTGACGAAGCCAAAGCTGTGAGCGGGGTTCAACATGTATTCTGGATTGATGACTATGCTGCTAAAATTCACAGTGCTATCAATTATGCTCAAAACATTTATCTGAACTTGAATGAAAATGATAGAGCTGTGATACAAACACCCTACAAAGATTTAAGAATGGCTTTGTCAATAAAAGAGCGCTATCCCTTACACCATTTTGAGCGAGCGGCACCCATTTTACAACGCTTAAGAAGCATCAAATCTGAAATTGAATTGAACCTGATGAAGCAAGCCATTGCCATCAGTGATAAAATGTTTGCACGCTTGTTGAAATTTGTAAAACCCGGTGTTGCAGAATATGAAATTGAAGCAGAAATTATACATGAGTACCTAAGGAACAGAGCAAACGGACATGCTTTCCATCCAATTGTAGCGAGTGGTAAAAACGCCTGTATTTTACACTATACCCAAAACAATGATACCTGCAAAAGCGGCGATTTGGTTCTTGTAGACAGTGGTGTTGATTACGCCAATTATGCAAGTGACATGACAAGGGTAATTCCTGTGAATGGTAAATTTACTAGCAGACAAAAACAAGTATACATGGCTGTTTTAAAGGTAATGAGAGAAGCAAAAAAACTCTTGAAACCAGGTGTGATGTTAATGGAATACCAAACTCAAGTGGGCTTAATCATGGAAAAAGAATTGGTTGATTTAAACCTGCTCAGCATGGATGATATTAAAAATCAAAATCCAAATTGGCCTGCGTACAAACGTTATTTCATGCATGGTACTAGCCATTTCTTAGGCATAGATGTTCATGATGTAGGTATGCGTTATGAACCTATGCAAGCAGGAATGACTTTTAGTTGTGAGCCTGGCATATATATTCAAGAGGAAGGCATCGGCATTCGTTTAGAAAATGAAATACTCATCACAGACAATGGTTGCTTAGACTTAATGGAACACATTCCAATTGAGCCTGACCATATTGAAAGTTTAATGCACGCATGATGCTCAGTCAGATAGATACTTATTTATTTGACATGGATGGCTTATTGATAGATTCTGAGCCCTTATGGAAAAAAGCTGAAAAGGAAGTATTTGGAGCCTTAGGCTTACATTTAACAGACGATTTATTGAGGCAAGTAATGGGTTTCAGATTGAGCGAAGTGGTTGAATATTGGTACCATTACCAAGCATGGGAAAATCCTAATTTCAAAGCAACAGAGCAAGCAATCATTGATTGTATGATTGCGCAAATTCAAAATGAAGGAAAAGCCATGGATGGTGTTTATGAAGTATTGGAAGTATTGAAATCTAAAAATAAAAAAATTGCGTTGGCTTCATCCTCTTCTATGGTTTTAATTGAAGCAGTTGTAAGGAAATTAAATTTATCCGAGTGGATACCTCAATTGTTTTCAGCAGAGCATGAACCGTATGGAAAACCACACCCTGGTATATTTATCAGAGCTGCTAAAAGTTTGAATACTGAACCAAGAAATTGCATGGTACTCGAAGATTCTATGAACGGAATGTTGGCTGCAAAATCAGCAAGAATGAGCTGTACAGTTGTTCCGGACCCCATTCAATACGATTATCCAGAATGGTGTTTGGCTGATTATAAGTTTAAAAAGTTAAATGAACTGATTCCTTATTTAAACGCATAAAAAAGGCAGCTTCTTATTTGAAGCTGCCTTTTTTTAATGAATGAATCACTTAACGCTTTTTATTGATGATTTTATACAACTCATCTAATTTGGGACTTAAAATAATTTCTGTTCTTCTGTTTTTTGCTCGTCCTTCAGCAGTTTCGTTATTGGCTTTGGGTTGATACTCTCCCCTTCCTGCTGCTGTTAATCTTTTGGGGTCTACAGCGTAATCGCTGCTCAATAAACGCACAATATTATTAGCTCTGGCTGTACTTAAATCCCAGTTGTCTGCAAATACAGCTGTTTTGATAGGTTTGTTATCTGTATGTCCTTCAACCAATACATCAATTTCTGTATTCTTATTCAATACCTCTGCTAATTTTTTAATTGCATCTAAACCTTTTTCCTCTACATCAGCACTTCCCGATTTGAACAATAATTTATCACTTAAAGAAACATATACCTTACCATTTTTCATTTCAACTGTCAATTCATCTGAGTTGAAACTCAACAACGCCTTTTTAACAATATCACTCAAGGCATTTGTTAATGAATCTTGTCTTTTGATGATGGCCTCCAACTCGGCTAATTTCTTTTCTCTTAATTGAAGTAAATCACCTTTTTCTTTAAGTGCAACATTTAACTGTTCGGTCTTACTCATACTCGACTTGATTAAATCGGTATAGCGGTCATTCATATCTTGATAATCATCAATTAGTTTTCTGTATTGAGCAGATAAATCTGATTTGTCTTTACTTAATTGTTGGTGAAGAGCCATTAAACTTCTGTACTCTTCACCCCTTTGAAAAGTATCTTTGTGAAATGCAATAACCATTGCATACAGGGAATCTCTTTGTTTGGTTGCCAATTCAAGTCTTTGAGACATAAACAAGTTATGCGCTTTTTCACTAACTTTCTTAGGGTCTTTAATTCTGCCCTTAGGCTCCAAATCTTGGGCTTGCGTATACTGAAAGGCTAATACAAAGGCCAATACAGCTGATAATTTTTTAAGTGCTCTCATAGCACGAATTTCTATGCTATGCTCTCAAGTAACAAACTAAAGTAGTTGTATTTATCCATATGAAACCGTGAAATGCCCAAATTTAAGAACAAAAAAAACGGATAGTAATTGGGTTACTATCCGTTTTTGTATAAGAAAGAATGAAATTATTTCTTCTTTTTATCGAAGTCTATTACAATTGGAGTTGCAATACAAATTGATGAATAAGTTCCAATAACGATACCAATTAACAATGCAAACGAGAAACCTCTGATAGTATCACCACCGAATACGAATATTGCTAACAATACAAAGAAAATAGTCAATGAGGTATTGATGGTTCTGCTCAAGGTACTATTTAAAGCATAGTTGATGACAGTGTTTCTTTCTGCTGGATCTAAATCAGATTTGTTACGTTCGTTCAAATATTCCCTGATTCTATCAAATACAACCACAGTATCTGTCATAGAATAACCCATTACCGTTAATATAGCAGCAATGAAATCCTGATTGATTTCAAGAGAGAATGGCATTACATTTTCAAAAATGACATACACACTCAATACAACCAATACGTCGTGAATCAATGCAGCTACTGCACCCAATCCATATTGCCATTTTTTGAAACGGATTAAAATGTATACGAACATTAACAAGCAAGAGAATAAAATAGCATAAAATGCTTTGATGGTAATATCTGCTGAAACAGTTTCACCAACTTTGTTAGAGCTGATGATTTCGTACTTAACATTGGTTTGATCTAAACCTGCTCTTAATGCTGTTTCAACCTTTTGCTCTGCATCTTCACCTTGGTCTTCTATTAAGTATGAAGTAGTAATTTTTTGGTTAAAATCGTTACCATATGTTTTAACATCTGGCGATTCACCAAAGCTCGTTCTTAAAGTTGATTTTAAGTCTTCGGTAGACATTGCTTTTTCAAATCTTACCACATACATACGACCTCCTTTAAAATCAATGCCTAAGTGGAAACCATTGTTGATGAAGAAAAATACAATACCAACAGTAATGATTACTCCAGAAAACAAGTAATAGCGCATTCTTGAGCCTACGAAATTGATATTGATGTTTTTGAAGGTGTGTTCAGTTGATTTAGTCCAGAAATGAATGACTTTATTTTTGTCTAACAAGTATTCAAAAATGATACGACTCAAGAAGATTGCACTGAACATTGATGAGAAAATACCAATGATCAAAGTTGTTGCAAATCCTTGAATTGGTCCTGTACCAAATATGTAAAGGATGATACCCAATAACAAGGTTGTTAAGTTAGAATCTAAGATAGAAGACATGGCATGTTTGTATCCTTCCGAGATACCATTTTTGATGCTTCTTGATTCGTGGTGTAACTCTTCACGGATACGTTCAAAAATTAAAATATTGGCGTCAACCGACATACCAATTGTAAGTACAATACCTGCAATACCTGGTAAAGTTAATACAGCACCTAATGAGGTTAACACACCAATTACAAAGAATACGTTTGCAAACAAAGCCAAATCAGCTACCCAACCTGCAGTGCTGTAATAAAAGCCCATGAAAAGCAAAATGGCTAATAAAGCAATAATGAATGAAAGGAATCCTGAGTTAATTGCTTCCTGACCCAATGTAGGCCCCACTATAGCTTCACCTACAATTCTTGTAGGAGCAGGTAATTTACCACTTTTCAAAATATTGGCTAAGTCACCAGCCTCTTCACTGGTGTAGCTTCCTGTAATTGATGAACGACCATTTGGAATTTCACCTTGTACGTTTGGTGAAGAATATACTACGTCATCTAATACAATGGCAATACAATGGTTTACGTTATTCCTGGTTAAGTTTTTCCAAATTTTCGCACCTTCACCATTCATGGTCATGGTTACCTCAACATTTCCTGTTGGGCTTACATCTCTTCTGGCATCAGTAATTTTTTCACCTGTTAATGAAGCTGCACCATCACGGTCTGTTTTTAAGGCATGTAAAATTACCCCTTCTTGGTTTTCACCAAAACCTTTGTATTCCCATGCAAATTTAATGTTTGCAGGCAAGGCTGCCTTTACTTCAGGCCTGTTTAACAACGCATTGATTTTAGCTGTGTCTTTGATCATTGCAGTTCCACAACTTGAACCTCTTGTTGCCAAAACTCCTTTTTCATCAGCCATAGGGCGTAAGTATGCGAACAATGGATTTTCTTTTGCAAACTCTTCAAAAGATTTTTGTGCATTTTGAGTTGAATCCTTCTTGGTAGAATCTGCTTTTGCAGGTTGAGCAGGTTTTCCTCCTAAGTCAGCCAATGCACTTTTGGTGGTATCGGTTGATACAGCTTTGGTTGAATCTGTCTCTATTTTTAATGTACCAGCAGACATGCTCTTTTTCAAGATGTCATTGATTTGACTCAAGTATTTGTATGCCTCAGGATTATCAAAAGTTTGGAAGAATTCTAATTTTGCTGAACCTTGAAGGAGTTTTCTAACCCTAGCTGGATTGTCAACGCCAGGTAATTCTACCAATATTCTTCCGCTTCCTTCTAATTTTTGAATATTTGGCTGTGTTACACCAAATTTATCAATACGAGCTCTTAAAATTTGGAAAGAACGGTCAATGGCTTGATTTGCTTCTTCATGGATATAGGCCAATACTTCCTCGTTGGTTGAATTCAATTTGATTTTTTCGCGGTTGGTAGGATTGGCGAAGATTGGTGATAATTTGGCATTTGGGGCAATTTCATTGAAAGCTTCTCCAAACAAGGTAACATAGTCTTTTTGACTGGTTTTCATTGCCTCAGTTGCTTGTGCAATTGCTTTATTGAAATTTGGATCTGGGTTGTTATTGGACAAACCTCTAACCAAATCAGCAAGAGAAACCTCTAGGGTTACGTTCATACCTCCTTGCAAGTCCAAACCTAAATTCAATTCACGCTCTTTGCATTGCAAATAGGTGTATTTTTTAATTCCCAAGAAGTTGTAAACCGGCGATCTTGAAACAGAGTCCAAGTAGCTGCGGTACAATTCTGGATTGCCATTTGCGAATGCTGTGGCGTCATTTTCAATTTGACGGGTTTTCCATGTGAAAGACAATTGGAAAATGCTGACCAACACTAATGCGATCGCAAAAAATTTAACTGCTCCTTTACTTTTCATTTTATGTAACTATGTAATTATCTCAATTTATTCTAAGGTTGGCAAATATAAGACAGGGCATCAGGAAATGCAAAAAAGGTTATTCTCCTGATAATCTATTACTTGAACTAAAATTGCATACTTTTATGGATTCAAGAGCTGATTAATATACAAACTGTGGGTAATTGAACTGAGGCCTACAATGAAACGAAGCTTAGTTTCGTTAAGACTTAAAAGCAAGTAGTAAACGATATGGAACAACAGTCTGGATTGAATTTGATTGAATTGATTATGAAAGGTGGAATCATCATGATTCCAATTGGTTTTTTATCAATTGTAAGTATTTATTTTATCATTGAAAGATGGGTGTTTATTCACCAAGCATTCAAAATAGAAGCTAACTTTCTTGCCAATTTAAAAGATTTGTTAGGTAAAGGAGACATCAAAGCAGCAAAAGCTTATTGCCAACGACTCAATACGCCCATTTCAAGGGTTATAGAAAAAGGGGTAAACCGAATAGGCAAACCTATCAAGGACATTGAAAGTGCCATGGAGAGTGTTGCAGGTATAGAAAATGACAGACTTGAAAAAAACTTAGGCTTTTTAGGTTTAACCTCTGGTATTGCTCCCATGTTAGGGTTTATTGGAACCATTTCAGGGATTATTAAAATCTTCTACAATATTTCAGTGAGCGACAACATCAGCATTGGAATCATTGCAGGTGGATTGTATGAAAAAATGATTACTTCTGGCGCAGGTTTAATTGTAGGAGTGATTGCATACGCGGGATACCATTTGTTGAATACCAGAATTGACCGTTTCAACAATAAATTACAAGAAACAGCCATGGAATTTATTGACATTCTTGAAAGCTAAGCGCAACAATGAATTTCAGACGCAAAAAAAGATTTGAAGCAGAGGTTGCAACCTCTTCACTGAACGACATCATGTTTTTCTTGTTGTTGTTCTTTTTAATCATTTCAACGGTAGCCAACCCCAGTGTTATTAAGGTTTTATTACCCAAAGCAAACAACAACCAAACACTCAATAAAAAACAGGTTACCTTAACCATCAATAAGAGTAAAGAGTATTATTTGAACGACAAACTCATTGTACCTGCAGACCTTGAAGCAAGTATTAAAAGAGAAACCGTTGGAGTTGCTGACCCAACCATTGTTTTACGAATGGATGCAGAATTAACCATTCAAGATTTGGTAGATATTTTAGCAACAGGCACCAAATTAAAAGTAAGGGTGGTTATGGCCACACAAGCCATCAATTAATTATTATTGATTCAACACAGAACGCAAGTGATCTGAAACTACTTTCAGACTTTGCTCAAAATGTATGTTGTTGTTGACGATTAAATCAGCTTGGGCCATAAATGGCAACAAATATTTTCGGTACGAAGGTACCACATGGTGCTTCCATTGATACAAAACAAAATCTTCATCAATGTTACGCTCAGCTACATCTCTTTTGAGCCTTCTATTTAAGGCTATTTCCTCATCCGCATTGATAAAAATCTTAAGATCAAATTGTTCTAATATTTCTTGTTGATAGAATATAAACAAGCCTTCGCAAACAATAATTTTAGCAGGCTCAAATACCAGTTTTTTTGGCTTTACATCGGTATGTTGGAATAAGTATTCTTCAATCTCAACAGCATAACCACTTTTTAACTTCGCAATATCTGATGCGAACAATTGCAAATCGATGCATTCAGGAAGGTCGAAATTGATATGCCCGTTTTCATCTTTTTGATGTTGGTACGCCCGCTTGTAATAGTTGTCTTGAGAAATGATACAAACTTCATTACTGCCAAACATGGCCCTCAATGAATTCAGAAAATGGGTCTTGCCACTTGCACTTCCGCCAGTGATACCAATTAAATAAGGAAGGTTTTCTGTGTTCATTTCAGACATGTTTGTGCAAAAAAACAAAAATGATTTGAATTTTTAGCTTGGATTGAAGCTTGTTTCTTGGAATGTATCCAGAAATAAAGTCGTTAAAATCAAAATTGGGGGCTTTAATTGTTAATTTTAAGTTAATGGATAAATTTATTTAATTGATTTTCTGTACATTAAAAACACTAAGGAAACTATTATAACACAAAAAGTTTCCATAGTTGTTAAAAAATTACCTTTGCAATGCCTAATGGAAGAAGATTTAAAATTAAAAATCATAAATGGTTCAACCTTGTTGTTTTTGAAGTTTGGCTTCAAGAGCATTACCATGGATGATATTGTCCGTGAGTTGGGCATCTCTAAAAAGACCCTTTACCAGTATTTTTCTGACAAAAATGAACTGGTGTTCACATGCATTGAAAGACATCTTCAGGAAGAAAAAAACACCTGCCAACAATTGATTAAAAAAGAGTTTAACCCTGTTGCATTTTTAATTCAATTGACCGAATCTCTCTCCGACAAAAAGAAACAAATTAACCAAAGTATCCTGTTTGATTTAAAAAAGTACTTCAAAGAAAGTTGGGAATTGCTCAACGATTACAGGAAAGACTTCATATACAATCAAATGATGGAAAACCTCAAAAAGGGTAAAGCTGAGGGTTATTACAAAGCAGACATCAACGAGAACCTTATTGCTAAGTTTTACATCAACATGATAGAATTCATGGTAAACCCTGAAAATGATCAAGACAGCGAATTGTCAATTAAAGACATTCATTTTGAGATGATGAAGTATCATATCAGAGGTATTTGTACCGAGAAGGGAATTAAAATCTTTAATAAATATTTAGAAAAACTAGACACGCAAAAAATATGAAAATCAAGTTAATTGGAAGCATGCTCCTGACGTTTTTGATTTTGTTTGTAAATGCACAACAAACTGAAATCAAAAAAATGAGTTTGCAAGATGCAATCGCGTTTGCCAAAAAAAACAACAACCAGTTAAAAAATGCAAAACTGGATGAACTCATTGCAAGAAAAAAAGTAAACGAAATTTTAGCGATGGGCTTGCCTCAGGTTACCGGTAAAATAGATTTCATGCATTACTTTACCATTCCAACTACAGCCTTGCCAGACTTTATCAGTCCGGTGGTATTTGGCAATTTATTAAGGTACAACCTGATTCCTGGAACTACAACACCTCCAGCTGCAGCCATTGTTCCTGCCCAATTTGGTGTAAAAAACAATTTAACAGCCAGTGCTTCTGCCTCTCAACTGATTTTTGATGGGGGCTTCTTAATGGGTGTAAAAGCGTCTAATTCATTTGTAAAATTGTCATCGTTGATGGTACAACAAAGCGATATTGAATTAGAGGCGAATGTTAAAAAAGCATACTACCAATACTTAATGGTTGATGTGAACATGAAAAGTCTGGAAAATAGCATCAATACTTTAAGTAAAACAGCTTATGATTTAACTGAAACAGCTAAAGCTGGTTTTATAGACCGCATAGATGCGGATCGTTTAAAATTACAGTTGTCTAATTTAACCTTACAAAAAGAAAGGGTCAGTGATGCCAAAGCCATTGCTTATTATGCACTGAAATTACAATTGGGGGCTAGCTTAACCGATAGCATTGTATTGACAGATGTATTAGAAAATTTCAAAAACGAAACGAGTCAGTCAACACAATTAGGAAATGGCGACTATATGCGTAGAATTGAAATGCAAATTTTAACCCAACAACAACAACTCAATAACATTGACAAGAACCGTTGGCAGTATGGTTATTTACCAACCATTGCAGCATTCGGAACCATTCAAAAAAATACTTTTGGAAACGACCTTAAAGATCTCGGTGGAACATGGTTTGATGGTGCATTGGCAGGTGTAAGCATGCAAATTCCAATATTTGATGGATTTGGCAAAATGGCTAAAATTCAGCAAACAAAAATCAACAACATGAAAATTGAAAACGGTAAAAACATGTTGCAACAATCAATAGAAATAGAACGTTTGAACGCAAAGTCAAAATTAGTAAGAAGCGAACAACAGCTTAAAATTCAGCAAGAAAATGTAAACCTAGCAAAAGATATTCTTGACAGAACAACACTCAAACTCAAGGAAGGAATTGGCAGTAGTTTAGAGCTTACAACTGCTCAAAACGATTATTTAAATGCAGAAGCCAACTACTTGAATTCATTGTATGATTTGTTAGTTGCTAAAACAGATTTACAAAAAGCCATCGGATATTAAAACTTAATTATATGAAAAATACATTTTATCAAATTACCGCCTCTTTTACTTTGCTTGCATTGGTTGCATGTGGAGGATCAGGCATTGAAGAAAAGAAAAAACAACTAGACGAACTCAAAGCCAAACACAACGAAATTTCGGCACAAATAAAAACCCTTGAAGCAGAGATTGCGCAATCGGGTGATACCACGAATAAGCGTACAGAAAAAAGTAAAATGGTTGCCATCTCTGAAATAAGTTTAGAAAAATTTGAACGTTTTGTAGATGTTCAAGGAAGAGTAGATGGTGATGAAAATATTGTCATTTCTGCTAAAGTACCATCGACAGTAGTTAAAATTTATGTCAAAGCTGGAGATCAGGTAAAAGCTGGGCAGTCCATTGCACAATTGGATGGAGAAATTGTAGTAACTCAAGTACGCGATTTAGAAACCAATTTAAAATTTGTAACTGAAGTATTCAACAAACAAAAATCTTTATGGGAAAAAGGGGTTGGTAGTGAAATACAATTCTTACAAGCTAAGACTAACAAAGAATCTTTAGAGCAAAAATTAGCCACATTGAAAGAAAACTTAAGCATGTACACGTTAAAATCACCTATCAATGGAACAGTAGATGAGGTAATGATTAAAGTGGGTCAAAACATTGCTCCTGGTATGCCTGCTGGAAGAATTGTAAACTTTAATAAGTTAAAAGTTAAAGCAGACTTGGCTGAAACCTATGCTGCAGAAGTTAAATCAGGCAACCAAGTAATTGTTCATTTTCCAGACATTCAAAAAGATGTTTATGCAACATTGAGATACAGTGGAAGGGCCATTAACTTATTAAACAGAACTTTTGGTATTGAGGCAGATTTGCCATCTAGTCAACAATTCATTCCAAATATGATTGCTGTGGTAAAAGTTGTTGCATATAAAAATGAAAAAGCAATTGTCATTCCTATCAATTTGATCCAAGATTCTGAAGGTAAAAAGGTGGTTTACATTGCTGATAAAGCAAACCACAAAGCAGTAAAAAGAGAAGTTGTAATTGGCAACACCTACAATGGAAAAGCAGAAATTGTTTCAGGTTTGAGTGCAGGTGATTTTATCATAGAAGCTGGCTACCAAGATTTGAACGACCAAGAGTACATTCAATTTTAATTTAAAGACATTCAAATATGTTAGATAAGATAAAAGAATTTAAACCTTCTAGTTGGTCTATTGATAACAAAACCAGTATTTACATACTGACAGTTATCATTACGCTTACAGGATTGTTTAGCTACAATGTATTGCCTAAAGAGCAATTTCCCGAAGTTGTATTTCCACAGATATTGGTAACCACGGTTTATCCAGGAACCTCGCCTTCTGATATGGAAAACCTAGTAGCCAAACAAATTGAAAAACAAGTTAAATCAATTTCAGGCGTAAAAAAAGTAACTAGCTCATCTTTACAAAACTTTTGCATGGTGAACGTTGAGTTCAACACAGACGTAGATGTTCCTGTTGCCAAACAAAAAGTGAAAGATGCTGTTGACAAAGCAAAAAGTGATTTACCAAACGATTTACCAGATGAACCTCAGGTAATTGATATTGATGTATCGCAAATGCCTATAATGAACGTGCATTTGAGTGGAGACTACAGCTTAGACAAACTCAAGAAATATGCTGAGAATTTACAGGATAAAATTGAGGGATTGAAAGAAATTACCAGGGTTGATATTGTTGGGGCATTGGATCGTGAAATTAAAGTGGATGTTGACATGTACAAAATGCAGTCGGCAGAAGTGAGTTTCAGAGACATTGAATCTGCTATTGCATACGAAAACATTACCATTTCTGGAGGCCAATTAAGAATGGATGGTGTTAAGCGTTCTATCAATGTGGTTGGTCAATTTATTGATGCTGCTACCATTGGTAATATCATTGTTAGAGCTGGTTCTGGTGCCACAGTCTACTTAAAAGACATTGCTCATATTGAAGACGGATTCAAAGAACAAGAAAGTTTTGCACGTTTAGAAAATAAAAATGTAATTTCATTAAACGTTATCAAAAGAAGTGGTGAAAACTTAATTGATGCAAGCAATAAGATTGTTGCATTGACTGAAGAGATAAAAGAAACAACTTTTCCAGAAAATTTACAAATTACCATCACTGGAGATCAATCTTCAAATACTAAAACCACCTTACATGATTTGATCAATACCATCATTATTGGGTTCATTTTGGTGACTATAATTTTAATGTTCTTCATGGGAACAACCAATGCCATATTTGTAGGCCTGTCTGTTCCACTTTCAATGTGTGTAGCATTTATTATTATGCCGAGCATTGGATTTACATTGAACATGATTGTTTTGTTTTCTTTCTTATTGGCATTAGGAATTGTAGTTGACGATGCCATTGTGGTGATTGAAAACACTCACCGTATTTTTGAAAATGGGAAAGTGCCAATTAAAAAGGCTGCTAAATTGGCTGCTGGCGAGGTATTCCTTCCAGTATTTTCTGGAACTTTAACAACCTTGGCTCCTTTTATCCCATTGGCATTTTGGCAAGGTGTAATAGGAAAGTTTATGTTTTACTTACCAATTACATTGATTGTAACATTGAGCGCTTCATTGGTTGTTGCTTACATCATTAACCCAGTTTTTGCGGTTGATTTTATGAAGACACATGAAGAAGAAGCAGCTAACAGAAAAAATAAAAAAGGTTTTAAAAATACCGCCATTATCTTTGGTTCATTGGCATTGCTGTTTTATAGCTTCCAAAACTGGGGAATGGGTAATTTTACCGTCTTATTGTTTGGATTGTACGCATTAAACAGATTTGTCTTGTACAAATGGATAGAAAATTGGCAGAACAAGATTTGGCCAGCATTTCAAGAATCATACAAAAAAAGAATTACCTGGTTTTTAGAAGGAAGCAGACCCATATGGACCATTGTTGGTATCATAGGTTTATTTTTCGGCTCTATTGTTTTAACTGCTATTGTTAAACCCGGTGTAGTATTTTTTCCTCAAAGTGATCCAAACTTTGTGTATACCTATATCCGTTTGCCGATTGGAACCGACCAAAACTATACAGATTCAATTACAAAAATCATCGAGAAAAAAGTGTATGGTGTAATTGGTGATTCTAATAAAATTGTTGAATCTGTGATTTCAAATGTAGCGGTAGGTGCAGGTGAACAAAATAATTTTGAAGCCTCCTTTTCATCACAACCTCATCTAGCTAAAATTACCGTAGCATTTGTTGAGTTTGCAAATAGAAATGGCGAATCTACTGCATTGTATTTAGATAAAATTAGAGCGGCTGTTAAAGGAATTCCAGGCGCAGAAATATCGGTAGAACAAGAACAAAATGGCCCTCCAACAGGCAAACCTGTTAACATTGAAATTTCTGGTGATGATTTTGAAGAATTGGTAATTGCTTCTAAGGGGTTAAAACGCTTTCTAGATTCACTATCTATACCAGGTGTTGAAGAATTGAAATCTGATTTACAAGCTAACAAACCTGAAATTGAGGTAATCATTGACAGAGAAAGGGCCAATAGAGAAGGTATTTCAACAGGTCAAATTGGAATGGAGCTAAGAACAGCTGTATTTGGTAAAGAAGTTTCTAAATTCAAAGATGCCAATGATGAATACCCAATTAACTTGAGGTATAGTTTTAGCCAACGTAACAATATCAATGAAATCATGAACCTAAAAATCACATTCAGAGACATGAACATGGGTGGAATGTTGCGTTCAATTCCATTGTCTTCTGTGGCAAAAATAAGTTATGTGAATAATTTTGGTGGAATTAAGAGAAAGAACCAAAAACGCCTTGTTACTATTTCTTCAAATGTGCTTTCTGGTTTTACGCCAAACGAAGTGGTAGCAAGTGTTACCAAAGCAGCACAAAACTTCAAATTACCTGAGGGCGTTTCCATTGATTTAACAGGAGAACAAGAGGAACAAAAAGAAACAGGCACCTTCCTAGGAAGAGCCATGTTGATCTCTTTGGGACTTATCTTTTTAATTTTAGTTACTCAGTTCAATTCTATTTCTAAACCAATCATCATTCTTTCAGAAATCATCTTTAGTATCATTGGCGTTTTGATAGGTTTTTCATTAACAGGAATGAACATTTCAATCATGATGACTGGAGTTGGAATTGTTGCACTTGCAGGAATTGTAGTTAGAAATGGTATCTTATTGGTAGAATTTACCGATATATTACACAGTCACGGAATGGATTACAAAGAAGCCATTATTGAGGCGGGTAAAACCCGAATGACACCAGTAATTTTAACAGCCTCTGCAACCATTTTAGGTTTAATTCCATTGGCTGTGGGCTTAAATATTGACTTTGTAACCTTATTTACGGAATTCAACCCACATATCTTTTTTGGGGGTGACAGTGTTGCCTTCTGGGGGCCTTTGAGCTGGACAATGATTTTTGGTTTATCATTTGCAACATTTTTAACCTTGATTTTAGTTCCAATTATGTTACTTTTGTCATACAATTTGAAAGCAAAACTTGGAATGAACACCAAAACGCATTAAGCGGTTCATCCACGCTAAAGATAATTGCGCCAGGGGTAGAGGCGCAATTTGTTTCATAGGCTAAGCGGGTCCGAGCAATCGGGCCCGCTTTATTTTTATCAGTTCTAGCCTGAAATTTAATACAGCATATTTTTCAAGATTGTGTTTATTTTGAAGCATGATTAAAATCTATCACAACAACAGATGCACCAAAAGCCGAAATGTATTGCAGATTTTACAAAAAGAACAGATCCCCTTTGAAGTGATCAATTACCTGGAAACAAAACCTCGTGTGAATGAACTCAAAGAATTACTAAAAAAGTTAGGAATCAAAGCAGAAGCATTGATTCGAAAAAATGAATCTGTATACAAAGAACAATTCAGAGGACAAGTGAAAACAGAAGAAGAATGGATAATGGTTTTGGCCACCCATCCCATTTTAATTGAAAGGCCCATTGTAGAAACTGACGAGCGTGCGGTGGTATGTAGGCCTGAAGATTTAGTTTATCATCTTTTAAAAGCATAAAAAAGGGGAGCAACCATTGGTTGCTCCCCTTCTACTTGTATCAAACAAGAACCCTTCTTATTTGTTAGCTACAATTCTAACTTTTACATTGAATGTGTTGGCAATAGCTTTATCGCCCAAACCTTCAAAAAAGCTTGCTGAACCATACTTAATTTCAAAAGCTGTACGGTCTACATCTAATTCTGCATTTGCAATTACTTGATTTGGGTTGATCACAACAAAAGCAGGGAATGTTACCTCTTTGGTGATGCCTTTGATGGTTAAATCAGCAACTACATTGTAGTTATTACTTCCTGCTGCTGCACCTTTGATTTCAGTTGCAGATTTGATTTTAATTTTTGCTGTGTTGAACTTTTCTGTTGCAAAGAAATCGTCAGCTTTTAAATGACCAACCAATTTATCGTGGTATTCACCAACTAAATCTGTGCAATCGATGCTGGCCATATCAACAGTGATATCAGCACCAACCAATTTGTTTGCATTGATTGAGATACTGCCACCTTGAAAACCAGCTGTACCTGAATGTTCACCTACTACTTTTTTAGCATTCCATTTAAAAGTAGATTTAGGAGCATCTACAGTGTAAGAACCAGCAATTGCTTTTGCAACTTTTTTTGGAGGACCAGCCAACACAGATAATCCCAGACCTGCGAATGTGGCTAACAACATGAACTTTTTCATAATTTATTTTATTTGGTTTAAGTATTTAATTCGATACATAATTTGTCGAGTATTGCATTCAAATGCTTAAAATCAGTTTCAGAAATGCCCTTAATTTTTTGATTGAATAGATTTACATCCGGATCTAATTTCTTTAGCAAATCCAAACCTTTTTTAGTAATTAAAACATCCATTTGTCTGCGGTCGTCGCAACATGCTGTTCTGGTTAATAATTCTTTTTGTTTGAGTTTCTCTACCAACCTAGATGCATTGCTCATTTTATCGAGCATGCGCTCTTGTAACAAACCAATTTTAGCTGGCTGAGGATACTGGCCCCTCAGAATTCTTAAAACATTGTATTGTTCAGGTGAAAGGCTATGTTGTTTAAAAAAACGCAACTGAATGGTATTGATTAGACTACTTGCATACAAAACATTGAGAAAAGCCTTGTGACTTTCACTCGCAAATTTTTCTTGTTGTATGGCTTGTTCGAGTTTCATTTAACAAGTGCAAATTTATATGTATATACATATATTGTACAAACATATTTATTCATATAATTACATTATCTTGATTTTCAATACTTTATTTTACTTTTACAGCGCCAATATAAACAGCAATTGGCTTTAATTCTGACAACTGTGGAGCCTCAACTTGGAGTAAATTTTCTTTGTAAATGTTAAAATCGGCCCACTTTCCAATAGTTAAACTACCCAACTCGTTTTCAGAGAAGGCTGCATAAGCTGGCCATTGGGTCATCCCCAAAAAAGTTTGCTGAGATTGAATGTAATGTATAGAATCAAATGCTGAACTTTTATTGGTATATGTGCCCAATGCAGCCCAATAGTTTTTTAAAGGGTTGGGCGATTCAATTGGGAAATCAGTACCTATTAAAATCTTACCAGCATGTTTGAGCATGCTTCCATATGCATAAGCATATTGCAACCTATTCAAACCCAATCTTTCAATAGCCCAATTTTTATCATTGTATGCATGTATGGGTTGAACACTTGGCAAAATGTTCTCTCCGTTTAAAAAATGAAACAGATTGCTATCTAATACTTGTGCATGCTCTATTCTCCAACGTCTTTGTTTCTTTTCAGCTAATACCGCAGCGTACTGAGTCATCACAAAAGCATTGGCTGAGTCTCCTATTGCATGTGTACTAAGTTGGAAAGGGCTCAATGCTACTTTTTGAATCCAACGCTCAAACTGTAAAGGAGATTGTAAAAATGTACCAAACCAATTTGGTTTATCTGTATAAGGATGTTTTAAACATGCACCCCTAGATCCCAAGGCACCATCTACTACCATTTTAAAGCCGTGTACATGTAGTTTGCTTTTACAAATTGCACCTCGGTTGTTTAAAAAAGTAAAAGCTGTATCCGTTAAATACAACATGGCATTGATGCGCATGTGGAGCTTACCCACATTCTGTAAAGAATCAATCAAATGTAACTTTGTAAGGTCTATACCAGCATCGTGCACCATAGTAATGCCATAGTCTAAACAAATAGATTGTGCCTTAAGCATAGCTGCAATTTGTGAAGCAGTGCTGTATTGACTCAGATAATTTTCAACTGTATCGGCAGCTGCATCAAATAAAATACCAGTGGGTTTGCCGTTTACTTTTTCAATTAGATTGCCAAAAACTGAGCAAGTATCCGAAATCCCTGCCAATGACAAAGCTGCTTGGTTAACCAATGCTGCATGTCCGTCAATGCGTTTTAAAAAAACTGGAATGTTAGGGAATTGTTGATTGAGTAAGTCGTTGTTTGGAATAAATTTATTAGTGAAGTTTTCTTGATTCCATCCCCAGCCTTTAATAGCAGCAGTTTGCTGATTTTTGTATGATTTTAAACAAATTTCAATGATTTCTTGTAAAGAAGTTGCGTGACTTAAATTTGATTGAGTTGCAACAATACCCAAACCAGTAAAATGTCCATGAGCATCAGTCCAAGAAGGATACATGTAGTTTTGTTTGATGTCTATTGTTTGCGGCGCCTTGAATTGCTTTTTTATTTGATAATTGGTGCCTAAAGCTACAATTCTACCTTGCTTTACAGCCATGGCTTGAGCTACCTCTTTCATGGTTTCAAATGAATAAATATGGGCATTGTAAAAAATACAATCTACCTTTACTTGTGCATGAACAGAAAGTTTAAAAAAAGTAAGTAATAAGACAAGCCATCGATTACGCATTTGCTTTTTTATTGGGATTTTGATGTTTCCAACGGCGATGACTCCACAACCAAGCCTCTGGCTGACGAATGATTTGTTTTTCGAGTAATTGAGTATGAAGTTCGGTAATTTGATACACTGGAGTTTGCGGAGCTTCAGCAGTTACCAATTCAAATTCTATTTGGTAATGCCCTCTTTTTATTCTGTATACTGCACAAAAAACCACAGGCATGTTAAATTTGACTGCTAATTTCTCTGTTCCTAAAAACACTGCTGTATCTTGATTTAAAAATTGCATCCAATGGGCTTGTTCAGGTGATGCTGTTTGGTCGGCAATAAATGCATAACAAAAAGTTTGGTTTTTATTTGCAAGCATGTACCTAAGGGTATCTTGCATGGCAACAGGTATCATACCAAATTTAGCACGTATTTGATACATGAACCAATCAAACCATTTATTACTCAATGGATGGTATAACACAGCCATAGGTATACCTGCCAACTGCAACGCATGTCCTGTCCATTCCCAATTGGCAGAATGTCCTCCTACCAATATGACAGATTGCTTATTATTTACATATTGTTGCAGCAATTCTAAGTTTTTAAATACAACCCTTTTCCGAATTGATTTTTGAGACATGCCTAAAGCTTTGAGTGTTTCTAAGCTTACATCAAACAAGTTGTAATAAAATTCTTTTGCAATTTGCTTACGTTCCTCTTCTGATTTTTGAGGAAATGCATTTTTAAGGTTTTGAGATACCACCTTTAAACGATAAGGCAGTAGTTTGTAAAAAACCAGGTGTAAAAAATTAGAAAATAGGTAGAGCAACCCAAATGGCAAAAAAGCAAGTACCATGAGTGGTAACGTTAAAATACCATAATACCATTTGTATGTTATGCCCTTGCTCATTTAAATAGAACAATGCAATGATAAGCAAACAATTTGTCTCTTGGTAAAAATGGATGATTAGAAAATAACGCTTTGAATTGAATTGGCTTGGATGTCAATTGTTACAAACTGGTTACCTATATATGTTTTATAATGCAAGGGTGAATTTGTATCATTTAAAACTACCAGAACAACAACACCATCTATGTTTTTAAAAGCTACAGCCTCTAAAAAACTGTTACTAACTGAACATGACAATCTGCGCGCACCTGGCTTAATGTATTTAGAAAAATGACCAATAGAGTAATAGGCACTGGTATAAGTAATCAGATTGGTTTGCGTGTTGACATGAACGGGTGCAAAACAAAAATTTTTTTTGTGATTAGGCCCCCCATTTTGGTTTAAAAAAATATTCCAGTCTGTCCATGCACATGTACCAGCATTGAAATCTCTGATCATTGATTTTGCGTAATAAACACCAAGTTGCCAATTGTTCATTTCTAAGGAATCGAATTTTTCTTTGCAACCTTCCGTAAATATAAGATGGGTATTAGGGAATGACGCTTTTACATTGGCTAAATTTTGGTGCATTTGTGAACCGCCCATCCATGTTTCATACCAATGGTAACCTATACCCCAAATATATTGTGCACAAGCTGTGTCATTCAATAAAGTTTGTACTCGCTGGTAAATTAGGTCCCTGTTGTGATCCCATGCAATGACTTTTTTTTGTGACATTTGATTTTTTTTCAATGTTGGTCCTAAATAATTTTTTAAGAAATCTCTTTCCGCTTCAGCAGTATAGATGCATGATTCCCAACGTTGTTTGGCCATGGGTTCATTTTGAATTGTAAGGCCCCAAATAGGTATGCCAGCTTTCTCATAAGCTTCAATGAATTGCACATAGTAATTGGCCCAACTCTGATAAAATTGAGGCAACAATTTACCGCCATTGTAAAGGCTATTATTGGTTTTCATGAAAGCTGGAGGGCTCCATGGAGAGGCAAATAATTTGATGGCACTGTTTTTTTGAAATGCCCTTTTTAACAATGGAATTCGGTATTGCAAATCATGAGCAATTGAAAAACTTTTGAGTGCCGTATCACCCTCCTTGATGTAAGTATAACTCTCACTTGAAAAATCGCAGGAATGAATGGTTGTTCTTAGTAAATTGTAGCCCAAACCCGTTTGATCATCAAAAAATGCATCCAATAGTTTTTGTTGGGTTGATTTGTTTAGTAATCCAAATGTTTCTGCTGCTGCATCAGTTACGGCTGCCCCAATACCAATAAATTCTTGAAAATGCTTGCTGGTATCTATGAAGATACAATGTTCGTTTTCATTAGGTTGTATGTATTGTTGGTATTGAGGTTGAACCAACGATTGCTCCAGAAAAATTGATTTCGAGGCTGATGTTTCAACAAGTAATGGCTTTCTATTTTGACTGTTGACGGTAATCAAAAACAATTGAAAAAAGCACAATAACAGGTATCTGTTCATGTTATTTTGTAATTTGGAATAGGAATGAAGGCATAATTTAAGCTTTTGCGGAATCGCTGACAAATGTAAAATGCATTTGTAAATTCGAGCAGCATACAGTATTTTCGCCAACTCATTCGGGCCTATAGCTCATTCGGTTAGAGCAACTGACTCATAATCAGTAGGTGCCTGGTTCGATCCCAGGTGGGCCCACCAAAAGCCAGCAGATTCAAAACTTGCTGGCTTTTTTGTTTGAATACATCCTGGACAATGAATTCGTTCGAATTTACATCTCAACAACGATTACGTTTAAGAGTAAATTGATAGTGTTCAGAGAGCCTTAAAAGTTTAGAACTTTCCCACAGTTCCAAAAATAAAGCCTTGTTCAATTATCTTGCAGGTATGCGTAGCAAAAAATTATTTTTATTAGATGGCATGGCCTTGGTTTATAGGGCCTATTTTGCATTCAGTCAGAACCCTAGAATTACCAGTTATGGCATGAATACCTCTGCTATTTTTGGTTATACCACTACCCTTTTGGATGTCATCAAAAAGGAAAAGCCAACTCATATTGGTGTGGCTTTTGATACGGCAGCTCCTACAGCCAGACACGAAGCATACGAACATTATAAAGCACACCGTGAAGAACAACCAGAAGACATTACAAAGGCTCTGCCATACATTTTAGCAATTACTAAAGCCTTAAACATTCCTGTTTTGATGATGGATGGTTTTGAAGCAGATGATGTTATTGGAACACTTGCAAAGAAAGCAGCTAGAGCAGACTTTGATGTGTTCATGATGACACCTGATAAAGATTTTGGGCAATTGGTAGAGGAACATATTTTTATATACAAACCTGCCAGAATGGGTAATGATATTGAAATTTTAGGCATACCTGAAATTTTAAAAAAATGGGAGATAGAGCGTGTAGAACAGGTCATTGATATATTAGGCTTATGGGGAGATGCGGTTGATAACATTCCAGGAATACCTGGTATTGGAGAAAAAACTGCAAAAGTATTGATGCAGAAATACGGAAGTATTGAGGGTTTATTGGCCAATAGTCATGAATTAAAAGGTAAACAAAAAGAGAATGTAGAAAACTATAAAGAACAAGCATTGCTCTCGAAAATGCTGGCAACAATCGACACCAATGTACCTGTAGCATTTGATGAAAAGTCTTTGGTGATAGATCCACCCGACAGAGAAGCAACAGAAAAACTATTCACTGAACTTGAATTTAAAACATTGAGTAAACGCTTATTTGCGGATGTTTATCCAACAGCAGAACAGTCAAGTGAAACTCAAAACAATGCCAATGCTACTTTTGATTTGTTCAACCAGGGTTCTGTAGTCAAACCTGCAGCAAAATCGGCTGAAGAAAGCATAGCCGACGAAAACAATGACAATACAATAGAAACTAGCATACCAAAAAATAACTTAAGCACTACTGAACACCAATACCATGTTGCTGATACCTTCGAATTATTGAACAATTTAGCTCAAGCCCTGTTACAACAATCCGAGATTTGTTTTGACACTGAAACCACCGATTTAGACACCAACAATGCAGAATTGGTTGGCCTTTCATTTGCCTGGAAAGCACACGAAGCATGGTATGTTCCATTCAACAATGACAAAGAAAAAACAACCCAAATACTTGAACTTTTTAAACCTGTTTTTGAATCCAACACTATTTGTAAGATTGGACAAAACATTAAATACGATTTAAACATCTTAAAAAACTATAACCTTAAGTTAAATGGCCCATTGTTTGATACCATGTTAGCTCATTATTTAATAGAGCCAGACTTAAGGCATGGCATGGATTATTTGAGTGGAATTTACTTGAATTATGAACCAATGAGCATAGAATCGTTGATAGGTAAAAAAGGTAAAAACCAATTGAACATGCGTGATGTTCCTTTAGAACAAATCAAAGAATATGCAGCTGAAGATGCTGATGTAACTTTTCAGCTAAAACAAAAGTTAGGTCCTGAACTAATAGAAAAAAATGCACTCAAATTGTTCAGTGAAATTGAATTGCCTTTGGTAGACGTTTTAAGTGAAATGGAAAGAGAGGGTATCCGAATCAATGCCAAGTTTTTAAATGCCTATTCACAAGAATTAGCTACTGAAATTAGTTTGTTAGAAAATAGAATCATTGAACTAGCTGGCGTAAAATTTAACATTGCCTCTCCAAAACAGTTGGGAGAAATACTGTTTGAGCATTTGAAACTAGATCCTAAAGCTAAAAAAACCAAAACAGGTCAATACCAAACTGGCGAAGATGTACTTTTAGGTTTGAGTGAACATGAAATTGCAAAGTGTATATTAGATGTCAGGCAATTGCAAAAACTAAAATCTACGTATGTAGATGCCTTACCCCTTCTAGTAAATGAAAAAACTGGTAGGGTGCATACCTCATTTAACCAAGCTGTTGCCGCAACAGGTAGGCTCAGTTCTAACAACCCGAATTTGCAAAACATTCCAATTAGAACTGACAGGGGGAGAGAAATTAGAAAAGCATTTGAACCTAGAAACGATGCACATTTGTTGTTGAGTGCGGATTATTCTCAAATAGAATTACGCATCATAGCTGCATTGGCAAAAGAAGAAAATATGATTGATGCTTTTAAACAAGGTTTAGACATTCATCAAGCAACTGCTGCAAGGGTTTATGGCAAAGCATTGGCCGATGTAACATCAGCAGAAAGACGGAATGCTAAAGCTGTTAACTTTGGTTTGATTTACGGGCAATCGGCATTTGGTTTGAGTCAAAATTTAGGCATTCCTAGAAAGGAAGCAGCCGCTTTGATTGCTGAATATTTTAAACTCTATCCTCGCATACAAACGTATATGGACGAAACCATTGCTTTTGCTAAAACACACGGCTATGTAGAAACCATTTTAGGAAGAAGACGTTACCTCAGAGACATTCATTCGGCCAATCATACGGTTCGTGGATTTGCAGAACGAAATGCCATCAATGCACCTATACAAGGCAGTGCTGCCGATATGATTAAAATGGCCATGATTCAAATTCACCAGAACTTACAAAGGCATGCAACTGATTTCAAAGGTTCAAAAATGATTTTACAGGTGCATGACGAATTGGTCTTTGATGCACCCATCAATGAAATAGATGCATTAAAGAAAATGGTAGTTGAAACAATGGAAAATGCCATGCCTATTGGAATTCCTATTGTAGTTGAAGCTGGAACTGGAGTAAATTGGCTGGAAGCACATTAAAAAGATCATCCACCCAGTTTTAGATACAACCAAATAAACCTATTTTTGTCTTAAATAGGAGAAGTGTCTGAGTGGTCGAAAGAGCACGCCTGGAAAGTGTGTATACGGGAAACTGTATCGCGGGTTCGAATCCCGCCTTCTCCGCCAAAGCATTTAAAAGCTAGCCGATAGGCTGGCTTTTTTGTTTGACAAACGCCAAAAGCTCGCTTTTGAAAGTTTTGTCAAACAAAAAAGTCAAAGATGCAAAGCATCTGAGCTTTTGAATGCTTTGAAGCCTCCCCTACTGGATCAGCGACCAAAGGGAGCTAACCCCGCCACTTCCTCAAATCCAGCTTCCGAAGGAAGCGTCATTGAATAATATCTTCTTAGCAAATTAGCTTCCGAAGGAAGCGTATCTTCAATACAATAGCTTCCGAAGGAAGCGTATCTTCCCCACATTAGCTTCCGAAGGAAGCGCACCCTCCCCACATTAGCTTCCAAAGGAAGCGTCATTCAACAATATTTTCTTCCCCACATTAGCTTCCGAAGGAAGCGTATCTTCAATACAATAGCTTCCAAAGGAAGCGTCATTGAATAATATCTTCTTAGCAAATTAGCTTCCGAAGGAAGCGTATCTTCAATACACCAGCTTCCTTCGGAAGCACATTTCAAATACATACAAAAAAGACATTCAATCGAAAACAATTGAAAGTGTGTGATGGGAAATAGAACACATAAAAGGATATCCTTAAAAAGAAAATTTAAACTGGAAATTCGAGCTTATAAAAAGTAATAAAACAAATTCTAATAATTTTTTAATTCGTTTGAATTACCAGTGTTTATAGGCATTTTCATTTATAAAAACAAATGACATTGTACAAAGCTTCAAAAACGACTTGTGCTAAGAAACATTTTATTTAGTGTTGCGTTATTAAAGCTAAACCGAAGCATGAAAACGATCAAAACAATTTTGAACAAATTCATTCTAAAAATTAAAATGAGATTGAGCGAGTTCAATGAACCCTTTCTTTAATGCTCTGTCAGACGTGGCGTCTTGTTCATTTGTCGGTATGCTGAGAAAGCAGGATATACACCCGCTACAGCTCCTAAAACCAACAAAGTAAAAAACACTTTCAACATATCAGAAAACAATAACTTTACAGGATAAGCATGTAGCATAAAGTTTGCTGATTCATGCAAAGTAATCCACTCAAATTCTTGTTGAGCTAACACAACCAACGCTCCTATGACAATACCAGTAAAACCACCTACAAAAGCCAATAAAATACTTTCATAAAAAAACACTGAAAAGGCTTCTATTTTTCTCATACCAAGTGCGTTGAGTACCCTTAAATCCTTGTTTTTTTCCAATACCATCATGTATAAAGTACCAATGGTATTAAAGGCCGCAATGAACAAAATAAAAACCAATATAAAATAAGAAATGGTTTTTTCAGACTGCATAATTTGGTAAAAACTTGCCCTTTGTTCATACCTGTCTTTGACTTCAAATGAACTACCTAATAACGATTCAATTTGTAATTTAATAGCTGCTATGTCTTGACCGGGATGAACCCTAACTTCATAGGCTGTAAAACCATCTGTTAAACCCATTTGCTCTTGTACCATTTTGAGTGGTAATAAAACATACTTTGCATCTACTTCATCTTGAACAGAAAAAATTCCTGCAACTTGAAGATATGACTCTGCAAAAGCACTGCTTGGATTGTATAAATTTACCGTTCCTTTTCTAGGTAAAAATACCCCTAATAATTGAAATGGATCTGCTGGATCAATACCCAATTGATAAGAAAGACCAATACCCGCAATTGCAAAATTACTGTCTCCAATTTGAACCAAGGCATCCCCTCTGACAATATTGGTATCTAAACTGGCATCTTTTAAATAATGATTGTCAATGGCACGAATGGCTCCAATGGATTGTTTACTGCCGTACCTGAACAATGCATTTTCTTCAATAACAAAATGAGCTGAATGGATCCCCTCAATTTGCTGAACAGTCTGGAATGGGATGGTTTCGGCTTGAAAATATTTACCACTTGCAGGAACTACTTTTAAATCAGCATCAAAATTGGCATACAATGAGCCAAATAATTCGCCAAATCCATTGAATACTGAAAGTACAATTACTAGAGCTGCAGCTCCAACTAAATAACCCAATAATGCAATCCACGAAATAAGGCTTACAGCATTCATTTGCCCACTCCTTTTCCTGGATATAAAATAACGCCATGCAATGGAAAAAGAGAGCCTCATATCATTGATTTACTTCCAGGCTTTCACAATCAAGCCAGTACCTGTGCTGTGTTTGGTATAAGTATCTAAATAGTTTAAAACAAAGCTAATTGGGTAAGTGAGCAAATAGTAAAATGGAATGAGTACAAAAAACAATTTGCTGCTATTGAGCAATAACATTGGGTATTTCATGCTCAGCTTCCAAGCAATTTTACCGGGAGCTCCATAGCTGTATAATATTTCCATTTTATTGAAACCTGCCGCTTTTAATTTGTCAGCCATTTCAGCAACATTGTAGCCATCTCTTACGTGCTCACCAATAAAACTTTCTCCTGTTTCTTCATGTACGTCACTCCCACCTTGGTCGCTTGGAGTTGATATCAACAACATGGCAGCTGGTTTCATTGCCTGGTGAAAATTTTTGAAAACAGTTACATCCTCTAAAATGTGTTCCATCACATCCACACAAACAACCAAATCGTATTTGTTTTCAGCAATAGGTTTTGTTAAATCTCCTATTTGAAAAGAGACATTGTTCAATTGAACTTGTTTGAAAAAAGCATTACAATCTGCAATTTGGTCTTCTTTCACATCAACTGCATCTATTGTAAACCCAGGATTTTTCCGAGCCAAATAAAAACTGTATTGTCCAAAACCTGAACCAGCATCTAATACCCTAGCACTGGTTTGATTGGCTGTCCATTGACGAAGTTCGCGGTGAACATGCCAAGTTCGCAATAACAATAAATCAAGAAGTTTATAAAATAGCTTTCTTAAAAAAGGTTGCTTATTAAAAACATTGCCTAAGTCTTTTTTGATTGGATCGTAATTCATGTCTTATTCTTATTCCTTGTTGTCTGATTGGTCTTGTGAATTGATTTTCTTGAAAACTTCTTCCATGTGAAATACATAATCGAGGCTATCATCAACAAAAAACTCAAGCTCCGGAACAATTCTAGCTTGGTTTTTAATTTTACCTGCTAATTGTTTTCTAATTTCACGGCTATGAAACTTTACAGTATCCAACAACAATTGTTTATTTGGAGCTGTAAACAAACTGAGGTAAATTTTAGCATAGCCCAAATCAGGCGATACCTGAACCTTGCTAATGGTTACAAATTGATTGTTGACCCATGCTTTGTTCCTTTGGAGAATTTCAGCAATATGCTGCTGAATCAATCCTGCAAATTTTTCCTGTCTTACGCTCATAACCTTGCAAATATGCATTAAATTTAGGAGGGATTTTTAAAAAAACCTGAATATTTTCATTGCAATGGCCATGAAAGTGCTTGCGCCATGCATTCATTTCAAATGCTTGGTTGTGCAATGAATAACGCTGAAATCTGATTATACTTGTGTATGTTTATTGCTTTGTTATTGCTTTTTATTGGCACTTGGGTTGCTTTTCAGTGGGGTTCAATTCTACAAGTTGGAATGGCTTTGTTTATAGGCGAAAAGCACGACAACACCTCGGTAGAAAAAAGCATTTTGTATGGATTGGCACTTTTAGCTTGGATTACGGCATTGGTACATTTCTTTTTACCTATTGACAAACGCCTTCAAAGTGCAGTTATGGTCATTGCTATTGGTCAGTATGCATTGTATCCAGAACAGTGGAATCTTTTTAAAAAATGGCTTTTAAATTGGCAAACCCTGGTTTTGTTTTTTATTGGAGGCATTGCACTCATTGGCCGTTCAGGATTTGGAGACATTGCCGATTACCATTTGCAAGCAGTAAAATGGGCAGAGCAATTCCCTAACTTGTTGGGTATAGGAAACTTTAACAGGCCTTTGTCCAACAACAATTGGTGGTTTAATTTGCAAGCATTGTTTGGTTTTGGTATTGGTAACGCTGTCAGTTTGTATTGTTTGAATTCATTATTGGCCATTGTTACAGTCAAATGGGTACTGACCAATTTGGTTGAAACCCAATCTTTAGAAAGGGGAATTTGGTTGGGTTTAGGCTTGTTTACAATTTTTAGCTTTAAAACAGCTTTTGCTGGAAGTATCAGCCCAGACTTTCCAATTAGCTTGTTAGTAATGATTGCTGCATTGGAATTTATAAAAAACAAACAACAAGCCAGAACTAAAAAAGGAACCCTACATTTAGCAATTTTGGTTTGTTTTGCCATCAGTATCAAATTAAATGCATTGCCATTATTTGTATTGGTTATAGCTACTTTGTTCATGCAATTCAATACCAAAACATTGGGCATTACAATAAGCATTGGAATGATTTATTTGTTACCTTGGTTAATTGGCAATGTAGTAGTATCAGGTTGGTTGGCATATCCAGTAAGCCAAGTAGACTTGTTCAATGTAGATTGGAAAGTACCTGCAAGTGTCTTAGAGTTTGAACGTTATAGCATTTTACAATGGGGCAAAATTCCTGGGGCTCCCATTGAAGAAACAGCACAATTGGGCTTGTTGGAATGGCTCCCAAAATGGTTTAACCAACATGATATAATCAATAAAGGAGTGATGTTAACCGTATTGCTTTCAGTGTTGTTTATGTTGTTTCAACCCAACACCTACAAACAAAGAGCTAAAGGTATTTTATTTATTTTTGGTTTATTGGGATTGTTTTTTTGTTTGAGCAACGGACCGCATATCCGTTATGCATTTGGCTATTTTTGGCTTTTGATTGGTATGGCCATTGGTGGCTTTTCCAAAATAACGTTTCCAAAACAAGCTACTTATACGATGCTCGGATTGGCTTTGGTTTTGGCCATTTTAAAAAGCAGTTCACATAACTTTGGTACACCTGCTTGGTTCAAACCAGATGCATACCCAAAAACAATATTAACCTCATACCAAATGGGCTTAGAAAAAGCCTTTGTAACCAAACAAAACAGCACCTGCTGGGATCAATTTCCTTGTACTTATTACATGGTTCCTGGCTGTGAATTAAGAGGAAACATGTACGAAAATGGTTTCCGAACCAATCCAGAAAAATTCAAAAGTTTATTCAACGAAAATGTACCTCAGCCTTAATTGTCAACTGAATAGGTTCTTTGGCTATTTTAACTTAAAATTGCACACTTTTAAACAGCTACATGTCAAAGCAAATTTTAATAACTGGTGGAGCAGGATTTGTAGGATCCAATTTGTGCATTTATTTAAAAAAATTGTACCCTACTTACCATGTCATTGCATTTGACAATTTAAAAAGAAGGGGGTCTGAACTCAATTTGTCTAGACTCAAGGAAGCTGGTGTAGTGTTTATGCATGGCGATTGCAGAAACACAGAAGACTTCTCGGGATTTGAGCATTTAGATGTTGTCATTGATGCCTCTGCAGACCCATCGGTTTTGTCGGGAATCAACTCTCCAATTTACCCATTGATCAATAGCAACTTAATGGGCACGGTCAATTGCTTAGAAATTGCTGACCGCTTCAAGGCCCAATTTGTATTTTTGTCGACCAGTAGGATTTACCCTATTCAACCCATGGAAACTGCAGCATTTAAAGAAGAGAAAAGCCGTTTTGTTTGGACCGATGATCAGCAATTACCAGGCATCAGCTCTAAGGGTATCAGCGAACAATTTACACTAGAAGGCAGCAGGTCTTTTTATGGAGCCACCAAATTGGCATCCGAATATTTAATTACTGAATACCAAGCACTAAGAGGCATCAAAACTGTCATTAACCGCTGTGGGGTTTTAAGCGGTCCTTGGCAAATGGGCAAGGTTGACCAAGGGGTTTTGGTATTGTGGTTAGCCAGACATTTTTACAAATCAGAACTGAGTTATATTGGCTATGGAGGTACAGGCAAACAAATGAGAGATGTCCTACACATTGATGATTTGTGCGAACTGGTTGCACATCAAATTGCTTTCCCTGATTTGTACAATGGCCAAATCTTCAATGTAGGCGGAGGCAATGAAGTAAGCTTTAGTTTAATGGAGTTAACCGATTACTGTCAGGCAATTACAGGCAATACCATCAAGGTGCATCCTGTAACTGAAAACAGGGTTGCAGATATTCGAATTTATACCAGCGATTGCAGCAAAATAAATGCAATCAATGGATGGAAACCTAAAAAGCAAATCGAAACACTTTTGCAAGACACCTTTAATTGGATGAAAGCAAACGAACATCAATTGAAACAGATTTTATCATAACATAGTTATAGCAAACATGAATATTGCATTGGTAACAGGAAGCAGTGGCCTAATTGGCGGAGAGGCTGTAGAATTTTTTGCAGATAAATTTGATTTGGTCATTGGCATTGACAACAACCTGCGCTCTTACTTTTTTGGCAACGAAAGTTCAACCGATTGGAACAAAAACCGCTTGGCTGAAAAGTTTCAAAACTTCAAACCAGAAAACATAGACATTAGATCATACACAGAATTGGAGCCTGTTTTCAAAACTTACGGCGCCGATATTAAATTAATTGTACACACAGCAGCACAGCCAAGCCACGACTGGGCAGCAAAAGAACCTTTGACTGATTTTGGTGTGAATGCAACAGGTACCTTGAACCTTTTGGAGCTGACCAGAATTTATGCTGAACAAGCTGTGTTTATCTTTACCTCAACCAATAAAGTTTACGGTGATACGCCCAACTATTTGCCTTTGGTAGAGTTAGAAAAAAGGTGGGAAATAGATACAAATCATGCCTATTACAAGCACGGCATTGATGAACTCATGAGCATTGACCAAACCAAACATTCTGTTTTTGGTGCAAGCAAAGTAGCAGCAGATATTATGGTGCAAGAGTATGGCAAATATTTTGGCATGAAAACCGCTGTTTTTAGAGGAGGCTGTTTAACAGGACCAAACCACAGCGGAGCGCAATTACACGGTTTTTTGGCTTACCTCATGAAATGTGCCATTACCCAAAACCATTATACCATTTTTGGTTACAAAGGAAAACAAGTACGAGACAATATCCATTCGTATGATTTGGTGAATATGTTTTGGCATTTTTACCAAGCACCTAAACCAGGAGAAGTATACAATGCAGGCGGAGGCAGACATGCCAATTGCAGTATGCTGGAAGCCATTGATTGGTGCGAAAAAATTTCAGGCAATAAAATGAATTACACCTACGCTGAAACCAACAGAATAGGCGATCATATTTGGTATATCAGTGATGTCAATAAATTTAAATTGCATTATCCTAACTGGGATTGGACCTATAATTTAGAACAAACCCTCGTGCAAATGCACGATAAAATGCTTGAAAGGCTTTAATTGTCTGGCTTTGCTTCTTTTACCTGAGCCATCAAATGTACTTTGTATTGAGCAAGGGTCATTGGATCTTCACACAATGCATAGGTTCTTAAGTTTTTAATTTTTTTCATCCAAACGGTTGGGTGAGAAGGGATAGTAAATAAGGTGCCATTTTCCAACTCATTCACATGCAATTGGTGCTGTTTTTGGGCATCATATTTTTTGAGTACTTTTAGTAAGGCTATGTCTGCTGCATGCGAAAATTTAGGTTTGAGCATGTGCTTTTGTAAAGCAGCTCTGAGGTCGTAAGGAAATAAATCTATGGCCAAAAATGGCTTCATGTTCAATACAAATTCAGCTTTCCATTGAGCACCATGTGGCTCGTGCAATGCCCCATACTTTACATAAGCGGTATGGTGTGCTAACTCATGAACAAAAGTGAGTAAAAATTCAAATGGACTCAAGTTATAATTGATAGAAATGCGGTTTCCATGTCCAGAATGTGGTGCATAATCTCCGTACCTGCCTTTGCGGGCTACTTCTATATGCAAGTGTAATTGATGGTGCATGATCAATTCTGCACACCTTTCTACTGCCATAGCTGGTAAGTAGTTTTGCAAAATATCCATTAACTGCTTTTTATGGGCTTCTTGCGCTGAACTAAGTGATACAAACAATGATGCTAAATGTGACATGAATTGTATTCAAATAAACAGAATCAAAACCAAAAGCTATCAACAAAAAAGGTTGAAACAGTGACCTGCTTCAACCTTTTCATTAAACTTAAAAGTATGAATTAGAATCTTTCGAATGCTGAGAAGAAGAAACTTGCTTCAATAGCAGCGTTTTCATCGCTATCTGAACCGTGAATGGCATTGGCATCAATTGATTTTGCATATAAATTACGGATAGTACCTGCATCAGCTTTTGAAGGATCTGTTGCTCCGATTAATTTTCTAAAATCAACTACTGCGTTGTCTTTTTCAAGCACTGCAGCCACAATAGGACCGCTTGTCATGAAACCTACCAATTCGTTGAAGAATGAACGCTCTTTGTGCACTGCATAAAATGCACCAGCCATGTCATTGCTCAAATGAATGTATTTCATTGCTACAATTTTAAAACCTGATTGAATAATTTGGTCGATGATTTTTCCGGTATGACCATTTGCAACCGCATCCGGTTTGATCATTGTAAAAGTAATGTTGCTCATTTTGTATAATTTTTAGCTGTTTGGGCGGGCGAAATTAATAGAAACAATTGGAATTCAATTGAAATTGATGCTAATTTTTTATGCTTTTGGTAGAAACTCCCCTTTTATTGGTCGGATTTTTTTCTTCTAAACCTCAATTTTGCTTGAATAGAACGCATTTTTTCTTTGTTCATCAAGCCAAAATATACCAATAAAAAGAGCACAATCCATAACAACCCCTTGATGAGGAAGAACAGAAATCCAATTTCTACTATGTCTTTGAGTAACTCCATTGAATGAGAGCCCGCAAGTTAAACAAACATTGCGAAACATTTAGATAATTGAAAGGTATGACAGCTTGTTTACAATTGAATGCTATTAGCAATACCCTTTTAGGCGATATACGGCCTGTCCAATCCATTCTTTGAGCAGGAAAGTCCAAATTTCGAATCCACCATAGGTAGGCATGAGGGTATTTAATAGCGTAAACTTACTTTGAATGGAGCGTAAATCCGTGGCATACGGATCAACCTGTATACCTTGCTTTTTAAAACAAGCTACTGCTCTTGGCAAATGAAACCCTGAACTCAAAAGTAAAAACTTTTTCTTTTGCCAATTGGGCATGCGTTGTTCAAGCAATGCCCTGGTAAATTTGGCATTTTCGTAAGTATTGATAGAGCTGGATTCAATCCAAATACAAGAATCAGGAATACCAGATTTTACCAAATATTTTTTTCCAAGAATTGATTCCGGTAAATACTTATTAAATACACTGTCTCTTCCTGCTGAGTAAATAAGACAATTGGATACCCCATCAGTAAACAAGTCAATGGCCTGCATCATGCGGTCGTTTCCGTCGCTGTATACAGGTCTTGTTTTTCCGTCTATTTCAACAGTAGTGGTAAAGCCCCCCAATAAAATAATGGCATCGTAATGTTGATTGGAGGGTATGGCAACAGGTGCTGTTTCATACCAACCCATCACCTTTTGTGCAATAAACGGATTGGAAAAAAATACAGTTAAAACAAAAGCTACGTACAAGTACTTTTTTTGAGAACTGATAAAATAAAATAGAAAAAACAACACCACTAAGCTTACTGGCGCAACCATTGCATAGAGTATTTTAGATAGCAAATAAAACATTATATAAAGCCCAGTTGAACCACGGCAATAGCGCCCAATATACCCCAAAACAGTAATTCTTTGAACCAATAACGTTTGTCGCTGTTAAAATAATTTGCCAATAGCAAACACAATGGTGTAGCTAAAAAGGGCAAACCGTACTTAAAACCTTCGTTTTCTACTACCAAAGAAACCAATCCAAACAACAGCAAAATGGCAATACTCAATTGCACCCTCCTAGTTTTTACTTTATTTCTAAAATAATTCCCTTGTAAATTAAATAAGGATTGAACCAAAGGAATCAACATGAAGAAAAAGGGCAATATTTGTTTGGTATTTAAATGAATGGGGTTGAAATAATTTTTTTGGATACTGTACTGAAACGATTGTAAAAAAGAACCAAATTGATCGGTTAAATAAAACAGAATGCCTACAAAATAAGCTGGAAGCAACAAGCCAATGATGGCAATAAAAATATACCTTAAACTGAATGAAGTTAGTGTTATGATACTGATTATGATATAAGGAAGGTATATCCAAACATCATAGGTAAACTGCAGTCCAAAGCCCAAAAACAAACCTGCATCAAAAACCAACATAAGTGGACTTTCTGATTCATACAGGTAAAACAACCTAAACAACATCAATAACAAAAATGAATTGGAGATGAGTTGTGGTGTTAAAAACAATTGTTCTGGGTAAATGCTATTGATGATTACAAAAAACAAGGCTGCCATGGGTGTTGTTTTGTACAAAACCGTATGTGTTGATGCAATGTAATGAACCAATAAAGCCTGTAAGAACACCAATAAAGACGAAAAAAAGTATTGCGAAAAATTGAATTGATTAGAAATATCAAACCAGTAAAAAAAATACTGTGCGAGTGGGGTATTGGGTATAGCCGTACTCGCTATTGGGTAAAAAAAAGGTGATAGCCTTAACAACAAGGTAAAAAGTAATACCCCAACAAAGGCAAAAACGCTATTTATTCTGAATATACTGAGCAATGCTTAAAAGGTTATTCTCATCAAAGTAAATCGCTTATCTCGAATTGCGCAAATAATTGCAGTATTGGAAGCAATTTGTTTGTATTCTGAGGGGATGATTGAACAATTAGAATTGGAGTTTTTTAGTAAAATATGCTGGTCGAAACGCCCTTCATAACTGATACTATGGAGAGTAAGTTCAGTTTTATCTGCACCTTCATCATTGAGTAATAAATAAATTTGATCGGGAGTTACAATGGGCAAAAAAGACAACAAATAACCAGCATCTGTTGAAGCACTCTGGTGTTTTTTGATAAGTTCCGCAAATTGTAAACTACCATCTGCTTGGATGTTGATGATACCAATTTCGTCAAAATTATAAATGATTCTAGAACTGGTTTGAGGATAATTATTTACATAATAGGTATAGTTTTGCCTGGTTTGGTAATATTTTTCAGTCAATAAAATACAGCCACCATCGCTTCTAGGTAAAACTTTTCGAATGTAAAAATCGTTCAGGTCAGCATTCAAACGTTCTATGCGTGTTGCAGCAACTTGTTTGAGAAACTTATCTTCAAACTGAGCACTGTAAGATTGGAGCAATTGTCCATTTGACAAAGCATAAGATCTGAAAAAATAGCCTGTAACACCTGCATTGGATGAAGGGGCACATAAACCAGTAACTGCAATGGTTTGCTTGAAATTGTTCAAACAAATGCCCAAGTCTTCAATAACAAAACTGTCTTTGCCTTGAATACTGAATTCTAAAATTTTGTCTGAAGCAGGGAAATATCCATACAAAAAATATTTTCTTTCCTTGGCTGTTTTCTGGGCATCAGGGTAATCTACTAGTGCAAAGGTTTCACCATTGTTAGAAACATCAAAGGCAGAAATAAAAACATTGGGTTCTGAATCTGACAATAAAAATTGTTTACCAAATTTTTGGTTCAATTGCACATCGTATTGGTAAAAATGTAAAACCGCTTGTTCTGATTGACCCAAACTCATGAGCATAACTGTAAACAAACTTTTGTTAGCATTGGGCTTGATTTGTATGGTGCGCTTAGGTAAAAATTTAGACTCAGGTATACTGCAAAGAATACGGGGTGTTTGAATGGTTTTGAAATTAAAATCGAGGCGTTGAACCAATAAATCAATGGCTTGTGTGCTTTCATTTTTAGCGGCAATAAACACTAACAATTGTTCATCAAACAACAAAACGCGTTCAACCAAGCCATTAACAGGCAATGGCAATGGAACTGAAAATTCTAGTGCTAAATTACTTTTGTATTTTTCAATGGTTAAATCCGAATTGAACAATTGGTTTTTACAACGCAGTAAAAAAACATTACCACCTTGTTCGCCAATAACCTGAGAATAATACGTTTTACTTTTTATTTTTTGCGGATTACCCATATCTATTTGCTGCGCCCATTGTTGAATTGGCAGCAACAGAAAAAGAAAACACAAAAGCTTAAATTTTGACATTACTTTGCAAGTTGAACACTTAAACGAAAATAAGCAAGCAACAGCTTGTTTGAATCATTTTTTAATGGCAAGGCAAAAAATATTTGAAACACAGAAAGCGCATGAAACTGCCGTTTTGGTTGGTGTCATTACGCAACAACAAAGATTAGAACAAGCCGAAGAGTATTTGGATGAATTGGCATTTTTGGCACTTACTGCTGGTGCGGTTGTAAAAAACAGGTTCTTACAACGCTTGCCGAATAGGCACCCCAAAACTTACATTGGCGAAGGTAAGCTTGCAGAAATTAAAGATTATGTGGTAGCCTTTGAAATTGACATTGTCATTTTTGATGACGAGCTGAGCCCGTCTCAAATAAGAAATTTAGAAGCAGCATTACAGGTAAAAATTCTTGACCGTAGCAATTTAATCTTAGACATATTTGCTTCAAGAGCACGCACGGCTCAGGCCAAGTTTCAGGTTGAACTAGCGCAAGCTCAATATTTACTACCAAGGTTAACACGCATGTGGACACACTTGAGTAAACAAAAAGGTGGTATTGGAATGAAAGGTCCGGGTGAAACAGAAATTGAAACAGACCGAAGGGCATTGCGCACTAAAATTGACAAGCTCAAAGAACGCTTAGCCATCATTGACAAACAAGCCTATACACAAAGACGCAACAGAGACAACAAAGCAAGGGTTGCATTGGTTGGCTATACCAATGTAGGTAAATCTACACTCATGAACTTACTCAGCAAAAGTGAAGTATTTGCTGAAAATAAATTGTTTGCCACTCTAGATTCTACAGTCAGAAAAGTTGTATGGCCTGAACAAAGTTTTTTACTCACAGATACCGTTGGATTTATTAGAAAATTGCCCCACCAGTTGGTAGAATGTTTTAAATCTACATTGGATGAAATTCGCGAAGCTGATTTGTTATTACACGTAGTAGATATCAGTCATGCAGGTTTTGAAGACCAAATTCACGTGGTACACCAAACCCTCAAAGAAATTGGCGCAAGAGACAAAACCATCTTATTGGTTTTTAACAAAATAGATGCATTACAAGCTCCTTTTGTATTGAATGAAGAAACAGTTTCAGGAAAAGAAGACTATATCAAACAATTAAAAAACTCATGGATGGCCAAAGAGAACTATCCGGTTGTATTTGTATCTGCTCACAAAAAAATCAACATTGAAGAATTAAAATCAACTTTGGTTGATTTACTGAAAAGCATCAAACCCAATTCTGAAGGATTTTACAATTATCAACAGCCTGAAGAAAATTAATCCCACTTCTTTTTAAAATCGCCTCGGGCAAAGAATTTCTCGATGAGGCAATACAGTAAAATGAAAAAATAACGAGAACCCATTTCTCTAATTTTTAATTTACTCACGCCAAACTTGCGGTTGCGCCAACTGTTTGGCACCACAGCATACGAATAACCCCTTACAATGGCTTTGAGTGGCATTTCAAGCGTCAAATTAAAATGTGGCGATAACAAAGGCTGAATGCCTTCAATGGTTTCTTTTTTGTATAACTTGAATGCGTTGGTACAATCGTTGTAACGAATACCAAAAAGTAGCCTCACCATGTTGTTGACCAACCTGTTTAAAAACAATTTGTGCTTTGGATAATCGTAAACAGCTCCACCTTTGCTCCACCTGCTTCCAAACACACAATCAAAACCCTCCTGCATTTTGTAGTAGTATTTTACCAAATCGGCTGGGTCATCGGATAAATCTGCCATCATAATGGCCACACAATCACCTGAAAAATGGTTCAATCCTTTTCTAATGGCATAACCAAAGCCATTGGGACCTGTATTGGTAACAAATGTTAAAGATTGAATGGTTGGTTTGAGTTCTTCTAAAACTTGCAGCGTATTGTCTTTTGAATTGTCATTGACTACAACAATTTCGTGTTCAATTTGGTGCTGCACAAGACATGCATGTAATGCCGTTAAAGTTTCTGTTATAGATTCGGCTTCATTGTATGCTGGAATAACAATACTCAGTTTCATTGCTGAAAAATAAGCGCTGGGTTTGAATTACCCAAATTGCTGCCACAATAGCCTCAATAAAACAGTTAATACAAATAAGGCAAAAACCAGTCGAATGGTTTTAGAATTAAATTTGTGGGCAATCGCAACACCCATAGGTGCAAATAAAAAAGTAGCAATGATCATGGGTAGCACCACTGGCAATACAACCAAGCCAATTTGTCCAGGAATAACTTGTTGCACGTCTACCCCAAAAACATTGAAAATTCCAATGCTCAAGGCAAACAGAGGTATAACCCCATTTGAAATGGCACTGGATTTTTTTATGGGTTGTTTGAGCCAATCGGTGAACAATGGTGTCATGACAATACCACCACCCAAACCAGAAAATGCGGTAATAATGCCAGCTATACTGCCTACACCCGCATACTTTAAAGGAGCTGCTTCTGCTGTGGTTTCTAAATGTTTAGAAGGAACCATCATTTTTATTACAATCAATATCAGCATGCCAGCAAAAACACCATTGAACAAAGCTTTACTATACCAGGTTCCTGTTTGTATGAAATACGTAAATATTAAAGCAACCAAAATACCTGGCAAAGCTGTTTGTAAAATTTGACTCGGATAAAAATTACCCAATTTGTATTGTTTGTAAGATGCTACTGTGCCAGAAAAAATAATAGTGAATAGAGAGTTTGCCAAAATAGCCTTCACCAAAAGTTCGTTTTGCAGACCCGCCTTGTGTAAAAAATAATCGAGCACAGGTATGTAAATGATGCCACCGCCAACACCCAAAAAACCTGCCATAAAAGCGCCAGCAGCACCAAAAATTGACAACAATAAATAGTCGGTTACTTCCAGCATGCTTATTTTTTAACAGCTAAAATACTTTGTATTTGCTGCGGATTATCAAATAACTTCAAAGCTTCTTGAATTTCTTTATCAAACTGAAATGATGCTGCTGTGCGTCCATTTTGGAAATAATAACGCCTCACTATTTCTTCCGTTAAAAGTGCAGAAATTTCGGTTTTGTGTTGCAACAATTCTTGTGCTTTGTTCTGAGACAATTGCTTTTTAATTTGTTCAAAAGTAGGTTGTACCGCATCAAAATACTTTTCTTCAACTGCTTTTTTCTTGAACTCTTCTAATGCTTGTTCTGATTGAGAAACAAATGTAAATTCTTTGGCCAATACGTAATTTTTAAACTGTTCATAGAGTTCATTGCTGATTTGAAAAGACTGTGCTTCGGCTCCTAAACTTGCATGTTTTTGACGGTACTCTGTTGCAAAATCAAACAACACAAATTGTGACAGCAGTGTTTGAGTAAACAATGATAGAGGTGGCAATGAAGTAACTAAATCTGGTTCAACACCTCCACCATCATACACCATTCTGCCATTTTTAGTTTTGAAAGCTTTTTTAATGGAATCTGGTACTGTTCCTACACTACCATCTTCATTTCGATGCGAGTAATCAAGCGCTTGAATGCACCTGCCACTTGGGGTATAGTATTTTGCTGTGGTAATTTTAATTTGGGTATTGTATTGCAAAGGCCTAGTAGATTGAACCAAACCTTTTCCAAAGGTACGCTGACCTATGACAATGCCTCGGTCTAAATCTTGAAGGGTTCCTGAAACAATTTCTGAAGCTGATGCCGAACCTTTATTGGTTAATACAACCAACGGTATTTCAGTATCAATGGCTGGATTACTAGTTGTGTAAGCTTTGTTCCATTCTGATGTTTTACCTTTGGTTGTAACTACCAATTGCCCTTTGGGTACAAATAAATTGACAATGTTAATGGCTTCGTTGAGTAAGCCTCCTGGGTTGCCACGCACATCCAAAATAACTTGTTTAATGTTTTTAGTTTTCAAATCAATGAGCGCCTTTTTTACATCTTCACCTGCATCATTGGTAAAAGAACTGAGTTTGATATAGCCTGTTGTTGGGTTAATGAGTCCATAATAGGGTACATTCTTGAGCTTAATTTCTTCACGTGTAACTGGAATTTCAAGCGTTTCATTTGCACGTTTGATGCTTAATTTAACCACCGTTCCTGCTTGCCCTTTGAGTAACTTACTCATTTCGGAAGTAGTTTTGCCTTTAGCTGATTTGCCATCTACAGCCAGTATAAGATCTCCTGCACGCAAATCGGCTTTTTGTGCAGCGTAGCCTTCATAGGGGTCTGATATCATTACATAATCATTTCTCTGAACAACCTGCGAGCCAATGCCTCCATATTGTCCAGTCATTTGAAAACGAAAATCTTCTGCTTCAGCTTCTGAAATAAAAACCGTGTAGGGATCTAAAGATTTCAGCATTTCATCAATGGCTTTTTTATTGAGTTTACCCGCATCTATTTCATCTACATAATAGCTGTTGATTTCTCTTACCACCGATGCATACAAATCTAAATTCTTGGCAATCTCAAAATACTTGTCAGCAAATTTGAAAGACAGCAAAGAACCCATTGCTGCAATGACAACCAATATGATCCAATTTTTTTTCCAATTCATTATCTCAAAAATAAGCGCTGTATAGTAGACTAACAATTTAATTGCAGATTTATTGTTGCAATCAAACAAAGATTTTATGACGTATGAATATATAAGCAAAGTGTCTTAACATCAAGATGTGAAATTTAATGCCTACCTTTGAAACTTGATAAGGCTTGTTTAAAACATAAATGAGGTAATTATCATAACAGCACTTGTATTCAATAGACCGTGAATTGAGCCGCTTTAATCATTAGGTCTTGAATAGAACTACACATGTTATTTGAAGAATTAAACATCATTGAGCCCATTCTGAAGGCTATAAAAGCAGAAGGTTACACCCATCCCACCCCAATCCAATCACAAGCCATTCCAATTGTGCTTTCAAAAAGAGATTTATTGGCCTGTGCCCAAACAGGAACTGGCAAAACAGCTGCATTTTCTGTACCAATTTTACAATTGTTGCATACTGCACCTGTGCAAAGTCATTCACACAAAACACCTATTCGTTGTTTGATTTTAACGCCTACCCGTGAATTGGCCATACAAATTGGAGAAAGCATTGACCAATATGGCAAACATACCTCCATTCGTAATACGGTTATTTTTGGAGGTGTAAACCAACATTCACAGGTGCAAGCTTTACAAAAAGGAGTGAGTATTTTGGTGGCAACACCTGGTCGTTTGCTCGACTTAATGAACCAAGGTTATATAGATTTAAAACAATTGCATTTTTTTGTATTAGACGAAGCCGACCGCATGCTAGACATGGGTTTTGTGCATGATGTCAAAAAAGTAATTGCAAAACTTCCTGCTAAAAGGCAGTCTTTGTTTTTCTCTGCAACCATGCCGCCTGTTATTCAACAATTGGCCAATCAAATTTTAAGCAATCCATTGAAGGTAGAAGTAACGCCTGTTTCAAGTACAGCAGCTACCATACAACAAGCAGTTTATTTTGTTGAAAAAGCTGATAAAAGAAAATTGCTTTTGACCGTTTTAAAAAATGCAGACATAGAGCGTGTATTGGTTTTTACTAGAACAAAACATGGTGCCGATAGGGTTGCAAAAGACCTTGTTAAAAGTGGCATTCCTGCCCAAGCCATTCATGGTAATAAATCGCAAAATGCACGTCAAACTGCACTTAATAATTTCAAGTTAAAACAAACCCGCGTTTTGGTTGCTACCGATATAGCTGCCCGTGGTATTGATATTGAAGAGTTGAGTTATGTAATTAATTTCGAACTGCCCAATATTCCTGAATCTTATGTGCACCGCATTGGCAGATCGGGCAGAGCTGGTGCCGCAGGCAATGCCATTTCTTTCTGTGATACCGAAGAAAGGTCATACTTAAAAGATATTCAAAAGGTAATTGGCATTCAAATTCCTGTATTGCCAACTCCCGCTTTTGAAAAAGATAAAAATAGTGCGCCAGTTGTTTCAAATGCAGGGGCAAGAAACCAAACTACAAAACCACAAAACAACCGCAAGCCAAAGCCTAAATCAAGTCACAACAATGGTGCTGGAGCTAGCAAAAGTATTGGCAACAGACGTTCTAGCGGGTCAGGACAATCGCAAAGTTCAAACGAACAACCATCAAAAGATAAAAAGCCTTGGTACAAAAGCCTTAGAAAATAAGTCTGTTTTGTATTTGATTGAACTGCCCATTTAATTTGTGTCATGGAACATCAAGAAGAAAATTACAATACCTTTAACAATGAACAAAAACAAGATACAAACATTGCTTTGTACTCAAGTTTCAGTATTGTTATGTTCTCTATATTTTTCTCGAGTTTATTTGGCGCTTATCTGTTACGTAGCAATTTAATTGCAGTAGGCAACAAAGAAGCAGCCAATAGACTCAGTATTTTTGCTTTTGTTTATTTTATTGCAACAATTGTCATTGCCATGATTCCCAACCCACCAGTACCCATTTTAAGCATGGTCATGAATTGGATTGGCGGCAATTTATTGGCTTATTATTTTCAAAAACAGTTGATTCCTGAATATGTATTGCATCCTAAAAAACCTATACTAAAGGTTTTAATGGTAAGCTTACTCATTAGTTTGGTTTTGGTGAGTTTGTTGGTGTTGATGATGGCTAATAAGTAGTGGTTTTGATAAAGGGTATGAGGATGAATGGACTTTCGTGAATGGTCGCATAGTTGTTTTATTGCATGGTCGTCCGCGAGTTTTTATTTTGTCCGTACCTTTTTGTCTAGATACAAAAGGTAACCAATAAAAACAGCAAATGTATTTTCAATTCTCAGCTACGTAGTAGCTGCATATTCATAAGCTATAATCAATTTGGAAACCAGAACCCCTTTAGGGGTTCAATATGAATTAGGGGATGTGGATTGTTTAAGGAATTCTAAGTAGTTGTGAAGGGTCGTTCGATAGTTTTTGTTTGATTCTCCCTTTTTTCTTGATAAAAAAGGTACCCCAAAAATCAAGACCTCCGCCAATCGGCTTAAAATCTATCTGCGTCCTTGCTCTTCGCGCGTCTGACGCAGCAATCCATATTGCTTTGAATACGTATCTCAGTTACTTGCTTTGGCATTCGGTTGCTGCAGGCCTTCCCACAACAAGTACTGGTGATTTTGTGCGCCGATTGACAA
>JAIXWI010000021.1 GCA_027491355.1 Bacteroidota bacterium
AGGGGTGGCAAAGCTACCACTTTTATATTCTTCAACAACTCTTTTGTTGTTCCTTTATACAATTACCTATAAATGAACTACTAAAATTTGAAAAAATATAACCATTAGCCCTTTTTATAGGGGAAATTTGCTTACTAGATGTGATTCAACTTACATTTGTTTCAAATAAAAACACCATGCATTTGTCAGAAAAAAATAAAAATGTGCTTGATCAAGCGCTAGAATCACTTAAAACAAGAAAGTATTTTAGCCCGTTTCCAGAAAATCCTAAAGCATATGGAGAGGAAGCTGATGGCTTGGCAAAGAATTGGCTGAGTCAAACAATGAACAATAATTATACTGCACTTGACGGCATAACAGATGCAACTATATATATAGGAGAAGAAGTTTCACCCTTCTTACAGGTTGGTATTGGTGTAAGGTACCCTGTATTTCCAGTATCAGCATTGATTGCAAAAGGAAACATAGCACAAAAACAATGGTCGAATGTAGCCATAGAATTCCGAGTTGAATTATTAATGACTGCATTGGATCGCATTGCAAAACGATTCTTTGACATTGCATATGCAACCATGCATACAACTGGACAATCATATATGATGAGCTTTCAAGCATCTGGCCCACATGCAAATGATAGAGCACTAGAAGCCATTGCAATGGGATACCAAGAATTAACAAGGTACAATACCAATGTAAACTGGGTAAAACCAATGGGGAAATTTGATTTGACAATTGAAAAAAATTTCAATGCAATTCCTTTAGGCTTGAGTTTAGTAATTGGCTGTTCTACATTTCCTGTTTGGAATACATTACCAGGATTGTTTGCAAGCTTGGTAACTGGAAACGCAGTCATTGTAAAACCACATGCAAAAGCCGTTTTGCCAATAGCAATTGTCATCAGTGAGCTGCAGGCACTGTTCAAAGAACACCAATTAGATGCATCAATTGTACAAATGGCTGTAGATACAATAGCTGAACCAATCACCAAAGAATTAGCTGAACACAAAGACATCAAACAAATTGATTATACAGGTAATTCTCATTTTGGCAACTATATAGAGTCGTTGAATAAAGTTTGCTTCACAGAGAAAGCTGGCGTGAATTCAATTGTATTAGATAGTGTAAAAGATTTAAAAGCTGTTGCTGGCAATATTGCATTTTCAGCTTCACTGTACAGTGGACAAATGTGTACTGCCCCTCAAAATATTTTTATTCCAGAGACAGGTATACAAACTCCTGAAGGAGTTGTTTCTTATGAACAAACTGTCAATACCCTTAAAGAAGCTTTCAATGGTTTGGTGCAACATCCAAAAGCTGGACCCGGAACCATTGGTGCAATTCAGGCAGAAACAACTTACAAAAGAGTGCAAGAATTTGGAAGCAAATTCCCACAAGCATTGGTTACATCACAAAATATTGTAAACGAAGAATTCAAGGACGCAAGAATTGCAAGCCCTTTGGTGATAGAACTGAGCGCTGATAACTTGGCATACCATGAAGAATGTTTTGGCCCAATTGTATTTATTATCAAAACACAAAATACAAGAGCATCAGTGCAATTGGCATATGATTTAGCGAGTGAAAAAGGTGCTTTGACATGTGGAGCCTATACAACAGACGCTCAAACAATGTCTGAAATTACCGCTAAAATGAACAGTATTTTTGTTCCTGTAAGTTTTAATTTCAATGGTGCAGGCTTTATCAATTCACATGCTGCATTTTCTGACTTTCACTTAACAGGCGGAAACAAAGCGGGTAATGCCAGTTTTACAAATGCTGAATTTATCAATAAACGTTATGTTTGGGTAGGCAATAGGTACATGAATTAATGTAAGGTTGTTGCTTCTTTGTCTTTTGTCCTAGATAGCATATCTAAGGCATTTTCTGGAATGTCATCTGTTTGTATGAATAAGAAACCATCTAGACAGTTGTTAAACTCTGGATCTATGTTGAATGCTAAAATTTTTGCATTCAACTTCAAGTATTTCTTCAACAATACAGGTACTTTCAAGGCCCTTTTACTCTCTATATCCCCAATAAACTGATCGAGCAATTTGAAGTCTTTTCTGTGTTCTTTCAGCAACATCTTTTTCCCTTCTACTTTTGCTTGATAGTTATACTTTTTACGAGGTTTAATGAGCTTACCTAGCTGTTTATTCCAATGGTTGTGTCGGATATAAGCTACCAATAAGTCTTTACTTAATTTAGAAAAATGGTTGCTGATACTGACAGGACCAATTAAATACTTAAACCTGTGCTGATTTTTTTGAATAACCAAATGAATGCCTTTCCAAAGCAAAAGTAATGGCAATGGTTTTTTTTGATAAGCCTCTGAAATAAACGACCTACCTAACTCTAAAGATTGGTATAGGTAAGGATAAAATACGCTGTCTATTTTGAACAATTGATGGAGATAAAATCCTTTGACCCCAAATTTTCTGAACAAATGATCGCCCTCACCTAAGCGGTATGCACCCACAATTTGTTGGTTTGATTGATCCCAAATGAACAAATGTTTGTAATGCACATCAAATTCGTCTAAGTCTAAAGGTTGATTGGTGCCCTCTCCTACAGCCCTGAAAGTGATTTCTCTGAGCCTGCCAATTTCCATTAAAATTGAGGGAATATTTGGTGCATCTGCTAAAAAAACTTGAAATTGTTCTTGTTGGAACAGCAGATGGTCTTTTTCAAGGAATTTAATTTCCGTTTTCAATGTAGCCAATGATAAAGGCTTCTGAAGTACTGGTTTTTGTTTGGCTTTAAACGCTTTTGGAAACTTTATTTCTTTTTTGAATTGTGCGCCCAATGCATAAGTTTTGGCTCTGATATAATTCAAAGAAGCTTGTTCTGACAAACCATTTAACTCATCTGGAGCAATTGGCTTTCCAATTTTCACTTGTATTTTACTGGTCTTATTGAACAATTCTGACGGCAATTGAATGGTTCTTAATCTAGGATGCAAGAGACCAATCAGGTTAAATGCCAAACTGTTGTGACCTGAAAAGTATACCGGAACCACTTTTACTTTTGACTTAGAGATGAGCTTGCCAACAATTGGGCTCCATGTATTATCAGCAATTTTAAGCCTGTTCAATTTCAAAGAACTGACTTCTCCGGCTGGGAAAATCCCTAATGGACTTTCTTTTAAGTGTGCAAGCATCTTTTTTACACCAGATACATTGTAACCTTTTCCTTCATTGCCTTCAAATGGATTGACAGGAATGATTTGATCTTTTAAAGGCTCAATCTGGTTTAACAAATAATTGGCAACCATTTTAAAATCAGGTCTGATTTTAGAGAGAATTGCCAGTAAAATGATACCATCAATGCCCCCATAAGGATGGTTAGCTACCAAAATAAATGGCTCTTTATTGGGAATATTTTTAAAGTCGTTGGCATCTATTTCATAGGCAATACCAAGGGTTGATAAAATACCATCTACAAACAAATCACCCTTTTTTTCTATACTTTCTTGGTAAACCTGATTGATTTTATTCAGTTTCAATAATCTCATTAAAACAGGCGAAAGTACTTTCAGCTTGAGTTTTTCTAGCTTCAATGCTTTTGAAAAATCATCTTTCTTGATGAGTGGTTCCATGCAGCAATTAATAGCCGTACTTTCACCTAAGCATTAATAAAATATTATGTGTATGTTAAGGACAACCTAATTGTTAAGAAAATGTGTTACCAAATGTTTGTCAATTGGGAAAGTCAGTATTTCTGGAGTCAAATTGGCTAAAGGCGTCCAAATAAACTGCAAATGCTCTGGCCGAGCACCATCCAAATGAATTGTTCTTTCTTTAGGTATTTTACGATAGTTTGGACATGCAACTTCATAATAAAGAGAAATGAGTTGATCTGTTTCTTTGAATGCACTTTTCACAAAAAAATCGGTGGTGTAAATATGTTTTACAATTGATATGTCTTGAGCTGTTTCTTCTTTGAATTCTCGGATCAAACATTCTGTTATGCCTTCACCAAAATTTAGTCCACCACCCGGAAATTTAACAAATTCAAAATTACCAATTTTTTCTTTTACCAATAAAACCTCTTGTTGCTCATTGGTTAATATTCCGTAAACTCGAATGTTGAATTTGTTGATAGGGCTTGTCATTTCTTATCAAAAGGAATCATGATACCCGCATTTACTTGCAAAAGAATAGGATTTACCGAGGTATTTCCTGATGTAATTGAAAATGGGAAATAGCCCAATATTGGCTGAATAAAAATACTTTTCTCTTTGTCTAATTTGTAAACGCATTTCAATCCAATTTGAAAATTTAAATTGAGGCGATTGGGTGTGAAGCCTGAAGAATCCAATTGAAACTCAGACTGGCTATCTATTAAATAACCTTGAGCAGTTTCTGCCTTTAAAGAATGGGCCATCAACACATTGAATACAAGCCCTGCAGATGAATAAAATTTATAACGATAATCTTTGGTATGGCCAATTAAAGCATTCCAAATGACTGGAACTTGTAAATTTCGGAAATGATAGGTATAAGTAATTCGTTTGTCTGCGCTAGATTTATCTGGAATGACTCCAGTACCAATTCCTTTATAAGTTGAGTCCAAGAATAACAGATTCGATTGCAACCGCTCAAAGGCCAAATCGGCATATCCCAATCCCAATTGGACATCACTTTTTTTTCCGATACTCTTTTTCACCCAAACATGTGCTTGAATGGTAAAATGACTTTGCATTTCAGATTTAGTCCTTTTTAGGTATGCAGTCCAATCATTACCAGATACCTGATTGCTATTGATTGCAGGAGCAAGACTAAAACCTATTTCAAAATCTTGTTTACTTTGTGCATTCAGCTCCATAAAAAATAAGCTTTGAATGAAACAATAAAGTACAATGCTATTCTTGCTCAAATTCCAATTCATCTTGTTTGTCTGTTGATTTTTTAATTTCCTTGATACTCGAATCTTTTTTTATACCAAATTCCTTTTTCAAAATTTCTTTCAATTCATTGCCTTCTTTCTTCAACTCTTGACTTATTTTAGCCTTGACGGCTTTGTGGTCATAAGTAAATTTCAATCGGTTTGCAGGCCCAAGTATTCTTAAATACAAATTCATTTGACCAGGTTTTTCATCTTCTTCTCCAAACTCATTACTTTGTACTTTTCGTTTTTTATTGAGCAAATCTGAAAGCGTAATTTTTAGCCTGTAATCTAACACATTGTCAAATGTATGGGTACCAGAAACCAATAAATTCATGGCATTGGATTGTATGTACATTTCTGGTATTGACACTTGTTGTTGTTTGATTTCAAGGGTATTTTCCAGTTCTTTGAACTTGAGATTTTTGAGTGACTCTATGTCAACAAATTTTGACAATGCATACAACGGTTCATATTGATTCAACTGTCCGTCCTTGAATTTCAATTTTGCAATGGCTTTGAATGCTTGTTTATCAAAATTAAATTCTGGATCCCATTTCATTTCCAAATCTGATTCCAGTCCAATACTACCATCTATTTGTGTTGACTTGATTGCCGATTGGTTAAAATTGTTAAAGGCTGCTAACAATTGTTTGATTTTAACTCTTTTTAACGACATCAAACCAGCAAATTTGTAGCCACTTGAAGAAAAACTAAATAATCCTTTGGTTTTCAGTTCACCATCCCAACATTGCATTTGTAGTGACTGAACAGCCAATTTACCTGGTTCAATTTTAAGTTCCGCCAAACAATTCGTTGATTGAAGTTGTCTAAATTGAAAAGCATCTGCTTGACAAGTTAACAATACCTCAAATTTTCTATTAGATGAACTGGTATCGGATTTGTCGGCTGTATATATCATTAAATCTTCTGCATTGAGATTTGCAGAACTGGTAACCAATTGTATTTGTAAATCTTTTTCTGTTTGAAACACATTAGCAATGCTTCCTTTTCCACTGATATCTGTTTGCCCAATTAAAAACTTCATTTGCTGAATGAGCAATGAGGATTGATTGGCATTTAGATTCAACTGCACATTTTTGAATGCTTTACTAAAATTTTTTAACTGCAAAATGGGGGCATCCAATTGCAATGAAATTTGATTGCTCGGATGCGTCCAAACAAATTCATTTTTTTCTTTAACCAAATTCAAATGAGTTTGAAAACTCAGCATACCACGCACTTCTTTGATACTTTGAATTTGAGCCCATTTTTGAAAATCATTCAAATTGACCCGCCCTGTTAAATTTGTAACAACAATGGGCTGTTCGCTTAACTTGAAATCAAAATCTCCTGCAATGGGTTCATTGTTCAATGATGCTGTAAAATTTGAAATATGTAAACTATTGAACTGATTGAAATTGCTTTTGTTCTGGTAATTGCCTTTGAAATTTATTTGATTCATTGCAATTCCATTTTGTTGATTAGATAAGCTACCATTTAGAACACCAAAATTTAAATTCAAGTGTGGTTGTTCATTGCCATCCCATTTTCCAGAGTAAAATCCAGAAAAATATACTTTGCCTTTGCTATCTAAAGTTTTAAAACTTTGGGGCAATTGTATGGGCAATAAGCTCAATAATTCTTGAATGGTAGTTTGTTTGGCATCGAACTTACAACTGATTTCAGGATTTGAATTGAAATGCTTGAGCCATCCACTTAAGGTTAAGTTTATGTCACTGATTTTAATATTAGCTGAAGCCAAGTCAATGGTTCCAGCTTGACTATTTACTTTCAATTGGAGTTTGGTTTCAAGTGGTTTTTGACTGACTAAGTCTAATCCGTTGATTGAAATTTTACCAATTTTACCTTTTAATTCTTGCTGAAGTGTAAATAACTTTTCATTGAATGCGCCAGCTAACTTGGCATCTTCTATATCAAGTTGGTAAATTTGGTTATCAGCAAGACTCGAGTAGTTCAATTGAACTTGTTGAATTTGAACATCTTTTAAATTGAACTGAAACTGAGTTGTTGCTTTGTTATCAGGAGATTCTTTTAAAATGAGGTAATTGAATTTACCTAAACTGTCTTTACAAATATGAATGGTTCCATTGCTCAGCAGTATACTTTCTATGGTATATTTCTTTGCAACAATATTGAAAAAATCAACCCCTATATTCAAAGTAGTTGCTTTTAACAGGTATTGGTTATTTGCAAGAGGATCTTTGATGCTTAAGTCTTTCAAACCGATGCTTACCAATGGAAATTGCTTGATTAAATCTAGTTCAATTTCTTTACAATCTACCTCCGTCACCAATTGTTTATTTAATGCATCTAAAAGCTGAGACCTGAATTGATTTAAGTTCAAATAAGTGTATACAATGCTCCCAGCCAATAAGCATACAACTAAAATGAGTGTAAAGAATAAATATTTGAAGATCATTTTCAAACGCATGTTTCAAAATTCAGTGAATCATGCAACATTTAAAATGCATCAAATACACATTTAAAAGCCTAAATGCGTGTGGTGTATATAAATTTGTTCAATCAGCTATAAGCCAAATCTTGATTTGGTATCTGCGAATCTTTGCTGAATGGCTGTGCCTGTTAACTCATTTGCATAGATAGCAAAAGTGCTGAGGTACATTTTAATGATGTAAGATGTATTGGCTCTCCAACATGCAATTCTGCCGAGTCCACCATTGAAATTTGTTTGAGCAGTTATTTGTGAAGCTGCTTGCTGTGACAAATTTTGTAATACCCCGTTGACATAAATTTTATTAAGGGTATAATCCGATTTGTTCATCACAAAAACCAAGTGTCTCCAATTACCAACAATACCTAAATTGTTAACCTGTGTAGATGAAATACCATATAAATCTGCATTAGAGGTATTGTATCCTATGCCTCCATTTAAAGTCCAGACATCATATAGGTTCCAACCCATGTACATCCCATTTTGGGTAGCAACTGTTTTCACCCACATTTCAATCGTGACAGTATTCAATGAACCAACTCCACATTCAAAGTCTATGTAATCTGTTCCATCAAAGTAAAGAGAACTGCTAGCTTGTGCTGGGGTATAAGTGGTTGAGCCAATGCTCAGGTGATTGGCATTTCCTGATATATCATTCCAAACAGTTCCGGAACCAGGATAACTGCTATTGTTAGCAACATCAAGGCTAATTAATGGTAAGGTTTGGAAACGATTTTTTTGTTGGTTGTAAAAACTCAAAATATCTGTTGCGTTCAAAGCCGTATTGTACACACAAAATTTAGACAACAAAAATTTACCATGTACCCCAGAACCTAAATTGGTACCATCAGCTGCACCAAAAGCATAATAAAAATTACCAGTAGAAGTTATTGGTGAAATTCTAACAACATTAGAACTGCCAATTAAACTCCCATTTAAATAAGCTTTCAGTGTCAATCCATCATAAGTCATTGCTACATGATACCAATTATGCAGGGTTAATACCGATGAAGCAATTTGGGTTGTGTAGTTTAAAGAATAAACGCTAAATCTAAGTACTCCGTTTACCATTTCTATATGTGAATCGTGGTAACCCGTATTAGGAGTTGTTTGACCCATCTCTTGTAAAACTACACCATTGTTTGACTTTGGATTGAACCAAAAATGAATGCTAAATACACTTGATTTTTGTCCTACTCCAACTGCCCCAAAATACCTATTGAGGTTTTCAGTAAGTAAATAATCATTGACTCCATCTAAATATACATAACCTGGCGTTGAAAAAAACGAAGGTCCATTGATTAAACTCGCAGTATTTGAAGCATTGTACAAGTTGTTTACAACAGTACCTGTACCAACATAAGATGTATTGTTTGAAAAATCATAGTCAAGTACTTGAGAACTATTCCCAGCAGGTATTTTCATTCCGGGTATAACCAATTGTGCGCTAGTCTCAAATAAATTAAACAAAGTGCATACAAACAACAAGAAAATATGTGAGTAGTGTTTCACTGATGTTTGTATATTATCTGATGTAAACTTCTACTCGAGCTGTTCTGTTGATACCCGTAAAATTTTGACAACAAGCAACATTATCGCCAGCTGAATAAGAACCTACCCTGTCTGATGTAATACCGATTCCACCGGTTACGTCATCAGAAACCATGTTTCCATTTGGGTACAGGCCCCCTCCGTTTTCGTTCCATCCAAATCCCCACCTGCAATAAGACCTCAAACCAACAGAGCCATTATTGATGTAATTGAATCCATAAAAGCGAACATCTGGTTGTGAACTAAATATACTTCCTTTTCCTGCAAAATTATTGGCGTCAGAAAAGAACAAACGGCTGGTATTTGCCCAAAAATTTATGGGTGTAATTTTAATTCCATTGTTGAAATTTTTTTGCATCCAAGTCCAACAATTGTATGCTGTTAAACTCAAACTGCCTCCTACTGTGTTGATATCCGGCCACAAGGCCAATAAATCTCTACCTGCATAATAATTCATCGTATGGTATTTGGCATCAGCATTGTTCCGGGTTAAATCAGTTGGATTCAAGGTGCTCACTGTTGTCCAATGTGTACTGGAATACTGGAATGTAGTTCCACGCGTTGCTTTCATGATCATCATCCAACCACCTCCATCAACGGCACTGTTCATGATACAATAAACTTGAGTAGGACCCACATTGGGCAAATTGATCCAGTAAACCCCATCTGTGTTGGTACCTGTTTTGTTTTTTATGTACTCTGCACTTGGTGCGGCATACACATCACTTGAACCATCTAATAATTTATCAATGGTTACTTCATCGGCATGTTGTGTAAACATTTTTTTGAAGCCCCCACTTTCAGTTCCAGTTGTACTGGTATTTTTCCAATACAATTGTAAGCCTTCGTCAACTCCACTTTCTTGCATCCTTACTGTAAATGGATATGATTTACCGGCAACCAAACTCACTGTTGCAATATTGGTATTGCTATTTGAAATTGGATTCTCGGCTATTCCATGAGCACCGTAATAAGAAATAACTACAGATCCATCAAAATTAAAATCACAAGCATCGTCTGCATTCAAGCAGAAGGTATAATTACCTGTTTCAAGTGGGGTAAACAAACCCTTCACCATGAAAGAAAAATATTCTCCATTATTGGGTACAGCAATTCCTGCTGCTGTTAATTTGGTATACGGATTCCAATCCAAAGGCACCATAGAATTTGTTTTACCAGCTGAATGCAATCTGGTTGAAGTAAAACTGGTATTGAACAACTTGTCAAAATCTGATTTGTTGCTAACAATTAGGGGATAATCAGTTATTGAACCATTTCCTCCGTGTGTACTGTACACAAAGTACTCCAAAGCATAGCTTGTAGCCCTATTGGGTGCTGTAACTCCACTTAATCCCAATTGGGCAAAAGTGCCTAAGCATGAAAATAAACCAATGACAAGAAAACAAATTCTCATGTTAGTTGCTCATTTCTCCAGATGTAATAAATACATTACTTCCTAAATGTAAAATAGATACCATTGAATATTGACCTGCTGTTTTGGTAAAAGCATTTCTATTATTAATGGTGGTACTGCTTGCTGCAAATGTAATTTGACCTGTACCATTTTGAACAATTGTACAATTGAAACCCGTTGGTAAACCAGCAGGTATAGTCAGTGTTGCAGCAGTACTATTGGTAAAATTTAAAATTTTACCATTGTCAGCTGCTACTAATGTATAATTGGTTGTTCTGGTATTAAAATTTGCAACAAATCCGGATAAAGTAGAAGTAGCTGAATTTCCACCGTTTAAACTTCCTGCAATTGTTGCACTTCCGTTAACATCTAAGGTTGTTGCAGGTGATGTTGTTCCAATACCTACATTTCCTGTTGTGTAATATATATTAGAACCTGAGGTTATAAACTGACTTGAACGGCTATCCACATCTAGCTTTTTCCAGAGTGTTCCGTTCCAATAGTAAATTCCAGGAACAACATCTGCAACGGTTGCAGTGTTGTATACAATTAAACCTGTTGCTGGTGAAGTTATTGGACTGGCCGATTCTGTTGCAATTAAACTAACTCTTGGAGGTAAAAAGCCTTTGTTAGTAGATCTCACTTCTAGCATTGAAGAAGCATCAGGAGTATTGGTACCAATGCCAACTTGAGCATTCAATGAAACAGAGAGAAAGACTAGGCAAATGAATGTATATAAGGTTTTCATTTTTAAGGTATTGCTATTTTTTCAAATGTATGAATACTTGAAAGATGAACTGATTAAATTAAACTGAAAATATCCACTCCATTTCCAGTTAGTCAATTTTACTGTTCAAGTAACAATTGGTTAAATATGAAATTTAATGCCAAACTCACACAAATAAATTAAAACCCTGTAAATCTGCATATTAAATTAACAAATCGTGTGTTTTTAATGACAAGTGAGTTTCATTTTGGGTCAAATGCTCCAAAAATGTATCAACTGTGTAACAAATAAAGCTGTAGCAATGCCTAATATTATAGCGAATAGTTTGGCCTTGGGGAAGGCATGTTTTTCGCTACTCTCAAACAAAATAGTTGTTGAAATATGTAAGAATGTTCCAATCACAAACGCCAATAAATAATCAAAAACTACACTTGGAACATGTTCGTAGATAAAACCACTACTAATTGCGCCAAGTGGAGACATACAAGCATACAAAGCAAGACTTACTAAAATTGCCCTTGGGCTTATTTTGATACCTTTTAACAAGGTCACCATGGTAAATGTAGCTGGAATTTCGTGCAAGAAAATACCAATAATTAAAGCCCATCCTGCAGTTTCAGAAGGATTGAAAGCACCAAGAGGAATTCCTTCAGTATAAGAATGAAAGCCCATACTGATTAAAATACCAGTTGGTATTACTTTATTCTTAAGGTGTTTATTGAGGTGAAGGTGACCATGTTCTACCCCTTCTGAAAACCTCTCTAAAAAAACTTGAAACACAAAACCCAATAAAACAAAAAGCCCTTTGTTGGTATCGAAACTCTGAAAAGCCTCTGGAATAAGTTGTGTTAACGTGACAGATAGTAAATAAGCACCTGCAAATGATAGAAATAATTTCAGTTGCCTTTCATACATGAGTGTGCTATAAAAAGCAATCATTCCGCCAAGTATAGGGCCTAACATTAATATGATTAAGCTGATTCCCATTTATTACTGTATTTAAGGATGTAACTACTAAATGCCAAACCAAATAAAACACCAAACAATGCACCAACAATTACATCTGCTGGATAATGTACACCAACATATACTTGAGAGAATGCAATTGAACTCGCCCATAACAGCAATAAATTTGAATAAAATTTCTTGAATTGCATCACTTTTGCAAAAAACACTGCAATGGCAAAATGATTGCACGCATGAGCAGAAATAAAACTGTACCCCCTGCAACTTTCTATCAAATGCCTGACTGTTCCTTGCAATTCAGGAGCTGAACAAGGTCTGATTCTTTGAAAAGTTTGCTTGACTAAATTAGCGCTGAATTGGTCTGAACAGAAAATCATCAAAGCAATGCATGCCAAGAACCAAAGCGATTGTTTGCCATATTTTTTAATCAATAGGTACAATAACAACAAATAAAACACATACCATGTTTCTTGCATTCTAATATAAGGACAAAGCCAATCTAGAACAGGATTGGACAGTCCGTTGTTAATGAACACAAAAAATTGACGGTCAAATTGAATGAGTTGTTCAAGCATGTTTCTTAACTGCTAAAATAATTAACCTTTCAGATTTATTTTCATCAAAACCATTTAAATGGTAATCGCCCCAAGTTTGTATGATTTCAAAACCACTTGCAGCCAACATTATTTTAAAATCTTCAAAGGAAAGTGCTTGTACTTTTTCTTGATACTGGAATGTTTGACCTTGATCTTTAAATAAGATGTCTTTGATGATGGATTGGTTTTCAACTTTTTTTCTTAGCTGAAATTCAATTCCGTCTATGGTTTTGAGTTCATGAGGATTGAGTTGTTCAACTACTTTTTTGGCATTGAAAAAATCAATCACTAATTTCCCTTTTGGTTGGAGAGATTGATGGATGCCTTTGAGTACTTCAATATTGACTGCTATGGAATCAAAATAACCAAAACTCGTAAACAGATTGAGTGCTATGTCAAAATTTTGCTCAAAGCCTAAATTTCTTAAGTCTTTGACTTCAAATTGAAGCCTTTCATTTTCAAATTGCTTTGCATAAGCAATACTTTGAACAGATAAATCAACTCCTTTTACATGATAACCCAATTGGTTCAAATGCACTGAATGACGGCCTTTTCCACATGCCAAATCTAGAATTTGCACTTGGCTTTCAAGTGACAAATAAGCCATGAGTTTGCTAATAAAACCAGCAGCTTCTTCATGGTTTCTATCTTTATACAGCACATGGTAATATGGCGAATCAAACCATTCTGCAAACCATTCTTTGTTGTTCATATAGGTATCAAAAAAAAGGCTGCCCTCAGACAGCCTTTTGTATGTTTAGTCTTTTTTACATTTTGATTTGCATTCATCATTATCCCCACATTTGTGGTCTTCGGTGCTCGCTGCATCTTTGTGACACTCGCCACCAATTGCATGCTTTTTGCAAAGTTCTTTTTGTTCGATGGTACACATCATGCTATCGCAATAAGCTGCACATTCTTCTTGGGTCATGTTCATGCATTTTTGCATGTCACAATTTCCCATATCCATTTTTGAGTCCATGCCTGCGCAGCATTCTGTTTTGGTACCATTTACCATTCCAGCATTGTCAGTTGAACCACCATTTACTGCAATGTAAGGAGCAATCACCAAGGAAACGATTGACATCAATTTAATTAAGATATTCATTGATGGACCTGAAGTATCTTTGAAAGGATCACCCACTGTATCACCAGTTACTGAAGCTTTGTGTGGCTCAGACTTTTTATAATATGTTTCGCCATTGATAACCACACCTTTTTCAAATGATTTTTTAGCATTGTCCCAAGCGCCACCTGCATTTGATTGGAAAATTCCCATCAATACACCACTTACTGTAACACCTGCTAATAAACCACCCAATACTTCCGGACCAAATACAAAACCTACAATTACAGGTGTAATTAAGGCAATGGCACCTGGCAATAACATTTCACGAATAGAAGCAGTGGTAGAAATAGCTACACACTTTTCGTACTCTGGTTTTGCTTTGTATTCCATGATACCTGGAATTTCTCTGAACTGACGACGTACTTCCTGTACCATGTCCATTGCAGCTCTACCTACAGCTTGAATACACAATGCTGAGAAGATAAAAGGAATCATACCACCTACAAACAAACCAGCCAATACTGGTGCTTTGTAAATATCAATTGCATCAATGCCCGCAATACCTACGAAAGCTGCAAACAATGCCAATGAAGTTAAAGCAGCTGATGCAATGGCAAAACCTTTACCAGTAGCCGCAGTTGTATTACCTACTGCATCTAAATTATCTGTACGCTCACGAACTTCAGGAGGCAATTGACTCATTTCAGCAATTCCACCCGCATTGTCAGCAATAGGACCAAAAGCATCAATTGCCAATTGCATAGCAGTTGTTGCCATCATACCTGCAGCTGCAATGGCTACACCATATAAACCTGCACAATAGTATGAACCCATGATACCAGCTGCCAATGTTAAAATTGGAATCACTGTTGATTTCATACCCACTGATAAACCACCAATGATATTGGTAGCATGACCTGTTGAAGACTGTTGAATGATTGATAAAACAGGCGCTTTACCCATAGCGGTGTAGTATTCTGTGACAATACTCATGATGGCACCGACAACAGTTCCAACCAAAATTGCACCAAATACACCTGCTTTTGTAAAAGTTACACTTCTTAATACAATATCACCTTCTGGTAACATCCAGTTAACTACGAAATAAGATGCCAAAACTGTCAATACCATTGAAGCCCAGTTACCCATGTTCAAGGCATTTTGTACATTTGATTTTTCATCTTTAATGGTTACAAACCAAGTACCAACAATAGAGAAAATGATACCCAATCCGCAAATTACCATTGGCAATAATATAGGAGACATGCCATTGAAATTATCTGTTACCGTTACTTCTTGACCCAATACCATGGTAGCCAAAATGGTTGCCACATAAGAACCAAATAAATCGGCACCCATACCTGCAACATCACCCACGTTGTCTCCAACGTTATCAGCAATGGTAGCCGGGTTACGCACATCGTCTTCAGGAATACCTGCTTCAACTTTACCTACTAAATCAGCACCAACGTCGGCAGCTTTGGTATAAATTCCACCACCTACTCTTGCAAACAATGCAATTGATTCAGCACCTAAAGAAAAACCTGTCAATACTTCAATAGCGGTTTTAACAGTATCTGTACCTAAATCTGCGAATATGCTTAAAAATGCGATGAACAAACCACCAAGACCCAATACTGCCAAACCTGCAACACCTAATCCCATTACGGTTCCACCTGTGAAAGAAACTTTTAAAGCTTGTTTTAAACTAGTTCTGGCAGCTTGAGTTGTACGCACATTGGCTTTGGTAGCCACTTTCATACCAATGTATCCGGCTGTGGCCGAAAAAACTGCACCTATAATAAATGAAATAGAGATAATCCAACTCGAGTGAATTGGTTTGCCATTGATTTCATGTATGGTTCCAGAATAAGCTAATAAAGCTGCAGCAATTGCAACGAAAATACTTAAGACTTTCCACTCTGCTTTTAAAAATGCCATAGCTCCATCCGCAATGTAACCAGCCAATTCCTGCATGTTTTTGTCACCGGCATCTTGCTTGGAAACCCAAGCACTTTTTACCGCCATTACTAGCAATCCAATAATCCCTAATAGGGGAACCATGTAAATTAAATAATTACTCATATGTATAGTTTTAAATTTATTTTAATCTTTAATAAGCCTGCAAAAATAGGACTTGAATGTGATTTTTCTATAATAGGAAATTTAAGGGAAACTACCCTATTGACTAACAGGCAATTACCAAATAGATATTGCTAAAAATTACGATTAAAATTTAGTTTAGGTGCATGAAACTATACCCCTTATTCGTACTTTGTTTACATCAATTGAGCATTTTGGCTCAAAATTCAATTGTAACAAGTGTCAATTCCGCAATGCATTACCCAGGGCAATGCTTTTTTTTAAATGAAGCAGGATCAACAATTCAATTTCCTGCAATTGGCATCGATTCATCAAAATTTTGTGTTTTGTTAAGCAATCAATTGAACGGATTCGACCCTGGTATTCAAAACCAATCTGTTGCCTTTTTAAAAAAATTAAATAGCCTATTTTACAAATTTGGCGTTGCACAATTTGGCAATTCGCACTATAGACAACAAAGTGTTTTATTGGGGTTGCAGTTAAAACTAATTGATAAAGCAAATTTAGGATGTGAATTTCAATTGGCTCAATCCAATATTGAGGGCTATCAGACGAATTTGTTTATGGGATTAGCAATTGGATTTGGCATAGCATTAACCAATCATGTTCAATATCAAAATAGGATTGGATACCAACTCAAACAAACTCCACAATCATTTGGAGAAATAAACTTTGAATACAACCATTTACTGTTGTTGAGTCCAATCAAATTGCTCAATGTTTACGGGAGTTTGACTAAAAATTATGAATTGCACAATGCTTATTTTTCAATAGGATCCCAATTGGAATTGAGCCCTTTTTTGAATTGTGCAATCAATTTCAGACCTGCTCAACAACACATCACATTAGGAATAGGCACTCGCATTAAAAAGTTACAAGTTGTAATGGAATGTAAAATGAGCCATGCCACAGGACTTGGGTATTTTTTATCGTTGAGCCAATCATTTTCTAAGATTGAAAGGAAAATTTTAAGGTGAAAACATTGTGGTTTTATTGTTTACTACTTGGAGCATTTTTTTCAAAACCAATACTCGCACAAAAGTATTGGGATGAGCGACAAATCAAATCATATGTTGAATCTATGAATGAAGTAGAACTGACTGATGATGCTTTTGATCAATTGTTAACAATCATCCATCATTTTAAAGCCAATCCTCTTGCTATTAACCATGCCAACATGTCGGAGTTACTGACCATTCCAATGGTAAATAACAAACAAGCATTGGCTATTTTGAACCATAGAAAAACTTATGGTTTTTTCTTGCACACAGCAGAGCTCGGAGCTGTACAAAGCCTTTCATCAAATCAGGCTCACTGGATTGCACAATTTGTATCAGTTGAAGAAGGGTTCAATAAAAATTTGAGTAGCAATACTCCAATACAAATACTGAGCACTCATGGTTTCAAACAACAATCACAAACAAATTATTTGGGTGATGCTTGGCAACACCGGTTGAAAATAATGGTTCAATTAAAACCAGGATATAAAATAGGCTTTCAATTAGAAAAAGACCAAGGAGAACCATGGTTAGCTCTAAAAAATAACTTGTTCGACTACCAATCTTTTCATTTAGAAATAAATAGAAATGGTTTGTTAAAAAAATTAGTTTTAGGTGATTATGAAATGCAAACAGGCCAAGGTTTGAGTTTAGGAATGGGTTATCAATTGCGTATGGCATCGGACCCTATTCAAACCATTAAACTTTTTAATGTATTGAATGCTCACCGCTCATTTGACGAGCGTAATTTTATAAGGGGTATAGCCGCAAATTTTGTTTGGAAAAATTTGAGTTTTACTCCATTTTGGGGTAAACGTAAATTAGATGGCAACATTGTGGAAGATAGTACCAATAACCTGCCAATTGTCATGAGTGAGTCGGTAAGTGGTTACCATAGAACTGCATCCGAAATAAAAAATAAATTCACCTTGCCCCAAACGTTTATAGGGTTCCATTTGAGTCAGCAAATTCATACTTTCAGCATCGGACTCAGTAGTTTTAGAATGAATCAGCATGCAAACAAACAAATGATCAGCAATGATCCTGTTTCATTTTACAACAAACACCTCATGAATTATTCAAACATTGGATTAGACGTAATCTGTCATTTAGATCAAACTATTTTCACAGCTGCCTATGCTTTTGATTCAAATTTAGAATCGGCCTTTTATATGGCCATGATGAAGAGTTTTGGTAAAGAGCTGGATTGGGGAATAGCATACAGACATTACAGTGCATTCTATTCAAATCCGCTAGCTGGTGGACCTTTTGACCTGCCTACCAAAAACCAAACAGGTTTTTTTCAAAGTTTTGCTTTTAATCCTTCAAAAAAATGGGAATTCAAAACATTTCTAGATTTGTATTACCGCAATTGGATAAGTTCAACTTTACCTGTATTGGATGAAAAATGTAACATCATGTTTCAGGCTTTACACAAACCAAGTTCAAAAAATCAAATTGGAATGCAATTCAGGTATAGCAACAGACTGGCAGGCAATCAACTTGAAACATTTGAAGTTTCATTGCATCAAATTGGGCTGCATTATCATTTTGAATTGAATAGTATCATGCGCATTGAGGCAAAATACCAACAGAATCTACAATATGGTCAATTGAAAGCTTCGAGCCATTTGTTTTATCAATTATTGGCACTAAAAATTAAAAAGATACAAATGGATTTTCAATGGAGTCAGTTTGAAAATAGCTCAAAAAAAACACTCCCCATCTTTGTACACGAACAAGATTTAAGTGGACAAAGCGGTTTGCAAGTATATAATGGAACTGGATTTGCGGTGTCATTTGTTTTAAAATGCAAATTGAACAAACACCTTCAAATTGCCTGTAAAACAGCCACAGCTAAAATGCTAACCAATGCAAATTTTGCGAACAGCTTTAAATTTCAAGTTTTGTGGCAATGAACAGAAAAACACACTGCAATAAACCGATGTTGATTATTTTATGAAAAAAATAAGAAGAGATGCTGTGTTAATAAGCCTAAGGGCTTATTTTTGTTACTTTAAAGATTTTACCAATGGATTTATTTGACAAAATAGAGAAAAAAGCAGGCCCATTGGGTCAGTATGCAGATGATGCCTATGGCTATTATATGTTTCCTAGGCTTGAGGGTGAAATTGGTCCGGTTATGGATTTCAAGGGTAAAACCATGCTCAATTGGAGTTTGAACAACTATTTGGGTTTGGCTAACCACCCTGAAGTAAGAAAAGCCGATACAGAAGCAACTGAAAAATTTGGATTGGCCTATCCAATGGGCGCCAGAATGATGAGCGGGAACAGTGTTTACCATGAACAATTGGACCGCGAACTGGCAGCATTTGAGCAAAAAGAAGATGCGGTACTTTTGAACTATGGCTACCAAGGAATGGTTTCAGCCATTGATGCATTGGTTGATAGGCATGATGTAATTGTATACGACGCAGAATCACATGCGTGCATAGTAGATGGTGTTCGCTTGCACATGGGTAAAAGATTTGTGTATGAGCACAACAACATGGAAAGCTTGGAAAAGCAATTGCAAAGGGCAACTAAATTAACTGCTGAAACTGGTGGTGCCATTTTGGTAATTACAGAAGGGGTTTTTGGAATGACAGGTGCGCAAGGCCGCTTGGCTGATATCATCAAATTGAAATCTACTTATTCGTTTAGGCTTTTTGTAGACGATGCACATGGTTTTGGAACCCTTGGTAAAACTGGTGCTGGAACCGGTGAAGAGCAAAATTGCCAGGATGGAATTGATATTTATTTTGGCACTTTCGCCAAATCAATGGCTTTGATTGGAGGTTTTGTTGCCGCTGATAAAAAAGTAATAAAATTTTTGAGATACAATTTACGTTCTCAGATATACGCTAAATCAGTACCTATGCCAATTGTTTGGGGAGCATTGAAAAGATTGGATTTGATTAGAAAACATCCTGAATACAAAACCAATTTATGGACCATTGTAAACGCTTTACAAAGTGGCCTAAAAGCTGTTGGATTTGACCTTGGCAGAACCAATTCTTGTGTAACTCCTGTGATGATGCATGGTTCAGTTGGTGAATCAACTGCTGTTGTTCATGATTTGCGTGAAAACTATGGTATTTTTTGTTCGGTTGTAGTATACCCAGTGATACCCAAAGGCATGATTTTGTTGCGATTGATTCCAACCGCAGTTCATACCTTAGAGCAAGTAGAAAGAACCATCAAAGCATTTGTAGAAATTAGAGAAAAGCTTGCCAATGGCACCTATAGCAATGTTGGAAGAATTGTATCAATGGCCGATTAATAACTTATAAAATGAAACAACTTAAAATAACTTTAATTGCCTCACTCTTGTTGATTTCAATGTCAATGAGAGAAGCTGGGGGTATTGCTTGGATGGACTTTAATTCAGGCTATGAGATGGCCAAGAAGAAAAAGAAACTGATGCTGGTTGATGTTTATACCGATTGGTGTGGCTGGTGCAAACGCATGGACCGCGATGCCTACGAGAAAAGTGAAATCATAGAATTTGTTGGCAAATCTTTTGTTGCTATTAAGTTCAACCCTGAAGCTCCTGGTTCTTACAAATACGAGGGTAAAAATTACAATGGCCAAGAATTGGCTGGAGTGATTGGCAATTACCAAATCAATGGTTACCCTGCTACCGTATTTATGAACCCAAAAACCAAAAAATCTGAATTGATGATTGGCTACAAAAATGGGGTACAATTACAGCCCATTTTAGAGGAAATGCTTACAAAATTAGGCGGGAAATAAGTACATATCGTGTTGCGTACATTCAATTGAGCAAATTCAGCAAGCAAAGAAATTGAACTGAAAGGCCTGATTTAAAAGCATTTCAAAGAAAATAAGCTTTTGTAAACTTGTTTTTTTTTATGGTTCAATTTTTTTTTGTTTATTTGCATCCCCGAAAAATTGGTAAACAATTCAAGGAAATGGTTCCATAGCTCAGCTGGATAGAGCAACGGTTTTCTAAACCGTGGGCCGCAGGTTCGAGTCCTGCTGGAACTAC
>JAIXWI010000027.1 GCA_027491355.1 Bacteroidota bacterium
CAATACGCCAACATTTTTTTAAGCATTACTTTGTTTATTACAAAGGATGCTTATATTTGCACCCACCAAAATCAAATAATTGATTTGGCAGTTCTTTAAAAACTTGTTTTACAGTTCTTTAAAAAACAATCGGGGTGTAGCGTAGCCTGGTATCGCGCCACATTTGGGATGTGGAGGTCGTAGGTTCGAATCCTGCCACCCCGACTTAACAGGTAAAAGCCCTTGAATTTCAAGGGCTTTTTTTTTGATTCTTGCCTGTTATTTAACAAGTAAAATTTGCCGAACAATTCTTTGTTTGGTGTGTTTTAAATTAAATACTCTATTCATGAATATAACAGAAAAAGAAATTTTAGCGGTACTTTCAACTGTACAGGAACCAGATTTTAGGAAAGATTTGGTGACTTTGAACATGATTCAACAGTTGACAATTAATGGAAACCGAGTTTCTTTTCAAGTAGTTTTAACCACACCTGCTTGCCCTTTTAAAGAAAAAATTGAAAAAGATTGTCGTTTGGCACTTCACAAAGCATTTGGAGATGCGCTTGATGTTCACATTGAAATGACGGCCAATGTCAATACCAAAAGACAAGATAAATTGGTACTCCCTCAAGTAAAAAATATCATAGCTGTAGCCTCCGGAAAAGGTGGTGTAGGTAAATCATCAGTTGCTGCTGGAATTGCCATGTCTTTGTCCTTAAAAGGAGCCAAGGTGGGATTATTGGATGCCGATATTCATGGACCCTCTGTTCCAATGATGTTTGGAGAATTAACCGCCAGGCCACAAATGAAAGAAGTAGCTGGCAAATCATTGATGGTACCCATTGAAAAATTTGGCATTAAACTGCTATCAATAGGTTTTTTAATAGAGCCTGAACAAGCAGTTGTTTGGAGAGGACCCATGGTTTCATCTGCGCTCAGACAAATGGTGAATGATACAGATTGGGGGGAACTCGATTATTTAATCATAGATTTGCCTCCAGGCACCGGCGATATTCATTTAACGATGTTACAAGTAGTTCCATTAACTGGAATAGTCATGGTAACAACGCCACAAGCAATTGCTTTAGCCGATGCTTACAAAGCTGCCACTATGTTCAACATGACGCCCGTTAAAGTACCAATTTTAGGAATGGTAGAGAACATGGCTTATTTTACTCCTGCTGAATTGCCAGATAACAAATACTATATTTTCGGATATGGTGGAGGTAAAACCATGTCAAATGAGCTAGATGTTCCATTTTTAGGTGAAATTCCAATTTACATGGAAATCAGAGAAGGGGGTGATACCGGTAAGCCTGCAGTCATGGATAACAATTCACCAGTTCAAAAAGCATTTTTTATGCTCACAGAAAAATTGGCCCGACAAATTGCTGTTATCAATGCCAATATTTAATTTGCAATGACAATGCTTACGGAAATAGAAGAAAAAATAGAAATTGCTTTGAATGGCATGCGTCCATTTTTACAAGCAGATGGTGGAGATGTGGAGTTGGTAGAAGTTACCAGCGACTACGAGGTTCGTTTGCGCCTTATTGGTAATTGCAGCAGTTGCAGCATGAGCCACATGACCATGAAGGCCGGCATTGAAAGTGGTATCAAAACAGCGTTGCCTTTTATAAAAGCGGTAGTTGCTGTTAATTAAAACAAACATGAATGCATAAAAAAAGCAGCTCATGGCTGCTTTTTTGTTTAGTTCAATGCAAGTTTTTGTTTGAGTGCCAAATCTATCGCATCTAAAAACTCTTCTGTGTATAGGTAATGTTTACCGTGTTCTACTTTATTGCCATGTATACAAACTGCCAAATCTTTGGTCATTTTACCGCTTTCTACCACTTCTACACATACAGTTTCAAGCGCTTTACAGAAATCAATTAATTGGGTATTGCCATCTAATTTACCTCTGAATTCTAAACCCCTGGTCCAAGCAAAAATAGATGCAATTGGATTGGTTGAGGTTGGTTTTCCAGCTTGGTGATCGCGGAAGTGTCTTGTTACAGTACCGTGAGCTGCCTCTGCTTCCATGGTTTTGCCATCAGGAGTTACCAAAGTAGAGGTCATCAATCCCAATGAACCAAACCCTTGAGCTACGGTATCTGATTGAACATCTCCGTCGTAATTTTTGCATGCCCAAACAAAGTTACCATTCCATTTCAAAGCTGAGGCCACCATATCATCAATCAAACGGTGTTCGTAAGTGATGCCAGCCGCAGCCATTTCAGCCTTAAATTCTTGTTCGTAAACTTCTTGGAAAATGTCTTTGAAGCGACCATCGTATTTTTTAAGAATGGTATTTTTGGTTGATAAATACAAAGGCCATTTTTTCATGATTGCTTGGTTGAAACATGCCCTTGCAAAACCTCTGATAGACTCTTCAGTATTGTACATGGCCAGTGCAACTCCATCCCCTTTAAATTGGTATACTTCATGCTCAATGACTGTGCCATCTTCGCCTTCAAATTTGATTGTTAATTTCCCTTTCCCTTTGGTTACAAAATCTGTTGCCCTGTATTGGTCTCCAAAAGCGTGTCTGCCTATGCAAATAGGAGCAGTCCAATTAGGAACCAATCTAGGTACATTTGCGCAAACAATTGGTTCACGGAATACGGTACCATCTAAAATATTCCGAATGGTACCATTTGGGCTCTTCCACATTTGCTTCAGGTTGAATTCTTTTACCCTTGCTTCATCTGGTGTGATGGTAGCACATTTGATGCCTACATTGTATTTTTTAATTGCTTCAGCAGCATCAATGGTTACTTGGTCATTGGTTTGGTCACGGTATTCCATTCCCAAATCATAATACTTGATGTCTAAATCTAAGTACGGAAGGATCAATTTATCTTTGATGAATTTCCAGATAATTCTGGTCATTTCATCACCATCCAATTCAACAACTGGATTGCTTACTTTAATTTTTGTCATTGGTTTTTGCTAATTAGTTCAATACTTCAGAAACTGAATGGTAAGGCAAGTTAAATGCGTCTGATACGCCTTTGTATACCACTTTACCATTTACTACGTTCAAGCCTAATCTCAGCTCTTCATTATCTGTACAAGCTTGTTTCCAACCTTTGTTTGCCAATTGTAATGCATAAGGTAAGGTAGCATTGGTCAAAGCCAATGTAGAAGTATAAGGAACTGCACCTGGCATGTTAGCAACGCAATAATGAATGATACTATCAATCACATAAGTTGGATTTTCATGAGTTGTTGGTTTACATGTTTCTATACAACCACCTTGGTCAACTGCTACATCTACCAAAACAGTGCCTGGTCTCATGTCTTTCAGCATGTCTTTTGTAATCAAATGAGGGGCTTTAGCTCCTGGAATCAATACGGCACCAACAATTAAATCAGCATTTTTGATAGCCTCACGTATGTTGTATTCATTCGAGAAAACAGTTTTTACATTTTTAGGTAAAATATCATCCAGCTCTCTCAAACGAGGAATAGAAATGTCCATGATAGTAACATCTGCAGCCATACCAGCAGCCATTTTAGCCGCTTGTGTTCCTACAATACCACCACCTAATATCAATACATTGGCAGGCTTCACACCTGGAACGCCACCTAATAAAATTCCTCTTCCACCCATTGGTTTTTCTAGGTATTTGGCGCCTTCTTGAATACTCATTCTACCGGCTACTTCACTCATTGGAACCAACAATGGCAACGACCTGTCTTTTTTCTCAACAGTTTCGTAAGCCAAACAAATGGCTTTGCGCTCAATCATTGCATTGGTTAGCGGCTCATAAGAAGCAAAGTGGAAATAAGTAAATAACAATTGGTTTTCTTTGATTAAAGGATATTCCACTTCAATGGGTTCCTTCACTTTAATAATCATGTCAGCTATGGCATAAATCTCTTCAATGGTTGCAAGCATGCTTGCACCAGCTGCTTTGTACTCCTCATCACTAAACCCACTGCCAATACCAGCAGTTGCTTGTACATATACTGAATGTCCTGATTTGCAAAGTGCAGAAACACCTGCAGGAGTTAAACCAACGCGGTTTTCGTTGTTTTTAATTTCTTTTGGAACGCCAATTATCATAATCTAGTTTTTAGGTCGGCAAACTTATGACTTAAAACTTGAACAAAAAAATTGTTGTACATCAAATTTTAGGCGGCAAACAGAATGATAAACCTTAACTTAATGGGTTAAACCACAAGGTATTCGCCTAAAAGTTTTGGCACCTTTTGGGTGTAATCCAATTGGCTACAGAAAGCAACATCATCAGTATGGAGGTGTAGCAATTGAAAACGGTTTGCATGCGATGATTTTCTAATAATTTCAGCCAATTTATCGGCGTGGTGTTCATACAGATCTATGGCAGCAATACAAGCATCGTCTGTTTTCGTGAATTGTTCGCTTAACTGCGAAGCAACAGCCCCTGCAAAAATTGAATCTTCTAAATTGTATTTGTCTTTCCAGCCAGCACACAATAAAACCACATCCAATTGCTGGGCTTCAATGTGTTTGCACAATGCCGATAAGTTTAAGAATGACCCAATTACAATTTCTTTGGCACCTTGCATTTTGGCCATTTTCAGGGCTTTCGTGCCATTTGTAGTTGTAAAAGCAATGTTCTTGCCTGCAAGCAAAGGGTTTTGAAATTCAAAAGGGGAGTTGCCTAAATCAAAAGTTGGTACTTTTACCGCATTTCTCTCTGCAGCAATTAAAAAGTCAAAATCTTTGAACATGTAGCATTCATCAATTCCTGCAACTGGCAAAACTTTGTTTACGCCAGTCTCAAAAGCAACACAAATGGTACTGCTGGCTCTTAGAATATCTATGACAACAACAAGCTTGCCATTTAAATCATACAATGGCAACAATTTTGGTGAGTATACAACCTCTATCGACTTCATAAAATCGCTTACAAGAAAGGAATCTTAACCACTTTTGCTTTTACTGGTTTTTCTCTGATTTCAATAAAAATTTCTTGCTCTGGTTTGCTATAGTTGGTACTTACATAACCCATTCCTATTGCTTTGTTCAATGAGGGTGATTGGGTACCAGAAGTTACTTCTCCAATTAGGTTGCCATTGGCATCTTTAATTGGGTAGTGTTGTCTAGGAATACCTCTTTCAATCATTTCAAAACCAACTAATTTCTTTTCTACACCATTGGTTTTTAGTTGTTGGTGGTGTTCATGCATGATGAAAGGTTTGGTGAATTTAGTAATCCAACCTAATCCAGCTTCAATAGGTGATGTTTCATCGTTGATGTCATTTCCGTATAAGCAAAATCCTTTTTCCAATCTTAAGGTATCTCTTGCTCCTAATCCTGCTGGAACAATTTCAAATTCTTTACCAGCATCAAAAATGGCATCCCACATTTTGCGTGCGTCTTTGTTCCAAACATAAATTTCAAAACCGCCAGCGCCAGTGTATCCTGTGTTAGATATAATCACGTCTTCACAACCCGCCATTTCCCCGCCACAAAAAGTGTAATATTCCATTGCACTCAAATCAACAGTTGTAAGTTTTTGTAGCGCTTTAATGGCATTAGGACCTTGAACAGCCAATAAACTCATTTCTTCACTTAGGTTCTTCATTTCTACACCGAAAGTATTGTGTTGACTGATCCAATTCCAGTCTTTTTCTATGTTTGAGGCATTTACAACCAAATAGTATTCATCTGCACGCCAACGATAAACCAATAAGTCATCAACTATACCACCTTTATCATTGGGCATGCAACTGTATTGAACTTTGCCATCTGTTAATTTAGAGGCATCGTTAGAAGTTACTAGCTGAATCAAATCAAGTGCTTTTTCTCCTCTTAATACAAATTCTCCCATATGACTCACATCAAAAACCCCTATACTGTTTCTGACAGCAAGGTGTTCTTGAATTAAATTTGTGTATAGCACAGGCATGTTATATCCAGCAAATTCAATCATTTTGGCGCCAAGGGCTACATGTAAGTCATTCAATGCAACTGTTTTCATTTGTATAGAGTTATTTTAAGTGGGAACGAATTTATAGCTTGTTTGTTTAAATTCTTCTATCGTCGTACCAATCTTTTTTCTTAGGTATTTTTAAATCTTGTAACACACTTGATTTTACATTGATGTTGAATAAGAAATAATTAGTGCCATAAGCAGAAAGGGGTGTCCAATTAAAAGTAAACTGCCAGCAATGTAAATCTCTTCTCAAGTCTATTGAAATATGCGATATTTTATTGAGTTTGAAGTCGAACCCTGTATTGAAATTGATGAACCAATTTTTGGTTGGATTGATATTGCCAGATCCAGATAATGTTTGTGTCATTCCTTCGTTTACTTTGCTCAATTTACTTCTGTAGTCGTAAGCAACTGTGTAGTTAAAACTAAACGACCATGGAATGTCAAGTGGCATAAATCCAAGCGATTCCATTTCTTTTTTTCTGAGCTTAACTTTTTCCTCTTTGCCTTTGAACAAATCTTGGTTCAAACTTGCCGATAAGCCCAAATTTGATGAAGTTAATATGGCTGGAATGCCATTTTCAAAATTGAATTGGTTGATACGTCTGTATGATTTAAAAGTACCGCTTTCAACAACAATGTTTTGATAAGGGTCAAAAACTGCCGCACCAATTATTGAAATAAATTTAAACAAGGTAGTTCTACCTGAAACATTGATTGTACTTAGGTTCAAGGAATCGGCCAATAAGTTGTAAGAGCCACTACCTCTTATGCTTTCAATGATTTTAACCTTGGTTACTTTTTGTGCGGTGTCTTTACCTTTTTTCCATTTTATCTCTAGGTTGTTGTCTAAAGAGAAATTGATATTCCCCTGACGACCTGCTCCTGGTCCTCCAAATAAGGTCCCTTCGAAACGAGAGTATTTCTCAGTATTGCCAGCAGTATCTCTTTGAACATTAGAATAAAAGCCAAATTTGTCAGCACTGAAATCAGGAGCATAACTGAAATCAGCACTTGGGTTCATTACATGTCTGATTGCAACCAATTTCCCTTTTTTAAAATTCTTCATTCCATACCAACGGGTACTCAAACCAGTTCTGAATGAAAAGCTATAGGCACGGTCAAATCCGCTGTTGAAACCTGATTGAATGGTTCTACTTGTTTCATTCCATGTTTTTTGACGGGTTTTAAAGGTCCAACTTTCATTGTAATCCATGCCCATTGAAATGGTGTAATATTTAAACAGGTTGAAACTGTTTTGTATATTAACGGAGTGTCTTAAGCCATTGTTAAAAGCGGTATCGGTATATTTCTGCCATTCAGTATTGCTCCTTTCTTTGAACAACAATGAATCTTTGGTATTGATGTTTTGCTGAAACAATCCAGTATAATTCATGCTTATTTTCTCATACCAACGATCGGCTGTTGGTTTTGCTTTTGGTTTAAAAGGTTGAAAAGAAGCAACGGTAAATGTAAGGTCAGGAAGTGTTAAGCTGAGATCTCTGGTTTGTAAATTTTGAGAGGCTCTTGCAGATGCATTTAAACTTTGTTTGCCTTTGTTAAAAACCTTTCCAAAATAAATACTTGAGTTTAAAACATTGTTGAAGGATTGATTGGAGTATGCGTTGTAAACCAAATACTGATTGCCCACAATATTTACATCCGCTCCAAAAGTAACACCTGGTCTTGCTTTTGCGTCTACTCTATGATTCCATTGAACTTGGAATGTTTTGAATTGACTGTAGTTGGGGTCCTCAGGATTATTTTGTTTGTTGTACGCATAGTTTGCATTGAATGACCCTGCAAATTTGTATTTAAAATTGTAATTGAATCTACTGCCCAATCTCCAACTCGTATTGGTATAGATGTCTCCTAACATGGTCAGGTCATAATGGTCTCCCAAGCCTAAATAATACCCACCTTGAGCCAAGAAAAAACCTCGCCCAACCGCATTCCCATAACTCGGGATGATGATCCCCGATTGTTGACCACGTTTTAGAGGAAATATACCAAGTGGCACAAAAAGTGGTGTGCGAACCCCTTCAATTACCAAATTAGCAGGACCGGTAATTACTTTGTTACCTGGAATTACCTTTAGTTTTTCTGCGGCAATGTAAAAATGCGGATGGTCGTCGCTACAGGTTGTGTAGTAAGAATGATTGATAAAGAAATTGTTGTTCTCGTCGCGTTTTACCTTTTCACCTTTAATGAAACCCTCACCCTCATTGGTTTTAAACTCCTTCATGATGCCTCGCTTGGTTTCGTAGTTAAAGGTTGCTTCCTCCACTTTGTATTCACTGCCACCTTGTTTGAAAACTGGTGTTTGGGTTAACTTGTTGGCACTGTCTTTTAGGCCAATTGCATGTACAGTATTTTTATTGATGTTGATGTCTATCTGGTATGATTTAACTGCTAAGTCTTGATAATTCACATCAGATTCACCATACAGAGTGGAGGTTTTAGTTTCTGTATGGTATACAATAGAATCTTTACAAGAGTAACTTACCAACGATTTGAGTGCAGCACTGGTTCTTGGCAAATAATTGCTATCTTTTTTTAAACTGTCTTGTTTTGCTTGTAACAAGCTATCAATGGCTAATGCTTCGTAAAATAAACGCTTTGAATATGCTGCTTTAACAAGCATGTGGTTGTTTTTAGCGTTTAACTCAACTGTATGCAATAGCAACAGGCTTATGATTGCCGACAAAATGCCGAAAATTGTATATTTGCTATTGAATTTCAATTGTTAAATGAGAATCAGTTTGTTTTTAAAATCTGTTGCAAAACTAATCAAAGTGCCAAAATTCCCTAAGCACGAAAAAATTATGCCAATTTATTTGCTCTTTTTGTTTATTGCAGCGGTACCAATTGATCAACCTAAACAAAAGAAAAAAGGAATTCAAACCGTTATCATTGATGCTGGGCACGGTGGGCATGATGCTGGCTGTATGTATGGTGGTGTCAAGGAAAAAGACCTCACATTGCGCATGGCTTTGGCGCTTGGAACTCGAATAACTGAGTTGATTCCAGATGTAAAAATTATTTACACGCGCAAAACAGACAAATTTGTTGAGTTATGGGAACGTGCAGACATTGCCAACAGAAACAACGCCGATTTATTCATTTCCTTGCATTGCAATTCTTCACCAAATCCAAAAACCTCTGGTACAGAAACATTTGCAATGGGTTTGCACAAAGCATATAGTAATTTAGCGGTTGCCAAAAGAGAAAACGATGTTTTGTTACTTGAAACCGATTACCAAAACAAGTATGATGGTTTTGATCCCAATTCGCCTGAATCTCATATTTATTTTTCTTTGTTCCAAAATGCCTACATGGAGCAAAGCATCAAATTTGCATCTAAAGTTGAAGCGCATATTTCTAAATCCGTTCACCGTCCAAGTAGAGGGGTTAAACAGGCAGGATTTGTGGTGCTCTGGAAAACAGGTATGCCCAGTGTTTTGGTTGAAGCAGGTTTCTTGAGTAATAAAAGCGACAGAGAATATTTGGGCAGTGAAGAAGGATTGTTCGAATTTTCTAACGCCTTGGCTCTGGCTTTTAAAGATTATAAACTACAATTTGAAGGCGCAATCAAACAAAATAATTCAGGTTCCAAATAAAACTAAAAACGTATTTTTGACACAAATTCTATCATGATAAAAATAAAAAGGGAAGCGAAGATTGGGTTATTTGCAGTTGTATCTCTGGCTGCACTGTATTTTGGTTACAATTTTTTAAGAGGTAAGAAGCTGTTTTCAGGACAATACATTTATTATGTAGTATATGATAACATAGATGGAATCAATAAATCAACGCCTATTTATTACAAAGGTTTAAAAGTTGGTCAGGTTGAGGAGCTAGCTTTTTTAGCAACGGACAGTGCTAATAGAATCATTGCCTCACTTGCAATTGATAAAAATGTTGTACTGTCTACTTCTACTCAAGCTTGTATTGTTAGTCCAGATATTTTAGGAGGCAAAGCCATTTCTTTAATTGTACCTGATATCATCAATCCAATTGCTAAGGGAGATACCATTGATGGCACACAGGAAATTGGAATTGGGGAATCTATTTCTGGGATGATAGAGCCTGTTAAAAATAAAACAGAAAATGTGTTGGTTTCCTTGAATAAAGTGTTAGGCGAATTGCAGGTTGTATTGGGCAACGGTGGGTCGCAGCAATTGGCTTCTGGCCTAGAAGATTTATCCATTACTATGAAAAACTTGAGCCAAGTAAGCTCAAACTTAAACGCCATTGTCAAAAGCGAGTCAGATCATATTGCAAAATCATTGGCAAATGTTGAATCACTCACCACCAATTTGAAAAACAACAACAAAGAAATAGCAAGTAGCATACAAAATGTGCATGCCATATCGGATTCACTGTCGAAAGCTCCTGTAAAAAGTATGATTGTAGAATTGAATGAAACTGCAAAATCGCTCAACCAGTTAGCTCAAAAACTCAATACTGGTAATGGCTCTGCGGCAAAGCTTATAAGTGATTCTATGTTGTACAACAACCTCAATCAATCGGCTTTTGAATTACAAGCTTTGTTAAAAGATTTAAGAACTTACCCAGCAAGGTATGTCAATGTTTCTGTTTTTGGAAATGCTGCTCAAAAAGCAGACAAACAGCGTGCAAAAGATTTGAAAAAAGGCAATAAATAAATCAGTTTTATGAAAAATAAATCGATGTGGGTTTTTGTTGCTGGAATGTTAACAGGTTTGATAGCAACAATAACTGTTCAGTATTTTAGAAACAAGAGAAACTCAAAGTATTAAGCTAAATCCCATGCGTCAAATAGCGCATTGATAAAGCTGTTTTCTTTTTGTTCCATTTTTTTATCAGCCATCACAACTTTCATTGCAAACTCAATGAGTTTGTGTCTCTCATCTTCAGTGGTTAATTTGTAAAGATGCTCGGCAGTTTCATGCAAGTGATTTTTTCTATCATCTTCAGGCAATGCCCTTAAAAAGGCTTGTTCTTTAATAATCTCAATAGGCTCGTGGAAGTTTTTTTCTAAAAAGTCAAGAATTATTGAGCTTTCAGCTTTTTGTATGGATCCATCGGCTAGGCTGAGTATCATCAACAGGTGGAAACCTGCTTCTGTTTTATTCATTTTTTTGATAAACTGAGTTGGCATTGGTTTTTCTTTCTAAGTTTTAGCAAATTAAAGCCCTTATAAAATGCTACCAAAATTAATTCTGGTTTCTTTCCTAACATTTTCGGGTGTAAGTTTGTGGGCATATTGCAAATAATATACACAATGAAATTCGGAACTAAAGCCATTCATGCAGGTCAAGAACCTGATCCAAGTACAGGTGCAGTAATGACTCCCATCTACCAAACATCCACATTTTGGCAAGCAAGTCCAGGCAAACACCAAGGTTATGCTTATGCAAGAGGAAAGAACCCTACCAGAACTGCGCTTGAAAAATGTTTGGCTGCTTTAGAAAATGCAAACCATGCGCTTTGCTTTAGCAGTGGAATGGGAGCCATAGATGCAGTTGTGAAATTGCTGCAACCTGGTGATGAAGTCATTACCGGAAACGACTTGTATGGCGGAACTTACCGAATGTTTACCAAAGTTTTTGCCTTGTTTGGTATTCAGTTTCATTTCATTAATCTGTCGGATGCAAACAATATCAAGTCATACATCAATGATAAAACCAAGTTAATTTGGATTGAAACACCTACCAATCCAACAATGCAGATAGTTGATATTGCTGCCTTTGCAAACATTGCCAAAGCGCACCAGTTGTTATTGGGAGTAGACAATACATTTGCTTCACCTTATTTGCAAAACCCACTCGATTTAGGTGCTCATATTGTCATGCACAGTGTAACCAAATACCTTGGTGGGCACTCGGATGTAGTGATGGGAGCTTTGTGTGTAAACGACCAAACCTTATACGAGCGTTTGGCTTTCATACACAATTCATGTGGCGCAACTCCTGGTCCTCAAGATAGTTTCTTGGTATTAAGAGGGCTCAAAACTTTGCATTTAAGAATGAAAGCTCATTGCGAAAATGGTATTGCTGTAGCCAATTATTTGAAGCACCATCCTAAAATTGAAAAGGTTTATTGGCCTGGATTTACAGACCATCCAAACCATGAAATTGCCAAAAAACAAATGCGTGGTTTTGGAGGCATGATCTCAATCGTATTAAAAGGTGCTAGCCTAGAAGATACTTTCAAGTTTGCGGCTGCATTTAAAGTATTTACTTTGGCCGAGAGTTTGGGAGGGGTAGAAAGCCTTATCAATCATCCTGCAACCATGACGCATGCTTCTATTCCAAAAGCTGAAAGAGAGCAAGCCGGCGTTGTAGACAATTTATTAAGGCTGAGTGTAGGTGTTGAAGACATTGAAGACTTGTTGCAAGATTTAGCACAAGTATTAGACAAAGCTTAGTGCTTCCAAATTTTCTTGCTCCATTTTCTTTGACCTTCATGCACTACCAATAGGTAAGCACCTGTTTGTAGTTGACTCATTGTAAGTGCCAGTTGCTGCTCTTCACACCACACATTCATCAGCATTTTTCCATTTAAAGTGTACAAGGACACTTGTCTTTTTGCTGCATGCTCAAATTCAAGTTGGAGTTTTTCAATCACAGGATTTGGATAGGCTTGAACAAATATCTTGGCCTCCTGTTTGTCTTGTAAGCTGTTGCTAGATTCAAGAGAAGTAACTTTGCCTGTAAACACACCGCCACCATATGTAGCAACCGCCAACAAACCATCACTCTTTCTATAGTCCATCATCATCACTACCTGATTGCCAATGATACTTCCTTTTTGTTTGTACCAAACAGTTGACATGCCATTCAATTGTTTGCTGCTATACAATCCTGTACTGGTTCCTAAATAATAAATATTGCTGTCTCCAACTTGTGTAATGGTGAGCCACCTGCACGAAGGTCCATTGCCTGCTCCTGAACTGGCCTCTTCTAAATTCCCAGAGATTGCCTGCCAAGATTTACCAGCATCTATACTTTCAAATACACTCAGAACCCCATAATTGGTAAATACAACGTACAATTTATTTGGGTTTTTGGGGTCTTGTGTGATACAATTCATGTACCCTGAAGGAAAATTCTTATTGCTTAAATTAATGGGTGTTGCGGTATCTGAACTGGCATTGTTTAATTTATACAATCTACCATTTGATGTACCATAATACAAAACATCTTGTTCTATTTTAGAACTATAAACTGCGGTTATTTCATCACCACTGGTTGGGAGTAAAGTATTTTGTAATTGGTGCCAATTGGTTGTATAACTTGTACTGTCAGGAATATTTTTTAATGGAATTGCTGTTACATCGTCATTTCTCCATAAAATATTTCCAGCAGGGATATAAATTTTATCGAAATTATTTGCATCAGGGGTGAACGGATTAATGAATTGGTATTTACTTTTATCAACCCCCCTTGGGTCTATTCTTGTATAATGTTTGAGCGATCCATCTTCATTCAAAACTAAGCGCATCACTCTTCCTTGTTGAATACTCATGTAATACTCATTTAATTTTGGTGATACAAAACAAAAGCTACCATCGTAACTCAGAGGTTGAATCCAATTTGTATTTGTATTAGGGTTCAGACAAAGCAATGTGCCATTGTCTTGCAACCCTCCAATTACCCTATTGTCTCCTGCATTTTGGCTAATGGCAACTGTGTAAAACTGAGTATTGGTGTAACCGTTGTTCAAAGAATTCCAAAGTACTTCTTTAGCTAAAACATTCTCAGTTGCTGAAATTCCACCATCATGAACTGAATAAACTTTATTGGCGTCATTTTTGTCAAACAAAACAAAATGATTATCTGGGTGATGGTTTTCATAAATTTTGAAGTCAGGTAAAAATGTTCCAGGCTTGTATCCACCAATCCATGTAATGTTGTTTGTACTGCGGAATGCATCTGTTGATCGGTATAAATTGGTTCCACTAAGAAAAACAACGTTCGTGTCTTTAGGGTGAAATTGTATGTCTATGCAATAACCACCTTGTGCAATAAAATCGCCGAATGCGCCGCCTATGGCTGGAATATTCTGTGAGCGATCAGACCAAATACCATTGCTTCCTGCACCGTCACCAGTTATATAGGTATACTTCCAAAGGCTGTTCCACTCTGCATTGCCTTCAAAGTTTTTGCTTGATTTTCCAGCTCCTGGGGTGTTGGCTACAAAAAACAATTGATTTTCATCTTGTGGAGACACACACATGACCACCCTTTCAGTTGATGCAGGAAAATAAGTTGGAGATATGTTAGTCCAGGTATTGCCATTGTCTTTAGAACGCCAAATACCTGCATGGTTGCCACCGCCAGAAAGTGCAGCATATACTATGCCTGATGGCGTTACCAGAACATCTGTAAAATAACTTTTTCCTGCTACCAGTCCACCACCTCTTCTTTTACTCCATGTTAATCCACCATCAATGCTTCTGAATATCCCATCAAAATTTGCAGCAAATAAAACAGTGATTGAATCAATGGTAGTATTAATGGCCAAGCGATGAACCACACTCCAATTATTCGCCAATGAGCCAGGAGGTGTAATTAAATTTCCAAGTCTGCTCCATGTTATGCCACCATTGCTTGATTGATAAACGCCGTTACCTGCATAAAATGCACCTGGCAAATTACCCCCATACAATTCACCAGTACCGGCATACCAAATATGATGTTTACCTTTTCTGCTGTCTTGAATCATACAAGAAATATTGTTCACTTCAGGAGCAGTTGTACACTTGTTCCAAGTTTGTCCATTGTTACCGCTACGCCATATTCCACCCATTGTTGAACCTGCTAATAATACACTGGAGTTGTCTATGTCCTGAGCAAATGATCGGGTTCTACCACCAACATTGTAAGGTCCAATTTGAGTAAACATTGCGTGTTTACCCAAAAAGTTTTCTTCGGGTAAATTTGCTGAAAATGCCAATTCTGCTTGTCTGATTCCTGCAGGTATTTCATGGGTTACAGGGTTTGCCAATGTTTGGTTCATCCATTCTGCACGCTCGCGCAAATCTTCTTCCATGCCTTCTATTTCTTTGCTTTCCTCAAAGTCTTCAAATGAAGCCATCTGAAAACCGATACTGCCAATTGTAATAGCCAATGACAAACATGCAATTACGAACCTTCTCATACTTGTTTTTTTAGCAATTTATAAAATGCATCGACCAATTAAAAAAAGTATTGTACACCTTTTCATTTGCAAGTGTATATTTGGGCTTTCATGCAAAGACTTTTCTTATTTATTTGTGTATTCATTTTTGTATCAAAACCTATAGGCGCACAAACATTTGAACGCTATGAAGGAGATACCATTAACCTGACCCTCTTAAACGGGAAGAAACAAGGTTTTTGGCGTTATTTTTGGCCTAATGGCGATTTAAAATACGAGGTATATTACGACAATGGCGAGAAAGAGGGTTTAGAAATCAAGTACTTCGACAATCAAGATTGCATAGAGTTTAGCAATACTTATTTAAAAGGCGTTTTAAACGGACCTAGTGTCTCTTTCTTTCCAAATTGTAGTACCAAAACTGAAGAAATATACCAAGGCGGTCAAAAAAACGGATATGAACGAAATTTTGATCAGAATGGAATTTTATTAACTGAAGGTCAGTTTTCAAAAGGAGAATTGGTAGGAAGTTATGCCCATTTCGATAAAAAGGGAACTGTAACATACGAGAGTCCTACCAAAGAAACCACCCTTAAGTTCGACAAATTTTTAAGTGGTGAATACAAAATAAGAGACTCTACCATTTTTAAAGTTTTTCAACGGAACAACAAATGGAAAAATGTATTGCTGGTGGTTGATATGACTGGTTCTATGTTTCCATACATAGGTCAATTGTTAGTTTGGTTCAAACAAACTTACGAAGATGGCAACATTAACTACTACTCATTGTTCAATGATGGCGATAACATGGACGACCTCAAAAAGGTAATTGGTAAAACGGGTGGAGTTCATTTGTTTGAAGCAAAAGATTATAAAAAGCTCAAAAGAGATGTAGAAGAAGTGCGTAAAATGGGAGAGGGTGGCGATGATCCAGAAAATGACATTGAAGCCCTGATTACTTCTCAACTCAATTGTAGAAATTACTCAGAAATTGTATTACTTGCTGATGACAGTCAAATCAGAGACATGGCCTTGCTCAAAAGACTCAGAAAACCAATACGTGTTGTTTTATGTGGCACCAAAAAAGGAGTCAATGATCAGTATTTAAAATTGGCACTCCATACCAAGGGAAGCATCCATACCACTCATACAGATGTTGACATGAAAAAACTAAAAGATGGCGACGATGTGCTCATTGAAAAAGATTTATTCAAGTTCAAGGCGGGTCAATTTGAATGGGTTGATTTAATAGATTAGACATGAAGTTAATATTGGCATCTAAGTCACCAAGAAGGCAGGAACTCATTAAAGGATTAGGCTTTGATTACACCATTTGTAGTTATGATACAGAGGAGTCATTTCCCGCACATTTGCAGGCAGGTCACATTCCTGCTTTTTTGGCACAAAAAAAAGCCACACACTACCCAAGGGTGTTGTTACAAGATGAGGTATTGCTGACTGCAGATACAGTTGTCTGGATCAATGGAAAAGTTCTGAATAAGCCTGAGTCGGAAGCAGAAGCAATGCAAATGCTCGATCAAATATGCGGACATACACATGAAGTGTATACAGGCATTTGCTTAAAAGGAAATGCATTCGAACATGTTTTTGTAGAACAAACTTTTGTTACCTGCAGTCAGCTCACCAACGCCGAAAAAATGTATTACATTCAAAACTATAATCCTTTTGACAAAGCCGGTTCTTATGGCATTCAAGATTGGTTCGGTTTTGCAGCAGTTCAAAAAATAAATGGCTGTTTTTACAATGTCATGGGATTGCCCGTACACAGGTTAAGGCAAGAACTGAAAGCACTATTCTTGATTTAAATTTCGGAAAAAAATACCCCTTCTTTTAAAGCATAATCAACTACAATCAGGGCTTCAAAAGAATGCATTTCTAAAACGCTTTCCACTAACAATGCACCTATAACAATTAAATCTTTTCTGAATGGAATCAGCCCTTTTAATTGGCTCCTCTGTTCAGTAGTTGTCTGTTTTAGGGTAGCTGAAAGTTTCAGGAATGCTGCAATTGGAACAACCGCGGCATGCCTGTTTTTTGCCTCCAATTCCACTTGAAAATGCTGGTTTAGCATTTCTTTAAAAGATTCAAAAGGACCAGCAGTACCTACTAAACTATTTACAGGATATTCAGCCAGTGCTGCTTTTAAACCAAGCATAAGTTTTTGACAATGCATTTTCAGTGCTTCTATTTGTTCTGAACGCATTGGATCTTGGTCTTGAAACATTGCTGACAATCTCAATGCGCCCATTTCAAGGCTCTGTTTCCATAGTAGTTGCTGAGCATTGCCAATAATAAATTCTACACTTCCACCACCAATATCCATGACTAAAAAATTACCAGCATGGTTCAAAAGCACCTGCTTGGCTCCCTCATAAATATAGGCTGCTTCAGTATTACCAGTAATTGTAAAAAGTTGATATTTGAATTTATTTTCAATTAATTGGGCAAATGCTTTCCCATTGGTGGCATTTCGGATAGCAGAAGTGGCAAACGCTTTTACCGTTTCAACACCATGTTGTTGAATGATGACATCAAATTGTTCTAAAACTGCCAAGGCTCTCTGCATACCTGCCTCAGTCAGCATGTTGTTTTGAATGCCACCTTTTCCAAGCATTACAGGCAGTTCCCATTCATACACAATTTCTTTGTGTTGCAAATTAACTTTCCCAATTAATAGATTAAAAGTATTGGTGCCTAAATCAACAATAGCTATGGTTGTAGCATTCATGCTTGGTTTAAAAGTTCAAGATAACAAATTGTGCAGATAAAAAACATTCAATCCATAAGCGTGTTTAAATGTTCATGCTCACAACAAATGAAATAGACCGTATCATTGAAATGGCCTGGGAAGATAGAACCCCCTTTGAGGCCATCGAATTTCAGTTTGGGTTAAACGAGGCTGCTGTTATCAAACTCATGAGAAATGAACTCAAAAGAAGTGCATGGAAGCGTTGGCGTAAAAGGGTTAATAGCGGTGTTTCTCAAAAACACCTCAAACTTAGAAATCCTGAAATAGACAGGTTCAAATGCAATTTGCAAAGACACATTACAGGTAATAAAATTTCGAAAAGATAGCAATGAGCTAAAACAAAAAAAGAGCCTTCATTGAAGGCTCTTTTTTTGTTTGTTGACAAGGCTTTATACCAACATCATTACTGGATTTTCTAAGAAATTTTTGAGACTTTGTAAGAAAGCAGAACCTACTGCACCATCCACCACACGGTGGTCGCAGCTCAAGGTTACTTTCATGACATTGCCAACTTGCATTTGACCATTCTCTACAACAACAGTTTCTTTAGCAGCACCAACTGCAAGAATACATGCATCAGGCGGGTTAATGATGGCTGTAAACTCATCTATACCAAACATACCTAGGTTGCTAATGGTAAAAGTATTTCCTTCAAACTCCTGTGGTTGTAATTTTTTGTTCTTAGCCTTATCAGCCAATTGTTTTACCTCTGTACTGATATGTGCAATGCTTTTGTTGTCTGCAAATTTAACTACAGGTACAATGAGGCCATCTTCAATGGCAACAGCTACCCCAATGTGTATGTGGTTGTTGTACCTGATTTTATCGCCCAACCATGAAGCATTTACAGCTGGGTTTTTTCTCAAGCTCAATGCCACAGCTTTTACTATGATATCGTTCATGGAAATTTTCACATCACTCATGCTGTTCATTTGTTTTCTGGCCTCCATGGCTTTATCCATTCTGATAGACATGGTCAAGTAAAAATGAGGAGCGGTGTGTTTGCTTTCGCTCAAACGCTTTGCAATGACTTTACGCATTTGGCTCAAGCTTACTTCTGTATAACTTTCACTTGCTACAATTTGTGGCAGTGCTACTGCTACAGATTTGCTGCTAGTACTAGTAGTATTTACATTTTCTAAATCTTTCTTGACAATTCTGCCTTGGTCTCCACTGCCTTGAATGGCACTCAAGTCAATGCCTTTTTCTTTGGCAATATTTTTAGCCAATGGAGAAGCTTTTATTCTACTGTCATTACCTGTTGCAGCAGGTGTTGCTGCTAATGGAGCCGCAGTTGTACTTGCAGGAGCAGGAGCTGTTGGAGCGGCTTCTGTTTTAGCAGAAGGAGCAGCTGAACCATTCAACAAAGCAGCAATGTCTTCACCTTTTTCACCCACAATGGCAATCAATGCATCTACTGGAACTGAACCTCCGGCAGGAATACCTATATGCAACAAAGTACCTTTTGAATAATTTTCCAATTCCATGGTTGCTTTGTCTGTTTCTACTTCAGCAAGGATATCTCCGGGTTTCACAACATCGCCCACATTTTTCAGCCAAGAAACAATGACACCTTCGGTCATTGTATCACTCATTTTGGGCATTCGGATTACTTCAGCCATAATTTTATCTTTTTTAGCGAATGGCAAAAATAAGATTTGGATTGTCTATTGCAATAAAATCAAAGATTTTAGCAAGTATTTCAGTCATATATTTCAAATATTTTACATTCTTTGGCTAAATTAGTGCCCATCAAATTACCATTATGAATCAATATGAAGGACTGCTCAAGCAGGTATACGAAACAGGCACATTCAAATCTGACAGAACTGGCACTGGAACCAAAAGCTTATTTGGTGCTCAGCTCAGGTTCAATTTGAGTGAAGGTTTTCCTTTGGTTACTACTAAAAAAGTGCACCTTAAATCCATCATTCATGAATTGTTATGGTTCATTAAAGGCGAGACAAACACCAGCTATTTAAAAGAAAATGGAGTCAGTATTTGGGATGAATGGGCAGATGAAAACGGCGAATTGGGCCCAGTTTATGGTTACCAATGGAGAAGTTGGCCTACCACAGACGGCAAACACATAGACCAATTGTCAGAATTGATACACACCATCCAAAACAATCCTGATAGCAGAAGAATGATTGTGAGTGCATGGAATGTAGCAGATTTATCTAAAATGGCCTTGATGCCTTGCCATGCATTTTTTCAATTTTATGTTGCTGATGGTAAACTCAGTTGTCAATTGTACCAACGCAGTGCTGATATGTTTTTAGGAGTTCCATTCAACATTGCAAGCTATGCATTGTTGACCATGATGGTTGCCAAAATTTGTAATTTAGAAGCAGGCGATTTTATACATACCTTCGGCGATGCACACATATACAGCAATCATTTCGAACAGGTTGAATTGCAGTTGTCAAGAGATGCAAGGCCTTACCCTGTTATGAAAATAAACGGTCAACAACAATCCATTTTTGACTTTAAATACGAAGATTTTGAATTGCTTCAGTATGATCCACATCCTGCAATCAAAGCACCAGTGGCCATTTAATTATTCCCGTTCTATTCTAAACTCATGAATGTTCATGAGTCCATTACCAGCATCTTTCATAAAAATATAAGCTCTGAATTTACCATTGCCTGCTTCATAATTTGCAATGGCGTACTGCGCTCCTTGTCCGGATGCACCTTTGTGTTGTAAGGTAATTTGTTTGGCAGGGTATTTTAGAAAGAAACTCTTGAGCATTTGTTCTGCTTGTTGTTTGCTGTATATACCTTCATTTTCAAGTAAAGTCAATTCAATGTTTGCATTGAAATTTTTTACTATTTCTTTGGCATTACCACTTCGCAAGGCTTGCAACAAATCATCAAATGAATCTGCCATTGTAAACAGCGGGAATACAAAAGCGGTTAAAAAAAGAAATGATAGTTTTTTCATGACAAGAATTTCTACTGCAATTTACCAAAATCATGCCAAATAGAACCATATTTTTATTCAATGCTACAATAATTTGCAGGCTTAAATAATTAACTTTGTTGTTCAGCAACCTGTTATGAAAAATAGAGTTATTTTATTGATACTAGACGGATGGGGAAATGGTAAGCCTTATCAAGGCAATGCAATTCATTTAGCAAATAAACCAAATTTTAATCAATTGTTACAGCAATACCCAAATGCTGAATTAAAAACTTGTGGCCAATGGGTAGGTCTTCCGGATGGCCAAATGGGTAATTCAGAAGTTGGACACATGAACATTGGCGCCGGTAGGGTTGTATACCAACAATTGGTTTTAATCAACAAGGCCTTTGATGCTAAGACTATTCTTGAAAATAACTTGTTAAAAACAGCCATTGAGAAAGCCAAATCTGCAAACCAAAAAATACACCTGATTGGGCTTGTCAGTGACGGAGGTGTTCACAGCAGTTTAGCACATTTACTAGGACTTTGTGATTTGATGCAGTTTCATAAAGCTGAACAATTTTATGTACATGCTTTCACTGATGGCAGAGATACAGATCCAAAATCTGGAGTGAGTTTCTTAAATACCTTGACAGAAAAACTAAAACATACCAGTGGGCAATTGGCTTCAGCTACTGGAAGGTACTATGCCATGGATAGAGACAAAAGGTGGGAGCGTGTTCAGTTAGCTTATGATGCAATGGTCAAAGGGAAAGGAATACATACTTCAAACATCATTCAAAGCATACAAGAACAATATGAGCTGGGAGTTACGGATGAGTTTTTAAAGCCAATGGTTGCAGTTAATGAAAAAGGCATACTTGGTACAATTGCTCCTGGCGACTTGGTCATTAATTTTAATTTCAGAACAGATAGAGGCAGAGAAATTTCTGAGGTATTGACCCAAACTGCATATCCAGAATTTGAAATGCATCCAATTGCCATCGACTATATAACCTTAACCGAATACGACAAAACATTTAAAAATGTAGGCGTTGTTTTTCCAGATATTGAATTAAAAAATACCTTGGGAGAAGTATTGGAACAAAACAATAAAGTTCAAGTTAGAATTGCCGAAACCGAAAAATATCCCCATGTTACCTTCTTTTTCAGTGGTGGACAAGAAATTCCTTTTAAAGGTGAAAGACGTCACATGGCCCCATCGCCTAAAGTTGCTACCTACGATTTGCAACCCGAAATGAGTGCAGATTTGGTATGTCAGTTTGCCTTAGAAGAAATTGAGAAAAACGAATTTGATTTCATGTGTGTCAATTTTGCAAATCCAGATATGGTAGGCCATACTGGAGTTATTTCAGCCGAAATAAAAGCTGTAGAAAAAGTTGACGATTGTTTGGGTAAAATTGTTCCAGCTGCTTTGAAAAACCAGTTTTCTTTGTTGGTTACAGCAGACCATGGTAATGGGGAATACCTCATAAACGAATCTGACAATACGCCCAATACAGCTCATACTACCAACGATGTGCCTCTGATTTTAATACAACCCCAAGCACAGTATAACATCAAATCAGGTAAACTTGCCGACTTGGCTCCAACCATTTTAGCCTTGATGGAATTAAATAGACCCAAAGAAATGGACGGAGACAATTTACTATGCGCACTGGATTAATTTATGTGATTGTAATTTTCATTTTTGCCTGTTCACACAAGCAAGCTGCGCAACCAAATACTGTTAATATACAAGCATTTTTAAAAGCAGAAATTCAGTTCTTGACCCAACACCAAATGGGCCTTCAAAAAACATTGCAATTCAAAAATCATGGAGCCAATTTGGTGCTTAAAAAAGTTAATTGGGAACAAGAATTGCGTCCATTTCTAGAGCTGAAATATCTAGGAATTGCCCAGTTAAATGATTATCAACTTACATCAGTTCAAATCAACTCATCTGCCAGAATGGTCATTTTAAAAGCTATCAATAGCCAAGCACAATATAATTTTATAGAGTTGTTATTAGTACAAGAAAAATTGGTTTCATTCACTTGCTATCAATTACACACACAATTGTTCAGTCACTCTGCAAGCTATTTCAGCTATCAGTCCAAAAAGGGCTATCGCCTTCAATTGTATAATCAATTAATTGGCAAGCAAAAGCTGGTTTATGATGTTCAAGGTAAAATTTTGCATTAAACTAGCTTGGAATTGTCTTGGTGGCGGTTTTTATCCCTTGCTGTTTTTTTGTCCATGTTTTTTTCAAAGGCATCAGTTAAATCAATTCCAGTTTGATTGGCAATACAAATCAATACCCACATTACATCGGCTAATTCATCGGCCAAATCAATTTTTTTATCAGACTCTTTAAAAGATTGTTCTCCGTATTTTCTTGACATGATACGGGCAACTTCTCCTACTTCCTCCATTAAAATAGCCGTATTGGTCAATTCGTTGAAATACCTTACACCATAGGTTTGAATCCATTGGTCAACTTGTTTTTGTGCGTCTTTTATTGTCATGTTTTGTTTTTTGAGTCTATGAGAATGGTTACTGGCCCGTCATTGAGCAAGCTCACTTTCATGTCAGCACCAAATACACCGCTTGGAATAGCTTGTTGGAGCACTTGTGACAATTTCAGTCTGAATTGTTCAACCATTGGTGCGGCCTGAGTAGGAGCGGCAGCCTCCATAAACGAAGGCCTGTTTCCTTTTTGTACAGCAGCATACAGCGTAAATTGACTGACCAAAAGAATGCTGCCTTTTATATCCAAAACAGATAGGTTCATTTGTCCGTTTTCATCTGCAAAAATTCTAAGTTGGGTGATTTTTTTACACATCCAATCTAAATCTGCTTCAGTATCTGAATGGGTAATTCCCACAAACAATAGCAATCCTTTGCCAATTTTTGCGCAAGTATTTTGTTCAATATCAACTTGCGCATGAGCCACTCTTTGCACTACCACCCTCATTCGTAAATATCTTCGTTTTGTAATATACTCAAATAGCTGTGGTACCTGCTTTGGGCAATTTCACCATTACCAACCGCAGCCATCACAGCGCATCCTGGTTCGTTCAAGTGGATACAATTGTTGAACTTACAACTGCCAATCAAGCCCTTCATTTCTTTGAAAAAATGTGAAATTTCTTGTGATGAAATATCTACCACTCCAAATTCTCGAATACCTGGTGTATCAATTAAAAAACCTCCAGTAGATAAGGCATGCATTTCTGCAAAAGTGGTGGTGTGTTGACCCTTGTTTGAAGCACTTGAAACAATAGCTGTTTTCAAATTCAATGTGGGTTCAATGGCATTGATGAGGCTCGATTTTCCAACCCCTGAGTGGCCACTCAATAAATTGGTTTTATTGTTTAGCAGTTGTTTGAACTCCTCCATGCCCAGGCCATTTTTTACAGAGGTTTTTAAACAACGGTAGCCAATTTTTTCATATACACCTATTATTTCATCTTGAATGGCTTCAAATGCTTCATTCATTAAATCTTGCTTGTTAAATACCAGCACGCAAGGAATGTGATAAGCCGCTGAGGTTAATAAAAAGCGGTCAATAAAGCCAGTAGATGTTCTTGGAGAAACCAAACTTACAACTAAAATAGCTTGATCAATGTTACTGGCTATAATATGGGTTTGTTTAGACAGGTTATTCGACTTTCTAATGATGTAATTGTGTCGGGTTTCAATGGCATCTATGACCCCATTTCCTTCATTTCCTTCTAGCTCAAAATTTACCCAATCTCCAACTGTTACTGGATTGGTATGTTTGATACCATTTAACCTGAATTTGCCTTTTATTCTGCAAGAAAAAATAACCCCTTCTGTTGTGCAAACTTGGTACCAACTACCAGTAGATTTAATGACACGTCCTCTCATTAATCAATCAATCTAATGGATGTAACAGCGCCCCAATAAGCAGCCAAATAGCCCAAGCCGTTGCTGGCTATTAAATATAAAATTGCTGTAATAGTTTGTCCGCTGCCAAACAAATGAATGCCTTCTAATGCAAAGGAAGAGAAAGTAGTAAATCCTCCAAGTAAGCCTATCATCAGTAAGGGTTTCACCCAAGCCAAATGAGGGCTTGTTTGGCTCATTTGAAAAAAGTAGCCAATAAAAAAACAGCCCAAACAATTGATGAGCAGAGTAGCATACGGAAAATCTGTTTTTACAATTTGGTTCATACCTGTGCTGATACCATACCTAAGTACGGTGCCAATCATGCCGCCTAATGCTACTAAAAACAAATTTTTCACCTATGCAAGGTATTAAATAATTGTTTTAAAATGAAGGCTTGTCCTTCATCAATACCAAATACGTTCATCTGTATTGCCTTCAAATTGTGCTTGCTGTTCATTGATATTGAGCGCTATTGCTAAACAAATACAGGCATCAATGACATGCCAACTTTTGGTTTCGGGTATTTCAAAAGGAAATTCTTTGCGAGTGGCTTCAATAAAATCAGTAATTTTTGTGGGTTCTTTCTTTACATAATTTGCGCTGAGTTTTCTGTATTTGATAAACGCTGCAGGATACGTTTCAAATACCGCTATTTTTTGTTTCATCAATACTTTTTTTAATGCAATAGCACGCGCCGTTAAACCACCTAAAAATAGTGGAGACATTGCTCCAAGTTTTTTGTCTGCATCTCTGTAAAAACAATCAGAGTCATTGTTTAAATCTAGTAAGCCTTTGGGTATACTTAAAGGAGCATCTAAACCAATCAATTCTGTATTTAGTTGAGCAATGTGTTCTAAGATAAAAGTATCTGCATTTTGGTTTTTATCAGATTGTTTAAAATGTACTTGCCCTTTTTTATCTATCCAAGCAAGTGCTGTAGTACCAGCAGTTTTGCTGCCATAGTCTATACCTAATATGCTATGTTGTGCTACTTTTTTTTCTTTTCCATTCGACATTTGTTGCTGCAATAAATGACTTGTTCCCAATTTTGTTCCCATTTTTTTCTCCATGTAAATGGTCTGTTGCATTGCAAACAAATTTTAGATGGAAGGTTTGTTTTTTTTACACCTCTCATACAACACAATTATGGTTTCAATGTTTTATTTTTTTTCTGAGCCCTAGGGTGAAATTGTAAAATCGTATCGTGTAAATAAGCCCTGTCTATATGGGTATAAATTTCTGTGGTAGTAATGCTCTCATGACCGAGCATTTGTTGAACTGCTCTTAAGTCTGCACCTGCTTCCACCAAACTACTTGCAAAGGAATGTCTCAAGGTATGCGGACTGATAGATTTATAAATACCCGCTTTTTTTGCTAAGTCTTTGAGTATGTAAAAAATCATGACCCTGCTTAATTTTGCACCCCTTCTGTTTAGAAAAAGAAAATCTTGATTGCCATTTTTAACGGTCATTTTTAAGCGTTGATCGGTCAAATAAAATTGTATAAATTTCAATGCTGTTTGCCCAATTGGAACCAACCTTTCTTTGTTTCCTTTTCCTGTTACTTTTATGTATTCTTCCTCAAAATTAATATTTGAAATTAAGAGCCCACAAGTTTCAGATACCCTCAGTCCGCAGCTAAACATGGTTTCTAAAATAGCTCGGTTACGCAATCCCTCACCACTCATTGTATCTATTTGTGCAGCCATTGCATCAATTTCATGCGTTTCTAAAACATCAGGTAATTTTCTTGTAATTCTTGGACTCTCTAATAAATCAGCAGGGTTTTTTTTAATAACATCCTCCATGAGTAGGTAATGAAAAAATGATTTCACACCAGACAATATTCTTGCTTGAGAAGTATTGCACAATTGAATTTCATTCAGGTATTTTAAAAATTGTCGGAGTTGCTGAATATTGGTAGTTTCTGGGCTTGTTCCTGGAAAGTTTAAATTCATAAACTGATGCAACAACCGCACATCATGAAGGTAGGCTTCTATGCTATTTTTTTGCAACGATTTTTCAAGTTGCAAGTACACTTGATACCCCTTTATAAAGCTACTCCACATGTGAATGAATTGAATGTAAAGATACAAAAAAGGGCTAACCAATTGGCAAGCCCTATACTTAAAGTTTAATCTTGTAAGAGGTATTCAGCTCTTTATTTTTTATAAGCCCGCATACTCAAGTCTATGCTTTTAGAACTATGAGTCAATGCCCCAACAGATATAAAATCTACACCAGTTTCAGCATATGCTTTTATAGTTGAAAGTGTGATGCCACCTGACGCTTCTGTTTCATAAGTATCACCAATCAGAAGCAATGCATCTTTAATCTGTTCGGGTGTAAAATTATCCAACATGATTCTGTGAACACCTCCTTTTTCCAATACTTGTCTTACTTCATCAATGCTCCGTGTTTCTATTTCTATTTTAAGGTCTAAATTGTGTGAGGCTAAATAACTTTTAGTTTTATCGATGGCTGCTGCTATGCCACCAGCAAAATCTACATGGTTGTCTTTTAACATAACCATATCGTACAAACCCATTCTATGGTTTTCACAGCCACCTGTTTCAACTGCCCATTTTTCTAAAATACGCATGCCAGGTGTTGTCTTTCTTGTATCTAAAATGGTGGTTTTATAGCCGTTCAATAATTGTTTAATTTGGTAACTTTGGCTGGCAATTCCACTCAGTCTTTGCATAAAATTCAATACCAATCTTTCAGCAGTTAAAATACTGATATCAGATCCTGCAACATCAAAAATATGGTCGCCTTTTTGTATCAAGTCTCCATCTTTTTTGGAGGGAGTGTATACCAAATTTGCATCAATTCTGTGGAATAATTTACGCGCCAATTCAATCCCTGCAATGACACCTGATTCTTTTGCTATGCAGTAAGCAGTTCCTGTTTGTTCGCTAGGAATACAAGCAATTGAGCTGTGGTCTCCGTTTCCAATGTCTTCTCTGATGGCAATTTCAATCAAATCATTGACATCTGGGTGGTTTAAACAATACATGTTTTTAGTTTAATTGTTGTACAAACAAAATGCTGTTTTGAATATCTGCATGTAAATATCGGTCATTCTGTAACATGCTCACTTTATTTCTGTATGCAGCATGTAATTTTTCAATTGCTGTAGCACTTTTTAAAGGTCTTCTGAATTCCAATGCCTGGGCTGCATTCATCAATTCTATGGCTACAATACGCTCCAAATTCTTGTATACTTTTAAACATTTGGTTGCTGCATTTGCTCCCATAGAAACATGGTCTTCTTGTCCATTGCTGCTTACAATACTATCTACACTGGCAGGGCTACACAATTGTTTGTTCTGACTAACAATTGAAGCAGCTGTGTATTGGGGTATCATAAAGCCCGAATTTAACCCTGGGTTTGCACAAAGAAATGGTGGAAGTCCTCTTGTTCCACTGATCAATTGATAGGTTCTTCTTTCGGATATGCTACCAAGCTCTGCTAAAGCAATGGCTAAGAAATCTAATGCCAATGCAAGTGGTTGTCCATGAAAATTACCACCAGACAGAATCAAATCTTCTTCAGGAAAAACATTTGGATTGTCAGTAACAGATTGTATTTCTGTTTCTATGACTTGCTTTACATAGTTAATGGTATCAAATGAAGCTCCATGTACTTGTGGTATACACCTAAAAGCATATGGATCTTGCACATGTTCTTTTGGTTGTGCTATGATTTCACTGCCAGTTAAGAGATTGCGCATTTGATTGGAAACTTCTATTTGTCCGGCATGAGGTCTGACAATGTGTAAGGCAGGGTGAAAAGGCTCTATTCTGCCATCAAATGCATCTAAAGACATTGCTGCAATGCAATTTATTTTTGGAAACAAATCAATCGATTGTATCAGCAAATAAGTGCCATACGCACTCATAAATTGAGTGCCATTTATCAAAGCCAAACCTTCTTTAGATTTTAGTTGAATGGGTTTTAAGTTATGTTTTGCTAATGCCTCAGCTGCAGTTATTTTTTCGAAAGTATTTTCTTGGTTTTTTACATATACCATTCCGTTTCCAAATAATGGAATACACAAATGTGCTAAAGGAGCTAAATCACCTGATGCACCTAGTGAACCTTGTTCAAAAACTACTGGTAAAATAGAATGGTTAAAAAATGCAAGCAACAATTCAACAGTTTCAAGTTGCACTCCACTTTTTCCAAATGCCAATGATTGTACTTTAAGCAATAGCATGATTCTTACTATTTCTTTTGCAACTTCATCCCCTGTTCCACATGCATGAGAAAGCAATAAATTCTCTTGTAGCAAATTCAGTTCACCTGCCGATATTTTTGTATTACAGAGTGAGCCAAATCCTGTATTGATTCCATAAAATGCTTGCTCACTGTTTGCTGTTTTTTTGTCTAAATATGCTCTACATGCAATGATTCTTTTTTTAGCAGCCTCAGCCAATACAACTGTTTTATTTTCTGCTAAAATTATTTTTATAGAAGCAATACTCAATTCATTGTTGAGTTCAAATACCTTGTTCATTTATTGGCCTAATTTTTTTATTAAATCTGTGATTGTATACGCGGATTGATTTCCAGTGCCGAGCGCTTTTAGCATGATTGTATTTGTTTCTATTTCTGTTTCACCAATGATTCCAACATAAGGGATATTCAATGCATTGGCATAGTCTAATTGTTTACTAATTTTTTTTGTGATGTCAGGAAATACCTCTGATGCAATTCCACGAGCTCTTAATTCCAATGTGCAATCTAAGCCTTTATGTTGTCCAGCCTTATCAAAATAACAGAATAATATTTTTGTATTTTTAGCAGTTAAATTTTCGGGGTATTTATTGAGTTCATTCATGACATCGCATATGCGGTCAAGTCCAAAAGAAATACCTACACCTGAAACACCATTTAAGCCAAAAATACTTGTTAAATTGTCGTATCTGCCACCACCACCAATACTCATTTTTAAACTGCCAGCATTTGCTTGAACTTCAACAATAGTTCCAGTGTAGTATCCTAAACCTCTTGCCAATGAAAAATCAACTTCAATGGAAGATTTTATTCTGTTGTTTAAATAATTTAACAATTCTTCGAGTTCTTCCTTACCCTTTTGAAACGAAGCATTGTTGTTACATATTTGTTCGATTGCGTTCAATGACTCAATACTTTTAGGTAAAAGTAAATAAGCCTTTATTTTTTCAATTGCGTAATCTTGGATGCCTTCTTTTTGAAGTTCTTCCATTACTTTTTCTAGCCCTATTTTATCTATTTTATCTATACCAATGGCAATGGTATGAAGTAATTCAATTGATCCGCAAGCTTCGGCTAAGGCGCTTAAAATTTTTCTGTTATTGATTTTAATAGTGACCGGAATTTGCAAAGACTGAAATACCTGATCATAGCAATACAACAATTCAAATTCATTGAGTAAACTATCACTTCCTATGATGTCTCCATCACATTGCCAAAATTCTCTGTACCTGCCTTTTTGAGGTCTGTCTGCTCTCCAAACCGGTTGCATTTGGTAACGCTTAAATGGAAATTGAATCGTATTTCTATTCATTGCAACATACCTTGCAAAAGGAACAGTTAAATCGTAGCGTAAACCTTTTTCTGCAATTAATGGAAGTAACTGTTTTGAAGTTAAGTTGGCATCAACAATTTGAGCATTGTTTTCTACTACTTTTTTAAAAAAATCGCCTGAATTTAAAACTTTGTAAAGTAACTGATCTCCTTCATTTCCATATTTACCAGTAAGGGTACTTAAGTTCTCCATGCTAGGTGTTTCAATAGGCATAAAGCCAGCTCCTTTGAATGCATTTTCAATGCAACTCAATACATATTTTCTTTGTAAAACTTCGGTAGGTCCGAAGTCTCTTGTGCCTTGAGGAATGCTTGGTTTTTGTGACATACAATTTTTTTTAGTGAACAACAACGCGCAATGCAATGAGGTTGGTGTTTGTTTTAAATTCCTTTGAATCGCAATCGGTGAGGAGTAGTATCAACCCCTCTTTGTTTTTTGTTTTCTTCGTAGTCAGAGTAGTTACCTTCAAACCAAACTACTTGTGAATTTCCTTCAAATGCCAATATATGCGTTGCAATACGGTCTATAAACCACCTGTCGTGACTGATAACAACTACACAACCTGCAAAATTTTCAATGGCTTCTTCTAAAGCCCTCAATGTATTTACATCAATATCGTTGGTAGGTTCATCTAATAACAACACGTTGCCACCTTCCTTTAGGGTCATGGCTAAATGTACACGGTTTCTTTCACCCCCAGATAACATTCCAACCTTTTTGCTTTGATCAGTACCATTGAAATTGAATTTTGAAATATAAGCCCTGGCATTTACTTGTTTGTCAGCAACCATCATGGTTTCTGTACCACCACTTATGACTTCAAATACTGATTTTTCAGGTAATAAATCTTTATGACTTTGGTCTACATAAGCTGTTTTAACAGTTTCGCCAATTTTAAATTCACCACTGTCTGCTTGTTCCAATCCCATCATCATTCTGAATAAAGTAGTTTTTCCTGCACCATTTGGTCCAATAATGCCAACAATACCACCTTTTGGTAAAGCAAAACTTAAATTTTCATATAATAATTTGTTGCCAAAACCTTTGCTCACATTTTTTGCTTCAATGACAACATCGCCTAATCTAGGACCTGCAGGAATGAACAATTCCAACTGTTGTTCTTTTTCTTTTTGCTCTTCATTGAGCATTTTGTCATAGGCATTTAACCTGGCTTTTTGTTTGGCGTGGCGTCCTTTTGCACCCATCTTTACCCATTCCAATTCTCTTGCAAGCGCTTTGCTTCTTTTGCTTTCTTGTTTTTCTTCAGCCTGTAAACGGTTCCCTTTTTGCTCTAACCAAGAACTGTAGTTTCCTTTCCATGGAATACCTTCGCCTCGGTCTAATTCTAGTATCCAGCCTGCAACATTGTCTAAGAAATAGCGGTCGTGTGTTACTGCTATTACAGTGCCTGGGAAGTTTTTCAAATACTGTTCTAGCCAATCAACGCTCTCGGCATCCAAATGGTTGGTAGGTTCATCGAGCAACAAAATATCAGGGTTACTCAAAAGCAATCTACACAATGCAACCCTTCTTCTTTCTCCACCAGATAAAACATTAACAGGCGTATCTGCTTCCGGGCATCTTAAACTGTCCATCGCTTTCTCTAGCTTTGTGTCTAATTCCCAAGCATCGTTTTGTTCCAACTGTTCCATAACAACAGCCTGTCTGTCTAAAATTTTCATCATTTCATCACCATCTAAATCTGGGTCAGCTAATTTGTTATTGATGTTTTCAAATTCATCTAACAAATCTGTAATGTGTTTTACCCCTTCTTTTACAGATTCAATGACTGTTTTAGATTCATCTAATTGAGGTTCTTGTTCTAAGTATCCTATTTTGTAGTTTTTACTGTCAAATACTACTTCGCCTTGATAATTGGTATCAACCCCTGCAATGATGCGTAGTAAACTCGATTTTCCTGAGCCGTTTAAACCCAATACACCAATTTTTGCCCCATAAAAAAAAGACAAGTAAATGTTTTTGAGTACTTGTTTTGATGGCGGATAAATTTTACTTACCCCAGCCATTGAAAAGATGATTTTATGATCTGTCATAGGGTAGCGAATTTACTACATAACTTGAGAAGTTAAATTTTAATGCGTAAAACGTTGAAAATTAATAAATCGTATTTTTAATATTAATTTAATTCAATCAAACGAGTGCATAATTGAAGGCGATTGCGACATTTTTTTGAATTGATATTACATAGATTATTGAATTTTAGGTAATCTGAGCGTGTTTTGGTTTTGTTAGTATCATTATTGATTCATATATTGTTGTTTCAAACCAAGCTGAAAAGTTCGGTTTGAAAGTAATAAACAGAACAATGAAGAAAATGACTAAACCCATTCAGAAAGCTAAATTAATTGTTTTCAGTTTGATGCTTTTTTTACTCCTTAGTACAAGTACATTATTAGCACAAGTAACGGTTAGTGGGGCCCTTGTAGGAAATGGTTCATACACTACATTGAATGCTGCTACAGCTGCCATCAATGCTGGTGTGCAAACAGGTGCTAACATTGTCATTAGCATTACTGGTAACACCTCAGAAGGTTCCTCTCAGATTTTACTAGGGTCTGGTGCATGGAATACCTTACAAATAACACCTGTAGGAGGAAATTTCACAATCTCAGGAACTACAACTGCTGGTATTCCAATGCTTGATTTTAATGGTGCAGACAATGTTACAATCAATGGAAAAAATAATGGAACAGAGTCTTTAACCATTGTTAACAATTCAACCTCATCTTCATCAGGAACTGCAACCATTCGCTTTATCAACGATGCCAAATACAATTTAGTTACAAATTGTACCATATTAGGAGGAGCAACAGTTGGACAACTTTCAAACGGAGGAACTATATTCTTTTCTACAGCAAATTCAGGAGGAACTGGAAATGACAGTAACACCATTTCATTCAACAATATTGGACCAATCAGTGCTTCACTTTTGCCTGTAAAAGCAATTTATGCCAATGGCACTACTACAAATACTGCAATTAACAACAGCAACAACGCTATTGTAGGTAATCATATTTACGATTTTTTTGCCGCAGCCTCAAATAGCAATGGAATATATGTAAATGTTGGTAATACAGCATGGTCAATCTCTGCCAATAAATTTTATCAAACTGCATCCAGAACCATTACAACTGCATCCTCAAATAATCCAATTCAAATTGCCAACACAACTGCTGGAAGTGGCGAAAATTTTGTCATTACAAACAATATCATTGGTTATTCATCGGCGGCAGGTACTGGAACCTATACCATTGCAGGAACTGTAGCTTCATTGTTCAACGGAATAATAGTAAGTGCGGCAACAAGCTCTGTGAACAACCAAATAACAGGCAATGTCATTTCTGATATTTCATTGACTACTTCAAGCTCTTCCACAACCGGAGGTGGCTATCCTTTTGCAGGTATCAACATTACTACATCTTGTAGCACAGTTTTTGTAAATTCCAATAGAATTAGAAATATTTTGGTTACTGGTACAGGTACAGGAAACATTGCAGCAATCGATGTAAACGGATCGTCATCAGGTACATTTCATATTAATAACAATGTAATCAATTCAATTTCAAGAACCTCTAACGGATCACTTTATGGAATAAGGTATGCCTCTCCAAACAATGTTATTGTAAACGGCGACTCTGTCACAAATTTGGCCATAAACAATACAAGTTCAACTTCAGTTTTAGCCGCCATTTTTGGTGCATCAAGTGGAGTGAATGTTACGTATACCAATAATTATATAGCCAATTTAACTTCAACCTCAACCGGCTCAATATCCATCATTGGTTTAAGAGAATTTGGTTCATCAGGTAACAAAGTATATGCAAACAATACCATATTGAATTTGTCATTGCCAAATACCAGCACTGGAACAATTACTGGTATCAGCGTATCGGCGAGCAGTTCGCCAAATGCAATGGAAATCAGTAGGAATACAATAGGTTCATTTACAGGCGGAACAACTCATTATGGCATCAATCAGGCATCAAGTTCAACAGTAGTTAATTTATTCAGAAATAAGATATACGGCTTCACTGCTAACAATGCATTGGGATTGTGTTTTGGCATTTACTGTTCTTCAGGAACTACTCACAATATTTACAACAATGTCATTGGCGATTTACAAGCAGTTGCTTCAACCGGAACCAATTCTGTTGTAGGAATAGGAGGTGTAGCAACTTCAACCTACAATGTGTTTTTTAACAATGTTGTTTTAAGAGCTACCAGTACCTCTACTACAACATTTGGAACAAGTTGTATCAGTTTAACGAGTACAGCAACTCAAATTAATCTTAGAAACAATGTATTGGTTAACCTTTCAACACCAGCACAAGAATCGGCTAATTTGGCTTCTAATGGAATTGCTGCTGTTGTAAGAATTTCAGGAGGAACCGCTAACACCGTACCTTCTAACTACTCTACAGCGTGTAACAAGAATTTATTTTGGTGTAATCCTGCTGCCGGAACTAATAACCACCTAACCTATGTTGAGGGCACATCAACAATTACAAATCCGAGAAACACATTGGCAAATGTTAAAAGTTTTTTTGTGAATAGGGAGCAAGGTTCGGTAGAGGAGTCATTAGGAAGTAACAACACTAATTTGAGTAATCTTACCAGCTTAACTGGAACTGACCTCAACTACCTTGCTATTGCGAATGGAACCTCTTCGCAAGCTGAAAGTGGTGCCGATGTCATTACTACACCTTCTATTGTTGATGATTTTTTCGGAAATTCAGGAAATAGAGCTTCTTCTCCTGATATTGGAGCGCATGAATTCAATGGATTATCTCCTGCACCAAATCTCAGTTTAAATTCAATCACTCCTGCATCAAATCAATGTTCAGCAACACCAAGATTGGTATCTTTAAATGCTACAACACCAGCAGGAACCGTAACAGGAGTGTCTTTAACTTACAACAACGGAGCAGGCAATACCACAGTAGCAATGGTCAATACAACTGGCAATACATGGGAGTTTACCATACCAGCTGCTGTACCAACCAACGCCACAGTAACGTGGAGTGCTTTGGTTACAAGTTCAATTGGATTAACAAGGTCATACGCTGGTGCTTCATACCAAGACGATCCTTTGTTTGGAGTAACAGCTCAGGTAAGTAGTTCTTCAAATCCAATTTGTATAGGTTCTACTGTTAATTTATCGGCTATCATGTTAAGACCTACTACGCTTACTTTAGGCGCAGGGGCTTCAACTTCTTCAGGCGCTGGTTCAACATTTTTACCAGGCTCTTGGGGTGGTGCCAAAACTCAATACCTCATTAGAGCTTCTGAGTTAACAGCAATGGGTTTGAGAGCAGGCAATATTACATCTTTGGGGTTTGAACCAACTACAGCAGGACAAACATATACAGGTTTTAGTGTAAGTGTTGGGCATACTGCTGTAAATGCAATGAATACAGCATTTATAACAGCAGGTTTAACTCAAGTATTTGCCGGAACCTTAACCAATAATGGTTTCTTGCCTGTAGCAAATACTGTCAATACCTTAAATTTTGGTACAGGTACTGGCTCAGCATCTTCATTCAATTGGGATGGTGTTTCCAATATTGTAGTGACTTTCAGTTGGAGCAGTGTGCCATCAGCAACTACTTCTTCATCGTCTACCATGAGAGTAGATGCTCCTGGTTATACTTGTACAGTTTATGCTCAAAATGATAGTTATACACCCGCTGCCATGTTAGCAGTTACCACAGGAACTACAGCATCTAACAGGCCAAGATTTACTTTTACTGGAAATGCTGGAGCGGCTATTACTTCAATTTCATGGAGCGATGGAAACAATACAATTGGTTCAACCAATCCAATTGCAGTTACAGCAAGTTCAACTACAACCTATTCTGCAACTTTAAGTGCAGCGGGATGTACATTTAATAGCGTACCTTCTGTTACATTAAATGTGGCAAATCCACCTGCTACGCCTACTGCCATTGATGCCTTTAGTTGTCCTGGTTTATCAAATGCAATGGTTGTTTCTAACTCAACATTCACTACCACTAAATTTAAATGGTATAACCAAGCAGTAGGTGGAAGCTTATTGCAAAATTCAACTGCAAATAAGTACCAATTACCACTTTCAGTTGCAACCACTTTTCACGTTTCAGAAATTGATACAACCACACAATGTGAATCGCAGAGGGTTCAGTTAAATGCTGGAATCAATACCTTAACCATAACACCAACTACAGGTTCATTTTGTGCTGGTGCCGGAGCTAAATTAGATTCTCTGTATGCTACATCTTCTAACATTCAGTTTACCTCATTCACTTGGAATAAACTTACCCCATCAGCTAATTTTACAGGAACTACCTCAGGTTCGGCAACTGAAGTTTCAATTACACAAACCAGTGATTTTTCTTTAACCGCTTCAGATGGAAATTGTTCTCAAACAGCATTTGTTTCAATTGGGGTCTATGACTTCCCAATACCGAATTTATCCGTAACTCCAAATGATACAGTTACCCAAGGTACTCAGTTTACAGTTAACTCTGGTTTAAGTGCAGGAAACTTCTCTGTTGCTAAAATACCATTTGCACCATTTACCGCACCGAGTAACCAAACATTCTTATGTAACGCTGGAAGTACAACGGCACCAAATGGTACTACCTTAAGCAGTGGTGATTTAGATGATGGTGGTTGGCTCAACATTCCGCTCGGATTTAGTTTCAACTATTTTGGTAAATCATACAGCAACATTTCAGTTGGTACGAACGGCACCATGATGTTTGGATTAACCAGTGCAACTCCATTAAATACTTATACTTTCACAGGCGGATTTCCATCTACCTCTAATCCTGCAAATGTCATTGCAGCAGTTAGTCAGGATAACAGGTTAACAACTGCAGGTAGTATCTCATACTGGACCACTGGCTATGCACCTAACAGAAAGTTTGTAACACAATACAATGCTGTACCAGCTTATAATTCATCGGGCTTTACTACTGCTCAGGTAATTTTGTTTGAAACTACAGGTATCATAGAAATTCACATCACAAATTCTACAACTTCATATGCAAAGTATGTAGGCTTGCAAGACAGTTCAAGAACAATTGGTGCAGCGCCAATTAATGGTGCAACAGCAACCATTACAACAAGCACTGCATACCGCTTCTCGCCACCAAGTAACTACAGTACTGTATGGTCTCCTTCCCTTAATTTAACTGGAGCAACATCAGGTACCAATGTTTTCAATACAGCAACAAACTTTGCAACAACTGGTCCATACAATGTTAGTTTAACACTAACCAATTTGGTTACAGGTTGTACCAATGCGGCAGCTCCATCATCAATAGATTTATGGGTGGTAGATGCGCCGCTCTCTCCAGTTACACAAGGTACAACCATTTGCGGACCTAAAACAGCAACAATAACAGTAACCAATGCAGCAAGTTTATTGCCATCAGATTCAATTACATGGTATGATGCTGCCATTGGAGGAAATTTAGTTGGTAGGGGTGCAGTTTTCAATACACCATTGGTTGCTGCAACAACAACTTATTTTGCAGAAACGTATAATTTATATGGTAAAAATATAGGTGGAAGGGTGCCTACATTAGTAACTTATGTTGCACCACCAGCTTTGCCTATAAGTAGCAATCAAACAGTTTGTAACAACAATGTTTCCAGCTTAACCGTTACCTCACAAAATACAACTTATACCAATTTCGATTGGACACCAATTACAAATTTATTTGACGATCCAAGTTGTACCAATCCTGTAGTAAGTGGGGGTAATTATTTTACTGTTTATTTCAAATCAAATACGCCTGGTTCTGTAGTATATACTTGTACTGGAAGTAATGTAGTTGGTTGTAAAGAAACAGCATCTTCAATTGTTACTGTTCAACCTGCAGCAAGTGCACTGACTATTGCGCCATTAAC
>JAIXWI010000013.1 GCA_027491355.1 Bacteroidota bacterium
ACATCAATATTGAATTCGGCAGCTCGCTTCAATGCATTTCGTTTAAAAGTTTTTAGTATCTCATTGTTAGTTAATAAATACAAAGCCTTTTCTGCCATTTTTTCTATATCGCCAACATTGCATAAATAACCAGTAATGCCTTCCATGTTTAGTTCTGGAATTCCACCAGCATTGCTACTGATTACAGGTAATTCACATGCCATAGCTTCAAGAGCAGCCAGTCCAAAGCTCTCTGTTTCACTTGGCATTAAAAACAAGTCGCCAACACTTAAAATTTCTTCAATTTGGTTTTGTTTACCCAAGAAGCTAACAGCATCATTTAAACAAAGTTCGCGACACAGTTTTTCAATATGTATTCTTTCTGGTCCATCCCCAACCAATAAGAGCTTGGCCGGAATTACTTTTCTGATTGCTGCAAACACTTTTACCACATCGTCTATCCGTTTTACTTTTCTAAAATTAGAAGTATGGATGATTATTTTCTCTCCATTTGGTGCAATGGCATTTTTAAAGTGTACACGAGGCTCTTTTTTAAATCTATTTAAATCAATAAAATTTGGAATGCTTTCAATCTCTTTGGTGATTTTAAAAAACTTGAGCGTATCCTCTTTCAAAGAATCTGAAACAGTTGTTACTCCATCCGATTGGTTGATACTGTACTGAACTACCGGTCCAAAGCAAGCATCTTTTCCAACCAGTGTGATATCCGTTCCGTGCAAAGTTGTAATGACAGGAATATGAATGCCCTCGGTTGCTAAAATTTGTTTAGCAAGTATGGCTGCTGAAGCATGTGGAATGGCATAATGTACATGCAATAGATCAAGCTTTTCAAATTTTACTACATCAACCATATGGGAGCTCAATGCAGTTTCGTATGGTGGATATTCAAACAAAGGATAACTACTCACATACACTTCATGATAAAAGGTATTGCCTGTAAAAATATCCAATCTGGCAGGTTGTTTGTAACTGATAAAATGTACCTGATGTCCTCTTAAAGCAAGCGCTTTGCCAAGTTCTGTAGCTACTACACCGCTTCCACCATAGGTAGGATAACAAACGATTCCAATTTTCATGTAATGTGATTAAACAGTTTAGAATTGAATTTAAATATGCACCTCTGTAACTAGAATGAACTTATTTGCATTTACAAATTTCATCAATTTTTATTGAATTAATACTATCCATTTGTTACAATTCATGGTGCATAGCCGTATTTTCCAATTATATTTGTCAATTGAAACCATGTGCTAATAATATTGTTTTTAATAGCAAAGTTTTCATTTCATACATTCTAAAATACATGACTAAAAAACAACTCATATACTTTGCTATAGCAGTACTTGTGCTTTTTTTATTGGCAATTCCTAAAATTTGGTTCAATAACAACAGCCAAGTTCAAGGTAAACCTAAATCCATGCCTATTCGGGTTGAAACAACTACAATTCAATCCACCAATTTAGAAAAATCCATTGTAGTTGCTGGAGAGCTTCATGCATACAATGAGGTTACACTCAGAACAGAAACAAGCGGAAGGGTTACTGCCATCTATTTTAAAGAAGGAAGTACTGTAAGTAAAGGTCAACTTTTATTACAATTGAACGACCTTGATTTAAAAGCGCAATTTAAAAAGACACAAAGTGTGTCTAGCATGAAGGAGTTGAGTTTGCAAAGAGCCAAACAATTATTAAATGCTGGAGGCATCTCACAAGAAACATTTGACCAAGTGAATACAGAAAGCCAGTCTGCCTTGGCAGATGTTGAGCTAATTAAAGAACAAATTAGGAAAACACAACTAATAGCACCGTTTTCTGGAACCATTGGTATTTCGTCTATTAATGTAGGGGCTTATCTTGCCGTCAATTCTCCGGTTGTATCATTGCAACAAACCAACCAATTGAAATTAGATTTCTCTGTGCCTGAAAAATATGCGTCCTTTTTGAAACCTGGAATGCAAGTAGCTTTTTCAACAGAATCTAGTAGTAACAAATTACAAGCTGTTATTTCAGCAATAGAGCCTTCCATTGACCCAAATACCAGAAATAGAAATGTCAGGGCCATTTTTCAAAATAATAACCAATCCTGTTTTCCGGGTTCCTTTGCTAAAGTATATTTAAATTTTGCACTTAACCACCATGCAATTTTAGTTCCTTCAACATGTATTGTGCCAGTTTTAAAAGGACAAAAAGTATACTTGGTTCAGGCAGACAGTGTCATCAATAGAAACGTAATAATAGGTGAGCGTCTTGATTCAATGGTAGAAATTAAAGAAGGTTTAAAACCAGGAGATATAATTGTATCAAAGGGGGTAATTCAGTTGAAACCTGGCAGTAAAATCAATAGCAAATGAGTTTAAGCAGTTTAAGTGTCAATAGGCCTGTTTTGGCCACGGTCATGTCCATTGTTATTGTATTGTTTGGGATCATTGGTTATACATTTTTGGGTGTCAGAGAATACCCATCTATTGATCCGCCAATCATTACTGTCAGAACGAGTTATACAGGCGCAAATGCAGATATCATTGAGTCTCAAATAACTGAACCATTAGAAAAAAGCATCAATGGAATTGCAGGTATACGGTCTATTACTTCTGCCAGTAATTTAGGTAACAGTGTCATTACTGTAGAATTCAATTTAGATGAAAACTTAGAGGCTGCCGCAAATGATGTTAGAGACAAAGTTTCTCAAGCTGTTCGTTCATTACCAAATGACATTGATGCACCTCCAGTTGTTAGTAAGGCAGATGCCAATTCAGATGCCATTATCTCAATGACAGTTCAAAGCGATGTTAAAAACATTTTAGAATTGAATGATTTTGCAGAGAATGTATTGGTAGAAAAAATTCAAACCATACCTGGTGTAAGTTCAGTACAAATTTGGGGTCAGAAAAAATATGCCATGCGTTTATGGCTCGACCCCATTCGGATGGCTGCACTTGGTGTGACCCCACTCGATGTTAAACTGGCTTTAGAGCGAGAAAACATTGAATTACCAGGAGGTAAGATTGAAGGTAACACAACGGAATTGACCATTAAAACAATTGGTAAATTAAGTTCAGAAAAAGACTTTAACGATTTAATTGTGTATGCCGATGGCACCAAACAAATTAGGTTTTACCAAATTGGCAATGCTGTATTGGGAGCTGAAAATGAACAAACTATTTTAAAAGAATCTGGCAGGCCTATGATTGGGTTGGCATTGGTACCACAGCCTGGTGCCAATTACATTGATATAGCTAAAGAGTTTTACAAACGTTACGCACAAATTAAACAAGAAGTACCAGGCTATATTCAATTGGATATTGCTATTGACAATACAGGTTTTATTAAAACATCTATTACAGAAGTAAAAGAAACTTTGGTCATTGCGTTTTTATTAGTAGTACTCATTATTTTTCTTTTTTTCAGAGATTGGCTCATTGCTTTCAGGCCATTGATAGACATACCTGTTTCTTTAACAGGAGCTTTTTTTATCATGTACATTGCTGGCTTTTCAATCAATATTTTAACATTGCTGGCTATTGTTTTGGCAACAGGTTTGGTTGTAGACGATGGCATTGTTGTTACCGAAAATATATTCAAAAAAATAGAAGGTGGTGCTTCTCCAAGAGAGGCTGCTATTAAAGGTACCAACGAAATATTTTTTGCAGTAATATCAACATCAATCACCTTGGCTGTTGTATTCTTGCCCATTATTTTTTTAGATGGTTTTGTTGGTAGGTTGTTTCGAGAGTTTGGGGTGGTTGTGGCTGGAGCTGTTTTAATTTCAGCTTTTGTTTCACTGACCTTAACACCCATGTTGAATGTTTATTTAAGCAGAAAAAACACCCATCAAAAGTCTAAGTTTTATTTAGCTACTGAACCCTTTTTTGTTGCGCTCAATCAAAGATACAGCCAATCACTCAATGCGTTTTTAAACAAGCGTTGGTTAGCATTTGTAATTGTAGTAGTTTCTTTTGTACTCATATTTATCATTGATTCCAGCATACAAAAAGAATTGGCTCCGCTTGATGACAGGAGTGTAATGCGAATTTCTTCCAACGCTCCTGAAGGTGCATCTTATGAGTTCATGGAATCGTTTCAAGACCAAATTGCCAATATGGTAATGGACTCAATTCCTGAAAAAAGGAAGCTACTTTCAGTAACAGCTCCAGGTTTTATAGGAAGTGGCGCTGTCAATACTGGTTTTACAAGAATTTTATTGGTGGAGCCTGCCCAACGCAAACGCACACAACAACAAATTGCCGATGCCATTTCCAAGAATTTACGTGCCTACCCCGATGCCAAAACATTTGTCATACAAGACCAAACCATTAATGGAAGTGGAGGTTCAAGAGCTGGCTTACCCGTTCAATTTATTATCCAAAACCAAGATTTTTCAAAAATTCAGCAGTACTTACCAAAGTTCATGGACGAAGTTGCAAAGAATCCTTGCTTTCAAGTTTCAGACGTCAACTTGAAATTCAACAAGCCAGAATTGGTCATTACCATCAATAGAGAAAAAGCAAAAAGTTTGGGCGTTTCTATACAAAGTATAGCACAATCTATTCAACTTTCATACAGTGGTTTGCGTTATGGCTATTTCAATTTAAAAGGCAAACAGTACCAAATTATTGGTCAAATGCAAAGAGAAAACCGTGATGCACCACTCGATTTAAAATCTATTTATGTAAGGGCGAGCAATGGAAAATTGGTTCAATTGGATAATTTGGTTCATATGGAAGAGCAAAGTAGTCCACCGCAATTGTACCATTATAACAGGTATAAATCTGCAACAGTTAGTGCAGGTTTATCACCAGGGAAAACAATTGGAGATGGCATTCAAGAAATGAGAATGATTGCTAAGAAAGTACTAGACGATTCTTTTTCAACAGAGCTGAGCGGACCATCTCGAGATTTTTCAGAAAGTGCATCCAATACCAACTTTGCTTTGTTGTTGGCCTTGTTACTGGTATATTTAATCTTAGCAGCACAATTTGAAAGTTTTGTAGATCCACTCATCATTATGTTAACTGTTCCTATGGCATTAGCCGGGGCGTTACTTTCATTATGGTATTTCAACCAAACCCTCAATATTTTTGGTCAAATAGGAATCATTGTTTTGATTGGTTTGGTTACCAAAAACGGCATTTTAATTGTAGAATTTGCCAACCAACAATTTGCACAAGGTTTGAGTAAAATGGATGCAGTGAAAGCAGCAGCAGTTGCAAGGTTAAGGCCAATTTTAATGACAAGTTTGGCTACAATTTTAGGTGCATTGCCTATTGCATTGGCATTGGGGGCGGGCTCTAAAAGTAGGATTTCTATGGGTATCGTCATCATAGGTGGTTTATTGTTTTCAGGTTTTTTAACCTTGTATGTAATTCCTGCTATCTATACTTACTTTTCTAGAAAAAAAGCGACTAATTTAAAAACACATGATGCATAGAATGATAGCATTGCTTTCAATGATTGTTTTGTCATGGAATTGTATCAATGCGCAAGAATTCCTTCAACTTTCTCAAGCAATTGACATAGCCTTAAAAAATAATTTTTCTATACAGGTTGCTCAAAATGAACGCATACAACAATCCAATAACAATGTCATTGGCAATGCAGGTATGCTGCCATCTGTACAAGCTAATTTACAACAAGACAATACGGTCACTGATACCAAACAAAAATTCTTAAATGGCGCAAGCAATGACAAAAATCAAGCAAAAGCTAACCAACTTAATGGAGGTATTGAAATAGGTTGGACACTTTTTGATGGTTTAAAAATGTTGGCTACTAAAGCCAAATTAAGTGAAAATGAAAAAGTAGCTCAGTACAAATACCTACAACAAGTAGAAGCTGTCATTGGTAAGGTTTACAAAAGTTACTTTGATTTGGTTCAAGCAGAACAAGTTTTAAAACTGGTTGATAAGAGTTTGAATGTATCTGCAAGCAGACTGGCTTTGAGTTCATCTAAATACGCCATAGGTAAAGCCTCTCAATCAGAATATTTAAGTGCTCAGGTAGATTACAATACAGATAAAATGCAATTGCTCAGACAACAAGTAGCTGTCAAAAATGCCATCATCTCCTTGAACCAAGTACTTTCAAGAGATCTTTCTATTTCTGTATCAACCCAATTTTATTATCAACCCAAAACGGTTTTAAATTTAGATAGTTTGTTGAATTTGGTGCAAGCCAATAACAGTACATTGTCAATGTTAAAAACGGCTAACCGTGCGCTTCAATTTGCCTACAAAGAAACCCAAGCAGAAAGGTATCCAATTTTGCAATTTAGAACAGGGTATAATTTTTCAAATACCACATCAGAGGCGGGTTTTTTACAAAGTAGTCAAAATGCAGGTGTACATTATGGAGCCAGCATCGGTTTTAATTTGTACAATGGCGGTTCCTTAAACAGAAGATTGAGAAATAACCAATTGCAGTTAAAATCAGCGGAATTGAATTACAAAGATTCCAGCTTAAAAATCATACAGCTGCTCAAGCAACAATACAATCAGTATGAATTGGCTCTCCAATTGGTTGCAATGGAGACAGAAAACGAGGTTGTTGCCAATAGCAACTTCAATATTGCCCAAATGCAATTTGAAGCAGGAGTATACAATGCACTAGAGTTCAGGCAGGCGCAGTTGAATTTGTTACAAGCACAAACCCGATTGCTTGGCGTTAAAAATGAATTGGAATTGGCAACAGCTGAATTGTTGAAAATGGTGGGTGCATTTTCAAAACAATAAGATCAGTCTTTAGCTATTTGTAGTTTTTGTTTGATGTATTCCGCCTTGTGATGGGCATCAGTAACGGTTTCACCTAAAATTGTAACATGGCCCATTTTACGCATGGGTTTGCTTGTTTTTTTGTCATACAAATGCACATATACACCTTCAGTTTGCATGGCTTCCTGAATGCCCTTTAATTGGTATGTTCCCTCTAGGTCATTGGCACCTAAGATGTTCATCATAATGGCTGGTTGTATCAAATCGGTACTACCCAAAGGCAATCCTGCTAGGATACGCAGCAATTGTTCAAATTGAGAAGTGTAATTGGCTTCGATGGTATGATGACCACTGTTGTGTGCCCTTGGTGCTATTTCGTTCACCAATACGTCACCATTTTTGCTCACAAACAGTTCTATTGCAAAAATGCCTATGCCATCTAATGCTTCTACACATTGTTTGGCTATGGTTAAGGCACGCTCTTCTATTGCTAATGATAGCTTTGCAGGGCATACCAAATAGGTAACCAAATTTGCCGCTGCATCAAATTCCATCTCAACAATAGGGAATGTGGTCATTTCACCATGTTGATCGCGTGCAACTATAATAGCAATTTCTTTTTCGCAGGCAATAAATTGCTCAAGAACACAAGCTTGTTCAAAAGGAATTTTTTCAGTTCCGTTTAATAGGTTAGCTACTGTAACCAGTTGTACACCCTTGCCATCATAGCCGTCTTTTCTGGTTTTTGCTGCAATTTTATCAGCATTCAATTGCTTCAATGCTGATTCCCACTCCGAAGGATTGTTTACCAAAGCAAACGGACTGGTAGGTATTTGATGCTTTTCAAAAAACAATTTTTGTAATCCCTTGTCCTGGATGATGGCAAGAATTTTTGGTGAAGGAATAATGGTTTTGCCTTCTTTTTCTAATTTCAATAAAGCATTGATATTGACATGTTCTATTTCAATTGTCAATACATCTGAAATAGCAGCCAATTCCTCAATTTTTGCGGCATCTTGAATACTGCCTTCAATGAATTGGGTTGCAAATTTTGCACTTGGGCAATTGGGGTCACTCTCTAAAACATTGATGTGCAAGTTCAAGCGAAGCCCCTCCTCAATCATCATTCTTCCAAGCTGTCCACCGCCAAGAATACCTATTTTAGTTTTCAGAGGATTATTAGTTTGGAGCATGGAATGGGTATTTATAAATGTGTTAGGGTTAAAATCCGGAAGGTATTCAATCGAAATTTATCGGTTCATCAACAATTTAACCAGTTGAGTCAATTTGGTTTTCAATTCTGTTCTATTCACAATGAAATCAATAAACCCATGTTCCAACAAAAATTCTGAGCTTTGGAAGCCTTTTGGCAAATCACGTCCTATGGTTTCTTTGATTACCCTCGGTCCTGCAAAACCAATGAGCGCCTCTGGTTCAGCAATATTTACGTCTCCTAACATGGCAAAACTGGCTGTAACTCCACCTGTAGTAGGATCTGTTAACAAAGAAATGTATGGAACACCAGCTTTACCCAATAGCGCTAACTTGGCTGATGTTTTAGCCATTTGCATCAATGAGAATGCGGCTTCCATCATCCTAGCTCCACCCGATTTGGATACAATCATCAATGGTATTCTGTTTTCTCTGGCATAATCAATTGCACGGGCAATTTTTTCACCAACCACGCTTCCCATACTCCCTCCAATAAATCCAAAATCCATGCAAGCAACCACCAATTTTTGTTCTTCAGCTAAATTACCTACTGCTACTCTCATGGCATCTGTAAGTCCGCTTTTGTTTTGCGATTCGTTCAGTCTTTTTGCATAATCTTTGGTATCCTTGAATTTTAAAGGATCGGTGGGTTTGATATTGGCAAACAACTCTTCGTAATCGTTGCCAAAAAGGATATCAAAATATTCCTCTGAGCCAATTTTATCGTGGTAATTACAACCTGGGCAAACATATTGGTTCTTGGCATGGTCTTCGGCCAATAAAGTTTTCTTACACCTGTTACACTTGTGCCAAAGGCCATCTGGAACCGACTTCTTTTCTGATGTTAAGGTTGTAATGCCTTCTTTAACTCTTTTATACCAACTCATTTCGCTTCAAAAATAAGATTCGAAATAAAAGCATGGGCTTAAATATACCAAGAAAAATATAGTAAGCTCCTGTTTAATAGGTGTTTAAATGAGTGTTTGTTTTGCCTCCTAGCCGATTTTTTTTAAAAGAAAAGCTTATTGTTCTATTACAATACAGAATATCAGGTGTTTAAGCAATCTAAAATTCGGTAAAATCAATTTTAAAATGCATTTTCGTGAAGTGAGGTATTTAGTCTTATTTCTGCTAATCTCGACAGCTGTATTTGGAAAATCTACCATTGAAGTAGATAGCCATTTTAAATCAGTTCAAATTGGTGCAAATGCATCCTTTTTTGCTTGTAAAAATGGTTGCAAAGAAGTACCGAGTGCTTCAACAGTTTTTAGTTCATTTCCCGACAAACTTTTATACTTTGAAAATAGTCAAGATGTATGGGTTAGTTTTCAATTACACAATTCAGACTCCATTCCAAAGTCATTGGTTGTTGAAATTAACAATCCGCTTTTAGATGAAATCAGTTTTTATTTATTTGATAATAACCAAGAAATATACCAGAACCATACCGGCGATCAATTTCAATTCAATTCCAGACCGGTAGCCTACAGAACTTTTTTATATCCTTTTGTATTGAAGTCAAATGCTGAGTATAAAGTTTTGTTCAGGAGCAATGCTGATGGTAGAAAAATGCATATTCCAATGACAGTTTATACTGAAGCACAATTCATTGAAAAAAGTGCTAAAAAGGACATGTTGTTAGGTTGGTATTATGGAATTTTAGCAGCACTGACCATACTTTATTTTTACCTGGCATACATCTTAAAGGACAAAACCTTTCTATTCTTTGCTATTTATTTATTTTCCTTAACATTGACACAATTGGCCACAAGTGGTGTAGACTACGCCTACCTCTGGCCAGAAACTACTTATATGAACAACAGGGCATTGCCATTGTTTATGTCTTTTTCTTTGTTCGTGGCATTAATTTTTTCCAAGATATTTCTTAATAAAATCACTAAAAATTGGATCAATGTTTTGTTAAGCATTTTGCAGGCAGTTGTTTTGATGTCCTTTATCACTTCATTTGGAAATGACTATTTACTTAATTTTAGTATGCAACTATTATACAGTTGTATTCCAGTAGTATATTCAATCATGTTTGCAATTGGTATCTTTTATTTGATTAATCAATTTAAATCGGCACGTTTTTTTGTATTGAGTTTTTTTGCAGCTATTTTTTCTATTGCTGTGATGAACTATTATGCATTTGCAACAACCAATGACAATGTGTTTACCAACAACTTGGTCATCTTTGCTGTTTTATTAAAATGTATTTTGCTTTCAATTGCCATGCTCGATCGATTGAAAATTTTTAAAGAAGAAAAAGAATTGGCACAGGCAACCGTTATCTCACAGTTGCAAGAGTTATCAGATATGCGCGCAGAGGTAAACCTTGAATTGGAAAAAAAAGTTCAGGAAAAAACTACGGAATTATACAAGAAGCAAAAAGAAGCCAAGCTGGCTTTAATTACTGGAGAAGAAAATGAGCGCAAAAGAATTGCAACAGAATTGCACGACGGTTTAGGTGGATTGTTGTCAACGCTGAAGCTCAATGCAGAAAGTCTTGAATTAGAAAATAAAACACATACCAAAGCCTATTCAAATGTACTTTTTCTTATAGACAAAGCTTGCCAAGAATTGAGGTTGCTTTCACATAATATGTTGCCAAGTGGAATAGAACATTTGGGCATAGAATTAACCCTTAAATCTTATATAGACAAACTCAGTTCGGGTATCAACAAACCTATTTTACTTGATACCTATGGTTTAGAATCAATCCGAAATAAATCACTAGAACTTCATGTTTACAGAATATGTTCTGAACTCATCAATAATGCCATCAAGCACAGTCAATTTAAAAATTTAAATGTTCAACTGATTAAACAGAATCAAACATTAACAATCATTGTAGCTGATGATGGTATTGGCTTTGATCCATTTGATACAGCACATAGTGGTATTGGTTTTATATCTATTCGGTCAAGATTAGAGGCATTGGCTGGCGATATGAAAGTTGACAGTTTAATTGGAAAAGGAACAACCATTATAATTGAAATTCCTACTGAATGAGTAAAATTAAAATATTTGAAATACTTGTAGCGGATGACCACCGTATATTTTTGGATGGTTTGAAAATGATTTTTGCAGCAGAGTCCAAATACAAAATTGTAGCAGAAGCATCAAATGGTAAAGATGTTTTGCACTATTTTCAAAGCCATTCACCAGATTTTGCTATCATTGATATCAATATGCCCAAACCCAATGGATTTGAAATTTGTAAGGCAATCAAAGCTTCACATCCTCATTGTAAAGTGATAGTGCTGACTATGTACAATGACCCAAATTTTGTAAAAGTGTTTAGTAAAAGTGGTGCATCGGCATATGTACTGAAAAATGCGGGTAAAGCGGAATTGATGAATGCATTGGATTCGGCATTAAAAGGAGAATTTTACATTAGCAAAGAACTGCAAGTAATACCAGAAAGTCCTGTTGATGGATTTGTAAAATCTCAAAAGCTTACTAAAAGAGAAGTTGAAATTATTCAATTGTTGGCTAAAGGAGAAAGTAGTACCGTCATTTCCAAACAATTGTTTTTAAGTACATACACAGTCAATACACACCGTAAAAATATCCTACACAAACTGGGTCTCAAAAATGTAGCCGAATTGATTGGTTTTGCTTCTGAGAACCAGCTGTTGTAATAAGGATAGATTTAATGATTAGGGTTTATCAATAGCAATTTACTTGTTGAATGATTTACGTTACCAATTATTAAAACTTGGTATATGCCTGATTTCAAACTTGAGACATCAATAGGTTCATCTTGTTTATAATTGTTCAATTGAATTTGCTTTTTACCATTCATGTCAAAAATTGAAACAGATTCAATTAGGTTTTGAGCATTTGAAATATAAATGAAATCATTCGAAGGATTTGGATACAACCTTGTGTTTTGAATACCCTCTAAGATTTGCATACCTGTTCCTTCAGATTGTTTAATATAGAGTATTTTTTGAATAGCATTTGCACTGATAAATAAATACCCTTCTCTACTAGTTTGGTTATTGTCTAAAGAATCAATTTGTAATTGAATTGTTGCATTTGCATTGCCATTACTTTTACTTAAATGAAGCCAACTCAATGGGTTTAAAATGCTCCAGTTGGTATTTGAAAATAAATCTATGTTGACTACTTGTGAACTTGGACCAATAAATATAGAATCTTTGCTCAGCCTTAAACTATCAATATGTTTGGCTTTTCCTGCTTGTTCTACCCATACATTTCTAGTAATGCCAATAGTACTTACTGTAACAATTGCAAATCTAGCTAGCGTATCTGCATTCACAGCAATATTAATTTGAAGGCTATCGTTACCATTTCCGTTTAGTTTGTTTAGCGTTAACCAATTTTGATTGCTGTTCACTTGCCAAGCTGTATTAGAGAGAATCCCGATTGTTGCTTGCTGACTAAATGCACCTACACGAATGGTATCAATGGCTAAAACTAAGCTATCAATTTGTGGGGGTTTACCAGCTTGTACAATGTTTACTTTTACTTCAATGGTATCACAACTAAATATAAATTGTCCCACTCTTGAAATGGTATCATTGTTATAAGCAATTGTTATTGCAATAGAATCAGATCCATTTCCGCTGTTTTTGTTAAAGGAAATCCAATTGTTTGAGTTGGCAATAGTCCAGCTAGTATTGCTAGCAATTTTAATGTATTTGGTTTGTAAAAAATGATTGGTATTGATGCTATCTGTATCTGTAGTAAAATAGGCTGAAACAACTGTAACCATTTTATTTTGTTGTTCTCCACTACAACCATTTGATGCAGTTTCTACTACACCAATGTATCCCATACCAATACCTTTGTTCCATATTACATTACTTGAATTTCCACTGTTGCTTTGAAGGGTTCCATTGTATACATTCCATTGGTATGTTGAGCCAATTGTTTGTTGAACAGTATAGGTTTGTAAACTATTTTTTACAACATTGGTACTTCCAGAAATAGCGCCCGTGATTGGCTTACTTTTTACTTCCACACTGAGCGGGTTCATTAGGTTGTTACAACCATATGTATTTGTAAGCATTACATTGTATTGTCCTGTTTGTTTTGGCGCTATAAATGAATTGCTATCTGCCAAATTCAAAACATTGTTTTTTGACCATACATAGCTAAAACCAATTTGTTTGTTTACGTATAAAACAGCACTATCGGCATTCTTTTCGCAATAGCTCAATGAACCACTGTATGTTATATTTATTTTAGCAGGTTTTGCATGTACAGTAATTTGAATAGGATTAGCATTACTCGTATCACAAGCAGTTACTGCATTCTTTTTAATGGCATACAATTGGTAAGTACCCGACATGGTGGTATCTGCATTGACTCTTATTAATTTAGTTCCGGTCTGTTTAAATCCATTGGGCCCCTTCCACAAATAATTTAAATTAGCATCTGGAGTAAAGTCTACGCTAATAGTATCATTTTCGCAATAATTGGTTTTTGCAAGAATATTAGGACTAGCGGGTCTGCTTGTTGCAACAACAATCGAAGTATCTTTCATGAAGCTACTACATCCAAATAAATTGGTCAATTGTACATTGTATGTTCCAGATTGATTAGCCATGAATGAATTCAAAGTATCTTTGTAATTTAAAGTTGGATTTCCATTTTTATACCAACGGTAACGCATACCTAATTCTATTGGAACAGTTAAAATAATACTATCTAAACCACACGAACCAATATAAGGAGTACCACTGATGCTTCTACTTGTTGGTGCATTTACAGTTGTAATTTGAATGGTGTCAGTAGCAGTACAATCGTAATTACTTAACACTTTCACCCAGTAAGTTCCGGTTGTATTCACCTGAATACTTGCATTGGTTTCATTGGTATTCCAAAGGTATCTTCCGTTCGGAATACTTGCATTCAGGTTGATGCTGTTTCCTTTACAGATGCTAGTGTCTTTACCTAAATTAACAACTGGATTGCCATATACTTGAAATTGAAGATTTGCTGTATCGTTATTTTGGTTAATATCTCCTTTGTTAAAGGTGAAAACCTTCAAATTATAAGAGCCAGCATTACTTAAATTGGCCGTTTTCTTAAATGAATAAATCAAACTATTGCCTTGGTTTAAGTTTGTATTTAAAATGAGGGTATCTTTTTGAACCGGTCCATTGTTTAAATTGTATCCAATAAAAAGCGTATCTCCAATATAAAAAGGATTGTTATTGTAATTTGTAATTTGGGCTACAATTTGTTCGCTGTTGCTTTTAGTACAAGAAGAGTTCATGCTTTGAATACTACTGATACCAATATCTCGGGTTATGGTATTAACAATTTGTAGGTACCCACTTCCGATTTTTGTATAAAAATTATTCTCATTAATTTGACACGAACTCATGTTAAAACTTTCTGTACTATTTAATTGTGCGTTGCTATTTTGCACTGCATTAATTCTAAAAATGATACCATTTGTTCTAATTGCACTTGTTCCAGCTAAGGCTATGTAAAGTTTACCATTTATCATGTTCTGTGTAAGCGCAAAATTTGAACTAATGGTATTGCTCGTTACTACTTGAATGGAGTCTAAAATATTCCCACTTATATCAATGGTAAACTGCAAGGAATAAATTCCTTTTTTGCCATTGAAATTAGAAATAAACACAGGATAGCTAATTTTTGTGCCACCTAAAACAGGTAAATATGGAAGTGAAATTTCAGCGTCATACACTTTTAAGGTTTGAGTTTGAGCAGTAGAATTTAGGCTGTCTTTGATTTCAATCTTTACCAGTCCCCCCGATTTGGTAGTCATTAATCCAGCATTGTTGATGCCAGCAATACTAGTGTCTGAAGATTTAAAGGAATAAGGGGCTTTTCCTCCATAGCCAGAAAACTGCTGGGTTTGCTCTGTAAAATAATCTCCATAATAAGGAGTGATGCCCAAATTAGGCAGGTTAATAAAGCTGATGGTTCCCGCTTGTGTATTGGCAATAATATTTTGATTAAATAAGCAATTGCTTAAAGTGAGCCAACTGCTCATGGGGTTTATAATTTTAAACCTAATTTTTAACAGATTTCCAGCTCCAATAAGTTTAGTTGCACTGGCAAAGCTAATAACTAATTTGTTGTTTAAAATTTGATAACTAATACTTGCGTTTGCCAATAAGGTTCCGGTATAGATTATTGAATCTGGAACGAGGTAAGACTGGCTATATTCCAAAGTAAAATTTCCAGAATAAACATTAGAACTGTTCACGTCATTTATTTGAATGGGAACAATAATAGATGGGACAGTATAAAAAGAGGAATCTCTTACTGTTAATTTCAAGGCCCTAATTTGCAAGTCTTGATCGGTAGTGTCAACAATTCCATCTGCAGATTGGGCAATAATTCTGGTTGTGCCAGCTGCTTTAGCATACAACATGCCATTTTGGTTAATATTTGCTACACTTGAATTACTTACACTCCAAGTATAGGGTTGTTGACCTCCTGATGCGTAAACTTGCAAGCTATCACCAATGGTTAAATTTGACCCAGAGTAATAGGCATTGATTGATGGTCTTGCCGTAATATTTATTGAAGCGTAGTATTTGTTAAAATTTACAGCCGGGTTTCCTTGGTTAAAACTAAAATTGCTGATGCCATTAAACTGTAAGTAAATACCATTGTAAGTTAAAGGTTTAATCCTTAAATAAATTAAGACTCCTTTTCCTGTTAATGCATTAGCACCAGCACCAGAAACTAAAATTGAGTTTGCATTTTGGTTAAAGGTAATAGTACCAAAGCTTGCAGATATTGTTCCAGTCGTAATTACATTTTGAAGGGTAAAATTTTGTGCGCTACAATCTAACTTAAATTGGAATGCAGTCACGTTTTTACCTGTTAAACTACTGTCAATATAAATAGGGTAATCAATGGTATTGCCATATAGTACACTACTATCTGCTATGCTAATGCCAATTGATTGCGCATTTGTTTTGCTAATAAATAAACAGCAAAATAGCAGGCAAAAACAATAAAAATATCTCATGTTCAATTGATAAATTGAGGATGATTAATGACCGAATTGAACTTTTCTAATGCACTTTCCAGTTGGGTATACAAAACTTAACAGGTATGTACCATTGCATAGCGCATTACCATTATTGTCAATCCCATTCCATACATATTCTTGGTTTTGAAGTAAACGAGGATTGATATTGGTTTCAAACACCAATTTGCCAGTGATATCAGTAATTGATAATTTAATATCAGTATCGGTAGCTTTTATAGCTATTGGTATGTGTAAACAATCTTTAAATGGATTTGGATAGATGAGGCCAATTTTAGTGTCATTTAACTCAAGTGTTGAACTTGCTTTTCCATTGAATTCAATCAAACCACCTGTTGTGTTTTCTCTTAGGTCAGTTTCGTTTGCTAAGAATTTTTCGATTGTTATTTGACTTTGAAATGAGTTTGTTAGAACAGCATTCAAATTAAATTTGATACTACCTAATGAACCATTTTCGGCCAAGAATTCGCCTGAACCAATCGATAAATAAATGAAACCATTATCAGCGTCAATATTTACTAAATAGTTTTTGTTTTGAAGATAAGTACCCGGAATAAATTCAACAGCTTTGAACAAGTTGTTGTCGAATTTTAATTTCAAGTCTAATGACAATGCATTACTAACATTTTGAATAGATATTGGTACTTCAAATGCATTGTTGTTTTCTATTTTCATATTGTCAATTGCCAAATTGGCATTGGCATCATAATTCGATTTTTTCTGTAATTCTTCTGATGGGAAGCTTCTAATTTTTTCTACTACATATTGTAAAATTAGGGAAGCATCAAATGCGGTAATTCCTCCAGATGCTGAAACATCTCCAACTTTGTTTTGAATGGAATTGAATGTAATTAATGACACTGCATTTTGTAGGATTAAAGCTGCATCATATGCTTGTACTTTCCCATTTAAACTCACGTCACCAGCTATGGTGTTCAGGGCATCATTTGATCTAAAAGGGGTATAGCTTACACCATCTGAAACAATATCGCCTTTACCCGCAGGGTTTAATGAATGAGTAGGGCCATTGTTATCATTCCACCAACAATTTTTCGCATCTATTACAAATGATTTATCAACGTTGTTCAATCCAAAATTTACATTGCTCACAAAATCACAATTGTTCACAATTGGGTTTGAAGCACCTGTTAGTCTTAAACCTTCATAATTACTCCTAAATAGGCAATTGCTAATTGAAGGACTTTTACTATTTGCCTGTATGCCATAAAAAGCATGTTTTATGATTACATTTTTAAATTTACAATAAGCATTCAATGCTTGGTTTTCAATGTTAATTCCATACCAATTGTAGTTTGTAGGGTTAGTATAGTTGCTGTCTGCGTTCGTATCACCTCCATAAAAATCATCAGTAATAGAAGTGAAAACGATATTACTGTCTGCAGTACTTCCACCTTCTGCTATCAAACCTTTGTTGATATTTATTTGACCACTTACAAATTTACAGACTACACCAGGAGATATACTTAAAACTGCACCTGACCCTATGGTAAATCCATCAAAAACGTAAGGGATATTGTTAATGCCTCCAAAGTTTTTCTTGCCTAAAGTTACATCTTGTGAAAGTGTTTCATTGATGATATAAATACCCCTCATGGTTCTGCCTGAAATGCTGTTATTTAGAGCACTAGATGGATATGAAAGTATAGAAGTTGAAATGGCATAACCACTCTGCCAGATATAAGATTGCCAGAATTGTAAATTGTCAAAAAATGAATTGTTTAGGGTGGGTTGTGAAACACCTATTAACCCTACTCCATTTTGCAAGAAATTAAATTTACATGAATCAATTTTAGGGGAAGCTGAATTCATATAAATTCCAGTTTGACCGTACCTGAAAATAGCATTTTTAACTGTACTAGAGTCATTGCTGATATCATTGAATTTGATATAAGGATAAGAACTGTAGTTGTTCAATGGATTTGTTGCTGTTCCATTTAATTTAGTATCCATAGGGTTTCCAAAAGCATCATCTTCAACAGAGGTGAATACTACAGGTAGGTTAGCCGTACCCAATACTTTTAAATATCCATTTACTTCCCAGTTTCCACCTTTAAAAACCACGCCTGCAGGTATGGTAATGGTTGTGCCGGAGTTTACATAATAGGTACCATATCCGATATAGCTAATATTATTGTATCCAGCAAAATTTCGAATTGGAATGGTAGCATTCTGAGAATAGGTTTCAGGAATAATTCCAATTCCAACAATTCCAACATTTGATAAATTGATGTTGTTAAATGTAGGATTTGCAAATAGTGCCATTTTAACTGGTACATTATTGATGTTCAATATTTGCGTATTTGAAATAGCACAATTTGAATTACCAATGATTCCAATAGAATGGGCATTTGATTGCTCGATGGTACAGCTGTCCATAGTACTATTTGCATTGTTGTTATAGGTTACAACACCTTCATCTCCTGATCTGCCAGACCCGTATCTAAATATACAATTCTTAAATGAACTTGGGCTTGAAGAAGCATTAAAAGTAATACCATTCCAGTCGCCTTTGTCTGGGCTGCTGTTGTTCCCATCATTGTTGTAATCACCACCATTTGAATCATCTTTTTTAGAGGTGAAAACAATTTTTTCAGCATTTGTCCCTAGGGCTACAATTGCCCCGTCAACCGTTAAAGCTTTGGCATTGTAATAAGTGTATTGAGATTTAATGACAACACCTGGAGATATAGTTAATGTTGCACCACTATTGATGGTTAGGTTGTCAATGAAGTAAGCAATATTACTGATACCAGAGATACTTCTTTTTTTCAATATTGCATTTGATGATAGATTGATATCTATGATTTTAATCCCCTTGGTGCCATTTGCACTAAAAGTAATATTCGTAAAACTAGGATCTGCTAATAAAGACATGGCAATTGGATCTGCTGAACAGCTGTTTATTTGAACACTGTCAATGATGGGATTTGAATTGCCATCAAAGTACAAACCATAATTATAAATATTGGTTAGATTACAATCATCCATAGCTGCTGCTGCATTGTTCCAAACCACAGCTGCATTGTTTGGATAGCCTGCGTATTTGAAATCAACATTTCTCATGGCTGAGTAACTGTCATCACTGCTAGCTAAATAACTGATGCTTCCCCAATTGCCATTGGCAGGTGAAGTTGCATTGCCATCACCGTTGGTATCAAAAGGATTACCTGTATTGTCATCCTTTACAGAAGTAACCGTTATTCTGCTTGCTTTTGTTCCTGAAAATTTAAGACCACCATTGACAGTGATACTTACATAATCTCTCATTTTAATGACTACGCCATTCTCAATTTCTACATTTGTATTGTTTGAAATTGTTAAGTTCTCCAATAAAACATAAGTAATATTGGTATAGCCACTTAAATCTCTTTTCTTAATGATTCCATTAAAAGAAACGGTCTCGCCTATAATTCCAATTGCCAATAAACCAGCATTGGTAAAACTATTGTTTGAAAATGTTGGATTGGCAGAAACAGAAATAGCAATTGGTGTTAAATTTGAATTGATGATTTGGTTATTGGTAATACTTGGGTTGGATGCTTGATAGCACATGATACCAATATTGCAATTGTTTATTTTACAATTCGAAATGGTAGGGCTTGCATTGATAGTTGTAATGGCCCCTCCACTTTGGTATTGGTTTGCATAATAGGTTTGCGTATTTAATTGTGCATACCTAATCTCACAATAGTTTACAATTGAATTTGAAAGACTACCAGGGGTAAAAACAATTCCACCCCAATCTCCTTTTGCTGGTGATGTTTGTGTCCCATCTTTATTGGTATCTCCTGGCTTTCCAAAATTATCATCTCTTACAGAGGTCATCACAATATTACTGTCTGCAGTTCCATTTGCATACAAGGCGCCTGAAACTAAAATTCTGTAATTGTTCACTGATTTTAGTACAATCCCTTTGTTAATTGTCAGTGATTTGCCTGAAGGAATAGTAATATCTCCCAACATTACATAGGTAATATTAGGGCTGCTTGTTACACTTCTTATTTTTAGAGTTGCATTGGTTGCAATTGTATTCCCTATTAAACCTATGGCATCATATTGATTGTCTTGAAAAGAGAAAATGTTTCCTGTAAATACAGGGTCTGCATCAAAGGTCATAGCAATGGGTGTCAATGAACTTGATGCAAATGTGCAACCATTGATGATTGGGTAGGAATCATCATTGATATAAATGCCATGTGTATTGTTGCTAAATGTACAACTATCTACAGTAGGTGAAGCGCTATTGATTTCAATACCTCTGTCTGCATAGCGAATGCTCACTCTTCTCAATATACATGCAGTGTCAATTGTATTGGCTGGAAAATCAATACCAGACCAGCTATTTGAAGTAGGGGCAGAGGCGTTTAAATCGCCATTGGCATCACCTCCTAAATTGTCATCTTTATAGGAAGTAAAATAAATGTTTTTTCCAAGTCTAGCATTGGCAATCAGTTTTCCAGTATTTACATTGATTCCACCCGAGTTAAATTTTAGAATATTGTCATCATTGATTTGTAACCTTCCTGGATTGTAAATGGTATATCCATTTGGAAAATAATAAGGGATATTAACTGTGGGCAAAGTCATGGCCATATTCAAACTCGTATGGTTCATGTAAATATACTTATTGGTATTGCCACTAAAATTATTTGTTCCGCTTAAATTAAAAATGGATGGGGCTGCCATTTCAATTGGTGTTACACATGAAGTGATGTCCAAACCGCTGGCGCTTAAATTGGCATTGTTAAGGTACAATCCTCTGTTGCAATTGCCATTGATGGTATGGTTGGTGATTGTAAAAGCAGCAGGGTTTTGTAGTGCAATTCCTGCACTACTCATATTGCTGGTAGTTCCTCCAGTTATACTACAAGTGCCGATTCCAGTTGAAGTAGTCAATACTCCGGTATGCGCATTTGTAAAATTGGTATTGTTGCTGCTAAATTTTCCATTGTAATTTACGCTTACACATGCAAAAGGAGATGTCACATTGCTGATAGTTCCACCAGTTAATTTTACTACAGCACTATCAACCGCGTAACCTGAAATATAAATACCAAAATTAGATACATTGTTAATATCAGTAGCATTGGCAGTCATAATGCCCCGATTTATAAATACCCCATATGTTGAATAAATCACTTGACAGCTTGTAAAATTAAGTATGCCTTTGTTTGAATTATCTCCTAAAATGAAACCTCCCCATTTCCCAGCACTAGGACTTGCACTGCTCGAAGTAAACGTAGTGCCTGTTGATGTTAAAGTACCATTGACTGTAATTGCAAACCCATCGTTTACTTGAACATTTACTCCAGATTGAATTGTAAGTGTTACCCCAGCATTGATAGTAATATTTGAAGTAATGACATAGGGGTTACCTGCACTAGTCCAAGTAGTATTTGTAGTAATTGCCCCTCCCACATTGGTGGCATTACTCTCAAAACCCATGAATAAAGAAAAAACTAAAAAGATGGAAAGTAAAACGTTTTTCATAGTTGTTTATGGTTAAAATCAGTGCGCATACCTGCACCAGAATTAACTCACAAGCTACTATCAATAACAGTTCTTCAAAATACCTATAATTAGGTATTTTTAGCATAAAAAAACCCGGCGCATGCGCCGGGCTTTCAATTTTTTTGCGTTAAAATTAAGCAATGGTAATGCTTTGGTCTAAATACACATCTTGTACTGCATTTAACAAAGCAATACCCTCGTTCATAGGTTTTTGGAATGCTTTTCTACCTA
>JAIXWI010000033.1 GCA_027491355.1 Bacteroidota bacterium
AATATCAATGATTTTACGAATGCAACAATTGCCATTGAAAACCTTAGACCTGGTTTCTATTTCTTAAACACTGCTGATCAAAATAACAACAAAGCATCTTTGAAATTTATCAAAGAATAGTTTTAGCATCAGGATTTCAATTTTCTAACCCTCATTTCAAATAAATTTTGAATTGAGGGTTATTTGTTGATTTATTTTTTGGAGTAGCAGACAATCTGTTTGTATATTTGAAGGCAATAAATTCTTATTGCATGCTTACACTTCGCTCAAAAGCGCTCGAAATTGTTCAAAGTAGAGGAACAGTTGCTCTTCAAAAACCAGCTGAAAAAGTTTCAGATTTTTTTGCAAAAAATGTCTTTACGGATACTGCCATGCAGGCATTTCTGTCTAAAGAAGCATATGAAGCAGTAACAGATGCCATTAAAAAAGGACAAAAAATTGACAGAGCCATTGCCAACCAAGTTGCCTCTGGCATGAAAAACTGGGCAATGACTTTGGGTGTAACACATTACACGCATTGGTTTCAACCTTTAACTGGTGCCACAGCAGAAAAACACGATTCATTTTTTGAGCCATTGGGAGATGGCAGATCAATAGAAAAATTTACAGGAAGTGCTTTGGTTCAACAAGAGCCTGATGCTTCTAGTTTTCCAAATGGAGGAATAAGAAACACCTTTGAGGCAAGAGGTTATACTGCATGGGACCCATCGTCACCAGCTTTCATTATGGAGAACAATGGTGGAAAAACATTGTGTATTCCTACCATTTTTGTGTCCTACACAGGCGAAGCACTAGATTACAAAGCACCTTTGTTAAAAGCATTACACGCAGTTGAGAAAGCAGTAGTAGCAATTTGTGCCTCTTATTTTGATAAAAATGTAACTCATGCCAGCGCATCTTTGGGTATTGAACAAGAGTACTTCTTAATAGATGAGGCCATGTGGTTTGCAAGACCAGACATCATGCTGGCCGGAAGAACTGTTATAGGGCATTCCCCAGAAAAAGGACAACAATTAGAAGACCACTATTTTGGATCAATTCCTCCTCGTGTATTTGACTTTATGGTGGATTTTGAAAATGAAGCTTACAAATTAGGCATACCATTAAAAACCAGACACAATGAGGTAGCTCCTTCACAATATGAATGTGCCCCCAATTTTGAAGAGGTAAATTTAGCCATTGACCACAACCAATTGTTAATGGATGTTATGGACAAAGTAGCTGCTAAACACGGATTTAAAGTATTGTTTCATGAAAAACCTTTTGCGGGAGTAAACGGTTCAGGCAAACACAACAACTGGAGTTTGATTACCAATACTGGTGTAAATTTGCTATCTCCAACTAAAAATCCTGAAACCAATTTACAGTTTTTGAGCTTCTTTGTGAATGTAATCAAAGCGGTTCATGACCATGCAGATTTATTGAGAGCCTCCATTGCAAGTGCTGGCAACGAACACCGTCTTGGGGCAAATGAAGCACCTCCTGCTATCATGTCCATATTCATTGGTTCGCAATTAACCCATGTTATGGAAACCCTTTTTGCTAACAAAAAGACTACAACTGCTGCCAAAGCAAAAGCCATTCAGGTAATCAACATTCCTGAAATTATGGTTGACAATACAGACCGAAACAGAACCTCACCATTTGCTTTTACTGGAAACAAATTCGAATACCGAGCAGTAGGATCCAGTGCCAATTCTGCAAATGCAATGATTGTTTTGAATACGGTAATGGCAGACCAATTGCAAAAATTCAAAGAAGAAACTGATGCCTTGATTAAGAAAGGCAAGAAAAAAGAAGATGCCATTCTTGACATTCTAAAAGGTTATTACAACAGCAGCAAAAAAATATTGTTTGAAGGAAATGGATATGGTGAAGACTGGGTAAAAGAAGCAGCAAAAAGAGGTTTAAAAAACATCAAAAATACACCAGAGGCTTTGAATGCCTACATCAGTAAACCCTCTAAAGATTTATTTGTTCGCAATGGCATTTTCAATGAAAGAGAGTTAGAGGCTCGTTACGAAATCATGCAGGAATTGTATGTTAAAAAAATTGATATTGAAGCCAAAGTACTGATTCAACTGGCAAGTTCTCATGTCATTCCATCTGGCATTTCTTATCAGAAAAACTTAGCTGAAAACATTCAGTCTATGAAAGGCGCAGGATTAAACAGAAATGACTACGCCATGCAGCTGAACTTATTGAAACAGATTTCAGGGCATTTAAGTGTGATTCATCAGAAAATTGAGGAAATAAAAACAGAGTTAGACAAAGCACATCACATTGAAGACACACACAAAAGGGCATTGGCATTTTGTAAGAAGATAAAACCTTTGTTTGAGCCACTCAGAAATAACAGTGATGCACTTGAATTTGTAGTTGATGATGAACTTTGGAAACTCCCAAAATACAGAGAAATGTTGTTTATCAAATAAATTGAAATCGGGCTTTAAGCCCGATTTTTTTGTTATTTTAAGCTATATTCAAATAAAAAAAGCAAAAAGGCTTTTTTACATTGATTTTTTTAATAAAATTGCAAGTAAACGCATATTTAGAAACCAAATGCAAATGAGAAAAAGTTTTATCCTATTGACCTTGTTCGTTGGCTTGACGAGTACTTTATTTTTAGTCAGCTCATGCTCTAAAAAAGGGTCTTTATCAGCTGCTAGAGAAGCCTACGAGAAAAAAGAGTACTTTGTGGCGGGTGATAATTACAGGAAAGTATATTCAAGTAGCAAGAAAAAAGACGACAGAATTGAAGCTTCGTACAAGGCTGCAGAGTGTTACCGATTGATGAATGACAACAAAAATGCTGAAAGTTGGTACCTGAAAGCTATCAAATTAGACCCAAAAAATTCAGATGCACAGCTAAAACTCGCACAAGCCAAGAAGAAAAACCAAGATTTTGAAAAAGCAATCATAGAGTTCAAGAACTACCAAAAAATGAGCCCTTCTGAGCCTGTAGATGTTGAAAGACAAATCAAAGGGTGTGAAAATGCTTTGAAATGGAAAAACGAAAAAACACGTTACATTGTTGAAAATGTAAAAGGTTTAAACACCCGTTGGCAAGACTTTGGTGCTGTTTATTTTAAAAAGGACCAATTGTATTTTACTTCAGATAGAGAAAAAGGTGTCAGTAACAATGTATATGGATGGACTGGAAATGCGCATACAGATATTTACAGTGTAACCTACAAAAAAGATAAAAAGAACCCTAACAACATTACCTACCAAATGCCTGTTTTGGCTGATAAAAAGGTTTTGAATGGCAAAATCAATGAAGGTGCAATGTGCTTCGATGCGCGCTCAACCATGATGGTATTAACTAGGTGCAATTATTCAAACAATGGAAAGGGAAAAAAATGTCAATTGTACACTTCTAATATTTCAGGAACAGAATGGTCAGAACCAGCTTTGATTCCTTTCAGCACAGATTCTTTTAATTGCGGACAACCTACTTTGTCTAAAGATGGACAAATCATGTACTTCAGCTCCGATATGCCAGGCGGACAAGGCGGCAAAGATATTTGGATGACAACTTACAGCAAAAGAAGCCGCAGTTGGGGCGATCCTGTCAACCTTGGACCTACAGTAAATACTGATGAAGATGAAATGTTCCCCTTCATTCATGAAGAAGGAACCTTGTACTTCTCTTCAAACGGACACACGGGCTTAGGAGGTTTAGACATTTTCTACACCAAAGGAGAAGGCACTGATTGGAGTGAACCTATCAACATGAAGTCACCAGTAAATTCTGGCGCAGATGATTTTTCAATCATCGTTGACAAAGACAAAGAGAGTGGTTACTTCTCTTCAAACAGAGATGGTGGTAGAGGTCAAGATGATATTTACAGGTTCTACATGAATCCGTTGATTTTCAACTTAAGTGGTGTTGTTAGAAACCAAAAAACAAAAGAAATTCTAAAAAATGCTGTTGTAACAATTACAAGCAGCAATGACACTGGTAAATTTGTTTTGAAAACTGATGAAACAGGCTCCTACAAATTGAGGCTAAAAACCAAAACAGATTATGAATTATTTGCTGCCAAGCAGTATTTCTATGACAGCAAACAAGCCTACCAAACAACCAAAGGGTTAGAAGTTTCTACAGATTTGGTACAAGATTTTGAGTTGATTCCTTTCAATTTCGATTCTATGATTAAGTTAGAAGGTATTTATTATGATTTAGATAAAGCTGATTTGAGACCAGTTTCACGTACCATCTTAGATACGCTCATTTATACCTTAAATAAATATCCAAACTTGCGCATTGAACTAGGGTCACATACAGATTGTCGAGCCGATAGTGCCTACAACATTGGTTTGTCACAAAGACGTGCAGACAGTGCAGTTGCATATTTAATTTCTAGAGGAATTGACTCTTTGAGATTGGTATCAAAAGGATATGGTGAAAATAGCTTGGTAAATCATTGTGCATGTGAAGGCAACGATGAGTCAATTCAAGCAAGAAAATGTTCTGAGGAAGAGCATCAACTCAATAGAAGAACAACTGTAAAGTTTTTGGATTTAAACTATAACCCGGCACCTAAAAATGTTCCTGCACCAACCAAAACAGGTCAAGGAGCAAAACCTGGCCAACCTGGCTATAGGCAATATCCTACAGCACCCAAACGGTAGCTAATAATATTCAAATTGAAGCTGTTTCAAAAATAGAGCCCTGCTGCATTTCAATTTGCAGTTCTATTTTTGAAACAGTTTTTTTATGATACCTATTCAAGATGAAGCACAAACTGATTTCTTTATTCTTTGCTATGTTGGTTTCGTATCTTACATACGGACAAGAAAAAGTACAACCTGCTTACATGCTTGAACTTGAAAAAGCAGACCTCTGCTTCCAAGCAAAAAAGTTCAATACTGCGGCACAACTTTACCAAAAGGTATACCCTAGAATAAAGGATTTAACCAGCAAAGAACAAACGTTGTTTAAAATAGCCGAGAGCTATCGTTTTAGCAATAATTTTTCTCAAGCCATGAAGTGGTATGAAAACTTAGTCAATAGCAAATACCCCGATCCGCAAATATTGTTTAACTATGCACAGTTACTCAAGAACTTTGAACGCTATGAAGATGCCATTCGAGTTTTCAATGATTATTTGTTTGAGATGCCAGAAAACAAAGCTGCCATTGAAGCCATAGAGGGTTGTAAACAAGCGGCTGAATGGAAAGCCAAACCAGAAAAATATTTACTCAAAAACTTAAGCAATGTCAATACCCCATTCAGCGATTACGGTCCCTATTTCAATCAACAACAATTGTATTTTAGTTCATCAAGAAAAGAAGCCCAAGGGAGTGGTATTTTTGAGTGGACTGGACAGAAATACGCCGACATCTTTAGCTATCAAACCAATACAGCAAAGCCTTTGCAACTGATCAGTCAAAAGACATTAAACTCTGATTTTAATGAAGGAGCTTTGTGCATGGATAGCTCACAAAACATTTATTTTACTCAATGCAATGGTGCTGATGGCAAAGGATTGAATTGCAAAATCCTTGTAAGCTATTATGTTGAAAATAAATACAGCACGCCACAAGTTTTACCATTCAACAATGACAGCTTCAGTTGTGGACATCCAACTTGGGATAACCATTTCAATTATTTGTATTATTCAAGTGATAGACCAGGAGGTTACGGCAACAAAGACATCTGGAGGTGTCAATATAATTTCACTAAGAATGAATGGAGCACAGCCGAAAATTTAGGTGCTCAAATTAATAGTTCTGCAGATGAATTGTTTCCAAGTTTTGACAAAAAAAACAATTTATATTTTGCCTCTAAAGGACATATTGGAATGGGAGGCTTAGACCTTTTTAGATGTAACTTAGAAAGTTCGAATCAGGCAATAAATTTGGGTTCACCATTGAATTCAGGTGCTGATGATTTTGGCATTACCTGGACTGGTGATAGCCTAAACATATTGGGTTACTTTAGTTCAAACAGACAAGGAGGTGTTGGCGATGATGACCTTTATGCTATTTATGCAAAACCAGCTGTGTTAATTGTAAACGGAACAGTATTGGATAGAGAAACTGAAAAACCTGTAACAACTGCCAACATTGTTCTATCAGAAAAAGGAAGTAAAAGTAATTTCAATTTAAAAACTGACGAGAATGGGCAATTTTCAGCTGAAATTGGTTTTAACAAAGGTTACGAACTTATTTGCTCGAAAAATAATTTTTTAAATGCCGGTGTAGAACTAAACCCTGTTTTTGGGCAAAATGACAGTAGCATTCAAGTCATTATTTGGTTAGACAAGGTACCTTTAAAAGAAGCGGAGTTAACAGTTCAAGGTATTTATTATGATTTAGACCAATGGCAAATTAGAAAAGATGCCCAACCTATTTTAGACTCATTGGCCTTGGTATTGCAGTTAAACCCTGGATTGGTAATAGAATTGGCATCCCATACAGATAGCAGAGCTGACGCAGTTTATAATTTAGAATTGTCAAAAAAACGTGCAAACAGTTGTGTCAGTTACTTGGTTAGTAAAGGGATTACACAATCTAGATTGATTCCTATTGGTTATGGTGAACAATTTTTAGTAAATGACTGTACAGATGGTGTAGAATGCTCAGATGCAGAACACCAAGCCAATAGAAGAACCACAGTAAAGTTTTTAAAAACAGATGCAAAAATAAAAGTCAGATAATCTGTAAATTCGCTGCATTATTTCTGAAAATGACTACTGACAAATACATGAAAAGAGGAGTATCTTCTCAAAAAGAAGATGTTCACAATGCCATTAAAAATATTGACAAGGGCCTGTTCCCTCAAGCATTCTGTAAAATAGTTCCTGATTATTTAGGTGCTGACGAAAACTATTGCAATATCATGCATGCAGATGGTGCTGGCACTAAATCGAGCTTGGCTTATTTGTATTGGAAAGAAACCGGCGACTTAAACGTTTGGAAAGGCATTGCACAAGATGCCATTGTAATGAACTTGAACGATTTGTTGTGTGCGGGCGTTTATAACAACATTGCATTATCTTCCACCATTGGCAGAAACAAGAACTTAATTCCAGGTGAAGTGATACAGGCCATCATAGAAGGCTCTGAAGAATTTATAGCAGAACTTAGTAATTATGGCATTCATATTCACAGTACTGGAGGAGAAACTGCTGATGTTGGCGATTTGGTAAGGACCATTATTGTAGATTCAACAGTTTGTGCCAGAGCCAAGAAATCTTCAATCATATCAAACCACCGCATTCAAGCAGGTGATGTCATAGTAGGATTCGGCTCTTTTGGACAAGCCAAATGGGAAAAAGAGTACAATGCAGGAATGGGTAGTAATGGGCTTACAATGGCCAGGCACGATACCCTTTCTGATGCCTACAAAAACTGGGTTGAGAGTTATGACCCATTGGTACCTGCAGATTTGGTTTATACTGGCAAATTGAAATTAACAGCACAATTGGCTTCCCATCCATTGAACGTAGGTAAAATGTTACTCTCCCCTACTCGAAGTTTCAGCCCTTTGATGCCAAGCATATTGGATAATTTTGGCAGTGAAATTCACGGCATGGTGCATTGTTCTGGAGGAGGACAAACCAAAGTCTTACATTACGTCAACGATTTACATATCATCAAAGACAATTTATTCGAAACACCTCCCTTGTTTGAAATGATTCAAAACCAATCAGCAAGTAATTGGAAAGAGATGTACCAGGTATTTAATATGGGGAACCTGCTTGAATTTTATGTGCCAGAAAAAATTGCAGCTACTTTGATTGAAATTGGAAATGAAGCCGGAATTCCTGCTCAAATAATTGGTCGTGTTGAAGCTGCTCCAAAGAAAAAGGTAAGTATTGCCTCTAAATACGGTGCCTTTGAATACCATTGAGCATCGACATTGCATAGTAATTTGAGGGATGAATGCTTATATTTACAAATAATTTGAACAAAACACCTAAAATATTAGTTACTGGAGCTGCTGGTTTCATTGGATCTCATACCATGGTGGAATTACAGCAAGCCGGATATCAAGTTATTGGACTTGATAATTTTGAAAATTCATCCATCCATGTTGCTGATCAGATTTCATCAATTACGGGTACGCCAATAACAATTGAAAACATTGACATAAGAAATAAAAAAGCACTGATAGCCTTTGTTCAACAGCACAAAGACATTCATGCAGTCATTCATTTTGCTGCATACAAAGCAGTTGGTGAAAGCGTTCAGTTTCCAACAAAATATTACGAAAACAATGTTGGAGGAACAGCCAATTTACTTGATGCCATGGCAGTAAATGACATCAACAGCATTGTGTTTTCATCGAGCTGTACTGTTTATGGCGAAGCCAATCCACCTGTAGATGAAACTACACCCGTTCAAATAGCTACCTCTCCATATGGTAATACCAAACAAATATGTGAGGAACTCTTACGTGACCAAAACCGCGCAAACGGATTAAATGTGATTTCATTGCGGTATTTTAACCCTGTTGGAGCACATGATTCTGCTTTAATAGGTGAATTGCCGTTAGGTATACCAAATAACTTGGTTCCTTTTATTACACAAACAGCTATTGGAAAAAGAAAACAATTGACTGTTTTTGGAAATGATTATCCAACACCGGATGGCACCTGTATCAGAGATTACATTCATGTAGTTGATTTAGCCAAAGCTCATTTGAAGGCATTGGAATACCAATTGGCTGGTAAAAACCAATTGGGTTTTGATGTATTTAATTTAGGAACAGGAAAAGGCAGTTCTGTGTTAGAAGTTGTTGCTGCGTTTGAGAAAGTGAGCGGTCAACATTTGAACATGGTATTTGGGCCAAGAAGAGCGGGTGATGTTGTGCAGGTGTATGCAGCTTGTGACAAAGCTAACAAAGCCTTGGGTTGGAAAACTGAAAGAAATTTAGAGAATTGTATGCAAACTGCTTGGGCCTGGGAACAGGCCTTGGCAAAAATGGAAAATAAATAAACAAGACAATGACAAAAAAGTCTATTTTAATAACTGGAGGAGCAGGATTTATTGGCTCACATGTGGTCAGGTTATTTGTACAGAAATATCCAGAATACCATATCTTCAACCTAGATAAACTCACTTACGCAGGTAACTTAAAAAACCTTACAGATATTGAAAATGCGCCTAATTATAGCTTTATCAAAGCTGATTTGGTAGATGCCTCAGCTATTGACACTTTGTTTCAAAAATACCAATTTGATGGGGTCATACATTTAGCTGCAGAAAGCCATGTAGATAGAAGTATCAGCAATCCAATGGATTTTGTCATGACCAATGTTGTTGGCACTGTTAACTTGTTAAATGCCGCTAAAAATACATGGAATGGCAATTTCAGTAACAAGGTTTTTTACCATGTTTCAACAGATGAAGTTTATGGCAGTTTGCATGATGGTGGCTTCTTTCTTGAAACTACTCCTTACGACCCTCAAAGTCCATACTCGGCCAGTAAAGCCAGTTCAGACCATTTTGTCAGGGCCTACCACAATACCTATAAAATACCCGTTGTCATTAGCAATTGTTCAAACAATTACGGACCTAATCAATTTCCTGAAAAACTAATTCCATTGTTCATCAATAATATCAGAAACAACAAAGCACTCCCTGTTTATGGAAAAGGAGAAAATGTGAGAGATTGGTTATATGTTGTAGACCATGCTAGAGCCATTGACATGGTTTACCATAAAGGCAAAAATGGTGAAACCTACAATATTGGAGGCTTTAACGAATGGACCAATATTGATTTGATAAAAGTGGTTTGTAAAACAATGGACCAAAAATTAGGCAGAACCCCTGGCACCTCTGAGCAATTGATTACTTATGTGACTGACCGCGCTGGACACGATTTAAGGTATGCCATTGATGCCAACAAAATCATGAATGAATTAGGTTGGGAACCTAGCCTTCAATTTGAAGAAGGGATTGAAAAGACCATTGACTGGTATTTGAACAATCAACAATGGATGGATGAAGTAACCAGTGGTGATTATGCAAATTATTACGATAACCTATACGCAAACAGGTAAACCCAAATAAAGCAGACATGAAAGGAATTATTTTAGCAGGTGGAAGTGGAACAAGGTTACATCCTTTAACCATAGCAGTGAGTAAACAACTCATGCCTGTGTATGACAAACCCATGATTTATTACCCGCTTTCTACATTGATGTTGGCTGGAATTAAAGACATCTTAATCATCACAACCCCACATGATGCTGAAGGTTTTAAAAAGTTATTAGGTGATGGTAGCCAAATTGGATGCAATTTTCAATACGCTGTTCAACCATCACCTGATGGGCTTGCACAAGCCTTTATCATTGGTAAAGCATTCATTGGCAAAGATAAAGTAGCCTTGGTATTAGGAGACAATATTTTTTTTAGCGCAGGTTTGAGCGCTTTGTTACAGGCCAACAATGACCCTGACGGTGGCGTTGTGTTTGCATACCATGTAAGCGATCCTGAACGTTATGGAGTGGTAGCGTTTGACAAAGAAATGAAAGCCATCAGTATTGAAGAAAAACCAACAGCACCAAAATCAAACTATGCTGTGCCAGGTTTATATTTTTACGACAATGAGGTGGTACAAATTGCAGAAAACATCAAACCATCCCCTAGAGGTGAATTAGAAATTACAGATATTAACAGGGTATACTTAGAAAAAGGTAAGCTTAAAGTGGGGGTATTACAAAGAGGCACCGCTTGGCTAGATACAGGCACATTTGAATCTTTGATGCAAGCAGGACAATTTGTTCAAGTTGTTGAAGAAAGACAAGGTTTAAAAATAGGTTGTATTGAAGAAGTTGCTTACCGAATGGGCTTCTTAGACAAAGCCGGACTTGAGAGAGAAGCTACTAAAACGCTCAAAAGCGGCTACGGAAAATACTTAATGAGCATTATTAAATAATATTAAAAAAGAACAGCAATGAATCCGCAACACGAAGCACTCAGAAAATTTTCCTACCAAATGAATTATGCATTGAACCATTATGTAAACCATGGTTTAACTGCTACTCAATTTTCAAATATTTTAATTGGCGGATTGGGAGGAAGTGGCATTGGTGGACGATTGGTAAAAACACTTTTTGCAAATGAATTTCCATTACCAGTAGAGGTAATAGCAGATTATTCTGTACCAGCATATGTTGGTAAAAATACATTGGTAATTTTAGGATCCTATTCTGGAAATACAGAAGAAACATTAACCATGTTTGAAGAAGTTGTTGCCAAAGGTTGTACCATTTTGGTATTAACCAGTGGTGGTGAATTAGCAGAATTGGCCAAAACACATCAATTAACAACTTACAACATTGAAGCAGGATTCCAACCAAGAATGGCACTTGGTTTTTCATTAACATATTTGGTTCAAATATTTGCAGAATTGACAGGAACCAGTCAAACAGAAACATTAAAAGGCATTTCAAAAGATTTAGAAAATACAGCACCTTATGAAGCAGATGCACAACAAATGTTTGAGCTGATTCAATCTAAAACCAAATCGAAATTCGTGGTACTTTCTGACGGGCCTATGGAAGCTGTTGCAACACGTTTTGCGCAGCAAATTCAAGAAAATGCAAAACTAGAATGTTTTACACATGTAGTTCCTGAGCACAACCACAACGTCATAGAAAGTTACTATGGTACGCTAGACAGTGTGTTCTTCTTTTTGAATTCAAATTCAAATCCAAGAGTTTCTGCTCGTTTTGAATTTTTAAGTAGCTTACTTGAAGTAGAAAACCACAAAGTAATAGAAATGGGTCTTGATAAATTTTCTTTAGCAGGAGTTTACAAAACCATCTTTAGAATGGATTGGTTAAGTTTGTTTGTTGCAGATTATAGAAAAGTAGATTCATTGAATGTACCAAATATTGCCTCGCTCAAAGCATTTTTAAGCAACCAATAGTTTGTCATTTTTATCTAAAATATTTGGCAGCAAACACAATCAGTCTACAAATCAGTTTGTCAATCCGATTGAGGTAGAATTTCATTCGCATTTGATTCCTGGTGTTGATGATGGTGTTGAAACACTTGAACAATCACTTGAAATCTTGAATGGCTTTCAATCTATGGGCATTCGTAAAGTCATCACAACACCGCATGTTATGAGTGATTTTTACAAAAACAGCCGTGAAAACCTGTTACCTATTTTGAAAGAAATTCAAGCCAAACTCAAAGCAGCAGGAAGCAACTTAGAAGTAGAAGTTGCCGCTGAATACATGATTGATGATGGTTTTATTCCAAAAATTGAAGCAGGAGAATTGCTATGCTTTGGTCCAGAAAAAAAACATGTCCTCATTGAACTGCCATTTATGACTGAGCCTGCAATTTTTAAAGAGGCTTTATTTGAGCTTCAAGTTGCTGGTTATAAACCAATCTTAGCCCATCCAGAACGTTATTCTTATTTTGCTTTTAATAAATCAGAATATGAAGCCTTAAAAAACAGAGGCATTCTTTTTCAAGTAAATTTACTTTCTCTTATTGGTTATTATTCTAAACCAGTAATGGAAACGGCTCAGTTTCTAATAGACCAAAAAATGATTGATGTAATTGGATCCGATACACATCACATCAGACACCAGCAACTGTTACCTGAGGTATACAACAACAAATACTATAAAAAAGTATGTGAATTAGAACTTTTAAACAACCAATTATAACTGTATGAGAATCCTGTTTCTACTGATCTTTATAGGGGTAAAAACCATGTTAATGGGCCAATCTACTAACAGGTTCAAATTCGAAACAGAACAAATCATTAGCCTGTTTCAAAAGCAGGAATTTCAAAAAATTTCAAACAGAGTTGCACCAATGTACAGTGCCTTCTATTCAGCAATAACATTGGAAAAAGATTGGGCTGAATTAATTGGAACTTACGGTGCATACAAATCTCACAGAATTGTAAATTTAAATGCCAATGCTGCAGGCTATTACAGTGCAAGTGCTGAAATTAACTTTGCGTATTTACCTTTTGTATTGAGTTTGAGTTTTGATAGCAGTTGGCAAGTAATGAGTATTGGGTTCAGTCAGTCGCATAAAATGTATGTAGCGCCGAATTATGTAAATGTAGAATTGTTCAATGAAAATAATTTTAAATTAAAAAATGATTTGTACGAACTCAATGCCAGTTTGTGTATACCAATCAAAGAAGGCAAGTCGCCTCTGGTTATTATTATTGGGGAATCAGGACCTACAGACAAAGACGGCACTTATGATATCAATTTACCATACAAAGACTTGGCATGGGGATTATCTAGTAAAGGATTTGCAACATTTAGAATGGATAAAAGAGCAGTTGCGCATGGCATTCAAATGATGTACCAACGAAACAATTATGAGTCTTTTACTTGCAGAGAAGATTATTTAGACGATTTGTACAAAGCATTAGATACACTGGTTCAAATTCCTGAGATAGATACCAAAGCCATTTACATCATTGGACATGGACAGGGTGGAATGCTCATACCACTTATTTGTAAAGAAAAGCCATACATCAAAGGTGGCGTATTTTTAGGAGTCAATCACAAAAGGGTTCAAGAAATGATGATAGATCAGTACCATTATTTGACTAAGGTTACTCCTGCTAAAAAAGCTGAGTTTGACCTACAAATAAGAAGAGCACAATTTAGCATGAGTAAAAAACTCAATCCATTAACCGAACACAAATACATGCCTTTTGAAGTACAAGCTACCTATTGGATTTGGCTCAACAAGTATGAACATGTTAAGATGGCAAAGAAAATAAAAAAACCACTGTACATACTTCAAGGTCAGCGAGATTATCAGGTATCAAATGAAAATTTTGAAGCATGGAAAAAATCGCTGAAAAACAAAAAAAATGTTCAGTTCAAATCTTATACAAACCTAAACCATTTGTTTGAGGAAGGCGCTGGAGAAAGTACTTATAGTGAATATTTTACCAAAAAGAACATCCCCGAATTTGTTATCAATGACATCTATGAATGGTTGATACGTTGTCAAAGTCAAGCCAACCAGTAAAATTTCTAGAATAATTAGTCAAAATAGACAGGAAATACACTGCTGCATTGGCTAAAAATCCTATCTTCGTGGCAAATTTTAGCCAAATGGATAAATTTTCATATATCAGCAATGCAGACGTCTCTGTCATTGATTCAATGCATCGCCAATGGATACAAGATGCAAACTCAGTAGATTTTGGATGGAAAAAGTTTTTTGAAGGCTTTGAATTTGGACATGCGCAGTACAATGCCAATAAACCATCTGTTGTTTCAGATGATACACTCAAGGAAATAAATGTATTGAATTTAATTCACGGTTTCAGAAGCCGCGGCCATTTATTTACCAAAACAAACCCTGTTAGGGAAAGAAGAAATTACAGCCCAGGTTTGGGAATAGAAAATTTCGGACTGACGCAGACTGATTTGGAAAAAACTTTCAATGCTGGAGTAGAAATAGGTATAGGCCCTGCAAAACTGAAAGACATCATTGCACACTTGCAATCAACCTACTGCCAAAGCATTGGAGCTGAGTTCATGTATGTGCGTGAACCTGAAAAATTAAAATGGCTGAAAAACAAACTTGAATCAACCAAAAATACACCACAACTAGACCTAGCCGAGAAAAGACATTTGCTTTCTAAATTAAACCAAGCAACCATTTTCGAAAATTTCTTGCATACCAAATTCGTTGGACAAAAGCGTTTCAGCCTAGAGGGTTTAGAAACCCTCATTCCTGCTTTGGATGCGGTTATGCAATACGGTGCAGACCTTGGTGTTGAAGAGTTTGTAATTGGCATGGCACATAGAGGTCGTTTGAATGTATTGGCCAATATCCTTAACAAAACTTACGAAGAAATTTTCAAAGAATTTGAAGGTAAAATTGCTGAAAATGATGGTTTGTTCGAAGGCGATGTCAAATACCATTTGGGTTTCTCTGGTGAAATGAAAACCAGGAATGGCAAGTTGGTAAAAATGAGTTTGTCGCCAAATCCATCTCACTTAGAAACCGTAAACCCTGTTGTGAAAGGAATCACCAGGGCTATCATGGACAAAGACTACCAAAGCAATATTGACAAAATAGCCCCAATTTTGATTCATGGAGATGCTTCAATTTCAGGACAAGGGGTGGTTTACGAATTGCTACAAATGGCAGGTTTAAAAGCATACTCTGTTGGTGGCTGTATCCATATTGTTGCAAATAACCAAATTGGTTTTACTACCAATTATACTGACGGCAGAACCTCTACTTATTGCACAGATGTTGCCAAAGTAACTTTAAGTCCAGTTTTCCATGTGAATGCAGATGATGTTGAAGCGGTGGTGCATACCATTAAAATTGCAATGGAATACCGACAGCAATTTAACAGCGATGTGTTCATAGATTTATTGGGTTATAGAAAGTACGGCCACAATGAAGGTGATGAACCACGCTTCACACAACCTGTATTGTACAAAGCCATTTCAGCACATGCCAACCCAAGAGAAATATACAACCAAAAACTGTTGCATGCTGGAAGCGTTGAAGCAGAATTGGCAAAGGAGATGGAAAAAGAATTCAGAAGTTTATTACAAGAAAAATTAGACTCTGCAAAACAATCGCCTCCTTCAAAAATGCAAAGTTCCATGAGCCGCAACTGGGAAAAATTCAGACCAGCAACTGCTGCTGATTTCTTGAGCTCTCCTGATACACGCATTAAAAAAGACTTGTTCATTGCCCTTGCCAAAAAAATAACTAGTATTCCAGCTGGCTTTAAAGCATTTAGTAAAATTGAAAAGCTATTCAAAGACAGATCCAATATGATTGATTCCAATGCATTTGATTGGGCAATGGGGGAATTGTTGGCATATGCTAGTTTAGCTTCTGAAGGACATTCAGTTAGAATGACCGGGCAAGATTGTGAACGCGGAACATTCAGTCACAGACATGCCATCATTAAACAAGAAGACTCTGAAGCCCCTCATAATATTTTTGACAGCCTTGAACTAACAAATCAAAGTAAAGTTTCTTTTTACAACAGTTTGTTGAGCGAATACGCTGTGCTTGGATTTGAATTTGGTTATTCTATGATCACACCTAATGACCTAACCATTTGGGAAGCTCAATTTGGTGACTTTGCAAATGGAGCTCAAATTATCATTGATCAATACATTGCAAGTGCAGAAACAAAATGGAAAGCGTTCAGCGGTTTGACATTGTTGTTGCCTCATGGTTATGAAGGACAAGGACCAGAACATTCGTCAGCAAGACCTGAAAGGTTTTTACAACTGTGTGCCAACTGGAACATGCAAGTATGTAATATTACTACTCCTGCCAATTATTTCCATGCATTGAGAAGACAATTGGTTGGCAGAGATTACCGTTTGCCTTTGGTAGTAATGACCCCAAAAAGTTTGTTGAGGCATCCGCAGTGTGTAAGCAAACTAGAAGACTTTACTGAAAACAAATTCCAAGAGGTAATAGATGATACCAATGTAAAAGCAAAAGATGTAAAACGCGTTTTGTTATGCAGTGGAAAAATCTACTATGAGCTATTGGAAAAACAACAAAAAGACAACAGAAAAGATGTTGCCATAGTTCGTGTAGAACAATTGTATCCAATGCCTGAAAACCAATTACAGGCTATCTACGATAAATATGATAAAGCAGATAAGGTATGGGTTCAAGAAGAGCCAAAAAACATGGGCGCATGGTTATATTTATTACGTTGGGATAGTAACCGTATCTTAAAACGTGTATCTAGAGAATCCAGTGCCTCTCCAGCAACAGGATTCAGTAAGGTTCATGCCAAAGAGCAAGCTGAAATAGTAGCAAAAGCCTTTACGCTTGAACAATAAAAACCTACAAATACAACGCAACAACCAATGAAGTTATTCAATATTTTTCTAGGCATTTTTCTGGTGGTATTCTTTTTTGTTGCAGTATCTTGGTTTTTACCACATGCTTACCGCATAGAAAAAACAACTGTTGTGAATAGGTCTTTGCAACAATCGTTCGACTATATGAACAACATTGACAATTGGAACGATTGGAGTCCATGGAACAAAACATTAGACAGTTCATTGGTATTTTTCTATTCTAAAAACAGAGTGGGTGTTGGCGCCAGACAGTATTTCAGAGGCGGATTGTATGGATCAGGTAGGTTATGCATTACGTCAAGTAAACCAAATGCTGAAATGGCTTATGACCTATGGATGAATGAAGGTACCATTTATACTCAAGCAAAATTTAGGTTTGAACCATTGGGCTATAAAACCAAATTGATTTGGATAGATTCTGGAGATGTAGGCTTGAACCCAATTTACAGATACATGCTCAATTCAAAGATTGCATCAACAGAAGAATCTTTTGAACAGGGATTGGTAACCATTAAAAAAGCAATTGAAGCTCATTATTCTTTATTGCCATAGTAGTTGTTTTCCTCAATAGCAATTTTTACAGGTTCTGGCACTAAGTATTTAATAGATTTACCCGCTTGAATGCTCTCTCTTACATAACTAGATGAAATATTGAGTAAAGGCACTTCAAACAATTTGATATGCGGATGGTTTGAAAGCAAGGGTTTTTCTACTATACCAGTTCTCGCATAGACATAAACTTGGTGTTTAGTTAAAATTTCTTCGAAATGGAGCCATTTGTGAAAATTCTGCAAATTGTCACCACCAATAATCAAAGTAAACTCGTGTTCGGGGTATTGTTCAGTCAAATGAGCCAAGGTATAAACCGTATAAGAAGGTCTCGGCAATGAAAACTCAACGTCTATGGCTTTGAACCTTTGATCACCTGCAATAGCCAATTTCAATAAATTCAAACGGTCATTTTCATTCAATAAGCTTTGATCTGATTTAAAAGGATTTTGAGGACTCACCACAAACCACACTTCTTCTAAATTGGTGTAATCAGCCATGTAATTGGCTATGATTAAATGCCCCGTATGAATCGGATTGAATGACCCAAAAAATAAACCAATTTTCATGTTTATTGCTTTAAAAAATCATTGACCAATGAGGTTGCTTTTTCGAGTGCAATTTCCAATTGATCGTTTAAAAGCACCTGTTCAAATTTATTTTCAAAAGTCAGTTCTTCAACAGCTTTGTCTACACGCATGCGCAAGGTTTCTTCTGTTTCAGTTGAGCGGTGCCTCAGGCGTAACTCTAATGTAGATACATCTGGCGGCTTTACAAATACCGCTAAAGCTTGGTCTCCATAGTAGTTTTTAATATTAAGACCACCAACCACATCAACATCAAACAAAACAACTTTACCCATTGCCCATATTCTTTCAATTTCAGCTTTGAGTGTACCGTAAAAGTTTCCACCATACACCTCTTCGTATTCAAGGAACTCATTGTTTCTTACTTTTTCAGCAAAGGTTTCCTTACTCAAAAAATAATAATCTTTCCCATCAAGCTCCCCTTCTCTTTTGGGGCGTGTGCATGCTGATACAGAAAATAGCAAGCGCGAATCAGTTTTGAGTAAATGTTTCACAATGGTTGTTTTGCCACTTCCGGAAGGCGCACAAAAAATAATCACTTTATTCATTGAGTTTACTCATTAACAATTAGTATATTAAAAATAAAAACCTTGTTCAATCTTCGTTGTCATCTATGTTGAGTAAGTGCAAAATACGGTGAACCAAAGGCGCAAAAAATACTGCAGTAATACTCAAAAACGCCACCCCACTGTACAATGCAAAAAAAGATGAAAACAATTTAGCACCCACTGTTTTCATTTCAATGACTGGACCCATTCCTGTTAATATTAAACATGACATGTGAAAGCTATCTATGATATTTAAATCTGCAAAATAGCAGTAACCAAATGTACCTATAAAAGTTGAAAACAAAACCAGTAACCCAGCAAATAGCATGTGTTTGAGCATCCGAAACACAAACTTCTTTTTTGATGCCAACTGCTCCTTACTCGACTCAAAACTCATAAAATATTATTGATTTGCTCTTTTATTTTTTCAAGTTCATCCTTCATTTCAACCACTTTTCGTTGCATTTGTGAATGGTTACTTTTTGAACCAATGGTATTGATTTCACGACCCATCTCTTGTGCAATAAAACCCAATTTTTTTCCACTACTCAATTCTAGCATGGTATCTCTGAAATAATTGCAATGCTGTTTCAAGCGAGCTTTCTCTTCGCTGATATCTAATTTTTCTAAAAAATAAATGAGTTCTTGTTCAAAACGATTGCGGTCAACCAATTCAGTAGCAAGCTTACTGATTTCTTTGTTCAAACGCTCTTTCACCATGTCTATACGCTCGTTTTCAAATGCGTCTAGTTCATGCATTTTCTCTTCTATACGAACAACCATTTTTAATAATTCTTCGTATAACATTTTTCCTTCTTGCTTTCTAAACCCATCAAATGCTATAAAAGCTGCATGGATACATTCCTGAATTTGCTTGTAATCATTTTCGTTTTCATCATCGTCTCTTTGCGATAAGATATTTGGAAATTCAAAAATACTATTAAACAACTGTTCACTTGTTTTACCCGCTTTGTGCGCAAGTTTATTGAGTGTCTCTAAATAATATTCTGCTACATCTATATTGAGTGGAGCAACTTTGTCTTCTGCATTTTTGTATTGTACATGAATGAAAATAGAAACCGTACCTCGCTCTATTTGCTTTTGCAAGTCTCTGCGCAATTCAATTTCCTTGTTTTGAATACTACGTGGTAAACGCACATTCAATTCAAAGAATTTACTGTTCAAAGATTTGATTTCAACTTTGCATTGAAAACGTTCAAAATCTTGTTCAGCGTGGCCATAGCCTGTCATTGATTTTACCATGGCAACAAATTACGGATAAATTTATAGCAATTGTAAACGGAGCTGCATTTAATCTCTATAAAATAACTAATTACTTATTTCTTGCAGCAATAAACAAACCTGTAAAAATGACAAACATACTCAATAACTTTTCAATGCTCAATACATCATGACCCGTAAAAATTGCAATCAACACAGCCATAACCGGCTGTAAATAAATATAAGATCCTACCAAACCAGAACTGGCATGTCTGAGTGCATAAGCATTGAGTACGTAAGTTATAAAAGTTGAACCAACTGTTACAAATAATAAGATGAACCAAATTGTAGATGGCATTTGTGCAAAATCAACCGCTTTCAATTCTGAATACCCAAATGGCAATACCATAAAAAAACCAAAAACAAATGCATACTTGGTAACAGTAAGTGGATGGTATTTTTTCATCAGGTATTTGGCATAAACCAAGTAGAAGGCATAAATAATGGCATTCAACATCACAAAAACATCGCCTAAAACTGTGCGCATTCCAAAATTAAAACGCATGCCACCCATTAGTAAAATAGCACCAAAAGCAGCCATTAGCATACCTAAAATTTTGTAAATGGTTAATTTTTCTTTGAGCCAAAGTGCAGCAAATAAAATCACAAAGATGGGTGTATTCAACATCAAAACAGCCCCATTGATGGGTGTTGTAATGGAGAGTCCTTTAAAAAACAGCAACATATTGGCTGCTACTCCAAAAATGGCTGAAACAAACAAAGGTAGTATATCCTGTTTTTCAACTTTTTTGTCCTTTACTTGAATTGCATGAAAAATCAAAATACACAATGCTGCAACAGAAACCCTCAATAAAATAAAGCCAAAAGGCTGAATGTATTGAGGCATGGCTATTTTGGCAACGGTAAAAGTGGCTCCATAAATTAAAGACACCAATAATAAAGCCAAATGAACTTTGATTCCTGCTTGTTTATCCTGCATGGCTAGTATCCTGAAGTTGAATCAAACGGCTCCTTCTTTTGAACCTAAAACTTAAAAACAAGGCTGAAAATGTAAGGCCAAATGACAACGCTATCCAAACTCCATTTAAGCCATAATCAGTATAAAAACCAAGGTAATAACCTATTGGTATTCCTATAACCCAATATGCTACAATGGCAATAAAGGTTGGGACTTTGGTATCACCTATACCTCTTAAAATTCCTAAACCTACACATTGAATGCCGTCACTCAATTGAAAAAATGCAGCAATGATGATGAGGTATTGTGCCATATGTGCAACGGCTTGATCTTGGATATAAAACCCAACAATTTGTTGATTAAATAGACTAAATAAAATAGCACAGAAGCCCATGAATAGCGCTGCTAAAATCATGGCAGCATAACCTGATTTTTGAATGTCAACTCTGCTACGTCTACCTAAGGCGTCACCAACTGCAATTGAACCTGCTGCCGACAAGCCAGTAGCAATCATGTAAGTAACAGATGCTATATTGATGGCAACTTGGTGTGCTGCCAATTCAGTTGCACCAATCCAACCAATCATAATGGCTGCAAATGCAAAAGCACCCACTTCAAAAAAATATTGAAAGCCTGATGGCAAACCAATTGTAAAAATTTGTTGCAATCCGTTATCATTCACTTTGGCATCTTTGATTTTAATTACATGTTTGTAACTCCCGTTTTTGATTACATACCAAAGCATTGCAAAAGCCATTGCGAATCTTGAAACCGTGGTTGCCACACCAGTACCTAGTAAACCCATGGCAGGGAAACCCCAATTGCCATAAATCAGCAACCAATTGATGAATACATTCAACCCAACAGCTAAAATGGTTATAATTGCTGCTGGCTTGGTAATGCTCAAACCATCACTAAATTGCTTCAAGGCCAAGAAAAACAGCATTGGCAAAGTACCCAAATTGAGCAGGTGTAAATAATTTTTAGTGAGCGTGGTTACTTCAGGCGTTTGTTTGAACCAATGTAGATTGGTCGTCAAAAACCATATACCAATCATTAGAGTTAACGACAAAATCACTGAAGCTTTTAAACCATCTCTGAATAAGAAAGCACATTCATTGTCATGTCCTTCTGCTTTTGCTTTGGCTACCAATGGCGAAATGGCTGTTAAAGTTCCAATGCCAAGAATGGCCAACAAAAAGTAAACAGAATTGGCCAACGAAACTGCAGCCAAGTTAATGGGTTCAAGTTTACCTACCATTACCACATCAGCTACACCCATTAATACAATGCCCAACTGACCAATTACAATTGGGTAACTGAGCGATAAAATTTGATTGAAATAAGGCTTGTACTGCTGAGTAATAGATGTAATCATGTGTCCACGAAATACGATGAATTTGCTTGAATACCCTATAAAAATTTACACTAAGGTTTCAATTCAATGATTCTACATGAATTAGCTGACACTTGAATGGTTTTTAAATCAGCTATTTTTTCATCAAGCAGGTGGTCATATCCAGTTTTAAACTGTTGCATTCTTTCTGCATAACGTTCACATGAAAGTGTCAATGCTTTTTGATCTCTGTTTACTATAACCATGAAACAAGCACTGTCGTTATACCTGAAAAATTCGTAATGGTTTTCTTCTGGAGTAAACTGCATGGTTTTGCCAGTTGCCAATACTTGATTTGATTTACGCAATTGAATGAGCTTTTGAGTAAACAAGTAGGCAGCTTGTTCTTTTGCGGTTCTGCCAGATGCATCGAATTTATTCAATGAATCAGTGGCCCAACCCCCAGGAAAATCTTGTCTGATTTGGCCATCATTTGTTCTTGGAACTGGATTGGTGAACAACAATTCTGTTCCATAATACAAACAAGGTATGCCCCGCATTGTAAACAACAAGGCCATTGCCATTTTCCATTTGGCATCATCCTCTTTTAATTCTGTATAAATTCTGTTGATGTCGTGGTTGTCTAAGAAGGTTAAATTTTTTGAAGGGTTGTTGTACAATCCATCTTGGCTCAATACATAATAAATTTTGGCCAATCCCCCATCCCATTTAGGTTCTTGGTTCATTGCTTCCAGCATGGCCCAATACAAATGAAAATCGATGGCACTGGTTAATTCAGCGCCAGCTGGCGCTTTTGCAAAAGCATTCTTTTCAGTATAAGCAGCCATGTGCATGACGCCACCTTGTTCCCAAATTTCGCCTGTAGTCCAAAAATCGGGGTATTCCTTTTTAATGTACTTTAAGCATTTGTTCATGAAATCAAAATCATTGTAACTGTAAGTATCAATTCTGAATCCATCAATACCTGCGTAATTGATCCACCACAAATAACTTTGCATTAAATAAGTTGCCAACAAAGGATTGCGTTGGTTCAAATCAGGCATGTGTCCATCAAACCAACCATCTTCCATTTTCTTTTTATCAAAGGCACTGGCATAAGGGTCGTTTTTAGTAGTAGCCCTGTAATTGGTTCTGGTGAATGAAGGCCATTGGTTGAGCCAATTTTTCTGAGGTGGATCTAAAACCATCCAATGTTTAATTCCCACATGATTGGGTACCAAATCCATTACCAATTTCATATTCTTTTGATGAAGCACACTGCCTAATTTTTGGTAATCGGCATTGGTTCCTATGCGTGGATCGGTTAAATAATGGTCGGTTAAAGCATATCCGTGGTAACTGTAGGCGTCTTCATCATTGATTAAAGTTGGGTTCAACCACAATGCAGTACTCCCCATCTCTTTGATATAATCAAGGTGTTGAAGAATGCCGGCTAAATCGCCACCATGACGGGCACCTAAGCTATCTCTGTAACTGGTTTTCTCGTTCAGTTTTTTATGGGTATCATTGGCAGGATTTCCATTGGCAAATCGGTCTGGGAACACTAAATACATAATGTCTTTTTCATCGATGGCTTGGTACTGTTTTTCTAATTTTTTAGTTTGGTATTTTTGAAGAAAATGTTTGCCTTTAAAAGAAAAATCGAGTAGAATTTCTTTCCCTGAAAATGAATCCAAATTCAAATACACAAATAAGTAATTCGGGTTTTCAACTTTTTCTGTTTTTACAAGCTGAACCGCAGGGGTTTTAGATTGCACCTCAAACAAAGCCACATTGCTTCCATACACACAAAGCTGCAATTCTTTTTCCTGTAAATTATTCCACCAAAATGGCGGATCAATTCTATTGATTGTAGGGCTTTTCGCTTGACTGTTAAAAGCTAATAAAACAAGATTTAGCAATAACAACTGAACTTTACGATTCATTATTTTATTTATTTTGAGGTCCAAAATGAGCGATATATTTTTGTCCCAATTCAACATAAGCTTGGGCATTTTTTTTCACTTTTTCTATTTGTGTTTCGCTGAGTGATTTTACAATTTTGGCAGGTATACCCATTACTACAGAATAATCTGGTATCTGCATACCTTCAGGCACCAAAGCATGAGCACCAATGATACAGAAATTGCCAATTTTTGCGCCATTCATCACCGTTGCATGCATGCCAATTAACACATGGTTACCCAATTGTGCGCCATGCACAATGGCTCCATGTCCAATGATACAATCGTGCCCAGTTTGAACTGGAAAACCTGGATCTACATGAACAATTGCTCCATCTTGAACATTGGTTCTACTCCCCAATTTTACAGTATCAGCATCTGCACGAATGACCGCACTGTACCAAACTGAACAAGCATCTCCTAATGTAATGTTTCCAATTAAACGGGCAGTATCTGCAATCCATACATCTTTACCTATTACAGGTTTTGTTTTTAATGCTTGCATGGTATTGCTCATTGATTGGAATTGAATTCAAAACCAATGTCTGTTCTGTAATATTTGTTAGTAAACTGAATTTGATTGGCCGCTTTGTTAGACAAAGTAATTGCCTCCTGTAAGTTTGGAGCCAAACTGGTTACAGCCATGATGCGTCCGCCATTGCACACTAAAGTTCCCATTTCATTTATGCTTGTTCCTGCATGGTAAACAATGCTTTGCTTGATTTCCTCTAAGCCTGAAATTTCCGTTCCTTTTTCATACGCTTCTGGATAGCCTTTGGCTACCAACATGACTGTTGCGGCATGTTGCGGATTGATTTGCAATAGAATGTTGGCTAAAGTACCATTTGCAGTTGCAGAGAGTAATTCTAGCATGTCTGATTGAATGCGTGGCAATACCACTTCTGTTTCTGGGTCGCCCATTCTGCAGTTGTATTCAATTACATAAGGTTCGTTGTTTACTTTTATCAAACCAATAAAAATAAAACCTTTGTATTGGATGCCTTCTTTTTTTAAACCTTCAATGGTAGGGATGACAATACGGGTTTCAACTTTTTGCATGAATGCATCATCAGCAAAAGGAACTGGAGACAATGCGCCCATTCCACCTGTATTTAATCCTGTATCGCCCTCACCTATGCGCTTGTAATCTTTTGCAACTGGTAAAATTTTATACGTATTTCCATCACTCAATACAAATACTGAGCATTCAATTCCACTTAAAAATTCTTCAATCACTACCTTGTTTCCAGCATTTCCAAATTTGCTATTGAGGAGCATCTCTTCAAATTCTTTTAAAGCCTCTTCATGAGAATTTAAAATCAAAACACCTTTACCTGCAGCTAATCCATCGGCTTTGAGCACAATGGGTAAAGAATGGTTTTGAATATACTTGAAACCTTCTTGAATGGTTTCAGCAGTAAATGTTTGGTATGCGGCTGTAGGTATATGGTATTTTTGCATGAACAATTTGCTCCAGTCTTTACTACCTTCCATGATAGCGCCATCTTTTCCAGGACCAATAAATGCTATTTTACTGAGCATTGTATCTGCTTCAAAATAATCTCTCAACCCTTTTACCAATGGCTCTTCTGGGCCCACTACAACCAAGTCTATTTGTTGTTCTATACAAAATTGACCTACTGCATCAAACTGGTTGGTATCAATTCTAACATTGGTACCCAATTGGGCGGTTCCAGGATTACCTGGTAAAATGTATAAATGTGACAAGTGTTGACTCTTTGCAATGGCATGAGCAAAAGCATGTTCTCTGCCACCCGAACCAATTAAAACGATATTCATTTGTATAATCTTGATGCGTTATTGTGTTATTTTTTGATATGTTTCGAAGCTAAACGAATAGGCATGTTTGTCATCTGCCTCATGCAAAGTTGTTTCCCTACATACCCATGTATCATTGTCCAATTGAGGGAAAAAAGCATCTGCTTCAAATTCTGCATGTATTCGGGTCAGGTATACAACATCAACCAAAGTCAGGTATTGGGTATACAATTGCGCTCCACCAATGATAAAAACTTTGGTAACTGCGTCTTGTCGTAAAATTTCTAAAGCCGCTTCAAGAGATGAAAACACCTCTATTCCTGCTGCATTGAAATTGCTTTTACTCAGTACAATGTTTCTTCTGTTAGGAAGTGGTCTGCCTATGGATTCAAATGTTTTTCGACCCATCAAAACCACCGAACCAGAAGTCAGCTTTTTAAAGTATTTCAAATCGTCAGGTAAATGACAAAGCAATTGGTTCTTATGGCCAATGCCATTGTTGAGGTCGGCAGCAACTACAATGGCTAAGTCTAATTTTTCAGTGTTAGATTCCATGTGTATACCTCGATAAAATACCCAAAGGCAATTGTACCCCAGATGTAGCTTGTAAATACAATTCTCCGTTTTCTAATTCTTTGGCCATTGGGAAATTGGCTTCAACCAAACCTTTTACCAACAATGCACTCAAACCCATAGAGTACACGTTGAGGATGAGCAGGTGATGTTGCGGATGAAGCAGCGCTGCAACATCGTGCAAGAGCTCGTTGATTTGTTGTTCTAATTGCCACCTTTCGCCATTGGCACCAATTCCATAAGCAGGCGGATCTAAAATAATTCCGTGGTAAGTTTTGCCTCTTTTCAATTCGCGCTTCACAAACTTCATGGCATCTTCTACAACCCAGCGGATATCGGTTAAACCACTTGCTTCCATATTGTCACGGCTCCAACTAATGACTTGTTTTACACTGTCAACATGAGTTACATCTGCGCCAGCCGCTTTGGCTGCAATGGAAGCACCTCCTGTGTAGGCAAACAGGTTTAAGAAACGAGGTTGTTCAGATTTAATTTTTTTGAGATTGGTATAAATATAATCCCAATTGGCAGCTTGTTCAGGGAAAATGCCAACATGTTTGAATGCGGTCAAAGACAAATTAAAAATCATTGGCTGTTGACGCAATGGATACTTGATTCGCCATTTTGCTGGCTTATTTTTTGTATTGATCCATTCTCCGCTGTGACTTCCTTTTTGTTTAAAGGTAATATCTGCAAGAGATTTCCATTTGGCTTCTGAAAATTTTTTATCCCACAAAGCCTGAGGTTCAGGTCTTCTTAAAATGGAATCGCCAAAGCGTTCTAATTTTTCGAAATTACCACAGTCAATCAACTCGTATTCTTTCCAATGGATGGGTGTAAATGTTTGCATGTTATTCTAAACTAAATGTTTCACCCTCTTGGGCAATTGCTGTATTTGAAAATTGTTGTTGAGCCTCCTCCAACAAAGGATTCAGGTCTTCGTATCGAGATGAAAAATGTCCGATGATTAATTTTTTAACCCCTGCTTGCAGGGCTACTGTTCCTGCTTGCTTAGCGGTAGTATGCATGGTATACAAAGCACGGTCTACTTTGTCATGCAAAAAAGTTGCTTCGTGGTAAAGCACATCTACCCCTTTTACTGCCTCAATGACTCTGTCGTCATACAAGGTATCTGAACAATATGCATAACGAATAGGATCAGCTGGCGGATAAGTCAATTGTTCGTTTCTTATCCAAGTACCTGCTTCAGTCAAATAATCCTTGCCATTTTTGATGTCGTTATAATAGGTAAATGGAATTTGAAAATCTTCACAGGCCTTTACATTGAGCTTTTTGAGTTTGGTGCGCTCTTCAATAATAAAACCACAAGTTGGAACCCTGTGATACAGTGGAAATGCATACACTTTGTAATACAGGTTCTCAAAAATCAAGGTATGCTTTTGAGGGTCTATGATGTGGTAGTGCAATTCGTAACAAAAATCAGCAGCTGAATATTTAAAAAAAACATCTAATATTTTGAACAATTCAGGTGGACCAAAAATATGCATGGGTTGCTCTCTTTTTGCTAAATTCATAGAGAGTAATAACCCAGGCAAACCCAATATATGGTCACCATGTACATGGCTGATAAATATTTGGGTCAGCTTTGATTTTTTGATGTGATAATGTTCCATTTGCATTTGAGTTCCTTCGCCACAATCAATTAACAAGTGGTGATCGCTAACTTGCACATACTGTGCAGAGGGGTGTCTGTTGGCTGAGGGTGTTGCAGAACTATTGCCCAATATGGTAACTTCAAATGACATGTGTTGAATGATTACTCAGCTAAAAATTGTTTTTCAATTTGATCCATGTATACATAGTCAATGGCTTCCATATCTGTTGGCACAAAAATAATTTCTGCTTTGTCAAACAAACGTTGGAAACTCTCGTGAGGATTGCTGACAATCAACATCCCATTGCTTTCTGCTAAAAACAAACCTATTCCAATGAGGGCTCTTACTGCTTCAGCATTGCAATTGTTTACCGTTTCTAAATTAAGTATTAAGTACGGACAAATGTGTTCAGCAATGTGGGCTTGAATGATACTTGCCAATTCATCGGCCTGTTCTTTCTCTAAATCAGTTAGCTCAGTTTTGAGCAAGGTATAATGTTCGGTTTTTTCGAGTGAAAAATTCATCTTTGTTGCTTTGCGAGAGTTCAAAAATACAAAAAATATGCCCAAAAACATTGCGTTGATTACCGGAGCTACATCTGGAATAGGCCTAGCCATTGCCGAGCAATTTGCTACTGCCGGAATTAATTTGATCCTGACCGGTAGAAGGGCTGAACGCCTATCTGCAACTCAAGAAAAATTGGTTTCACAATATGGCATTGAGGTCTACACTTTGTGTTTTGATATCCGTACACAAGCTGCCTGTGAAAAAGCCATCCATAGCTTACCTGATGAATGGAAAGCAATCCGCTATTTGATCAACAATGCTGGTTTAGCCAGTGGATTGGGCAAATTGCACGAGGGCCAATTGAGCGATTGGGAACAAATGATTGATACCAATGTAAAAGGCTTGTTGTACATGAGCCGATTGGTGATTCCAATGCTCATAGCAAACAAACAAGGCCATATTGTTAATATCAGCAGCATTGCCGGCAAAGAGGTGTATGCCAATGGAAACGTTTACTGTGCGAGCAAATTTGCCGTTGATGCTTTGAACAAAGGCATGCGCATAGAATTGGCAGAATCTGGTATTCGGGTTACCAGTATCAACCCGGGCGCAGTGAATACTGAATTTTCATTGGTTCGATTTCATGGAGATGCAGAAAGAGCAGAAAAAGTTTACGAAGGCTTTGATCCATTGATGGCACAAGACATTGCAGATGCTGTATATTATGCCATTTCAAGACCTGCTCATGTGAACATCAACGAAATGATTATTATGCCAACGGCTCAGCCAGTAGCAAGTATCATTCACCGAAAAAGCAATTAATTGTATTCCATCAAGTAAGCCTTGATAAAATTATCGAGGTTGCCATCCATGACGGCTTGTACATCGGAAGTTTCAACACCCGTACGCAAGTCTTTCACCAATTTGTAGGGATGAAATACATAGTTGCGGATTTGCGAACCCCATTCTATTTTTTTCTTACCCGCTTCAATCTTGTCTCTGGCTTCGTTTTGCTTTCGCAATTCAATTTCATACAACTGAGATTTTAACAATTTCATGGCCCTTTCTTTGTTGGCACTTTGCGAGCGTTCTACCTGACAAACAATGACAATACCTGATGGCTTATGGGTCAATTGCACTTTGGTTTCCACCTTGTTTACATTCTGACCACCAGCTCCACCCGACCTAGAGGTTTGAATTTCTATATCTGCGTCTTTGATTTCAATTTCAATACTATCATCAACAATTGGATAACAATACACAGAAGCAAACGAAGTATGTCTGCGGGCATTGGAATCAAAAGGCGAAATACGCACCAAACGATGCACCCCATTTTCTCCTTTTAAATACCCATAGGCAAAAGCCCCTTCTACTTCTATTGAACAAGATTTAATTCCTGCTCCATCCCCTGCTTGTTCATCTATGACGGCAGCTTTCAAGCCATGTTTATCGGCATACATAATGTACATGCGCATGAGCATTTCTGCCCAGTCTTGGCTTTCTGTACCACCCGCACCCGAATTGATTTGCAAAATGCAATTCATTTGGTCTTCTTCGCTGCTGAGCATGTTTTTAAATTCCAATTCTTCCACCAATTCAATGGCGTGTTGGTATTGTTGCTCAACATCTGTTTCTGAACCTTCTCCTAATTGAAAAAATTCATATAAAACATGTAAGTCTTCTACAGCTGCTTGTGCCGTAGCAAAAGCATCCGTCCAGTTCTTTTTAATTTTTGTGGCTTTGAGCAAGGCCTCTGCTTGTTTAGGGTCATCCCAAAAATTGGGTTGTAAACTCCTAGCCTCTTCTTCTTTAATGGCTAGTAACTTGTCGTCGATGTCAAAGATACCTCCTCAGGGCATCAGCCCTATACTTTAAATCCTTAAGTTGCTCTTGTGTCATGGGGCAAAAATAGGAAATTGGAGGGAGAAAATAGAATTGCAGGCAATCTGCTTTTGCAACCTCTATATTTTTATGCTAAACCTTCATTTAACTAAAGTTAAAGAATGTATCTTTCAAAATTGGTATTAAAGCTATTTATTCGTTGAACATAAATGCAATTCATGATGTCTATTTTAAAATTTCAACTAATTAAAACATGAAAAGATTTTTACTTGTATTCATAGCATTCTTTATTTACCAAACCATTGGATTTGCCCAAAACAATTGTCTTTTTAGAAATCCACTTTGTTTTTACAATACAGACATTCTCTCCTATTTACAAGTACTTCATAAAAATCAAGATGATGAGAAAATGTCTCGTTTCTTTTATGGACCTTTCGCTACTCAAAAAAACAATGCATCATTCATTAAAAAATTAACCCTGAGTGATTTTGGATATTCACTGAAAAGGGTTGGCGTAAAAGAAATTGCAAAAAACAAATGGTCATTGACCTATCAACGCACAATCATGGGCACCCATGAGAATTTCAAAATAGAATGTGCTGTTATCAATGACACCTGCAGAATTTATATTGACTTGAAACAATGGGAAGTGATTTTTAAATAACGTTTCTAAAAAATAACAGATACTAAATTTAAACCATTTCAATTTAAATTTACATCATAGAAAAACGATTCATGAAACGAATCATCATTGAAATTTGTTGTGGGAAACAATAAAATTCTAAAAAATAAATTGGCAAATTACATTTAAAAATTAATCAGAAGAATTACCAATAAATTTAAAAAAACAAAAAATATTCCTCCAAATTAGCCATTTTATTGGAACTCAAATACAATTAAAATCTCTCAAACAACAGCTGTGAATAAATCTTTGAACACATTTTAAATTTTAATAAGGTATAAATACAATTCGAATTGGATATTTGAACTTTAATTCAATAAAGAGGTAAAGTAATTTATATATTTAATAGCATGAACGAAATCATCTGCCCACATTGCAACAAAGCGTTTAAAATAGACGAGGCTGGTTATGCCAATATTTTAAAACAAATACGAGACAAAGAATTTGAAACAGAATTGAGCAAAGTTTCAGCTGTTGCGCAACGCGAAAAAGAAGATGCACTCAAATTGGCAGAGGCAAAATTGATCAATCGGTTTCAGGAAGCAATTGCCAAAAAGGACAAAGAATACAGTGATTTAAAAACGCAGGTAGAACAAAGTAATGCTGAAAAATTGCGTTCAAAAGAAGTAGAGTTAGCTGAATTAAAAGCTAAGCTTACTGGTATTGAAACAGAAAAAACATTGGCCATACAAACTGCTGTACAAAACATTCAAATGGAAAAAGTACAATTAGAAAATGCGCTCAAAACAAAAGAATTAGAAAAACAAAACATTGAAAATATACTCAAGCAACAACACCTATTAGAACTTCAATCCAAAGATGCAATCATTCAGCACCACAAAGAAGAGCTGACAAGAACCAAGGATATGAAGTCGAAGCTATCTACCAAAATGTTAGGAGAAACACTCGAACAACATTGCGAAATTGAATTCAACAGGTTACGCCCAACTGCTTTCCAAAAAGCTTATTTTGAAAAAGACAATGATGCCAGAACCGGCAGTAAAGGTGATTTCATTTACCGAGAATTTGATGACGATGGCAATGAAGTGATCTCCATCATGTTTGAGATGAAAAACGAAGCAGATACCACTGCCACCAAAAAAAGAAATGAAGATTTTTTCAAGGAACTGGACAAAGACCGTACAGAAAAGAAATGCGAATATGCGGTATTGGTTTCGATGCTGGAATCAGACAGTGAGTTTTACAATGCTGGTATTGTAGATGTATCCTACAAACACCCTAAAATGTATGTAGTCAGGCCGCAGTGTTTTATTACCATTATTACCTTGTTGAGAAATGCCGCCATGAACTCATTGCAGTACAAAGCTGAATTGGCTATGGTTAAAAATCAGCACATTGATATCACCAATTTTGAAGACAAAGTAAATAAGTTCAAAGAAGGATTTGCCAGAAATTATGAATTGGCAAGCAGGAAGTTTGGAGAGGCAATAGATGGCATTGACAAAACAATCAAAGAATTACAAAAAACTAAAGAAGCGCTCCTTTCATCAGAAAACAACCTCCGTTTGGCAAATCAGAAAACAGAAGATTTAACTATAAAAAAGTTGACCTATAATAACCCAACAATGAAGGCACTTTTTGAGCAAAATAAAAATGACCAGACTGAAGCAGAAAACAATTCAGTACATTAAAATATTCTGGACTTTTTTTTAATTAAATTCGAAGCAATTACCAATTAGCAATTCAAACATGTTTGTAAGAAAATTGATCCTAGGTTTTTACCTGATTGCATGGAGTATGTTGGTTCAGGCTCAACAAAATGTAGATATTTTTACGCCCAACAAACAAACACCCATGTACCAGAACAATGTACTCATAGAGGTTTTTACCTCTGAGGGTTGTGGTTCATGCCCCATGGCCGACGCGTTTATGAAAGATGTAATCCATTTAAGTGACAGTACCAAATCACCTGTTTATGTCATAGATTACCATGTTGATTACTGGAACCGTTCTGGTTGGATTGACCCTTTCAGCGACAGCATTTACACAGACCGACAAATTGCACTTTGCAAACAAAAGAATGAACCAAAAATGTTTACCCCAATGGCTTTTGTAAACGGAGGCAAAGCCTTGAGTGGATCCGATAAAAAATCAGTGGGCATTCAAATTACACAGCAATTGGCCAGACCCAATCCCAATTTCTTGAAGATTGACGTGGGAGCCATTCCCGGAGAAGACAGTTTAATTGTGGGTTATAAAATTTGGGGACCAACCGATTCTTTAGAGTTTTTTGCAGCCTTGGTTCAAATAGAAATTAAAAACAGTGTAACTGCTGGCGAAAACAAAGATAAAATATTGGAACACCACAATGTATGTCGCCAGTTGCAGCATATACCAATTGTTCAAGACAAAGGACAACTCAAACTTTATATACCACAAACCATTAATTTAGACAATTACCGTTTGATTGGCTTTGCGCAACACAAAGGCAATTTGCAAATTAGGGGCGTTGACCAATTAACTTTCAAGCCTTAGTTGAAGAAATGAAAGTTTTGAAATTCGAAATAAAAGTAATTACTTTGTATGCACAATATTTGAGAACAACATGAATATCCCTGTAATACAAATTGGCAATTCTAAGGGCATCCGTTTGGCTAAGGTAATCCTTGAAAAGTATCAAATTGAAGAAACTGTCGAAGCCATTTTTGAAAAAGACTGCATCATCATTAAGCCAAGTCCTTTGCCTCGCAAGGGATGGGACAAAGCATTCCAAAAAATGCATGCCAATGAAGATGACAAAAACTTAATAGCAGATATTTTTGAAGATGAAACTTTTGAAGAATGGAGCTAAAACAGTATCAAGTAGTATTGGTAAATCTCGACCCCACAATTGGCAGTGAAATGAAAAAAACACGTCCCTGTGTTATTATTTCACCTGATGAAATGAATCAATACCTGCAAACAATCATCGTTGCACCAATGACCAGCAATTCCAAACCCTATCCAAGTAGGGTTACCATTCAAAGTAAGAAAGGAAAAGGGTATTTGGTATTGGATCAAATTCGTACAATCGACAGAAATCGTATTGTGAAAATTTTCAACTCACTTTCACAAAAAGAAATTACCCAAACCAAACAAGTCATTCAAGAAATGTTGGTTGATTAAGGAAAACCTAAAAACTACAATTTCAAGCTTTAGCCTTCAAGCCCAGATTTTGCCCAATCCTGTATATTCTTAATGGAAGCTTTGAGGGTATTGTAACCATTCTCAGTAATCTTACCTTGTTTGTTCAATTCTTCAAGTTGCTTGCTCAGCTGTTGCAAGATTTTATCAACCCTGTAATGGATGTCTTTGTCGCTCGATTGCATTCCATAATTTTTCAATATTTGTAAACCATCAAAACCATCCTCTAGCAAATGTTTGGAGAGGTATTTTCCATAATTATTCAACACTGAAAAGCGTTTGTTTCTAAATTTTCCCAATACCAATGCAAAATACCGCAAACGCTGAGCAGAAACTGCATTTGCATAAATAGAAGACACTGCTTCTTGAACATCTCCACTGTAAACTTGCTCCATGCTTTGAGCTGCGTTCAAAGCCAATTCTGGCTGAATACCATTGAGTATTACCAATGCTCTTGCATTGACCAAGTATGAAGAATCTTTGAGTGCTGCTTGAAGCGTTGGGATTGCAGCGTCTTTTAAATAACTCATCACTTGCAAGGCCTCACACCTAAACTTCGACTTTGGATGGTTCAAAGCCAAAGAAGCAATTTGCTGACTGCGTTGCTGAATGAGTGAAATTTGTTTGTCTAACAAAGCCAAACCGTACTGCTGGTACACCCAATTTGGATTGACCAAATATTTATCTATCAATTCAGGCAAATAGGCCAAAAAAAGTGAATCTTTTGAGTCCTTGAATTGGTTGTAAGCTCTTAAAAAGTTACCATAGCTACCCGCCCATTTCATTTGGTTGGCCCACTGTGCTGGGCTTTTGTGTTCTTCTATTTCAGCCAACAATACACCTGCTTCATCAATGCTAACGTAAGCCATCTCTGAAGCAGCAACAGGGAAACTAAAGGTTTGTTCAGCACTGTCAAAAACAACAGGCACAATGGTTTTGTGTAGGCTGTCTCTTCCGTATGCAATGGTAGTTGGAATTTTAAACACCCCAATTGAAGCGTCCTGTCTTTGCTTTACTTTTACTTGCAATTCATTTTTACTGGTATTGTATTGGTAATCTACCAGCAAATCAGGATGTCCAAATCCAATCATCCACTGATTAAAGTACCAATTCAGGTCTTCACCCGAAGCTTTTTCAAATGCTTTTCTTAGGTCGTGAATATCAGCTATTCCAAAAGCATTTTGTGTTAAATACAATTGAATGCCTTTAAAGAACAAAGTATCACCTAAATAATTGCGCAATTGGTGTAAAACCCTACCTCCTTTTTGGTAACTCAATACATCAAACATTTCGTCTGGGTCGATGAAATGCGTTCTAATAGCTGGGGTATGGTGTTTAGATTTTGAATTCAAATAAGCAGTCCTACCTCTTTCAAAATAACAATCGGCTTCGTCTTTTCCATGGCGGTATTCGTTCCAAATGTACTCCCCATAATTGGCAAAACTTTCGTTCAATGGAATTTGACCCCAACTTCTGGCAGTTACATAATCGCCAAACCAATGGTGGAACAATTCATGTGCAATGATGTCTTCTTGCGGATGGTCTCGGTGTTCTCTTGCCGAATGTTGAACCCCTTCGTGGTGAACAACTGCTGAGGTATTTTCCATTGCACCACTCACAAAATCACGAGCAACTACTTGCGAAAATTTCTCCCAAGGATAGGACACCCCAGTTCTTTGAGAAAAACAGGTCAGCATGTTGGGTGTTTCCCCAAAAATCACTTTTGCATGTGGATGAAATTCTGGCTCAAGGTAATAGCTCACCTCCATTCCATTCCAAGACTCTTTAGTTACCATAAAATTTCCGATGGCCAACATAGCCAAATAAGGGGCATGGGGCAGTGTTTGTCGCCAATGGTCAATTTTCATTTTACCTGGTAATGAAATACTTTCAACCAACAAGCCATTGCTCAATGAAGTAGATTGCTGAGGAATGTATAGGTAAAAGTCGTGGGTATGTTTTTCTGATGGACGGTCGATGGTAGGAAACCAACATGAACTGTTTTCGGTTTCCCCTTGCGTCCAAATTTGTCTTGGCTTGTGTGGATCGGTTCCTTTTGAATTGATAAAATACAAACCTTTGTTGTCTCGAATGGCTTTACCCCCATTGCTTTTCAACTGACTAGGTTTAGCTGTATAATCAATATAAATTAAAACAGTATCTTTTGCTGTCAGTGTTTTTTTTAGTTCGATCTTTAATTTAAGTGCATCATAACTATACTTTAAGTCTATGGTATCTTTACCAAACCTCTCTGATACCCGGTGAATGTCAAAACCCTTGGCATCTAATTCTATTTGGTTGATGGACCTTGCATAGGCTTTGAGCAACAAATTGGCTCGAGCATTGACTAAATTCTCTGGCTCATTAAACGCAATATCTAAACGGGTATGAATTAAATCTGTATATTGGGTTGGCATGCCTTGATAAGGCTCCATCGCTTCATTGGCATGTGGCTTAACAACAACAGTGTTCAATTCTTCGTGGCTGTCAATTTGAACTGCGTGTGAATCAAATCTTTTGTTTAAATTGCATGCCGTTGTTAACAAAATGAAGGCAGCGATTGAAAGCGTGAATGTATTTTTCATGAGATTAAATCTGTTGCAAGAAACAAAATAATTGATTAACCCAAAATGCTGACAGTAGAAGTAAATGGCAAAAGCCTCCAATTTGACGAAAAAAAAGGTACCATTCTTATAGATGGTAAGCCTGTTGAATCGGATATGGTCAAATTAGACAAAAACAAGTACCACTTGTTGTTTGATAAGCAATCAGTGACTATTGAACTGCTTGAAAAAGACGAAACTGGCAAACAATATATTTTACATGTCAATAACAGCAAAAAGACTGTAAAAATTACTGATCAATACGACGCCTTATTAAGCAAATTGGGCATGGACAAAGCCATGTCTGCCAAAGCCAATCAACTCAAAGCACCTATGCCCGGCTTGGTTCTAAGCATTCAAGTAAAAGAAGGCGATACCGTTCAAAAAGGTGATGCCCTATTGGTTTTAGAGGCCATGAAAATGGAAAACTTAATCAAAGCAACTGCAACAGGTACTATTAAAAAAATATGGATTGAACCAAAACAAGCCGTTGAAAAAAATGCGTTGTTAATTGACTTCGCTTAAAGCAATAATAACTGTATCTTTGTAGTAATAAATTGTTATTTGACATTTGGGGCTGACCGGTATTGACGGGGTGAGCAGCGGCGTGTAAGCATGCAGTGCATTGGATGTATTGGCACTTTAATCTCAATCTCAAAAACTTTAATTGGCGAGTCTAACTTCGCTATGGCTGCTTAATCAGGAAGATTAAGCCGGCCTTCGGTTCGATTGTATTTGTCTTGTTGTGCAATCACTAGAACCGTCATCAAACAAGGTCTTTAGCAGGTGGGAAACCGGCTTGTTAAAGTAAATTGGTTTCTTAGAACAGGGTTGGTAAGAGAAGCAGCCTGCACTGTTTGAAATCAATGCTTCACTAAGCATGTAGAAAGCTCGACCAATCCACCTCCGGACCAGGGTTCAACTCCCTGCAGCTCCACAGATGACCAATGTTGTGCGGACCAAGACTGTCACCGTTTATTTATGAAGCAAAAATCAAGCTCGCTTGGTTTTTTGCGTAGTAAATAAACGGCGCTGAGTCAGCAGCGCAGGCTTGGTCCACTTCTTTAGCCAAGGGAATCATGGTGAAGCCATAAACCCTGCAGCATGTTTTCAATTATCAATTATTTTTTCAGTAACCAATTTCGCTAAAAAACAGCGCAGGCTTGGTCCACTTCTTTAGCCAAGGGAATCATGGTGAAGCCATAAACCCTGCAGCATGATAATGCAACAAGGGAATCATGAATAAGATCCATAAACCCTGCAGCATGTTTTCAATCATCAATTATTTTTTCAGTAACCAAGTTCGCTAAAAAACAGCGCAGGCTTGGTCCACTTCTTTAGCCAAGGGGAATCATGAATGAAATTCATAACCCTTATTTTCAGTCTATTCATCCAATATGCTACCATCAACCTACATAGTTTCTTTCATCAAAGTAAAAATACTACAACACAAACGCCGCTTCCATTCTGTTTTGTTCCACTCTAGAAATTTTTACTTCTCCTGCAATTTTACGCCAATTGCTTACTGATAGCTGAACCCGATTAATAATGGCTTTGGCTTCTTTTTCTTTTAATCTGAAATAATCAATTACAGACAAGGCCAAATCTAAATTCAAAGAGTTGTCATCTTCCGAAATATTTAAAGTAAGTCCAAGCCCTTCTGCAAATGGATTCACATCATACAATGGAGAAAGTTTCCAACCATTTCCAACTAAAAGGAATCCATGATTTCTTAAATGATCATCGGTATTCTTGAGGCAAATATTCAATACAATTCGAGTCCACAATTCTTTTAAATCTGCATCAACATTTGCGCCTTGTTGAATTAAAAATTCTGCTAATTCCAAATAGCTGATGCCATTTTGAAAGTCTGCGCCATCATTATAGCCAAGTAAAGTCATGGCTGATGCAAAATGAATCCGGTCTCCATTTGCTGTCCTGTCAAATCTTTTACTCAAATAAGTATGATGTTTACTTGAAAACTGTCGTATTTCAAAATCAGCAACACAAAGTCCTGCTTCTTTCGCAATTTGCATTGCAACATACTCCCATGCCCCAATGTCTCTATCATCATTGCCACTTGGAAATTTTGAAATCCATAAGCTACCCTGCGCATCTTTGATACTGGCTTTGGGTCTTGCGCCTCCTAATGATGCACCCGGAGCAATAAGCAGATTTAACCATTTTATTGCTTCCTCATCCGCTTCGTCATGATCCGCTTCTAATTGCAAACTTGCATATTCTAAATCTCTCAGAGAGGCCCAAGGAGGTGTTGCCAAAACCTTGTCTGCACTTAAAAAATCAGCTTCAGGATTTAATTTAAAACGCAAAGCTCCCATACGGTGTTCATCATACACGCCTAGTAAAAAGTCAGATTCTAAAAGCACTTTGGGTTTTCGCCCTTCTTTTCTTGCCATAATTGCTTCTTTGCGCTTCATCAACAACCTACCCCATCTGTCTGGTGAAGAATCTAAAAACACCCCAAAATTCGGCTTATCCTCTTGGTTAAATTGTTGTCCAGTATAGAACTGAAGGTTTGGATCAATTGATTGTGATTGTCCAGATAGAATCCAGTCTTGAGTATATTCAAATGAAAAAATCTCTTTCCCGCTCACTTGAACAGTTGTAAGTATGCCCATTTGAGTTGGCTCATTTAATCCAATCCAGTCTGCATAAACATTTATCTTCTTGCTCATGTTCATTCAATGTTTTCAGAAAATGGAGATTCATCACTCATCTCCTTGATATTACTATTCTTTTTTTGGCTATGGTTCGCTTTCTTTTTAGGCGCTCTTGATTTTGTAACCAATCCAATATCTTGAAGCTTCCTTCCTAATTCATCATTTCCAGCCAATTTTAAAAAGTCATTTTCGAGCCCCAAAACAAATAACACCTGAAAATATGCACCCATGGCAACAGAAGGAGCTCCCTTCTCAATTTGCCACAAAGTGCCCCTACTAAGCCCAGCCCTTTCGGCAACTTGTTCACTCGACAACTTCCTCCTTAAACGAGCCAACTTTATATTTTCTCCTAATGCTTTTAAGAGCTTTTTACCTTTAGGCAATATGACTACGCTATCTTTCATAATGTTCAATATAATAAACAAATATATACAATAAGTTTAAATTATTAAACATTATTTAAAATATCAATTAAATGTAAAATTAAACAATTAGCTATTTAGGTATGCCATAAATTGCTTGTCCTTTATCAATTCAGACAAACAAGCACAACTCAAATTTCAGAGAATTGAAGGCATCCATGACGAGCGCTTTCAAACTTTCTTAAAAAAATATTCGGATAAAGGAATAAAGGTTTTATTTGAACAGGCTTAACCTACACCAACCCATCCGATTCCTGTTTCATGTTGAACCTTTCCTTCAATTTCTTAAAGCCCCAAATAAGGCCATAGAAAAAGGCACAGATGCCAATGAATCCAGCATAAAGATAAAGTAAATCGTCGTTTAAAGCTGAATTACCAATTGCAAATGAAAATTTAATGGCACAAACGAACACCAATAGGAGCATGTTTTTCATAAGTAAAACACTTTTCAATTACAATTTATCGAAAAGCAGGGAATTCAAATAACATAATTTGAATTAACTTCTCTATCACTTATTAAACTTCTTACAACAAAACTGCTATGGTTCGTTACATTGAGTCAACTATTTAGCCGTTTAACATCTAATTCTTATTTAATGTACTGATTTACTGATATATCATCCAGAATATTCTTCAACACAAAAGCATTACACATCGAAAAAGCGTTACAACAATTATTGAAATAACCTAAAAAATGGACTGAACTTATTGCTGCAATTACTGCGAGTGAGAAGTTTTGCGTATAATTGAAAGATTTCTAAAGTTGAACAATAAAGATCAAAAAACAATACATAATGGCGCTTTCAACCATCCTTAAATTTTTCCAACCTAAAGACAAAATTTTTTACACTTTATTTGAGCAAGTTACCGAAACGCTCACAGAAATGGGAAATATCTTCCACGAAGCATTACATGAAACTGATTTCGCAAAAAGAGAAGCCCTACTAAAAAAACTGGAAGATTTGGAACACAAGAATGATGAATTGACCCATACCATTTTTGTTGAATTGGGTAGGAACTTCATCACTCCTTTTGACAGAGAAGACATTCATTATTTGGCAACATCATTAGACGATATAGCTGATTATATTTGGGGTGCAGCCAAAAGAATTGTCAACTACAACATGGTTGACATTGACGATTCAACCAAAGGATTTTCGGTGATTATTAAAAAGTCTATTACTGAGTTGCACAAATGTATTGGAGAATTGAGAGGCATGAAGAAAATCAGATCAATCACTGAATCGTGCATCAAAATCAATAGCTACGAAAACGAAGGCGATGATTTATTAGACAGCTCAATGGTTCAACTTTTTAGCTCTGAAAAAGACCCAATAGTTGTCATCAAGAAAAAAGACCTTTACCAAATGCTTGAAATCGTTACAGACAAATGTGAGGATTCAGCAAATGTGATCGAATCAATCATTGTCAAATACGCCTAGTTAACCAAAAACCAACACATGACTTTTTTAATTGTCATCATTGCGCTTGCGCTGATTTTTGATTACATCAATGGGTTTCATGATGCAGCAAATTCTATAGCTACAATCGTTTCCACCAAAGTACTCACACCCCTCCAAGCCGTTATTTGGGCTGCACTTTTTAATTTTGTTGCTTATTTTATTTTTCAGGACCATGCTGTAGCCAATACCATTGGTAAAACGGTATATCCCGAATACATTACTTTGCCTGTAATTTTTTCAGGATTGATTGCTGCCATTTTTTGGAACCTATTAACTTGGTGGCTTGGCATACCTTCTTCCTCTTCTCATACACTCATTGGAGGCTTTGCTGGAGCAGCCATCACCCATGCATTTATGACTAAAGGCTGGGTTGCATTGAGCAATATTGTAGAGATGGAAAAAATAGGCAAAACGGTTTTATTCATTTTTCTGGCACCTGTTATTGGCATGTTAATCTCAATCTTTATCACATTGGTTACTATCATGCGCAATGTATGGTACAGGATAGGTATCATCGTTTTAACGACACTTTTTACTGTGTTCTTGTTCAATATTTTTGAACAGAATAAAATGAAAGAGAACATTGCAAAAATTTACAAAGTAGATAAATACGAAAAAGAGGTAAAAGCGGATGCCAACAATTCTGAAAAAGCTGAAAAACTTCAAAAGGCTAAAGACCATACAGACAGAGCCATGTATTTTGTTGCTTTGTATGATAAGGTAGGTGCCAATGCAGTTGCAGACAGCCTCAACAACGCTGGATTATTAAAAACCATTGAAGCTGGTAAAGTAAAAGACGCCATCAAAAAAGCCATTCATTTAGATAGTTTGGTAAAATTGGGCAAGTCTTCTTCAGAAATGAAATTGTTAGCTGATAGCTTGGTTCTTTTTACAGACCACGCTAAACCATTATATGCTTTGTACGGAAACATTCCTGCTGAACAATTGGCTGACACCTTAGCCAAATTTTGTAATTTTGATGATATGCAAGCCGCCAATACTTTGGCCGCAATTAAAACCATTAATGCAAAAGTTGAGATGGTAAAAGCAATGGAAAAAGCCGACAATTCAACCATTGTTTATTGTTTGATAGGCTTGGTTGTTTTATTTGTGCTGACCTATATTTATGTAGATTCTTTAAGAGAGCCAAATGCTTTCCGAAAAGCCAATATTTTTAAGCGATTGCAATTGGTTTCTTCTGCTGCTTTTAGTTTAGGACATGGAGGAAACGATGCACAAAAAGTAATGGGTATCATAGGTGCTGCATTTGTGGCTTATAATAGCCAAAAATATGGTGATGTTAGTGTGGCTTTGAAAGAATTAACTTGGATACCTTTGGCTTGTTATGCAGCCATTGGATTGGGAACTTTGAGTGGTGGTTGGAAAATTGTGAAAACCATGGGAACTAAAATCACCAAAGTTTCTCCATTAGAAGGTGTGGCTGCTGAAACAGCAGGCTCCATTACTTTGTTTATGACAGAACAAATGGGCATTCCTGTTTCTACCACTCATACCATTACAGGTGCAATCATGGGTGTAGGCGCTTCAAAAAGATTGTCTGCAGTAAGATGGGGTGTAACCATTAATTTATTATGGGCTTGGATTTTAACCATTCCAGTGAGTGGATTGGTTGCAGCGCTTGTTTATTGGATTGTAAGCTACTTAGCTTAAAACTTATAGAAAACTACTTAGAGGAAACAGCCATCTGCGAAGGTGGCTGTTTTTTTTATGATACCCTGCCCCATTTGGCATTGCGCTGGTAAAGTGCAAAGTAACGGTTCAATGCTTGGTGTTGAGCTTGTTCAAGGTTGATATCTTTTGCCAATAACTCCATCGCATCTTTGCGCGCTGTTTCAATGATGGTGGTATCGACTGTAATGTCTGCAATGCGTAAATCCAAAATACCACTTTGCGAAGTGCCTTCTAGTTCTCCTGGGCCCCTAAGTTTCAAATCAACTTCAGCAATTTTAAATCCATCTGCTGTTTCAGTCATGGTTTTCAATCTTAACCTTGCATCATTGCTGAGTTCTTTATCGCTCATTAGAATACAATACGATTGGTCGGCACCCCTTCCTACCCTTCCTCTTAACTGGTGCAATTGTGAAAGGCCAAATTTCTCGGCACTTTCAATTACCATCACAGAAGCATTGGGCACATTCACGCCAACTTCTATAACAGTTGTTGCCACCATAATTTGTGTTTCGCCTTTGATGAAGCGTTTCATCTCAAAATCTTTCTCTGCTGGCTTCATTTTGCCATGCACCATACTTACTGCAAATTTAGGCAGGGGGAATTCTTGGCAGATACTTTCGTAACCTTCTGTTAAACTTTTATAGGTGAGCTTTTCAGATTCATCAATCAATGGATACACAATATATACTTGCCTCCCTAAAGCAATTTGCTGCTTCAAGAAACCATACACATGCAATCGGTTGTTGTCGTATTTATGGATGGTTTGTATGGGCTTTCTACCTGCGGGCAACTCATCAATTACTGACACATCTAAATCTCCGTACAAGGTCATGGCCAAGGTTCTAGGGATTGGCGTTGCAGTCATTACCAATACATGCGGTGGATAGGTATTTTTCTTCCACAAACGGTAACGTTGTTCTACGCCAAATCGGTGTTGCTCATCTACAATGGCCAAACCTAAATTTTGAAACTGCACTTTGTCTTCAATTAATGCATGCGTACCAATTAAAATATGCAAAGCACCTGATTGTAAATCTTCATCTATTTGCCTTCTGGCTTTCGCACCAGTTGACCCACTTAGCAACTCAACCGTAACAGGTAAATCTTTGAGCAATTCTTTCACTGTATGTAAATGCTGTTGAGCCAAAATTTCAGTTGGTGCCATCAAACAAGCTTGATAACCATTGTCAATGGCCATGAGCATACACATTAATGCTACAACTGTTTTTCCACTGCCAACATCGCCTTGCAAAAGCCTGTTCATTTGTATGCCCCTTTTCATGTCTGACCTGATTTCTTTGAGCACCCGTTTTTGTGCATTCGTTAAATCAAAGGGCAAATTGCTTTCATAAAAAGTGTTAAACAAAGGACCAATCTGTTCAAATTGAATGCCGTTCACTAATTGGGTGCGTTTCATTTTATAACGCAACAATTTGAGTTGAATAAAGAACAACTCTTCGTATTTGAGCCTTTGCTCAGCAGCCGCTAATTCTTGTAAATTCCTAGGAAAATGTATAGCCCTGAATGCCGATTTTCTGTCCATGAACTGGTAGCGGTTCAAAATGGATTCCGGTAAATTCTCTTGCATATCAAACTTCACATCAGTTAACAAAGCATGCACCAATTTCATGATGGCACGTGTATCCAACCCCCTTGCTTTCATCTTTTCAGAGCATGAATACAAAGGCATGATATGTTGGTATTGTTTTTCCTGTAATTGAGTTGGATCTTCTATACTCGGATGCACCATATTGTAGCTACCATTAAAGGCTGATGGCTTTCCAAACAACACATATTCTTTGTTCAGCTGAATGGATTCTTTGACCCATTTGATGCCTTGAAACCATACCAATTCAATTTGTCCACTTCCATCTGTAAAATCGGCTGTGAGTCTTTGTGCTTTCCCTGAACCTAATAATCCAAAGCGGGTAATTTTTCCTCTGAGTTGAACATAGGCAGTACCTGCATCTATTTCAGCTATTCTGTATATTTTACTTCTGTCAATATGCCTATAGGGAAAATGAAAAAACAAATCATTGAATGTAAAAATCTCCAATTCTTTTTGCAGCAATTCAGCCCTGGCAGGCCCTACGCCTTTCAGATATACAATTGGTGTTTGAAGAAAATCACTCATACCATACGAATTAACAATTTTTGTTGCAGAATTTTATTGACTAAATCCGTGTTCCATTTGCTTATCAACCTCATGTTTATAAAAAATTAAATGCATTTGCCCCTAGCGCATAGCTTCGTAGCATCAAAATCTTGAATCCAATGCAATTAAAATTCATCTTATTCGCTGTGCTTTTTTGTTATTTGATTGTGCTTAAACTTCACGCCCAAAACCTTTATCCAATTGAAAAAAAGGGAAAATGGGGTTTCATGGATACCTATGGTAACATGCAAATTGATTTTAAGTATGATTTAGCAGGTAGCTTCAACGAAGGTTTTGCAAGTGTAGCACTCAACAGAATGCCTTGCTTAATTGACGTGCATGAAAATAGGATTATTGATACGGGTTTGTACCAATACATTGGACCAGTCTCTGAAGGACTTTGTTCGGTCATGGATTACAAATTCAAAAGACATTACATCAATGAGTCAGGAAAAATTGTACTCAGTCTTGATCCAGAAATTTACGATGCAGGCAACTTTCATTCAGGATGGGCTAAGGTTGGGAAAAAGAAAACCATCACCGAAAACAAATTTGGCTTTGATGTGAGCAATTTGGGTTATGCATTTACCTATATCAATAAAGCTGGTAACTACATGACTGGTTTTGATTACGATGATGTAGAAGACTTCAATACCTCCATTGCACGCATTGCAAAAAATAACAAATATGGTTTAATCAATACTAAAGCTGAAACAGTTTTAACTCCTCAGTACAATCAAATTGGACCTTTTAACGAAGGCGTAGCTTGTTTTAGTCAAAATGGCAAATACGGCATGATTGATACTACAGGTAAAATAACCATACCTGCTACTTTTGAATTGTTAAAAGCCATGAGTGAAGGACTAGCTGCTTATTCAGAAAAAAACAAATTCGGCTTTATCAACTTCAAGGGTGAACCAGTTGTTGCAGCCACCTATGAAAATGTAAGCCCTTTTTCTGAAGGCTTAGCAGCTGTTCAAATCAATGGCAAATGGGGGTTCATCAATAAAGCAGGGAAAATGATCTTTCAACCGATGTTTGAATCAACTGGTTATTTCAATGAGGGCATATGCCCTGTTAAAATGAAAGGGAAATGGGGCGCTATTGACCCTAGTGGCAAGGTATTGATTCCGTTTGAAATGGAATACATTGGGTATTTTGAAAACGGATTGGCCGAGGTTCAATTCAGAGGATTGAATTTGTATATCAATAGGCAAGGAACTTTATGGCCTTTGCTAAAGTAGTTAATTAAATTTGATTACTTTTTCGGTATAAGAACTGGTTTGACTTTGTACTTTTACTATGTAAATTCCTGCAGCAAATTCCGAAGCAATCAATTCTGGTTGTGCCAGCCATTCTGTAGCTTTAATGAATGTGCCATTTATACTGTATACACTTAATTTCAATGGATCTGAAGCACTTTGCAAAACCGTTAAATTACCAGTACCATTTGCAAAACCTTGACTATTCACTAGCAATACCGAATTTTTAAAATTTGCTAATTCGGGTACAGTCAAATAAACCGCAAAACCTCTTTCCGCTAAGCGTTGTTTGATTGGTCCAAAATGGGCCTTGTTAAAAAACAAACTATCTGTTTGAACCAATAAATCTGCAGCATCTTGTAAACCCATTCCTGAAGCATAATTGTATATTGAATAAAACAAAACCTTGGTTGCGACCTCTCTGCCTAAATCTAGACTCAAATCATTCATCATGCTACTCCAAATTTCACTGGTTGAATAGAAATTTGAACTTACATCTGTTGGGTATTTTTTATTGCTTTCGGCATTCCTACCACCCCAAAACTCGTTGTGGCCATCCCAATTAAAAACCTGTCTCCAATTGTATTCAGTAAAGCCCTTTGAATACTGACAGGCCATAAAATCACAGTTGGCTTCTTCCAATGCCATACGTTCCGATCCTGAAGTAGTATTTGGGCTGATACTGTGATTGATTCCATGGGTGTATTCATGAATAATCACATCTGCATCTTCTGCATCAGGCACCCCTCCAGTTCCAAAATACAATGCGGGTTTATCAGCACCAGTTAAAGAAAACCTAGATTGGTCTCTGCCTTGGTAAGCATGAGCATCTACCAAAATTTGAAAATTAGCAAAACTATCTATTTGAATTGAATTCAAATATGATTGCAAATTGGCTATGTGGTACAAGGCCATTAACTCTCTGAATGGAGCCTGGGCTCTAGTAAAATCAAAAGCCTGTTGGGTAGTTTTGTAAGGTGCAATAGTAGGCGACTCTAAATCAGCAATGATGGCATGTTTATGTTCAGTATAAAAAGTGTCGTTTTCAAATTTCAAAGGAACACTAACTGTCATTCTTTGCGCATTCAATTCCGTGTAATCGTTTCCGTTTTTGTTGGTCCATAAACCATTGTCTGCACCATAACTTTTTTGTGCTGTAGTTAAGGGATCTGGAGTAAACAGTTTTGCATTCACCAAAGTGTCTTGTTTGGCAAGCAAATCAAGCATGCAAGAGGCCAATATATTACCTGATTCATTTTTAACAATTTCATACCAAATACCTTTGTTATCTTTTTCTTTTTGAACATATGCAGGTATCAAACCAGATGCAGCTGGAAACCAGCAATTGGCTCCTGCCCACTTATTTGCTTGTATTTTAGCAATAGGCACAAGGTTACTAAATGCCTGAAGTAAGTGCCCTTCATTGGTAACATTTACTTTGATTGTTGCCCCATAAACAGGCAAGCCCAAATACCATTGTTCAAATAAAAAATGTTTGGTTTGATTGGTAATTTTATAGGATTTCAGTTGAACCGATTGTGATTGTACTTCACTCAATTCATGCTGGACAATCCATTTTTCAATATCAGTAATTGAATTATTTTCTGGTGCGAACTGTATATTTTCTTTGATTACCCTAAAAGGTTTTGAAGCGTTTTGAGGCACACGTGCTTCAACACCAAAAACCAGTAACAATAAAATTATGATTAAATTATTTTTCATATGCTATGTAATTGGGTTCAACCAAAAGTGTTTCTTGAATTTTCTCTAGTATTTTAGTGCTCTTGGATGGACTTACTTCAAATATAATTGCTTCTTGGCCACCTTGTATCGTTGGATAAAATTTTAGTTCATCTTGTTTCAAGATGCGAATCAAATGGTGCTGTTGTTCATAGGCAAGCACAACACTGTAAACATAACGCACCTTTTTTTGTTTTTTGTCTGCTAGTTGCAATACCGCTTCTGTAGCTAAACCATATGCCGCTATCAAGCCTGGCACACCCAATAATTTACCACCAAAATAACGTACAACTACAACCAACACATTGGTTAAACCAGCAGCAAGAATAGCTCTCAGAATTGGTTTACCCGCAGTTCCAGAGGGCTCTCTGTCATCAGATGATTTTTGAAAACTGGCAGCAGGATCTAACACAAATGCCCAACAATGATGCGCAGCAGCATGATGTTCTTTCTTCAAATCTGAAAGCATTTGCTTGGCCGCTTCTTCTGTTTGCACAGGAAATGCATAAGCAATAAATCGACTCGATTTTTCTTTGATTTCAGCAGTTTGTTTGGCTGCCAATGTGGTATAAAAATCTGGAACGAACACCTTACAAAGCCATTAAAACAATAGCCATTGTTGCTAACACTAAGCCAATTATTTTAAGCCTATTTAATTGCTCTTTGAACAACACAAAAGCCAATAATGAACTCATTAAAACAATACCTATATTGTTTATTGGGAAAACCACACTTGCTTGCTGATGATCACCTAATGTTTTCAGCAAAAAGTACATGCTAAAATAATTAGGAACACCTAATAACAATCCCCAAACCAATGATTTGCTATTGAGCGTCTCCTTTTTTGTGAACAACTGATAACCCAAAAAAATCACACCTAACACAAATGCATTTAAAAACACAGTGGTAACAATTTGGTCTGCTGTTGAAGGAGGAATATAGGTTCTGTTTAAGTGATTCAATAAAGCATCTATGGAACCGCTTCCCGCAAATACAACCAATGGCAACCAGATGAAATTTGATGAATTGGTAGACGAATTGCTTGAGGCTTGTCCAGAACGACTCATTAAATAGACTGCTAGTAAAGACAAAACAATACCACCTGCCCTTAGCATAGTGAGTTGTTCGCCATGAAAAACCAATGCAATTAAAACAGGAATCACAACCGATAATTTTGCAGCTACCATACTCACTGATACGCCTAATTTTTGGGCTGTTAAACCAATACAAAAAAAGATGGAAATGAATAAAAAGCCTAGACCAACAGCAAACCCATACCAAGGCATCTCCCAAACATGGACTTCAAAGATGGTTTGTTTAGCAAATAAACTACCAATAACCCCACAACTGATATAGTTCATAACAATGGCCTGAAATGTTTTCACATTTTTGAGTTCAAACAATTTAAAAAAGCTCACTGTAATGCTTGAAAAAAGCACACTCAACAACAAATCACTCACCATTGATATAACGTTTAAAAATACTTTGATCCAATTCAAATGTCTCTACTTGTGTTCCGCTAATTGCAGGGGCAAGAATCCCATCATTGAAATGCTTAGGGGTATAAAAAACCTGCGCTTCCTGCCAAAGGCCGCAAGTTATGACATGGTTTAAAATACTTGCACCTCCTTCAATGATCAAGCTTTGAATACCTGCTTGGTAAAGTTTTTGACTCAGTACCTCTAGCCAGTTTTCATTTGGGTTAAAATAAACATATTCCAAATTCAGGTGCGATTCTGCTTTTACGGAATTGACAATCCAAGTAGGTATTTGTTGGTCAAAAACTTTGAATTCATTTGCCAATTTAAGGTTCCTGTCTACCACAATTCTCAAAGGGTTCTTTCCAATCCAGGCCCTTGCATTCAAGGCGGGATTATCTGTTTGTACAGTATTGCTTCCTACCAAAATTGCGCCTTCTTCTGTTCGCCATTTATGCACTTGTTTTTGAACCAATAAGCCAGTTATGTGTCTTTTCTCTTCAAACTCTTCTTTGCTCATTTGGTGTGCATAAGGTGCAATGTATCCACTCATGGTTTGAGCCCATTTTAATATGATGTAGGGCTTTTGTTTGGTTACAAAATGAAGGAACCTTCTATTGAGCCATTTTGCTTCTTGTTCCAGCAAACCTATCTGAACTTCTATGCCTGCAGCACGCATTTTCTCGATGCCTTTTCCGGCTACTTGTTCAAATGGATCTAAGTGTGCTACAACAACCTTAGGGATACCAGATGCAATGATTAAATCAGCACAAGGTGGTGTTTTTCCTGTGTGGGCACATGGTTCTAAATTCACATAAAGCGTAGCCTTTTTTAATTGAGAAGCATCAGACACAGCAGCAATTGCATTGACCTCAGCATGCGCTTTACCATAAGCCTGGTGATAGCCCTCACCAATAATTTTGTCATCAACAACCAGTACTGAACCTACTAGAGGGTTTGGTGCTACTTTGCCGCTACCCATGGCTGCCAGCTCAAGACAGCGTTGCATCCATATTTTTTGCTCCATGCTGTCTACGAAAGTAGTAATTTGCCGAACCAATCACCAAAAAATGCAAATTCAAGCATTCATTCCATTTATTCAAAACCAATTGGCTAATCATTACGATACAGAGGAAGCCAAACATATCGGTTATATTTTACTTGAAGAAATTCTTTTAATCAAGAGAAGTCATTTACCCCTCATTAAAAAAGAAATTGCAGCTGATGAGGAAGAAAAATTAACCCAACTCATTCTTGAACTCAAAAAGGGCATCCCCTTGCAATACGTTTTAGGCTATACCTGGTTCAAAGATTTGGTATTCAAGGTGAGTCCTGCAGTATTAATTCCGAGGCCTGAAACTGAAGAATTGGTGGATTGGATTTTGGCAGATTATTCCAATACCCCCCTTAAAGTATTAGACATTGGAACGGGCTCAGGCTGTATTGCAATAGCTTTATCTGCAAATAGGAGCAATTGGGAGGTATGGGGAATTGACCTATCCAGTGAGGCCTTAGCCATAGCCAAACAAAATGCACAAGCCATACAAACAACAACACAATTCAAAGTTGCAGATCTTTTTGCCCCAGCTACACAAGAATGGATACAGCAGCAACAATTTGATTTGATTGTCAGTAACCCCCCATACATTCCTGAGTCTGACAAAATACATATGCATGAAAATGTATTGAAACATGAACCACACCTTGCTTTATTTGTAGGCGATGAAAGGCCTTTGGTTTATTACGAGACAATTTTATTGGTATCAAACCAACCTTGTTATGTTGAATTTGCATACAACTTGGAACCCCAAATGAGGGACTTGTTGGAAAACAATGTGGTAAATTATGAAATTCGAAAAGACATGAGCGGTCATCCACGCATGTGCAAATGGAACAAACTCAAATAAAACAACAGCATACTGAAAATGATTATGTTTGCAATAATTTAAAAGAACCTTATAAAAATGAAAAAAATACAACTGGTTTTGGCATTTTTCGCCCTCACACTTTGGGTAAATGCACAAGAAAAATTTGAAGTAGAAACACATCAATCTTCCGATGGCAAGTACAGTTACACCACTGTCAAAAATGATCCTTTGAAAGTACGTACTTATCAATTAAAAAATGGCTTAACAGTTATGATGAGTGTCAATAGCAAACAGCCACGTATTCAAACACTAATTGCTACCAAAGCTGGCAGTAAAAATGACCCGTCAGACAATACTGGCTTGGCTCATTATTTAGAGCATATGCTGTTCAAAGGTACCGACCAATATGGTTCACTCAATTGGACAAAAGAAAAAGAGCAGTTAGATAAAATTGATGCTTTGTATGAAAGCTACAACAAAACAACCGACGAAGCCAAACGTAAAGCTATTTATCATTTAATTGATAGTGTTTCTGGTGTAGCATCAAGCTTCGCCATAGCTAATGAATACGATAAAATGATGCAAGTAATTGGAGCGCAAGGAACCAACGCATTTACCTCTTTGGAACAAACTGTATATGTAAATGATATTCCTGAAAACAACCTCAGCAAATGGATTCAAATTGAAGCAGAACGTTTCAGAAACCCAGTGCTTAGGTTATTCCACACAGAATTAGAAGCGGTGTATGAAGAAAAAAATATTTCGCTTGACAACGATTCCAGAAAAACCTTTGAAAAAGTTTTAACAAGTTTATTCAAGAACCATCCCTATGGAACACAGACTACCATAGGAACGGTTGAACACCTCAAAAATCCTTCGTTGGTAAAAATTAGAAACTACTACAATACCTATTATGTACCCAACAATATGGCTATCATTATTGCAGGTGATTTCAATCCAGACAATGCCATTGAACAAATAGATGCCAATTTTGGCTACATGTCTCCTAAACCAATCCCTGCTTTTACTTTCACACCAGAACCAATTGGCAAACCAGCTGAAACCCATACCGTATATGGCCCTGATGCAGAAAACACCATGATTGGATTTAGAATTCCAGGTGCAGGGACAAAAGAAGCTTTGATGTTACAATTGGTTGATATGTTATTGGCCAATTCAAAAGCCGGTTTAATTGATTTGAATTTGATTAAAAAACAAGCCTTGTTAAGCGCTGAATCATCCACTTGGATCAATAAAGATTACTCATTGTTATTTTTAAGTGGTAAACCTAAAAAGAACCAAACTTTAGAAGATGTAAAACAGCTTTTACTTGACCAATTAGAAGAAATTAAAAAAGGCAATTTCAATGAAGACATGTTAAAGGCCATCATTGCCAATATCAAAGTATTCAAAATACAAGAGAGAGAAAGCAACAGCGGTAGAGCTTATGCCATGTTAGATGCTTTTACACTCGACAGAAAATGGCAAGATGTTTGTAAAGAAATTGCCGACTTGAGCACCATCAAAAAAGAAGAGTTGGTAGCTTTTGCCAACAAATGGCTGAGCAATGATTATGTCATTGTTTACAAAAAAATTGGGGAAGACAAAGACATTCAAAAAATTGCCAAACCTACCATTACACCAGTTGAAGTAAACAGAAACGATGAGTCTAAATTCTTGCAAGAAATCAATAACAAGCCTTCACCAAGCATTCAACCACGTTTTGTAAACTTCAAAAAAGATTTAACCATCAAAGGCAATACTTATTACGTTCAAAACAAAGACAATGATTTGTTTCAATTGTACTATGTCATTGACATGGGTAAATACCATGATTTAAAACTGCCTTTAGCCATGAATTTATTGCAGTTTTTAGGAACAGATAAATATTCTGCAGAAGAAATAAGTAAAGCATTTTTCAGGTTGGCTTGCAGTTTCAAGGTAAATGTTGGCTCAGAACAAGCTTATGTTACATTAGAAGGTTTGAATGAAAATTATGCCGAAGCAGTGCAATTGTTTGAACATTTATTGGCCAATGCAAAACCAGACCAACAGGCATTGAACCAATTGGTAGATAGAATTTTAAAATCTAAGGAAGATGCCAAGAAAAACAAATCAACCATTTTCAGAGCAGCCCTTCAAAACTATGCAGTATACGGCAGTAAAAATCCATTCAAACATGAATTATCTGCTACTGAATTGAAAAACTTGAATGCAACAGAATTGGTCAATACCATTCACCAACTTACAGCGTACCCGCATAAAATTTGGTATTATGGGCCTTTGGCTTTAACTGATTTTCAAACCAAAATGAAAACCTTACATCCAGTTGCCAAAAAACAATTGCGCATTCCAAATCCAGTTGTATTTACCAGGAATCAAACATCTCAAAACCAAGTTTTATTTGTTAATTACGACATGGTTCAAGCAGAAATTTTATGGTACAACAATTCAAACATCTCATACGATTCGAGCAGAACTCCTATTGTAACTTTGTTCAATGAATATTTTGGAGGAGGCATGTCTTCTGTTGTATTCCAAACCATCCGCGAAAGCAAAGCATTGGCCTATTCAACCTACTCAAGATATTCTCAGCCAACTAAAAAAGGAGACCCTTATACTACAACAGCTTACGTTGGCACTCAAGCCGACAAATTAAATGATGCTATTGCGGCCATGAACGATTTGTTGCAAAATTTACCACCAAATGAAAACATGTTTGATGCTGCCAAAGCTGCTATTACAAACAACATAGAAACTGAAAGAACCAATGATGCAGATATTATTTTCGCTTATGCTGCCAATCAAAAATTGGGATTGAATTCAGATATCAATCAATTGATCTATGAAACATTACCTCGTTTAAAACTGAATGACTTAGAGCAATTCCATGCCAGCAACTTCAAAGGAAAGCCATATACCTATTGTATCATGGGTTCTGCATCAAAAATTAAAAAAGCAGATCTTGAAAAATATGGCAAAGTAACAGAGTTGAGTTTAGAAGAAATATTTGGTTATTAATTTAATGGAACTCAACAATAAAGTAGCAGTTGTTACAGGTGTTAGCAAAGGCATTGGATTGGCTTTATGCCAATTGCTTTCTGAAGCTGGTGTAAAAGTATATGGTATGGGTAGAACTCAAAATTTGGAAGCAAAGCTTCCAAATTTTGAGTTCATTACCTGTGACGTAAGAAACAATGCGGCTGTTTCCGCAGCTTTTTCTCACATCCTCAAAAAAGAAAATACCATCCATATTTTAGTGAACAATGCCGGATTGGGTTATTTTGGCAATTTAGAAGACATCAGCTTGGAACATTGGAACGAAATGATGGAAACCAATGTGACTGGTATATTTCATTGTTGTAAGCAAGCCATCCCAGTAATGAAACAAAATGGCATTGGTCATATTGTCAATATCGCCTCAACAGCTGCTTTAGAGGGCATGCCTCAAGTCAGCGCTTATTGTGCAAGCAAATGGGCCGTTAAAGGATTGAGCGAAAGCTTATTCCGAGAACTCAGAGATCACAAAATAAAAGTCACTTGTATTTATCCAGGTTCAACCAAAACTGATTTCTTCAGAAATAGCCCAGGTATCCAACCACACGATTATATGTTGATGCCTGAAGATGTGGCACTCAGTATTGTTCAAGCTTTAACAATGCCAGACAATTTCCACACAGTTAACCTAGAAATCAGACCATTACAACCAAAAGGTCCAAAAAAATAAAGCAAATAAACAAGTTTTAGCAGGATTTAGAGAGAATTACTTTGATATCCTGTTGGAGAATGTATTTTTGCATTTCTATTTAAGATTATGAGATCAATACAATTCCGTGAAGCTCTAAGAGAAGCACTTTCCGAAGAAATGCGCAGAGATGAAACTGTTTTCCTTATGGGAGAAGAGGTTGCTGATTACAACGGTGCATACAAAGTAAGCCAAGGCATGTTAGATGAATTTGGAGCCAAACGTGTCATTGATACTCCTATTGCCGAATTGGGTTTTGCAGGCATTGGCGTAGGAGCCGCCATGAATGGCTTGCGACCAATTATTGAATTCATGACCTTTAATTTCTCGCTTGTTGCAATTGACCAAGTAATCAATTCAGCTGCTAAAATGTATTCAATGAGTGGCGGACAATTCAATATTCCAATGGTGTTTAGAGGTCCAACAGGTAGCGCGGGTCAATTAGGAGCGCAACACTCTCAAGCTTTTGAAAATTGGTATGCCAATTGCCCTGGCTTAAAAGTAGTAGTTCCTTCTAATCCTTATGATGCGAAAGGTTTGCTCAAAACAGCTATCAGAGACAATGACCCTGTTATCTTTATGGAAAGCGAACAAATGTATGGCGACAAAGGAGAGGTTCCTGAAGAAGAATATTTGATTCCAATTGGCGTAGCCGATATCAAAAGAACTGGAAACCATGTAACCTTGGTTTCATTCGGAAAAATCATGAAAGTGGTTTTGGCAGCAGCTGAAGAATTGGCTAAAGAAGGTATAGAATGTGAAGTCATCGACTTGAGAACTGTCAGACCAATTGACTACAACACCGTTATTGAATCTGTAAAAAAAACCAACAGATTGGTCATCATTGAAGAAGCTTGGCCATTGGCAAGTATCTCTTCTGAAATTAGCTATATGGTTCAAAAAAATGCATTTGATTATTTGGATGCACCTATCAGAAGAATCACTACACAAGATGTGCCATTGGGTTATGCGCCAACTTTGGTTCAAGCATTTTTACCAAGTATTCAAAAAACGGTTCAAACTGTAAAAGAAGTACTCTACAGATAAGTAGCTTTTCATAACATTCAAACTGCAAGCGCTCAAAAGTACTTGCAGTTTTTTTTGTACCTTGTTAAAAAGTAACCTTATGAAATATTTATTGTTATTGACTACCCTATTGTATTGGGGAGCCTGTTCAAACCAAACTGAACATACCACCTCTCAAAACACCCTTGAAATAGCTGCTGACTCCATCTATGACTCTTACACAAGTGCTGATAGCAGCAAAAACTTTTTAATAGACTTGCATTACTTGAAATTTAAATGCAACAATCCAGCTGTTTCTGACTCACTGAATAGATTTGTGATGATGCAATTAACGGACATTGGCATCCCAACAAAAACAGGCACTTCAGAATTTTATAAAACCTATGCAAAAGCATTTAAACAAGAATTCATGGAATTGATCATGGATACAACTATGTCTTGGGCTGGCTATGAAAATACCCTCAACATTGCTGTAGCTTATCAATCAGAAAAGAGGATTGGCTTGGTATCAGACGGGTACCTTTTTACAGCAGGTGCGCATGGAATAAGTAGTACCTATTTAGCAAACATTCGTTTAAAAGACGGTAAGAAGTTATGCATTGCTGAGTGTTTTCAGCAACCAGAAAATATTAGAAAAAAAGCAGAAAAAATATTCAGAAAAAATATTGGCATTGCAATGAATGCAAGTTTAAATGAGGCTGGATATTGGTTTGAAAACGATGTCTTTAAACTAACCGATAACTTCTTGCTCACAGACAGTACAGTTGAGTTCTTTTACAATGTCTATGAAATAGCACCCTATTCAAATGGACCAACCAATATTTCTGTTCCAATCAATTTGAATGATTTAAAAGAATAGCTATCAATTAAAGCAAAAACTCAAAGTGTTTTGACAATATAATTTGCTGTTTCAGCTGATACATAAATGGAAATGACGTCCACTAACAAATGTACGCCCTCGCATTCTGTTTCAAGGTAATTCATACCGTATGATTTAAAGCTCCCAAATAATACTTCTCCAATTTCTAAATTGGCTGATTCTCTCAAAGAACAAACTGAGTATGTTCCATCTTCTAGGTTAACAGAGAATAAATTGGTTTGCTGATTCACCTGTTGAATGACTCCAAAATCCTTGCTCATTGCATGCACTTTAAATTCAGTGCTTGCAAATATCAATAGATTGAACCTTCTTGGAAGTAATACATATGTAGTATTAACTTCTGTTTCAATCTTGGTTGGTAAACATTAATGAATCAGTAGTTTTTTAATTCTTTTGATTGGACCACTGCAATAACTTTGGTGACAATTGATGCACATAGAAATAGTGGCATTGTATGCCTTTGCTTGCAATCCTTTGGTTTCAAAAATTTGCTTGTATGACTCTTGAAACAACCTTGCATTTTCATAGAATTTAGGCTCTAAAACATTTGGGTCTGTTGGCTCAACCAAATAAAATCGTAAAAAAGGAAACTCTTTTTCTGTTACTCTTTCTCCGGCAATTAATTTCCCTTTCATTTTATCCATATTCACTACCATTTGACGCATCATCAGAGCCATTGGCTTGGCATTGTTTGGATCCATGATGACAGTGGGTTTATTGCATGCAGCAGCTGTATCCTTTTGAATTTGACTCTGTTCAGATTCAGCCACAGTTTGTTTGTTTTCGTTGGTACATGCAACCCAAACGAGTGAAATCAATAATATGTGAAATAAGATAAAATACTTTTTCATAATGAATAAAAAAACTGCACAAACAAAAAAGTCTGTGCAGTTTCAACTTGATTTAATTATTTTAAAATAACGCCACTTGCCTCAAAAGCAAGTTCTTGTTTTGGCTCTGTAATGGCCGCAATTTCTTCTTTGCTCTTGCCAGCATCTTTTGCATATTCTTGTAAATCTGCAACACTGGTTTCTTCAACTTTAGCTATACCTTCAATGATAGCTGTTTTACCAGCAGCATCTTTGGGCATAAAAAAAGCATAATCTTTGAAAGTTACACGCAATGGTTCAGCACCATCATTGGTGAGTTCCATCCAACAACCTTTTTTCTGACACACACCTTCTATGGTACCAACCAATTTCACTTTCACTTCTTTTTGGTTACCCATTAAGGTTTTCAACTCATTAATTGCAATGGCACTGTCTTCTGTAATTTGTTCACCAAAATAAAGAACAGTGGCTGCAGAATCAGTTGATGGAGCAACTTGTAAAGAATCGGTAGCTGGTGCTTGTGAACCAGAACCGCCACACGCTGCAAATAAAATAGCAGCAAATCCAAAAACGAATATTTTTTTCATGTTTTACAATTTGTAACAAAAATATTGTTTTGTATTCAATTGTAAACCATATCAGCTCCTAATTAATTCTTAAATAGCTGAGGCCCTCCTTCATTGACAAAATTTATGCATCCTTTCAAAGAACCAATTAAAAAATTTGTGTATGCTCCATTTTTTGCTTTTCTTTGCCTTCCATTTGGTACCGTGGCCGAGAGGCTAGGCAAGGCTCTGCAAAAGCTTCTACAGCAGTTCGAATCTGCTCGGTACCTCAAAAGCCTCACTATCATGTGGGGCTTTTTTATTTTTAAGCTTATAAATTACTCATTTCAGAAAGAAGCATTTATTTTGCAATCATGAACCATGAGATAATGCCCTGGATGGGTAGAACTGAGCTCTTATTAGGGAAAGATAAATTACAAAAATTAGTAAATGCCAACGTGCTGGTTGTTGGATTAGGTGGAGTTGGCGGCATTGCAGCAGAAATGATTGCTAGAACAGGTGTAGGCCGTATGACCATTGTTGATGCAGACACGGTAGACCCAACCAACAGAAACAGGCAAATTCCAGCAACAAAAAGTACTGAAGGTTTGGTTAAGGCAGAAGTTTTAGCCAAAAGACTCCTTGACATTAACCCTGAATTACAGTTGAGGGTTATTCCCGAATATTTCAAAGACCGCATAACAGAAGAAGTGTTAGACAGTGAAGTGTATGATTATGCTTTAGATTGCATTGATACCTTGTCACCAAAAGTTTTTTTTATCAAAGCATGTTTAGAGCGTAAAATTCCAATTGTAAGCAGTATGGGAGCTGGCTCTAAGGTAGATCCAACACAAATTAAAGTGGCAGATATTAGCCAAACTTACAATTGTAAATTGGCTAAATACGTAAGAAAGTATTTACACAGACTGGGAATTTATAAAGGGGTAAAAGCAGTTTTTTCGGCAGAGGAGCGCCTAGAAGGGGCACAAGTAGTGGAAAATGAAGGCCGCAATAAAAAATCTTTTGTTGGAACCATCAGCTACATGCCAGCTGTTTTTGGGTGTACTGTTGCATCGGTTGCCATCAGAGATTTATACAACCGCTAACTTTTTTGTCGTAAAAATACTTGGGCACCCTCTATGATTTGTTCTACCACACTAGAATCTAAGAGTGTGGTAATGTCACCAAAAGCATTTGTTTCACCTTCAGCAATTTTTCTAAGAATACGCCTCATGATTTTTCCAGACCTGGTTTTAGGCAAACCTTTAACCACCTGAATAACATCGGGTCTAGCAAAGCCCCCAATGCTGACCGAAACATGCTGACGAAGTTCGTTACACAATGTTTCATAATCTATATCTGCTTGCTCACAGATAACAAAAGCCCAAATACCTTGTCCTTTTATATGATGAGGATAGCCAACAACTGCACTTTCAACTACAAATCCTTTTTCGTTTAAAGCGTCTTCAACCTCACCTGTACCAATTCTGTGACCAGACACATTGATGACATCATCTACCCTACCGGTTATACGTATATAGCCATCTTCATCTCGTTTGCAGCCATCACCTGTAAAATACATGCCAGAGTAAATGCTAAAATATGTTTGAATAAAACGTTCATGGTTTCCATAAATAGACCTAGCCATTCCTGGCCAAGGATAACGAATACATAAATTACCTGCAACATCATTACCATAGAGTTCATTTCCCTTGTCATCAACAATTGCTAATTGAATACCTGGCAATGGCAATGTTGCAAAGGCTGGCTTAAGAGGCGTAATACCTGCTAAAGGCGAAATCATGATGCCACCTGTTTCAGTTTGCCACCAAGTATCAACAATTGGGCAATTCATTTTGCCAACATTTTCGAAATACCATTGCCAAGCATCCTCATTAATTGGCTCACCTACACTGCCTAAAACTTTCAATGAACTCAAATTTTTACCTTCAAACGGTGCTTTACCATAAAGCTCCAATGAACGAATGGCTGTAGGTGCAGTATAGAAAATAGAAACCTTATGCTTGTCTATCAAATCCCAAAAACGACCCGCATCAGGATAATTGGGAATACCTTCAAATAGCACCGTAGTACCCCCATTTAACAGTGGCCCATACAAAACATAAGAATGACCTGTAATCCAACCAATATCTGCGGTACAACAAAACACATCTCCAGGCTTGTATTGAAACACATTCAAAAATGTGTAAGCGGCATAAACCATGTAACCTGCTGTTGTATGTAAAATTCCTTTTGGTTTACCTGTAGATCCCGAAGTATATAAAACAAACAAAGGAGCTTCACTATCAACAGAAACAGCATTAAAATGAGTAGCTGCATTTGCTGTTAAACTGCACCAATCAAAATCTCGTCCAACTTCCATATTAATATCAAAATTGCGGTGTTGGTATACCAAACATTTTTGAACAGATGGTGTTTGCAACAAAGCTTCATCCACTATTTTTTTGAGTTCAATTTTCTTTTCGCCTCTGAACATGCCATCAGCTGTTAGTACAGCAACACAACCTGCATCAATTATCCTATCTGCTAAAGCTTGAGCCGAAAAACCTGCAAATACAACAGAATGGATAGCCCCTATTCTAGCACATGCCAACATGGCAAAAGCAGCCTCTGGAATCATGGGCATGTAGATACAAACTCGGTCTCCTTTTAGTACACCCAATTCTGTTAACACATTCGACAAAAGATTCACCTCGCTTGCCAATTCTCCATAAGATATCTTTCTTGCAGCTTCAGTTGGGTTGTTGGGTTCCCAAATCATAGCAATTTTACCTGAATCATTTGCTAAATGTCTGTCTATACAATTTTCAGTAATGTTCAGCGCTGCACCATCAAACCATGTTATTTCAGCGGTTTTAAAATCCCAATTCAACACTTTATTCCAAGTTTTTTTCCAAAGAAAACTTTGAGCAATTTCTGACCAAAATGCTTCAGGGTTTTCGCAACTCTTTGCATAGGTTGTTTGATACGCTTCAAATGTTTGTATCTGTTGTAAATGATTTGAATTCATAAATTAGGAATTATTTTTATGGTACATCATCCTTTGATACAAACGAAACATTGCAACCACTATAGTAAAAGATAAATACTGAAAAAAATGACTCAATCTGTTACTTTTTTGTAGCAGTTGTGTTCCAGAAATGTGTGTACAATTGGGCAACACTTCTTGGTCAATTAAAAGCTTCAAATCTTGATAGGCCTTGGCATCTGTAATGACCAAATTGGTTTCAATAGACGAAAACTGACTCAGATGGTTTAAGTTATAAGAACCAATTGTTAAGCTGTTTGTATCAAACAAAGCCACTTTTGCATGTAACACACTTGAATGCCATTCATACAATTGAACACCCGCATTCAGTAGTTCGCTATAAATAAACTTAATGGCTTGTTTCATGATCCATACATCAGATTTTCCACTTAAAATTATTTTCACCTGTACACCTCTCTTTGCAGCCTTAACCAACATTCTTCTGTAATGCAATGAAGGTAAAAAATAACTGTTGATGATGATGATTTCTTGTTTTGATTTTCTGAGTTCAGAAAAATAATAGGCAGCGATGTATTTTTTTCGAGCTAGCCAATTGTTCTGAAGAACACCTGCAGTTTGTGTAAAACCTTCCTGTTTAGTTACATTTACATGCTTGATGTTTCTGTTTTTTTTCAAAGAGAAACCAGCCCAATATTTATGGCAAACTTTTAATAAATCTAGTACAACCATACCTTCTGCCAAGACTACAAAATCAAGCCAATGCTTGTTTTTAAAATTGCCCGTTCCTGCATATGCATCAGATACATTCATGCCTCCACACAATGCCCACTTATGATCAATGACTACAATTTTATGGTGCAGCCTCTTACCAATACCAAAAGGAAACTTAACAGGTGAATACCATTTTATTTCCATATTCAACGACAAACATTTTTCCATTACGTGAACAGAAAAACGTTTACTTCCAAAATCATCTAGTAGTAAAAAAACTTTCACTCCTCTTTGGGCAGCTTGTTGCAATGCAGCAAGTACTTTTAAACCAATTTCATCTAATTGGAAAATATAAAATTGGGCATGTATTTCTTGTTGAGCAGATGCAATTTGAGCCAACAACAACTCAAAAAAATCGGGGCCACTTTTGAGAATCCTTAATGCATTGTTTAATCTCAAAAATTGTTTGTATCCCTTGCCCGGCATTGTATTTATTTAAGCGCCCGCTTTTTTAGCTTTGTAATTTTCTTTGGTAAGGAGTGCCAATAACTTGTCTCTGAAATCACCTTGAATGAGAATTTCACCATCCTTTACAGCACCACCTACACCACAATGTTTTTTAAGCATTGAACCCAAATCATTTAAATCAGCATCTGAACCAATAAAACCTGTAATTCTACTCACCAATTTACCCCCAGCTTTTCTATCTAAAAATATTTTTAACTGTTGTTGTTGATTGGGTAATGTAGATGCTTCAAAAGCAGCGGCTAATTGGTATTCAAAAGCATCATCAGTAGAATAAACTACACCTGCTCTGTTTTTATTTTTGTTGCTCATTTGTTTTTCAAATTTCGTTTGGCAGCAGCTTGTTTTGCACTGTATACAAAATACACCAACAATCCTATCACAAGCCACACCATGGCGCTGATCAAAGTTGGCATAGGCAATCCTACAATCATCGCAAAACAAACCACCATGCCTAAAATTGGCACCAATGGTACAAGCGGCGTCTTAAAATTTCTTTTTAAATTAGGCTCTCTTACACGTAGAATCCAAACAGCAGCACAAACCAAAATAAATGCAAACAAGGTTCCAATACTTGTTAAATCTCCTGCAACCGAACCTGGAACAAATGCAGCAAAAAAACCTACAAATAAGAACAAGATCATATTTGATTTGTAAGGGGTTCTGTATTTAGGGTGTACTTCTGCAAAAACTTTGGGCAATAAACCATCGTTGGCCATGGCATAAAATACTCGAGATTGCCCCATGAGCATGACCAAAATAACGGATGAAAAACCAGCCAAAATTGCAATAGTGATAGAAAACGACAACCATGAAAAACCAGGCATGTATTTAGTGATGGCATAAGCAACGGAAGCTTCTTTTCCTTCTTTGATAAAATCGGTGTAAGGTGCAATTCCTGTTAACACATGAGAAAATAGCACATACAATAACGTACAAACAAACAATGAACCTAATATTCCTATAGGCATGTCTCTTTCAGGATTTTTTGCCTCTTGCGCTGCTGTAGAAACAGCGTCAAAACCTATGAATGCAAAAAAAACTATTCCAGCACCTGTAATTACCCCACCCCATCCATGGTTCCAGAAATTTGAGTAATCGTACCAATTCCCATCAGGCAATAAGGCCTTAGGTGCATCTTCTGGAATAAAGTAAGGTACATGGTTTGCAGGATTGATAAATTGCCAGCCCAAACCAATGAACAATAAAATGATGGCCACTTTTACAAACACTATAATCGCGTTAACAACAGCCGATTCTTGAGTACCCTTGATGAGTAACAATGAAATCAAACCTAAAATAACCAATGCTGGTAAATTCATGATACCACTTGTAAAGGTTCCATCTATATTTTTAATGGATTCAAATGGAGAATGCATCCATTCATAGGGTATGGAATCGCCAAGTAGCTTGTTTAAATATTCACTCCATGCAATTGAAACAGTTGCCGCTCCTAATGCATATTCTAAAACCAATGCCCAACCTATAATCCATGCTACCAACTCGCCCATTGTGGTGTAAGCATATGTATAAGCACTTCCTGCAGCTGGTATAATGGATGCAAATTCAGCATAGCATAAACCCGCAAATGCACAACCAACGGCTGCAATCAAAAACGAAATGGTGACTGCAGAACCAGCATGCTCTCCTGCAGCTGCAGCTGTTCTAACAAATAAGCCTGCTCCTATAATGGCTCCAATTCCAAGTGCTATTAAATTGGTAACAGTTAATGTTCTTTTTAATTGATGACCTTCTGAAGCAACTTCTAGTAAGTCTTTGAGTGATTTTTTATAAAAAAAGTTTGACATGCGGTATAATTTCAGTCACAATATACAGATTCGAAACGAAATTAGAAATCTCACAATGTTTAGAAGCATTTGTTTCTTCTATTCCATAAAATCAGGTTTTGCCTGTTGGTTCTTTTCTTGTTTGTATTTGTCACAATCAATAGATACAGACAAAGGAGCTTGAGGTGCCTCCCATTCATTGATAACTTTAAACAAGCCTGGTTTTGCAACCACTTTTTTCATGTAATTTGCCCAAATAGGCATGGCCATAGCTGAACCAGAGCCTAAGTCCATTGTTCTAAAATGAATGGCCCTATCTTCCCAACCAACCCAACAGCCCGACACCAAACTTGGCGTTATTCCAATGAACCAACCATCTGAATAATTTTGTGTTGTTCCTGTTTTACCTCCACAAGCGCCTGGTATTTGGTATAAATATTTCACCTTGGCCGCAGTTCCATGTGCAGTTACCCTCTCCATCATTTTACACATCACATAAGCAGTTTGTTCGCTCAAAGCTTCCTGAGATACCGGCTTATTTTCATAGATGATATTGCCATTTTTATCAGCGATACTTAACAAGTAAACGGGCTTTAACCATACTCCTTTATTTGCATAAGCACTAAAAGCTCCAACCATCTCATAAATGGACACATCAGAGGTGCCTAATGCAATGCTTGGATAAGGCTCTAATGAGCTGGTAATTCCTAATTTTCTTGCCAACTCAACAACAGATTTGGGTCCATTTGGACCCAGTTGTTTCATTAAATACAAAACAATGTTATTCACTGAAAATTGCAAACCTCTGAATAAACTCATTTCAGGCTCATTATAAGAATTATCAGCATTTTGAGGAGCCCAATCATTAAAATCTTCAAAAACCACTGGCTTATTGGGTACTACAGTGCAAGGTGAAGTACCATTGTCAATTGCAAGCGTATATACAAATGGTTTAAAGGTAGAACCTACTTGTCTTTTTGCAGTAACATTTACATGGTCGTATTTAAAATAATTGTAATTGTGTCCTCCTACCCAAGCTTTAATTCTGCCAGTTACAGGATCCATACTCATTAAACCGCATTGCGCAAAATATTTATAGTATTTTAAACTGTCCATTGGCGTCATTACAGTATCAACCTCACCCCTTGTCATACTATAAACTTTCATTTTAACTGGCTCATTAAAATTTGCCTCTATAGCAGTTTGATCCCAACCCATTTCCTTTAAAACTCGATAGCGCTCAGAGCGTTTCATACTGGCAATAATCAGTTCTTTGAATTCTCCCCATGGTTCTCTTCCTTTCCAATGTGTATAAAACTTAGCTTGAATGTCTTTCATTTGTTCAACAACGGTTTCCTCAGCCAATTGCTGCAATTGCGGATTGATAGTAGTATATATTTTCAAACCATCTTTGTATAAATTATATCCGTTATCGGCACACCAATCTAGCAACTCTAACCGTAAGGTTTCTCTGAAATAAGTTGCCAAACCTTCGTTATGGTCTTCCTCTTGGTAATTCAGAGCAATAGGTTGCGCTTTTAATTTGGCACATTCTTCTGAACTGATGATGTCATTTTTTTCCATCTGGTTTAAAACCGTATTGCGTCTGTTTAGTGCATTTGATGGATTGATAACCGGATTGAATTTTGTAATTGCTTTTAACATCCCAACTAGCATTGCAGACTCCGGCACATCTAAATCTTTCGGCGACTTTCCAAAGAATGTTTTGGCAGCTGATTTGATTCCAAAAGAATTACCACCAAATTCAACTGTATTGAAGTACATGGTAAGAATTTCTTCTTTGGTATAGCGTTGTTCAATTAAAATAGCAGTAATCCACTCTTGTAATTTGGTGATTACTTTTTCATGAATACTTTTGAATCGTTTTCTTGGAAATAAATTTTTTGCCAGTTGTTGTGTAATGGTACTTCCACCCTGACGTTTTCCCATTAGGTTGTAAATTACAATGGTAAACAAACGGTTATTGTCAACTCCAGAGTGGTTATAAAACCTCACATCTTCAGTTGAAACCAATGCATTGATTAAATTGGGACTTAAGTCTTCAAAATTAGCATTGCTTCTATTTTGCAAATAATATTTACCCAAAATTGTCCCTTCTTCAGCATACACCTCACTGGCCAAATAAGTTTTTGGATTTTCAAGTTCTTCAATCGGGGGTAGTTCTCCAAACCAACCTGATGCTATTGCAGCAATCAAACCAACAAAAGAAATAATTCCTATAAACAAAAATAACCAAATCCATTTCAGCCATTTCCAAAACGGATTGTTAAAAAACAATTCACTCAAACCTTTATTCATGTGGTTTATTTTTTATTCTTTTTAAGGGTAGCAGCTAATTTCGGGTAAAAAACAACATAAGCAGCTAATTTTTTATCTTTCATTGCTGCCCTGAAATTTTTTATAGAAATGACGGATTGCATGGTACTGTCTTTGCACTTCAATTTATCAGATACAAAATGAATTGCATTCAATGTTTCTAGGTAGTCGTTGGCTTCAGATAAATTTTTAAATTCACGCACAACAATTAACTGATAACCTTCATTGCTCAACATTGCATTTACCCTTAAAGAAGCATTTGAAAGGTAAGACTCATTGTGATTTGAAAATGCAGCCAAGTAATCAGTTAAATCTATTTTTTCATTTTTAACACCCAAAAAATAGTAATAAGGCACATCGGTTTCTAAGTCAAATGCTACTTGGTTTGCCGAATCTCCAGAACCAACAACTTCAGCTCTTTTTTGCTCTTTGTCCATTGCAGCTAGAATTGCTTTTACATTTACACTGACCTCGTGCTCAGGAAATGCTGCAACTATACTTTGTAAAGATTGCTTGAATGCAGCTTTATCTCCATTTTTACCAACACACATAGCTAACATGTACTCACATTTGGCACGGTAAATATTCCCTGGAAAATCTTTGTCTAAATTGCGTTTCAAATAGCTTACCGAATCGCATTGGCCATTTTGAAAAGCCAACAGCATTGTTTCATATGCTTTGTTCAAGGCAGCATTTTGATCTGATTCATTGTTTTTAAAGTTTTTCTTTTGAAGAATCAAAGCATAAGGATGTTCGGGGTATTCTTTGATCAATAAATCTTTGTAGTAATTAGCAGATTGAACAGAATCTTTGACTTGAAAATTTTTATATAAATAATAATACGCTTTAGGTTCGTATTCATTCAACGGAAATCTTTTTTCAAGTTCTATGTAATAAAATATACTTTGATCGTAGTCTTTTATTTTATCGTGGTAAATTTCCCCAAGATTATTCAAGGCCTCCAGCACCCTAGCATTTGAAGTTTTTAACTGTTCTTTGGTAAAGGGTACATGCTTAATCCATTCTTCTTTTGCAGCATCAACAGGTACTTTTGCAACTGCTCTGTCATCAATGTTTTTAACATCCGAAGCCATTTTTTTTTCTTTATCAGCACTTTTGACCTCTTCAGATTTCCCCGCTCCTTTTTCAGTACTTTGTTCTACCGCTTTTACCTTTTCTCTACTTGCAATTTTCCAAAAGTCTTCATTGGCCCTTTGCCCCCATTTTTTATTACTAAAAAATTCTGCCGCACCGCCATTGATGAGCGTTTGGTTATAAAAATACCATGCTACATTTCCTGTTCCAGGAAGAGGGGTCAAACCACCTGAAGTTCCAGGCATGGCTTCATTGGCTTTCATACTTTCTGCAATCAAATCTATTTTTTTGTTTTGTTTGAAAAGCGCTTCTTGTCTTTTACGTTCTTGCACCATCCAAACGTCTACTTTTCTAGAGAGTTCATCTGAACTTAACAATGCCAATTGTTGCAATGAATCTTCTGTTTCAAATGCTTGTAAATTGTTGATCAAGTCTTTCAAAGTTATTTGAATCGTTTTTACCTGTTCGTAATGCTTATTTTTTGCATCTAAATACAACATACAAGTATCGTAGTAAGCTTGAGCGTTTTTATATGATTTCTTTTTAAAATATAATTGCGCCAATTCTTTACATGTAATGGCTTTCTGAGCAGTGTTTGCGCCACATTTTACTGACGACAATTTAAAATATTTGATGGCCTCATTGTCATTTTTGAGATTCATTTCTAATCGTGCCAATTCAAAATAAATTTGACCTAAGTAATCTATATTTTTATCATCAGATGCCATGCGCTTTAGGTTCCGTCTTACTTTTGCTAAAGATTTTTTATCGGTTAACTCAAAACACCTAACCATGTTAATGGTCGCATTGAAATTGAAATCATAAGCAGGCAACAATGCAATTACTTTTTGAAAATGGTAAGCCGCTAAAGGTTTTTTACCGGCCTCAATACACAATTGGCCCAAAATAAAATGATACCTGATTTTTTCTTCTTTGTTAATTTTACCGGTAAGCACCTTGTTTAAATTATCAATGGCTGATTGGTACTTTGCCAATCTTACATTAATATCAGCTGCCGTTGTATATACATGAGCTATTTCTTTTTTGTTTAAGTTATTACGGGTAAGCATTTCACCTATAATAGCTTCTGCTTCTTCAATTTTATCCAAACCAACATATGACCTGGCCATCCAGCTGATGATTAAATTTTTATAAATACTATTTTTGTAACGCGTCCCAACATACTGAAATGCTTCAATGGCTGAGTAGTAATCTCTTTTATAAAAGAAACATTTGGCAATGCCAAAATAAGCGTCATCTGTAAATTTGCCTATTTGGTGAAGCGCAATCGTACCCGAATATTTTTTACTGGCTTCATCTATTAAATTTCCTGCTGCTTTTGCCGATTCAGGAGTTCCATATGGGATGACCTCTAAAATCTGGTTAAAATTATCCTGATGACTTGCTTCTATTTGGCTTTTTACATCCAGTAATTTCTGTTCTGCATTAAAATATATATTGTAATGACCTGTTAATGTGTGCCAATTTCTGTTAATCCATCTGTTTTTGGTAGGACTGCAAGCAGTAACCAGCGCCAATAAAAGGAGCAGAAAAAAACGGTTTCTTTTAATTTGATACAATGGTTCCAATGAATTACTTACCTTTGAGCTTTGGTGGGACAATTTTAAACCAATCTTTACAATTTTAAGGAAAGACGTGGAAAAGCCGAAAAAAAAACTCTTGCACAAATTACGGTACAAATACCGTTTAATTATTATAAATGACGAAAACTTTAAAGAAAAGTTCTCGTTTAAGCTGACACCCATGAATTTATTTGTAGGTATGAGCACTGCTATTGTTTCTCTTACATTTTTGGTCATTGTACTCATTTTCTTTACGCCACTCAGAGAATATGTTCCTGGTTACACCGACAATCAAACAAAACGTAACATTCGGTATTTATTGTACAAGACCGATTCACTTGAAAAAAGTTTACAAGCCAAAGAATCCTATTATAAAAACTTGTTAAACATTGTGAATGGTGGTACAGGCATTTCAGAGGGTAACATAAAACCACCAAGTAATTCAAACAATTAGGTGTAATTTTATCTTTTTAGGGTTGCGTTTTTTTTACAAAAATTAACTATGTTTGTTTTTGGCCCTAAGGTCAGTCATTAGATTTTCATCCAATAAATTAATTTCTAAAACACATGGCTATTTTTAATTCAGATAAAAATTCAGGTTTCAATCCTCAAGAAATCAATATTTTAAACGCAAGTACCACTATTCAAGGAGACCTAAATTCTGAGGGTGACATTCGTATTGATGGACAAGTAAAAGGAAATGTTCAAGTGAAAGCCAAATTGGTGCTAGGTAGTTCGGCTAAAATTGAAGGCAACGTAAGTGCCTATAATTGTGAGGTTTCTGGGCAAGTAATTGGTAACATAAAAGCAACTGAAGTGCTTACCATCAAACAATCTGCCAATATTCACGGCGATATTACTTGTAGTAAATTAATCATTGAATCTGGAGCAAGTTTTAATGGCAAAAGCGAGATGAAAGGACCATTGAGCATAGGGAATGACTTTAATAAAAACAAAGCCAGTAAACCAATAGAAACCAAATCTCCTGTAAATGCCGAAAACTCCATCCTTCAAAAAGCAGGGGCTTAATCCAGTTCTTAGGTATGCCGGAATGGCCTTTCAAATGATTGGAATCATTGTGAGTTTAACATTGCTTGGTAAATTTTTAGACCATTTTTTTGAAACCCACTTCCCAGTATTCACTTTGGTATTTGTTGTTTTCTCAGTTTTTGCTTCACTTTTTTTAACCATACGTGATTTAATCAAGTAAATCTTTAGGTTTGCAGCATGAATGGTAGAAGTTTTTACAAAATCATCACAATTTCTAGTATGCTATTGGCTGCTGCTTTGTGGCTATTAGATTTTTTAAACGATTCATACTCAAATAGTTTACTCGTCTGGCCAGCATTAATGTACCTCTATGGTATGAGCTGTGTTATCTATTTAATTTCCCATTCTGGGCTAAAAAAAGACAACAAAACTTTTCTGACAAGAATTTATTCTTCTATAGGCATCAGATTTATTTTTAGTTTATCGCCCCTACTCATTTACCTGTTTTTCATGCCTTCCAAGGATATTTATTTTATAATCACCTATCTTTTCTTGTATTTCTTTTACACTGCTTTTGAAATTTATTTCCTTGTTGCTAACTTGCGCCCCGATTCAAAAAAACAATCGACTCATGCAAAGTTCCAATAAAAAGATTTTCAAGCATTTAGCACTGACAGCCCTTCTTTTAACAGCTATCGGATTCTGGAGCTTTCAATCTTTTGCTAACGAAACTGCATCTGATTCATTGCCTCAACAGCAGTTGGTAACAGAAAATCATGCAGATGTTCACTCAGCCGAAACTCACGAGGAGGGCAAAGTAGATGCTGGTAAACTGATTATGGAACACATTGCAGACGCGCACGATTGGCACATTGCAACCATTGGTACAGCGCATATTTCTATACCACTACCTGTAATCATTAAAGACGCTGAAGGTTTCAAGGTGTTTTTATCCAGCGCATTTCATCACGGTCATGAAAGCCATGAAGGATATGCTTTAAGAGAAGGTAAAATAGTTGCGGTTGATGCAAACAATCAAATCATTGAAAATGCCGATTTCATTGACTTGTCAATCACAAAAAATGTTGCCGCCATGTTCATTGCAGTATTTGTATTGTGTTGGTTGATGTTAAGAGTAGCTGCTCATTATTCTAAAAACAAAAACAAGGCTCCTAAAGGCATCAATAACTTAATTGAAACGCTGATTCTGTTTATCAGAGATGAAATTGCAAAACCATCAATCGGTCCTAAATACGAAAAATTTCTACCTTACTTATTGACCATTTTCTTCTTTATTTTTATCAATAACTTGTTTGGTTTAGTTCCTTTCTTTCCAGGTGGTGCAAACGTTACAGGAAACATTGCCATTACATTGGTTTTGGCTATTTTTACCTTCGTTATTACATCATTCAGCGGAAACAAGAGCTACTGGGGGCATATTTTTGCACCTCCGGGAGTTCCTAAACCTTTATGGATTTTATTAGTTCCAATTGAAATCATTGGTATGCTTAACAAACCCATTGTATTGATGATTCGTTTGTTTGCCAATATCACTGCAGGTCACATTATCATCTTAGGCTTTTTCAGTTTGATTTTCATATTTGGCGCAATGAATCAATACATGGGACTTGGGGTATCTGTATTGTCAGTTGCCTTTACAACCTTCATGAGCTTCTTAGAATTACTAGTTGCCTTCTTACAAGCTTACGTTTTCACATTATTGTCTTCACTGTATTTCGGTTCTGCAGTTGAAGAACATCACCACGAAGAACATCATTAATCAACAATATAATCATCTATTAACTAAAAACAATTATGAGTTTATTTAACATCATCTTAGAAGCAGTAGCAGATCCAGGTTTCGCAAAAATGGGTGCAGGTATCGGTGCAGGTTTAGCTGCAATCGGTGCAGGTTTGGGTATTGGACGTATTGGCGGTAGCGCTCTTGAGTCTATTGCTCGTCAACCTGAAGTATCAGGCGACATTCGTGCAAACATGATCGTAGCAGCTGCGCTGATTGAAGGTGCTGCCTTCTTCGGTATCGTAGTTTGTCTTTTGATCGTATTGCTGTAATACACTTTAGTAAAAGAAACACATAATGCCTTTGGCAATATGTGTTTCTTATTCTAGTTGAGGCATTTCAATCAAAAACATTAATCATTAGTACAAATGGAATTAGTAAAACCTGGATTAGGTTTAATTTTTTGGATGACCATTACCTTCAGTTTGGTATTGTTTATCCTTTCAAAGTTTGCATGGAAACCAATTCTTAACTCTATCAGAGAAAGAGAAGATTCTATCAACAATGCACTGAATGCAGCTGATGAAGCTCGCAAACAAATGGATGCATTGAAATCAGACAATGAAAAATTACTTCAACAAGCACGCATTGAAAGAGATGCCATGCTTAAAGAAGCAAAAGAAATGAAAGATGAAATTATTGGTCAAGCCAAAAAATCTGCAGATGATGAAAGCAGAAGAATTTTAGCTGCCGCTAATGAATCTATCGAATCTGCCAAAATAAAAGCATTGAATGAGTTAAAAACTCAAGTAGCTGTTTTATCTGTTGATTTAGCTGAGAAAGTTCTTGCTAAAAAAATGGAAGACCGTTCGGCTCAAGAGGCATTTGTAAACGAAAATCTGAAATCAATAACATTGAACTAAAATGTCTGAAACCAGAGTATCCAATCGGTATGCAAAATCACTTATAGATCTTGCCAAGGAACAAAACATCCTTGAGCAAGTTTTTAATGATATGCAAGTCTTCAAATCAACTGTTGACCAAAACTCGGAATTGAGTAATTTGCTCAAAAGTCCTATTGTTGATGCCGAAAAAAAGAACAGCATTTTAAACAAACTTTTCTCCGGAACTTTCAACCAACTCACTACAAAGTTTTTTGAAGTAGTCATCCGGAAAAAAAGAGAGTACTACCTGTACGATATTGCAAATGCATTCATTAACCAATACAGGTTAATGAACAATATTACCACGGCTACAGTAACCACTGCCTCAGCAATGAGCAGCCAAACATTACAGGATATTACTCAACTCCTAGAGAAGAATACAGGGAAAAAAGTAATTATAGAAAGTAAAATAAATCCGAGCCTGATCGGAGGAATGGTCGTTCAAATAGAAGATAAATTATTTGATGCGAGTATTTCTGGAAAACTCAGGAAAGCAAAACAAGAATTATTAAACACTTACATTTCAAAATAATAAAGTCATTATGGTAGAGATTAGACCCGACGAAGTATCAGCCATCATTCGTGAGCAGTTAAGCAATTTCAAATCTGCTACTGAACTGGAAGAAGTAGGTACAGTGCTGCAAGTGGGCGACGGTATTGCGCGCATTTATGGATTAACAAAAGTTCAATCCGGTGAATTGATTCAATTTGCCAATGGTGTTGAAGGTATCGTTTTGAACCTTGAAGAAGACAATGTCGGTGCGGTATTGCTTGGTTCATCTGAAGAAATCAAAGAAGGTGATACAGTAAAAAGAACTGGCCGTATTGCATCAATCAAAGTTGGTGATGGTATGGTAGGTCGTGTAATCAATACCTTAGGTAGACCTATTGATGGTAAAGGACCTATTGCTGGTGACCTTTATGAAATGCCATTAGAAAGAAAAGCCCCAGGTGTAATTTACCGTGAACCTGTAAAAGAACCGCTTCAAACAGGAATTAAAGCCATTGATGCCATGATTCCAATTGGACGTGGACAAAGGGAATTGGTTATTGGTGACCGTCAAACTGGTAAAACAGCAGTTTGTATTGATGCCATTATCAATCAAAAAGAATTTTACGAAGCAGGTAACCCTGTTTACTGTATATATGTTGCATGTGGACAAAAAGCATCAACGATTGCACAAGTGGTGAAGACCTTAGAAGAGCGTGGTGCTATGCCATATACAGTAGTTGTAGCAGCTACCTCTTCAGATCCAGCTCCAATGCAGTTCTTTGCCCCTATGGCAGGAGCAGCCATTGGTGAATTCTTCCGTGATACAGGTCGTCCTGCATTGGTAATCTATGATGATTTGTCAAAACAGGCGGTAGCTTACCGTGAAGTTTCATTGTTGTTGCGTCGTCCTCCAGGTCGTGAAGCTTACCCTGGTGATGTATTTTACTTGCACAGCCGCTTATTAGAAAGAGCTGCTAAAATCAATGCAACAGATAGCATTGCAAAACAAATGAATGACCTTCCAGATTCAATCAAACATTTGGTAAAAGGTGGAGGTTCATTGACAGCATTGCCAATTATTGAAACTCAAGCTGGTGACGTTTCAGCTTATATTCCAACCAACGTGATTTCAATTACCGATGGTCAGATTTTCTTAGAAGCTAACTTATTCAACTCGGGTATCAGACCGGCTATTAACGTAGGTATTTCAGTATCACGTGTGGGTGGTAATGCTCAAATTAAATCAATGAAAAAAGTTGCTGGTACGCTAAAATTAGACCAAGCGCAATACAGAGAATTGGAAGCTTTCTCAAAATTTGGATCTGACTTAGATGCTGCAACCAAAGCAGTATTGGCAAAAGGTGCTAGAAACGTAGAAATTTTGAAGCAAGGACAATTCTCTCCTTTACGTGTTGAACAACAAGTTGCAATCATTTACTTAGGAACCAAAGGATTGCTCTCGAATATTCCAACCCATCAAATTAGAGCGTTTGAAGCTGAATTCCACCAATTCATGGAAGCTAAGCACAAAGACACTTTGAACGAATTGAAAAAAGGAAATATCAACGATGAAGTTACTAAGGTAATTGAATCAGTTGCTAAAGACCTTTCAGCTAAGTACAACGCATAAACAAACAAGAAATTGGCTAACTTAAAAGAAGTTCGAATTCGCATTGCATCTGTAAACTCAACGCAGCAGATTACAAAAGCCATGAAATTGGTTTCTGCTACCAAATTGAGAAGGGCACAAAATGCCATTTTGCAAATGAGACCTTATGCCCAAAAGTTGAATGGAATTTTATCTAACTTAAGTGATTCAGTTGATGACGATTCACTAAAAGTATATTTCAACCAAAGGGAAGTTAAGAAAGTATTGTTGGTAGTTATTACCTCAGATAGAGGTTTGTGTGGATCATTCAATGCCAATGTCATTAAATTGACAAACAAATTAATCAAAGAAGATTACAGCAATGCAGCGGTAACTGTGCTTCCAATTGGTAAAAAAGGTTCAGAGTTTTTTGCTAAAACTTCTGTCAGCAGCATTACCAAATACAAAGATGCACTTCAAATTTTGAATGCTGAAAACGGCTTTGAAATTGGCAGCTATTTATTAAATGCATTTAAATCAGGAAGTTTTGATAAAATTGAGATTGTTTACAATCAATTTAAAAATGCTGCAACGCAAATTTTAAGCAACGAGGCATTTTTACCAATCGCAGCCAAAACCGATAACAAAGCCAACAGCGCTAAATCTGATTACTTGTTTGAACCTTCCAAAGCTGAAATTCTAGAAGAGTTGATACCAAGAATTTTAAAAACGCAATTGTACAAGGCAATGTTAGATTCTCTCGCATCAGAACACGGTGCTAGGATGGTAGCCATGGACAAAGCAACAGAAAATGCAGGTGAATTGCTCAAAGGATTAAAATTAGAGTATAACAGAGCACGACAAGCTGCAATTACGAAAGAAATTTCGGAAATTGTGGGTGGTGCCGCAGCATTAAGTTCATAAAAAAAAGCCACTCACTTGAGTGGCTTTTTTATTGCAATCATGACAGACCTCTATCCGTTTCAAGGAAAATTACTCGATAAACTATTAGAAGCTGGTAATTACAGAATGCACCAACATGTCTTTACCACAGATTTGATTTTCATGAATGATGACCTATTTGGTGTATACTGGTTAAGAATTGCCATTCAAAAAATTAAATACTCCAAAACTCATCTAAAAATCAAACAAAATAACAAAAAGTTTAGCGTAGCAATAGCTCCTTTTTGTTTGTCAAACGAAATGATTGAATTGTACAGGAATTATCGCAAATCCATTCAATTTGACCATGTAGAAGAGCTCAATGACTATTTATTTGACAGCTCCCCTATTAACAGATTTAATAGCAAGCAGATTTGTATTTATGATCAAAACAAACTCATTGCAACAGGAATATTTGATGAAGGAACAAATAGCATAGCTGGAATTATAAACTTTTTCGACCCTCACTATAAAAAATTTAGCCTTGGTAAATACCTCATGCTGCTAAAATGTGAATATGCCATTGCAAATCAGTTAAAGTATTATTACCCAGGTTACATTGCAGTAGGCTACCCGAGATTCGATTACAAAATTTTTCCAAATACTGAAGCTGTTGAAATTCTCGATACACTTCAACCAATTTGGCTTCCATATTCCACAGAAAAACTAACAAGTTTAAATGCAAGATTTGAAAGCATTTTAAACCAAATACAGCATTAAAATTCATTAAAGCCAACTTGCGTTATTGGAAATTGTCTCATTTTGGGACAATGCTTCTGTTTGAAGCTTACTAAAATATAAATTTTATTAATCTCATTTACAATTACTTAAGCTATACATTTTGAGTTTGGCATCATTCTGTAAGTATAGCCGTACAACGCTTAACCTCGTTGTACAATAACCATGAATCAACAATTTAAAAAAATGTTCAACAAAGTAATCGGCATCTCCTTGTTGCTTGCATTCCGGATATTTTCGGCAAGCGCAGCAATAGATGCCAGTAGCTACCAAATGAACTTAAAAACAGGCGCAAGTTTGGTAACGGGTAACAAAACAGCTGTTATCAGTGCTAACACAAGCAATGCCATTAGTTCCAGGATTACACTTCCATTTAATTTCACTTTTGATGGAACGCCTTACACGCATTTGATTGCATGTTCAGACGGCTGGGTAAAACTTGGTAATTCTAGTATGACTGCTACAGCCAGTTTCAACAACAATTTAAACGATGTAAATGACAGACCTAAACTGGCTCCTTTCTGGGAAGAAATGAACATCCCTTCAGGAGCAGGACAAGGAGTATTTGCATTTACGGCAGGTACCAGCCCGAGTAGAATGTTTGTGATTGAATGGACCGTTGCAATTGTTAAAAACGGAACAGGTAGAGGTACTTTTCAATTGGTGCTTCATGAAAATAGTAACCATATTGAATTCATCTACAACAACATGATTAGAAATGGCAGCAACCAGTTTTTTAACAGTTATTCAGCAGGTATTGCAGGAACAGGAACTGATGTTGCTTCATTGACCATGCAAACAAACGCAAGCCATACTGTTAGTTACAATACTGTAAACAATACCAATAGTAATCCAATCCCAAACGGAACATCTGTTGTGTTTAGCAGAGTGATAAGCAGCAACTCAAGTGCCATGACATTTTCTAATTTAAACACGCATGGTTTCAAAGCTGATTGGACAAGAGGAAATGGTCAAAATCGTTTAGTAGTATGCAGACCAAGTAATGCTACAGCAGTTGCACCAAGTAATTTTGCAAATTATTATGCAAATGTAGGCTTTGGTTCTGGCTCTCCAATTGGGTCAGGTTATGTAGTAGCTGATGGGAATATTAACACCAGCACAGTTTACTACTTAAATAGTAACACAAACTATTGTTTGGATGTATTTGAATACTCAGGTTCAATCAGTAATGGCTCAGCAGTTTTTAAAACAGATAATTTCTTAACAGGTTGCGAAAATACGCTAGCACTGATTGGCTCAAGTAATTTAGTAGTTACAGGAATAGGGTATACATCATTGTCATTTTCATGGGATAATGGAAATGGAACAGAGAGAATCGTATTGGTTTCAAAAGGAGATACTGCCAATCAGCTGCCATTAGATTATACCTGGTACAATGCCAATTTAAATTATGGATCAGGTGATCAAATTGGCAATGCCTATGTAGTGTATTCAGGTACCAATAATTCGTTAAGTACAAACATTACTATCAACAATTTAGAAACAGGTTCAACTTATTATGTAACAGTAATTGAATTTGAATACGAATGGGAATTACCAATTTATGCAACACATTTAAAATTGACAGACGCAAGTCCGACCCTTTCAAATGACATTGATGAGGATGGTGTAGCAGATGTAGATGATGCTTTTCCATTTGACCCTAATAAAGCTTACAAAACAAACTTCCCTGCAAGTGGATTTGGCACATTGATGTATGAAGATTTATGGCCAGGGAAAGGCGATTATGACTTCAACGACTTAGTTGTAGACTACCAATATGAAATAGTATCTAATGCAAATGACCAGGTAGTGGAAGCAAACTATACTTTTGTTACAAGAGCAATTGGTGGAGCGCTTCACAATGCTTTTGCATTTCAATTAGACAGCATCAACCCGGCAAAAATTACAACAGTTAACGGAACAAGAACCAATGGCATTACCTGGACAAGTTTCAATAGCAATGGAACTGAAGCGGGCAATGACAATGAAACCAATATCATTGTTTACAAAGATGCTTATGATTTGTTACCAACAACAGGTGGTTTCTGGTTCATGAATGTTGAAAAAGAGGCACCGGATGTAGGGAATGATACATCATCTATCTCAGTAAAATTTATAAACAATGGTGTTGCTCCAGCTGCCGGAACTGTATCAACTCAACAATTGGCCGCTTCCAAATTCAATCCTTATATTATTGTTGGTCAAGAAAGAGGTAAAGAGGTTCATTTAGCAGATAAAAGACCAAGTAGCAAAATCAACATGATTTATTTTGGCACTGTTGATGACAACAGTATTCCTGCACAAAACAGGTATTACAAAACAGATACAAATTTACCATGGGCATTGAACATTGGTAGCTCCATTCCATATGCACAAGAAAAACAAGATTTCAGCAGTTGCTTTTTAAACTTTAGCAATTGGGCCGAAAGTGGAGGTTTGAATAATACAGAATGGTACACCAATGCTATTGGTAACAGAGATATGAATAAATTAATGAACAGATAAAAAAGAATATGAAAACAAATAAATTTTTAATAGCAACATTCATCAGTATCAGTTTAACAGGTATAGCATGTAAAAAACATACCATTCAAAAAGAAAACACAAATACTGGAACCTCAAAATTTACAGACATAAAAGCACCTCAAACTTTTAAATGGTCAACACTTAACAACATAAGTGTAAAATATACACCAACTGCTAATGACGCAAGGATTTCAACTTTGAGGATAGTGGATGCTGAAGGTCATATTTATTTACAACGCTTACAAAAGGCCAACCAAGCATTTGAAGCTTCAATAGAAATACCTGGGCATGTTCAACAATTAGAAATGCGTTATGCTGGTATAAAAAAGACCGTAGCTATTGCGAATGGGAAAGTAAATTTATCGCTTAAATAAAACTTGTACTTCATTTTTAAAAAGGTGACTTAAAAAGTCACCTTTTTTTATTCTTCCATTGCCCTGTCAATTAAACCCTGAGGCAACTGTTTGCTTGCATTTGCACCCATTTTCTTAAGTTCTTCAGCTTGTCTTATAACATTACCCCTTCCAGTAGAAAATCGCTTCATTGCGTTCTCATAAGTTGTTTTACTGGCATCCATACGTTTTCCTAAATCTATCATTTCATCAATGAAGCCATAAAACTTATCGTATAAATCACCAGCCTTAGCTGCAATTTCAATGGCATGTCTTGTTTGTTTTTCTTGCTTCCAAATATTAGCAACTGTTCTCAATGTGGCCAATAAAGTGGTTGGACTTACTACAACAATATTCTTTTCAAATGCCTCATTGAATAATTGATTGTCATGTTGAACGGCTAAAGCAAAAGCAGGCTCAATTGGAACAAACATCAAAACAAAATCTAAATTCTTACCAAATTTAAGTTGCTGGTATTTTTTATCGCTCAATCCCTTTAAATGATTGCGAATAGATAGTAAATGTTCTTTGATTGCCAGCTGCCTCAAGTCATCATTGTCAGTTGAAATAAATTTCTCGTAAGCTACTAAACTGACTTTTGAATCTATGATTAAAACTTTCGATTCAGGCAAATGAACCAACACATCTGGTTGATAGCGCTTTCCATCTTCATCAGTTATAGTTGTTTGAACAGTAAACTCCCTGTCCTTTTGCAAACCAGATTTCTCTAGGATACTTTCAAGAATAAATTCTCCCCAATTTCCCTGAGTTTTGGCATCACCCTTTAAGGCTTTGGTTAAATTTTGAGCATCATTACTCATTCTTTGATTCAAATCATACAGCATGGTAATTTGTTGTTTCAAAGACGCCTTTTCACGACCCTCTTCTTCATAATGCCTTTGTACTTTATCCTCAAAATCTTTTATTCTTTCTTTCAGTGGGGTTAATAATTGATTTAAATTTTGTTGATTTTGGTCTGTAAATTTCTTCGACTTATCGTCTAAAATTTTGTTAGCTAAATTTTCAAACTCAGTTTGTAATTTTTGATTTAAAAGATTTAAGTCCTCTTTTTGCTCATTCAATTTTAATAGCAAATTTTCTTTTTCAGATACTAGCTTGGCAATCAATGCAGCATTATCAATTTCTAATTGTCTTAATCTAGCCAATTCGTTTAACGACTGATTATTGTTTGTTTCGTTTATTTTCAATTGCGTCTCTATGCGGGTAACTTGTTGTTTATTTAACAAGAAGGCAATGAAATAACCCAGGCCAAGGCCAAGTATTAAAAATAAAATATTCATCATCTAATTAAACCTCATTTGAATTCAAATTGAAAAGAGAAAATTAAAAGTACTAAACAATACCTCATTAAAAAACAGTGGCTAAAATTTTGTGTGCGTTCACCTCACTAAATTGAGATAGGTGAATTCCATAATACCTAATTAAAATTTCTAATAGGCGATGCCTATGCGATTTTGAAATTTGCAAATCAGGCAATTCAATTAATTTACATTGCATCAAAGAGTTCAATACTTGGCTTAATTCACTGTCTAAACAATCTGAACTCCTTAAATCAGATGACACAAATATGCCTTCCTTTAAACTGAATAAAGAATTTGTTTGACTGTAATTAACTGCAGGAGCAAAACCTAAATACTTGGTAAAATGAACCAAAAAATAAACTGGCAAATTTGCAATTCCCTGCTGTTGTATGTCTATAAATTGAATGATATGAAACAAAAACTCAAACAATTGCTCATCTTTTTGATTCTCTGCCTTCATACATTTTTGAACCAACTCAGCAATAAACATTGCTACTGCACCTTTTCTGATATCAAAATGAATTTGATTCAATACAGGGTTTACTTTTAAATCTTTGATTCTTTGAAGAGATTTACTTTGTTGAAAACTGATGTCCAATTCAAGTAAATTCAACAATTGAATTTGAGAAGGTTTGATTGTTCCTTTTCGAGACCTTACCCCATTTACCATAAAAGCAAGTAAGCCGTATTGGTCTGTGTAAATTCTTAAAATTACAGCATTCTCTGCATAAGGAACAGACCCAATCACTATGCCTCTTACCTTATCAATCATGTTACAAAGAATTGTGTGCTAATAAACCTTCTTTGGTTATTAAATAAGCATAGGCCTGCATATTGTCTGAATCATACATGAAACTCCTGATATAATCTTGCTTTTGTTCATCCCAGCACATAGAAACTATCATTTTTTTATGAATCAATGTTTTTATCACATCTGCAACTACAGGTACAGGTGCAGCTACTTCTTCTAAAATTTTATCGAAGGTTTCAACAAAATAAACGCAATTCAATACATCCCACTCTATCTGACTTATTTCCATAATCTCTAATGAATTCTTCCTTTCCAATGATACGATTTAATATTTGCAAGCAATCCTATTACAATTACATAAATTACATACATGGGTGCAGCAATAGATAAAAACCAAATGTACGATTCTATTTTAAAAAACTTTAAAACTGAATATAGAAATAGCCCTTCAATGATTGTTTTCAAACACAACATTTGCACCCCTAACTTGAACCAGTTTATATCCCATACCAACATGATCAAATCAAAAGCTATCATTAAATTCAAAACATAAGCCCCAATCAAAATGAGTGTAATGGTTTTGTTCTCATATTTTGTACTCTTTGAAACCCATCTTTTCCTTTGTTCAATAAATTGTTTTAGGTCAGGTGCAGCTTTAGTGTATACAATAGCGGTTGCATCTTTTAAAAAAGAAAGTGAACCTGGAAACATTTTATGAATTTTATGCATTAAAAATTCATCATCACCAGAAGCAATGTGTTGGTTCCCTTCATAACCGTTAACACGATTAAATGCTTCTTTTTTAAAAGCTAAATTTGCTGCGCTACACATATTGGGGGTATTGAGCTTGATACTTCCAGCACCAATTCCTAATAAACCTGCAAATTCAAGAGCTTGCAACTTTTCGAACCAATTAGTAGCTTTTAAACAAACAGGAGCATAAATAAAATTTAATTGCGATTGTTTATTAATTAAACAATTCAATGCAGATAACCAATTTTGATGTCGTGTACAGTCGGCATCTGTTAAAACAATCCATTCAAATTTTGCCAATTCAACACCTAGTGTAATGGCCTGTTTTTTATTTGAAACAACAGGATAAAAATTCAAATCAACAATTTGAATGGGAAATGTAGGATTGGCTTCTTTGAATTGATGAAGTATTGTTAACGTTGAATCTTCAGAGTGGTCATTGATAACTATCAACTCAAAATGAGCTATTGAATAAGACTGTTTCAATAAATCATTTAAATTTTCTTCAATGCTACCTGCCTCATTCCTAGCAGATATAATGATTGAAAATTGATGGTGTTTACCCTCCTTGTTGAATTCAATTGGAGGTTCTATCAAACCCCAACCCATAAAAAAATATAGGATGAGCAATAGGTATGCTATCAATAAAATAATTTGTATGAGTTCAAAGTAGTTCACGCAGTTTTGTTATTAAAAAAATACAATCCAATGATTGCAGGCAAACCAATGTTTAAAATCCACAATGAATAAGAGGCCAATAATGTGCTTGAAATCATGGAGGAATAGTTACCAATAAAATAAACTGCAGTAGCTCCCCTCACGCCTAATTCTAGCAACAAAAAAGAGGGCACAAAAAGCTGAACCAAATACATTGCAAACAATGCAGTCATTCCATTATCAATTGAAATTTCAATGCCATAAAAAATCAAAAGGAGGTAAAATTGGGACACAAAAACCAAATACTTTATGAATGACAAGAACAATACATTTACTTTTTGATTGAATGTAAAAACAGTCATCCCATCAAATGTATTTTTGGCATTCATCAACCATTTAAAGTGAGCAAGCCAATCTATTAAATTAGGCAGTTTTAAGTATGAAACAAACAAAGCAATTGAAAAAACAATCAATCCAAATTCTATTAAGCTATTATTAATTGAGTAGAACCTTGTTAGGGCAAAAACACCAATGATACTTATAACTATAAATTGTGCGGAATGACCTATCAGTGCAATCAAAAAACCTTTAGATTTAGGAGTTGATTTTAATTGCATGGCTTTACCTGCTAAGTCTCCAATTCTATTAGGAGTGATTACTGCAAAAGACAAGCCCGTAAAAACAGAAGCAAAAGCTGTAAACCATGTTATTTTTTCAAATGGTTTCATTAAATAGCGCCATTTGAAAGCTTCAATTAAAATATTTAAAATTCCAAGGAACAAAATACAACAACCCAGTGAGTAAAAATTTTCGGACAAATTCAATTGCGACTGAAATGTTGTTTGTCCTAGAATTACTTTACTATAAGATTCATATAAAACATAACTAAATATCCCAACAGAAAGCATCCATTTTAACACAGTATACAGCTGCTTAAAATTAATTGTTGAGTTCATATTGGAATAGTACTATGTTTGAAAACAAAGAAACAAACAGATCAGCCCTAAACCAAATATAGTCGACCTATGAAAGAAAGAATTATTTTGGGAATTGACCCCGGAACTCAGGTAATGGGATATGGTATTATTCTTTGTAAAGGAAAAGAAACTGTTTTACTCGGAATGGGCGTTCTCAAACTTGACAAGTATGATGACTATGCGCTAAAGCTAAAAAAAATATTTGAACGCACCACTGGCTTAATAGATGAGTTCAAACCTGACGAATTAGCCATAGAAGCTCCATTCTACGGCAAAAACGTTCAATCAATGCTTAAATTAGGGAGGGCACAGGGTGTTGCCATTGCTGCGGCTATGAATAGAGAATTGGCAGTTACAGAATATTCCCCTAAAAAAATAAAACAGTCCATTACAGGGAACGGCAATGCCAGTAAAGAGCAAGTTGCAAGCATGCTACAACACCTTTTCAAATTCAAAGAAGGCCCACAGTTTTTTGATGCTACGGATGGATTGGCTGCAGCATTTTGTCATTTTATACAATCAGAAAAACCTGAACTGAAAACAGCAAGCAAGAAAGTAACAAGTAAAAAGAAAGCTCAGAGCTGGGCTAGTTTTGTAAACAACAACCCAGAAAAGATCATCAAGAAGTTGTAAAAAACTGAATGATTACGCTGATTTTATTTTAGCAGCTATCTCTAAAAATTGGTCTTTGGTAAGTTCCAATTTAGGGTTAGAAAAATTCATTTCAGACACTTGAATAAAGGGTATCAAATGGATGTGGGCATGTGGAACCTCCAAACCTATTACAGCCACCCCTATTCTCTTATCTGGAAAAGCCCTTTTTATTTGATTAGCTACACTTTTAGCAAAAAGTTGCAGCCCAGTATAAGTTGAATCGTCCAAGTCAAAAATATAGTCAATTTCTTTTTTTGGCACTACCAAAGTATGTCCTACAGTCAATGGTTGAATATCTAAGAATGCATAATAATGGTCATCCTCAGCAATTTTATATGAGGGAATTTCACCAGCTATGAGCTTAGAGAAGATACTCGTCATTACAGAGAAATTTCTATGATTTCTAATTTAATTAATCCTGCAGGTACTTGTACATCACAAATTTCACCTACTTTTCTTCCCATCAATCCTATCCCAATTGGTGATTTAAATGAAATCTTTCCAGATTTCAAATCTGCCTCTTTTTCATTCACCAAAGTATATACGAGTTCTTTGTTTGTCTGTTTGTTAATGACTTTCACTTTAGACAACATCATTACTTTGCTTGTATCCAATTTGGTTTCATCGATGATACGGGTTTTGGTAATAAGATCTTCCAACATGGCAATTTTGGTTTCTAACAAACCTTGGTCTTCTTTTGCTGCATGGTATTCTGCATTCTCGCTTAAGTCCCCTTTGTCTCTTGCCTCTGCAATTTGTTTTGAAATAAAAGGTCGTTGAACGTACTTCAAGTCATGTAATTCCTTGTGTAATTTCTCTAAACCTTCTTTTGTAACATAATTTATTTCTGCCATAATGCGCTTAATTACTGATTAAACAGAAAAGGAAACGTTCCGACAAGTCGGAACGTTTCCTTTTCTTCATATACAATGATACGTTTTTTTTTATTTACCTGAAATAGTCAAACGAATGCCAACTGTATGCATTCCATTAAAAATTCTGGTTGGGGCATAAGAATAATCTAATGCGAACGAAGTTCCATTTTTAGAAATTGGCATTTGTAAAGTTAAACCTCCCCAAAAACCATAATCTGATGCCAAGTTACTTGGATTACTTGGATTGTGCTTGAAACCATTTGCTTCTTGCATTAAATAAGCACCTCTTAACATAAACATTTCTTTGTATGCATATTCAGCACCAAGGCCTAACACGTTAGACTGAAAAGCATTGTATTGAAAGTTACCGTTAGCTGTTAATCTATGAAAATAGGTATTGTCATTTTTATCTAAACGCATGTCATAAGCCAATCCAATATTCACCAATGCAGGTAAGTTAAAGTAATCAGCATCAAATAAGGCCCTCCTATCTGCACCTGTAGAGGTATTGATTGCCCTGAAAGACAAACCAGCTCCTCTGTAAGTTAAGTCTGGTCCAATATTCCTAACTGAAATGCCTAATCTGAAATCTTCTTTTTTAATCTTCTTCATTTTGGCATTGAATGAGGTTTGGTATTGCACACCAAAATCCATAGCAACACCTGAGGCTCTTACATCTGCAGTACCTTCAGAAACAATTCTCAACAATGCACCACCGGTGATGCTATTTGAAAACTGTTTAGAATAAGATGCATTTAAATTCAACAATTGAGGTCTATAGCTAGGCAATGTACCATCAGGATTGTCAAATGAGGTGATAGGAATGTCTCCAAAATCCCAAGACGTAATCCCTAAACCCAAAACCCCACCACTACCTTCTTCTCCAATTGATTGCGCTAATCCTAAGTTGTTGATACTTATTCCTGTTCCTGCAAAATAATTCATTCTACTAAAAGCTACTTCAGTACCAGTTGTGTAAGCTAAGCCCCCAATGTTCAAGTAAAAAGATTCTACACCTCTTACATTGGCGGTTCCGATACCTCCTAAACCAGCAGAACGAGCAAACGGATTCACAACCAATTGCGTTGCGCCAGCTCCACCTGCTCTATCAGGATTACCAGCAAATGCTGAAAAACCAGAAAGCAGTGTCACTAACAAACCTATTTTAATATTATTATTCATGTCAATTTTCTTTTTCAAAATGGTAAATAACTGTAGCAATTAAAAAGTATCAAAATCTGTTTTACGCATAATTCCGAACCACTTGATTACTTTTTCAGAGCTACCGTCATAAACATGTATCAGATAGATTCCACTCGAAATAGGAACATTGGCATCATTTTTCAAATTCCAATCTATGTATGTTCTAGAATCATCATCTTTTCTAATTCTTCTTACCAAAAACCCGCTTTGTGTATAGATAGAAACCACACAGAACTTTGGCAAATTAGTCAACCTAACTCTTGCGTCCAATTGATTGTTTGGATCTTCATATCCAGCATAAGCATAGTAAGGATTTGGTGAAACTGACACTAAATCTAATGCAGTTTTTCTTGCCTCAGGAGTTCCTATTGATGGGGCAATATTATCCGTTGAAAATCTGTACAAAGGCAATCCATTGTTTTCCAAAACACTAGATGTATTCGTGAAGGAAGCATAAGGTCTTTTCACCCTCAACTTCACAGTTGTTTTGGTTGGGATTAAACCTTGCTCAATGCTTAACATTGGATATTTTGGTTGAGTAATAGGCATTGTTACCCACATAGCTTGAGCATACAAGTACCTTTTTAATAAAGTTGCATTGCTACCATTTTCAATTAAAGTAAATAAACTATCGTAACTTTTACCTTCATCATACCTTGGACCTCTGTAGCTCACAGGGCTGGTTGGGGTTGATCTAAATGCTTTGGTTCCCATAATGTATACATGGTGTTTTCCTCCAAACAAGAACTCCATGCCACCAATATTGTTAGAAATGTAATTTCCTGTTGGATTCCAAATCATGTCATTTCCATTTTCAGTTGGTAATGAAGAATCTTCAGCAAACATAATATTCAAACGTTCGCCAGTTTCTACATTTACTGCATAACCAGGGAACCATCCCATTCCATTTCCGGTGCCATCAGGCTTACCATTTTTATCAACTGAAGCAGATTTTCTTCTATTCAATTTAACTGCTCCTCCAACGGTTAAGTTAAAATTCTCTCCAGCCTCTACTACAACACAACGTGTCCACAACGATTTATCGTTGGTCATAACCAAGTCAACTCCTTGCAATTCAGACAACTGATTGTCTGTAGAATAACCTCCATTTCCAGCAGAGCCTTTACCATCAGACGCAACTGCCCAAGCAGGACCAAATGTAGACTGTCTACTATCAGAAGCAACAGCTCTTGCGGCCAATGCATATGGAGCCCAAGTTCCACCTATTATTTTACTGAATGCTTTTCTAGGATCTATGGGGCTTTTTGGAGCTTTTGAACCTGCAGCAAAATCATGCTCATGAAAGTTGCCGTACTCTGGGTCACCATTCTTTCCAGCTCTGATCCAATTGAATTGAGAAATTGGAGCAGCTTCATCAGGTACACCTGTTAACCAAACATAATTTGGATTTTCAAACGTTAGTGATCCACTTACATAACCATTGCTTATATCGTTGGCATCATCAGGATTACCCAATGAAAGGGTTTGTTGAGTAGTAATGCTAATTCCCCAGTTTGAGAATACTTGTTCATTTGGAGAGCCCAAAGAACGTTCAGCTCTGACAACTTCACCTGTTGTTAAATTTTTAAGTGTCCAAAAAGCGGTATCTCCATTCAACTGAATTGATTTATCAGAGTTAGAGGTATCAATGAATCGCAATTCGAAATTAGCTTTTGGAATTTTAAACGGATTGATCACTTTTACCATTACCGGACCAAAACCAATTTTGTATTTTGGAACTTCTACATAATATGGAGCTAACAAGGCTTTTAGGATTGTTTCTTCAGACAGTTGAATGTCAAGACCCGAATTTCCGATACCTTCTATTTTTTGTATTTCAGGACCATCACCATAATCAGCATTTAAAGTAGTGCCGTTGGCGTGAGGTGCTGATTTGTGTGGAACTGCCATGTAGGTTGTATTTGCAGAACCATCAAACCTTTTACGACCCGCTAAGTATTGTGTTTGTTCTTTAGAACAATTTACAGCACTAGAATAAGCAACTAAGTAGTAATGGTAATTTTGGAAATTTATCAGCGTTTGGTCAGATGCAGTTGAGAACAAGTCTTTGGTAATTTCAAAACTGTGTTGAACTCCTTTATCAGCACCAGTTACCATTATTTTCTTTGTACTACCCAAATCAGGATCATTCACAATGTTAACAATCATATTTACCCCATCAGCAATGTCACATTGTGCAACCAATCTTGCTTCATCACTGTTATAGATATCTCCTGGAGGTGAGCTGGTTTTAGTTTGAAAAATTTGGTAGCCCTGAAATTTATATAAAGTTTTATCATCACATAGGCCAGCACTTGAATCTACATAAGCCTCTGTTTTTTGATAATTAGTTATGTTGATGATTAATTTTCTGTCTAACTCGGTAATTTCCATAGTTGGAATGGCAGGTCCATCAATGAATTTAAAGTTATTGTTGTACAACACGTAGGCTTTGTCTGATGCTTCTTTCAATAAATTAAAAGATCCTGTTGAACCGCCTGTTGTAGCTCTTGCCCATACTACTGCAATTGTTACTTCGTTTCTTGCACCAGGTAACAAACTAAAAGGTCCTGCTGTTTGCATAAACCTTCTGTCTCCAGGCTGGTTATTTGCAATTTTTTCTGTCCAAGCTTCTCTATTTGCAGGATCTGATGAACCAGGGAACATGAATGAAGCAGTATCTGTTCCACCTCTACCGTTTCCACCATATGTTATGCTTAAACCATCGGTCCATCTGCCGTTTAAATAATTCCAATAATGTTCTGGTCTACGTGGATTTCCTGTAACTGAAAAGTCGTTGTTATAATAAACAAATTTAGTCAAGCCAATCTCGGTACCATCAGGTCTTCTTGGGCCTTCAAAGAAATTTACACCAACACTTGGAGGATTCAAACCATATCCTAAAATACCTTCATCATTGTCATCTCCATTGTAACACATTCCTAAATTCCTTTTTACATCACACTCCACATAATCATCAGAATAGTTTCCTAAATCTGCATCAACCCATTGACCAAAAATACAGCTGTCAACTGTTTCAGAACCTCTATTATAAATTGTGGTTCTGTAAAACGTCATGTTGTTTACTTCATCATTTGTAGAATAGCCAAAACATTGAGTGTGTAATTCCACACCAATTGCCATACCTTCTGTTTCTGAGTGAATATTTCCTTTGTCATTGTATATCATATACAACATCATGTCAGGAATATTTTGAGGATTGTTTTGGTCAAAAGATGGGTAATCACCAGAAACTGGATCATAAATGTCATCGCCATTATAATCTACAAATGGTGCAAGTATTCTTGCTTCCCCAGCCTTTCCATTTCCAGGCCATGTAGTGATGGCATCGGGGGCATTGCTCCAATTATCGGGATTGTTTCTAAATTGATCTATTTCTTGTAAAGTGATTTTCCATATTTGGTCGTATGCTTTACAGGTTTCTTTAGACACAGAACCTTTTGATGCGCCATCTACTTGTAGAGGTCCTGGATAATAATCGTTACCACTTTGACGGTAGGTTTGAGCTGCAATTCTCAAGTTACCTTGAGTAATACCACCAATCCATAAAGCACCAGCAAACAAGGAATGCTTTGAAACTTGACCCGTTCCTACTTTAGGCACTTCATATCTGGCGTTACTCAGGTTCCACCACATGTCACCACCATTTAAAATAGTAGTTCTCACATTGTTGATGTCTAAATCTTTCTGCTGAGAAGCTGGTTCACAACCACCAGCCTTTTTAAGAAGCTGATCTGCACCACGTTTGCCAAGTCCAATTACTTCTTTTGCAACACCAACATTTGACAGTGCAAGCATTGACAACAGTAGTCCTGTTTTCAACAAAAATTTCGAATGTAATTTATTCATATTAATCATGATACTTTTATATTAAAAATAAAGGGCAACTCCAATACGGGTTAATCTTGGCAAGCTAAACCTATCTGGATTTAGCATCCTTGCATTGTACAAGTCAACATATGACTGTTGGTCGGTTGCAGTTCTAATCTGTTCTTGAGCTTGAGGAGATGCCAAGAAACCATCGTTGTATGCACTTCCTGTATACCTAAACACTGAAGTTACATTGGCAGTATTTAACAAGTTTTGAACCCATAAGAAAACCCTCAATCTGTAGAATGTAGTGCTACCATCAATTTTCTTTTGTTTGAATTCAAAATTCTTGTCAATGTTTAAATCTAAATTGAACTGTGGAGGCAAATTAGCACCATTGATGGTTCCTTTTAATGGACTTCTTACTACAACACCTGATTGAACACCGTCAGGAGTTGCAATCATGTTCTGGGTGTAAGGTCTGCCTGAATAAGCTGTGAAAATAAAATTCAAGCCTGCATTTTCTAAAATCTTTTTACCTGCAACAACTGGTCCATCGTATTCTTTTCCAGATTTGTAATGGTAGTCAAAACTCAATTTAACAGTATGTCTGGTATCAAAATCAAGTGGGAAGATTGTTCTCAAAGTAGGTAAACCTACCTGAACCAATGCTCCACTCGATGTAGCATTTGAACCCGTACCATCTGCAAATTGTAATTGGTAATTGGCGCCCAAAGAGACATTACCTAACTCTCTGATATTATATTCAAGACCAATACTTTTTACGGTTGCAAAATCTAAATTACCAAAAGTGTTGTAATCGTTAGGCCATGCTTGAATGTATCTGTACAATTGAACCATGTTTCTATATTCCCTGTAGGATGCAATGATTCCTAAAGCAGCATCCTGTCCAATTTGCTGACGGAAACCAATTTCGTAGTCGGTTACCTGTGTCATTTTCAAATCTGGGTTCGCGATTGCACCACCACTCAATCTATTTTGAAGAAAGTAGTAATCGTCTATCTGACCAACATTGGCAGAAGGTCTTTGCGTTAAGATATCATAGGTACCAAAAAACTGACTTGTTGTTGAAATTGGGAATGAGAACCAAACCCTTGGCAATAGTTTTACATCTGGCTCGTAATCTTTAAAAGAAGCTGCTGTAGGTCTATTTGGATTTGATGGGTCAATTAACAATGGTGTATTTCTTGTTGTTCCTGCATCTCTAGCTATTTGCTGTGGGTCGGTTACAGGGTTACCATTTTTATCATACCAGTTGTTGCCACTCCTGAAACCTGCAACATTTAAACTAGCACTTTGGCCACCATCACCGAATTTTTCATTGTTGACATAGATGGCATAATCGTCACCAATTGTTGAAGGTATTTGGTTCTTCAAATTGCTAAATCTGCTTTCACTACTACCTTTTACTTCGCCTACTGTGTAAATTGGTGCCATGCTGTATGGATCTTTGAGTACAGGCTGATTGGCATCAAATCTTTCCATTCTAAGTCCTACTCGAACTATCAAATCTTTGAACACAAACTTATCTTGAACCCATGCAGCAAGGTAAGTTGGTTGATAAGCGGGCAATAATCTTGAAGTAGGATTGTTTAAGAAATCATCTAAAGATGGTTTTTTACGTACAACATTTCCTAAATGGTCGTAACCCGAATAACTTACAATTGAATTACCATTGTTAAGCAATTCATCCGCATTGAACATGTCTAATGAATAGGTGCTTGGTTTGTAAGAATTGACATCTATAAAACTGTACTCATTGATTGGGTTTCCATTGGCATCAACGGCGCCATTGGCAATCAAACGGTTTCTTAAATTTTTATCAAAATTGGTTTGTTGGTCAGCAACAATGCGTTTGTTGAACCAAACAGTGTCTTGAAAAACTCCATTTTGATCGAATTTCAAAATAGCACTATCGCTTGAAGTATTTAAACCTAAGAATTGTCTGTTTGCATTCAAACGCATCAAAGACCAAAGTCCGTTTGTACTTAAGCTGTATGATCTTCTGAATTGTTGCTCACCAGTAATTCCAACTTGAATTTCATGCTTAGCTTTTGGATTGCTTTTAGGTGCAATACTGAACTCACTCATGATGTACAAGGTGTATATTTCAGACAATCCTTTAGAGTATCCATTTCCATTGGTTCCAACATTACTCCACATGTTAGAGTAGATACCATTGGGATTGTCTCCGTTGATTAATCCGCCAAACTGTCTAACTGTTCCTAAATTTGAAATATTTCCTGCACCTAAGAAATTGTACAATGCCTTGGTGTAATTTCCTCTAACTGTGTTGATGTCTGCTTGCTCGAAGGTATATGCAGTGTCTACAGTTCCTGATTGTCTGTAATAATTGGTTAAACGTATGTATTTACCATTGTCCATCAAGAAGCTGTCAGCAGCTTGGCCAAATCCTTTTACTACTCTTGAAAAAGTTGGTGCTTGATAGGTTGTAAATTTACCCAAGTATCCATAATCAAAATAATTATCTCCAAATGTTGCATCCATGCTTTCTGAAGCAATGCGCTCATATGATAACCTTACTGAGTAAAATGCGTTACTGATACCACCATTTTTTGCAGCATCATCTTTATTCTTCTCGGCGTCTTTTCCAAAATTTTGAGTTAACTGTACATAGGTTCTAAATACATTCGACTTAGACAATGAATTGTTCTCATTGTTCATAAGAGAATTGAATGAACTCCAGTTTCTTCCTTGTGACATGTTACCAAAATAACCTAATCTAACATTTACATTTCTAGATGGTTGGTAATTGAAGTTTCCACTAATGTTAACAGAGTAACCCGCTGCATTTTGTCTGAAGCTTACTTTTTCTAAATCTGAAGCTCTTAGGTATTCAGCTGCATTGAACAAAGTCCCTGATGCGCTTGGCACCAAAGGCGTGTTTTGTAAATCTTTCAGCTTTTCTGGTTTCACTTGATACAAATCTACAGCTGGTAAAGAACCGTCTCTGCTGTATGTAAATGATCCAGAGAATAAGAATCCAAGTAAAACACGCTCTTCCGAACCACGACCTTTGTTGATTGATTTTATAGGACCTGAAATCAAAGTTTGTACTTGATTGTAATGAGAGTTGTCCAACCAACCATTGAATGGCGATGCAGTTATAATTTCTAAGCCTCTGTTAAAGTTTTTAGTTGGCGCTTTTGTAGTTATACTGATAGCACCACCCACAAAGTCTCCGTACTGTGCTGGTGTACCTCCTGTAATCACTTGAATTTGATCAATGGCGTTTTGAGGAATACTGTTTGCTCCTGCATTTACTCTGACACCGTCTATATAATATGCAGTTCCTTCTGCTCTTGCCCCCCTAAAGTTTGGCGTTGATCCATTTCTTGATTCTACTCCCAATACTGTATTTGCTATAGAGTTTACGTTCCTCACAGGCGATTTCATGATCTCTTGTGAAGTTAACTTTCCTCCTTTAACACCACCACGGTCAATCAATTCTTTTTTAACAGTTACAACTACTTCTTTTAATTCATTGTCTGCTGACATTGAAAAATCAATGAATTTATCTTCTTCAGCACCTACATAAATTCCCTTTAAAGTGGTATTAGGATATCCAACATAAGTAGCATACAACTCATATTCGCCCGGTTGTAAAGCTTTAATAATAAATGCACCTTCATCATCAGAAAGAGCTGTAGCTTTTGCAACCCCATTCAGTTTAATGGTAATGCTGACATAATCCAATGGTTTTTTGGTTTTGCCATCAATTACTTTTCCCCTGATTGTTCCCATACCAGACTGAGCATAAAGCCCAAACTGAATCACAAATACAAATACGAGTAGTGAGTATATTTTCTTCATTTACTTATAATTTACTAATAGCTATTCTAAAATAAGAGTCGTAAAATAAATCAGTTAAAAGGAATTTAACAAATTCGTCATCTAAATGACTGTGTTTAACCTGCTTATTTTTCATTGATTTCTATTATTTTTTTCAACAATACTTTTGAAATTTTATCGTAACTCTCTCTTGTCCAGCCTCCAATATGTGGAGTAAGTGTTACGCAATCTGATTCAATCAAAAAGTTAAATTCTTTTTTTTGTTCAGGAGTCAAATTTGCCAAATCTTCATTTTCCAAAACGTCAAGTGCACATTTTGTAATTTTACCTGTTTGAATGGCTTGTATCAAATCAGCAGTTTTGACAATTCCGCCCCTACTTAAATTCATTAAAAAAATAGGCTTTTTGAATTTTGACAAAAATGCACCATCTACCAGCGCATTGGTTTCATCAGTCAGAGGAATGTGTAAGGACAATATATCTGCTTCTTCAAAAATGGTTTGCATATCAGATTCTAAATGGTATTCATTCCCAAAGTTTTGGAGATACTTATCATAAACCAATACCTTACACCCAAAACCAACAAGTCTTTTTGCTACAGCCTTGCCAGTGTTTCCATAACCAATAATGCCAACCGTTTTATTGGACAATTCAACACCTCTATTTGTTGCTCTCAACCACAACCCATTTTTTATTTCTGCAAATGATTTAGAGATATTTCTCAATCCATTTAACAAAACACCTAAGGTGTGGTCTCCAACTGCATCTGCATTAGCCTCTCCTGCATTGATGCATTGAATAGCTAATTTTTCAGCTGTTGAAACAGCAATATTGTCCATTCCAGCTCCCGCTCTTGCAATCAATTGAAGCCTTTTTGCCGAGTTTAAAAAAGCTGCATCAATGTTTAGCTTAGACCTTACAACGAGTATTTCAGGCTGAATTGTTTCCAATCTCATCATCACTTGGTCTTTGGTAGCCTCGGGTTCATAAATAACTTCATAACCTCGCATTGCAAGACCCTCCGTTAAAATCGGAGAAACATCATCAATGATATAAACTTGAACAGACTTGCTCATGATAACCAAGTAAAATTTGTGTCGATCAAGGTTGCATCATCAAGGATGATAAAACAAATGACCCAATGAAAAATATATGGCAATGCCCAATAAGTCATTAGTAGTAGTAATGAATGGACCTGTTGCAATTGCAGGATCTATTTTTAATTTGTGCAGCATCATAGGAACCATTGTGCCAAAAATTGAAGCAAAAACTATCACTGTCATCAATGCCAAAGCAACAACGCCAGACATGTTTGAATTTGGTGCAAAAAAGAACCCATAAAGTAAAATAATGGCTGAGCAAATAAATCCATTCAACAATGCCACTCTTGACTCTTTTAAAATTTTTTGAACAATGTTTTTGGTTCCAAGGGTATCATTCACCAATCCCTGAACCACAATGGCCGATGATTGTACACCTGCATTCCCTCCCATTGCAGCAATTAATGGCATAAAAAATGCCATTTCTGGATGTATCCGAATCTGGTCTTCATACAATTCCAAAAACCTTGAACTAGCAATCCCTCCAAACAAACCAATAACCAACCAAGGCAACCTAGCTCTTGATAAAATCCATACTTTATCGGTTGAAACAACATCCTCTGTAATACCAGACATCAATTGGTAATCTTCGTCTGCCTCGTCATGCATGATTTCTACCACATCATCAACGGTAATTCTTCCAACCAACCTGCCAATAGCATCTACAACTGGCAATACAACTAAATCATATTTACGAGTAACATTCGCTATTTCCTCAATGGATGCAGAGGTTGAAACAGAAATCACTTGTTTGTTACAAACCTCTGCTATCAATGCATCAGGGCTAGCAAGAATTAGATTTTTTAGGGTTATCAATCCTACCAAACGTTCAAACTCATCAACAACATAAACCACATAAATAGAGTTCACATTTTCAGCTTGGTTTCTGATTTCTTCAATGCAAGAATTGACAGTTGCGTTTAAAGCTGTCTTGACCAATTCTACAGCCATCAAACTTCCGGCAGTATTTTCTTTATAATTCAACAAAGACAGTAGCTGACTTGCATATGTAATATCAGCCAGATTACTGAGCACTTCATCTTTTATTTGTTCAGGCAATTCAGCCAAAATAAAAGCGGCATCATCTGAATCCATGATTTCGATGAATTCATTAGCTATTTCAGAAGGTGAGTAAGATTCAAAAAACATTTCTCTTGTGGGCTCGTCTAAATTGACAAGCACCTTTACTAGCATTTCCCTGCTTATTTGTGAAAGTATGGCTATGCGTTCATCTAAAGACAATTGATTGATTAAAACAACCAAGTCTTCTGGATGAAGTTGAATCAACAAATTGTTCAATGCTTCCAATGAACCATTGCCAAGCAACTCTTTAATAAGTTTGACGTAGTTTTTGTCAATTAAATTCAATTCCATTTACCGTTCAAGTCTATTAAATTTACCAATTGTATAAAATCATCTAAGCTGAGTTCCTCAGCTCTTTTTGCTGCATAATCCCCTAAATGCTCATCAGACAAACCAAAAACAGAAACCGCATTTCTCAGTTTTTTTCTTCTTTGATTGAACGCTGTCTTTACAACTTTTTTTAACTTTACAACAGAAACAGACAATTGATCATTTTTTCTGAGCATCCTCATTACCCCTGATTCAACTTTTGGTGGTGGATCAAATACATGTGGAGGAACTGTAAACAAATACTCGGTATGGTAAAATGCCTGAGTCAATACGCTAATAATTCCGTATTCTTTGCCACCAGGTTTTGCACAAATACGTTCTGCCACTTCTTTCTGAAACATCCCAACCATGATAGGAATTTGTTCAACGTTGTCTAAAATTTTAAAGACTATTTGGGAGGAAATATTGTAGGGGAAATTCCCAATAATTGCCAGCTCTGAATTTACAATGGCTTTCAAATCCATTGCTAAAAAATCTTGACTCAGGAGCCTTTTTTCAAGCATTGGAAATTTTTGAGTCAAATAAACAACCGATTCCTTATCTATCTCAGAGGCCCAAACTTGTAAATTTTCATACTTCAGCAAACGCTGGGTAAGCACTCCCATGCCTGGCCCAACTTCCAAAACCGGAATCACTGAAACCTTACACTGTAAAGCCTCAACAATTGCATCAGCTATTACCTCATCAGTTAAAAAATGTTGGCCTAAATGTTTCTTGGCTTTTACTTTATCAGACATGTTTGCAAATTCTTATATTTTGTTGGAATAGGAAAGGTTTTATTTTGAAATACCTTCATATTAGCTTAAATATGACCCAAAGGCTAATGAATGATTCGTTTTCATAGTTGATTACCCCATTTAAAAAACTAAATTTGCTGTATGATTGAAGTAAAATCTATTAAATCTTTGGCAAAAAAATGCCACAGCCTATACTTAGTTGACAACAAAACTGATTTCAAAAAAATTGGATTGACGCCTGAAAGTGTCAAATTGATACAAACCTATTTTGCAGACAAAACTTATTTTGTTTGCATAACTCTTTTGACAGATAAGTTTTATTTTCAGCACAAAGATGGCCTCAGCTCTGACAAAAATGAACGCACAGAAGAGTTGCGTTGTTTGGGAAATAAATTAACCAATCTGTTGAACAGTGACAAACAAACTCAAGTTCAAATTTCTGGATTTGAAGCAATTGATGCAATGGCGTTTGCAGAAGGCCTCCTACTGAGTAATTACCAATTCCTTAAGTACAAAACCAAAGAAAATAAGCCAAACTCAATTAAACAATTGCACATACATACCCAACAAAATATTCAGTCGGCCATTTCAAATTTGCACAGTGTATGCGAAGCTGTATACATGGCCAGAGATTTGGTGAATGAACCCCAATCTTATTTGTCTGCAACTAAACTTGCAGAGGAAATTGCCAAAATGGGTAAAAAGTCAGGATTCAAAGTATCTGTTTTGAATAAATCTCAAATTCAAACACTAAAAATGGGCGGTTTGTTGGCTGTAAACAAAGGCAGTAAAACCCCGCCAACATTTACAATTGCTGAATACAAACCTGCAAAACCAATTAATAAAAAGCCTGTTGTATTAGTAGGGAAAGGTGTTGTTTACGACACTGGAGGCTTGAGTTTAAAACCAACCAGTGGCATGGATACCATGAAATGTGACATGGCAGGAGCAGCAGCTGTAGGTACCGCCATGTATGCCATTGCAAAAGCAAAGTTAAATGTACATGTCATAGCATTGGTTCCAGCTACAGACAACAGACCTGGCGAAAATGCCTATACACCTGGAGATGTCATTCACATGTATGATGGGCAAACAGTAGAGGTTTTGAATACTGACGCTGAAGGCCGAATGATTTTGGCAGACGCTTTGGCTTATGCTAAAAAATACAAACCAGAATTGGTACTGGATTTTGCTACTTTAACTGGTGCAGCCGCCGCCGCCATTGGCCAATATGGCATTGTATGCATGGGAAATGCTCCAGATAAAACCAAAGAAAAACTCAAACAAAGTGGCAACAATGTACGTGAGCGCTTGGTTGAATTTCCTTTTTGGGACGACTACGGTAAACTGATTAAAAGTGATATTGCCGATTTAAAAAACATTGGAGGTCCAATAGGTGGAGCCATTACTGCAGGCAAATTCTTAGCACATTTTACTGACTATGATTGGATGCATTTTGACATTGCCGGCCCTGCATTTTTATCTTCAACAGATACATACAGAGGAAAAAATGGAACTGGTGTAGGTGTACGTTTGATTTTCGATTTTATCCAAAACTATGTAAGCCCCAAAAAATAATGAGTAAACTACCTATCATTGGAATCAGTATTGGCGATATCAATAGCATTTCGGTTGAGGTTATTTTAAAGACACTTCAAGACAATAGAATTTTAAATTATTGTACCCCCTTGGTATATGGCTCTCCCAAAACTATCTCATTTTGGAAGAAACAATTAAACTTGGCTGAATTAAATTTCCACCAAATACAAACGCTCGACCAATTACATCCTAAAAAGAACAATTTAAAAATAGTTTGGGATGAAGAAGTTGATATAAAACCAGGTGAGGCAAATGAAACGGGCGGAAAATATGCATTCAAATCGTTAGCTGTTGCAACCAAAGATTTAGTGGATGGTAACATTCATGCATTGGTGACTGGACCTGTCAATAAAAACAGTATTGTTGTACCAGACAGGAAATTTGCTGGTCACACTGAATACATTGCAGAAGAATGTGGCGGTAGTCCTTTGATGATTCTTGCAAGTCAAGAACTAAAGGTTGCATTGGTAACAGGCCATATCCCAATCAATGAAATCAGCAAACAGCTTTCAAAAGAAGCCATTGTGAGTAAAATTCGTTTGTTTGCCAATAGCCTCAGAAGTGATTTTGGCATTGGCAAACCCAAAATAGCTGTGTTGGGATTGAACCCACACGCTGGAGACGGTGGATTGCTTGGAAAGGAAGAAATAGAACTGATCATACCCGCAGTAGAAACTGTACAGCAAGAAAACAGTTGCATTTTATTTGGACCTTTTCCTGCAGATGGTTTTTTTGGAGCAGGTATGCACCACCAATATGATGGCGTACTTGCCATGTACCACGACCAAGGGCTCATTCCATTTAAAGCAGCTGCATTTATGGATGGGGTAAATATTACTGCGGGGCTCCCTGTGGTAAGAACATCTCCTGATCATGGAACTGCTTTTGCAATTGCAGGTAAAAATGAAGCAAACCCTGCCTCATTCAGAAATGCCATCTATGCAGCACTGGATATTCTAAGAAAAAGAAACATTCACAAGGAAATAACACATGAACCATTGCCTATGACTCCCTTTAAAAGAGAGCGATTTAGGATTGATTTTTAGAAAAATTACATTTAACAATCTGACTATCAATAAAAAGCAAAAAGTTCTACTTTTTTGTAACATTTCCGTATTTTTGTAGGCTAGAAAAATGGGTTTGGGGTCTAAGGCATATACAATTGAATTCAATAAACTTCAACATGGGTTGAACAAAGATGAATTTATATTGGACCAAACGTTCATGGAAGCATTTGAATTTTCACCTGTCAAAGCAATTTCGGTTACTGCAGCAGTTGAAATAGACAAATCTGAAAACATGTACGGCATTGAAATAGCGCTAAAAGGCTGCGCATCTGTAAGTTGCGACAACTGTTTGGTTTCAATTGAATTGCCTGTTCACCAAAATTTCAGCTTTCTCATTAAAATGAGTGAAGCCAATAATTTTGACAACCCGGACATGATCTATCTCAATCGAAATGAAATTGGATATGATTTGAAACAATACCTTTACGAGAGTGTATTGCTTTCACTGCCAACTAAAAGAGATTGTGATGGTTTACCCGAACCAAAACCATGTGACAAAACTGTACTTAACAAGTTCAGTGACAACAATGAAGACGATGAAAATGTTGACCCTAGATGGGACAAACTAAAAGATATATTAAAATAAATTAATAAGGAGAAATAGACTATGCCTAATCCAAAACGAAAAATCTCGAACTCACGCCGTGACAAACGTAGAACACATTACAAAGGTGCAACGCCAACGCTTACAGTAGAAGCAGCATCTGGTGAAACTCATTTGCGCCACAGAGTAACTGCGAACGGTTACTACAAGGGCAAATTGGCTTTCCCTGAAATGAAAAAAGATATTTAAGCTTTCTTAAGCACTAAGTGCACGCATATGAAAATTGGTTTTGACATCATGGGGGGAGATTATGCCCCAAAAGAAGCAATTGCTGGTGCAATACAAGCCAACAAAGAATTGGCTGGAACTGCTCGTATCGTTCTTTTTGGAGACAAAGATCAGGCCATCGCATTGCTTCAGGAACACGGCGCAGCTTTGAGTGATTTTGATTTTGTTCATACCACTGAAGTAATCAGTATGGGTGAGCACCCTACAAAAGCTATTTCTCAAAAGAAAGATTCAAGTATTTCTGTTGGTTTTGGCATGTTGGCTCAAAAACAAATTGATGCATTTGTGAGTGCAGGGAATACCGGAGCCATGTTAGTTGGTTCAATGTTTTCTGTAAAACCAATTGAAGGAGTAATCAGACCAAGCATCACATCAATTGTTCCAAAACTGAATGGCAAATTCGGAGTAGTTCTTGACGTTGGAGCCAACGCTGATTGTAAACCTGATGTGCTATTTCAATTTGGAATTCTAGGTTCATTGATGATGAAGCATGTTTATGGAGTTGAAAACCCAAGAGTAGCATTGTTGAGCATTGGTGAAGAAAAAGAAAAAGGAAATTTAGTTACCATTGCTGCTCATCAAATGATGGCAGAAACAACTGCATTCAACTTTATTGGAAATGTAGAAGGTCGCGATTTCCTATCGGACAAAGCGGATGTAATTGTTTGTGATGGATTTACAGGTAATGTAGTACTCAAAACATTAGAATCTGTTTATTATGTTATGAAGAAAAGAGGCGTAGAAGATGAATTCATAAACAGATTCAACTATGAAAATTATGGAGGCACACCAATACTTGGTGTCAATGCTCCAGTAATTATAGGTCATGGAATTTCAAACGCAAAAGCTTTCAAAAACATGATACTTTCTGCCAAAGAAGTTCAAAATTCAGACTTGGTAAATATTATTAAAACCTCTTTTAAAAGTGTTGTCCTCCCAGTTTAAAAAATGAGTAAAATCACTGCTGCAATAACAGCCGTAAATGGCTATGTTCCACCAACTGTCCTGTCTAATAAAGACTTAGAAAGAATGGTGGACACCAACGACGAATGGATTCTAAGCAGAACCGGAATCAAAGAAAGAAGGATTTTGAAAGAGCCCGGAATGGCTACCTCAGACATGGCTGTTGAGGCCGTGAATGGATTACTCAAAAAAAGAGGCATAACTGCAGAAGAAATTGATTTGATCATTTTCGCAACTGTAACCAGTGACTTAATTTTCCCTTCCTCTGCTTGCTTATTGGCCGATAAAATTGGTGCAAAAAACGCCTTTGGATACGATTTAGCTGCAGCTTGTTCAGGTTTCCTGTTTTCATTAGAAACAGGTGCCCGTTTTATTGAAAGCGGCAAATACAAAAAAGTAATGGTTGTTGGTGGAGACAAAATGTCCTCAATCATAGATTATACCGACCGCAATACTTGCATCATTTTCGGAGATGGCTGTGGAGCAGTATTGCTTGAACCAAATGAAGATGGCTATGGCATCATCGATTCAGTTTTAAAAATTGATGGACATGGTCGTCATTTTCTTCATCAAAAAGCTGGTGGTTCATTGAAACCACCTACTCACGAAACAGTTGATGCTAAAGAACATTTTGTATTCCAAGATGGGAAAACTGTTTTCAAATTTGCTGTAACCGGAATGGCTGATGTTTCTGCTCAAATTATGGAGAGGAATCATTTAACTGCTGACGATATAGCTTGGTTGGTACCACACCAAGCCAATTTAAGAATTATAGATGCTACAGCCGAAAGAATGGGCCTAGGCAAAGAAAAGGTAATGATCAACATTGACCACTTTGGCAATACAACGAATGGCACATTGCCGCTATGTTTATGGGAATGGGAATCAAAACTTAAAAAAGGAGACAATTTAGTACTAGCTGCTTTTGGAGGTGGATTCACATGGGGTGCCATTTATATCAAATGGGCCTATGACGGGAATTAAAATTTTCTCACAAAAAACAATTCAAACATTTTTTTTATAATTTTGACCTTCTTAATCATTCATTTATGGAATTAAAAGAAATCAAGGAACTAATTAAATTAGTTTCTGATGCAGGTGTAACTGAAGTAGAAGTTGAACGTGGAGATTTTAAAATCTCTATCAAAAAGACTGACGATAAAGTAACCTATGTGCAACAAGCTCCAATGGTAACTTCAGTTGCTATGACTGAACAAGCCAGACCAGCTCAAGTTTCAGCTCCAATTAACACTGAAAAACTAGAGGCTCCTGCTGCCAAAACCGAGAGTATCAATGGCAATTTCATTACCATCAAATCGCCAATGATTGGAACTTATTACAAATCACCCGCACCAGACAAACCAAACTTTGTTCAAATTGGTGATGAAATCAAAGTTGGACAGGTTTTATGTATCGTTGAAGCAATGAAACTTTTCAACGAAATAGAATCGGAAGTTGCTGGTAGAATTGTGAAAATATTGGTAGAAAATGCTTCCCCAGTTGAGTATGATCAACCTTTGTTTTTAGTTGAGCCAATTAAATAATTGGCCCTTTATTTCAAGTTGGGTTAAAATTTCCGTTCAAACAAAAACATCATGTTTAAAAAAATACTGATTGCGAATCGGGGCGAAATTGCGCTGAGGATCATTCGAACTGCAAAAGAAATGGGCATCAAAACAGTTGCTGTTTATTCAACTGCTGACAGAGATAGCTTACATGTTCGTTTTGCTGACGAGGCCGTTTGTATTGGCCCTCCGCCATCACCACAATCTTATTTAAATATTGCCAATATCATTGCTGCTGCTGAAATTACCAACGCAGATGCTATTCACCCAGGCTATGGTTTCTTATCTGAAAATGCTAAATTTTCGCAAGTATGTAAAGACCATGGCATCAAATTTATTGGTGCCTCTCCAGAAATGATCAATGCGATGGGCGATAAAGCCAGCGCAAAAGATACCATGAAGCAAGCAGGGGTTCCTGTTATTCCAGGTTCTGAAGGATTATTGTCTGGACCAGAGGAAGGGAGAGCGCTCGCCAAAGAAATTGGCTATCCGGTAATCATCAAAGCAACTGCCGGTGGGGGTGGAAGAGGAATGCGCATTATCTGGAAAGATGAAGAATTTGAAAAACATTGGGACAGTGCCCGTCAAGAAGCAGCTGCTGCTTTTGGAAACGATGGTATCTACATGGAAAAATATGTAGAAGAACCAAGACATATAGAAATTCAACTAGCTGGAGACCAATATGGCAATGTTTGTCATTTGAGTGAAAGAGATTGTTCCATCCAAAGAAGACATCAAAAATTGGTAGAAGAAAGCCCTTCTCCATTTATTGACGAAGAACTTAGAGAAAAAATGGGTGCAGCAGCAATTGCTGGAGCTTCTGCAATTAAATATGAAGGTTTAGGAACCATTGAATTCTTGGTTGACAAGCACAAGAACTTCTATTTCATGGAAATGAATACCCGTATCCAGGTAGAACATCCAGTAACTGAAGAAGTGATTAATTTTGATTTGGTTAAAGAGCAAATATTAATTGCTGCAGGTGTTCCAATAAGTGGTAGAAACTACTACCCAATCAAGCACTCTATTGAAGTTCGTATCAACGCAGAAGATCCTTACAATAATTTTAGACCTACACCGGGCAAAATTGAATATTTGCACAAACCAGGTGGACATGGTGTTCGCGTAGATACGCATATCTATGCTGGCTATACCATTCCTTCCAATTACGACTCCATGATTGCCAAAATGATTGTAAGCGCTCAAACCAGAGAAGAAGCAATCATTAAAATGGAAAGAGCCTTGGGTGAATTTATCATAGAAGGACCTGGTCTTAAAACAACCATTCCATTACAAATAAAATTAATGCAAAATGAAGACTTCAAAAAAGGCAATTTTACAACAGCCTTTATGAATACATTCGACATCAATAAATAATTTATAAAAGCCCCGAAAGGGGCTTTTTTTTAATCATAAAAAATGGAACTACTTCCTTTATTACTATTGCACCCTCCCATTTCAGGTTATTATGCAAAATCAAAGGGGCACTCATTTTGGTTCTGGTTTGTAATGGGGCTTTTGCTTCCTGTCATCTCAAATGTGATCCTTTATTTCCTTAAAGATAAACCCCAGTCAATTGTAATTGACAATGTGCCAATTTTTGAACAAAAAGATAAAATATTGTACAGCAAACCAGGCTTTGAGTATCGGCCTAAAAACAAATAAAATGCAATTAAAGTACTTTCTTTTTCTTTTTGCAATTGCTGTCAATAACTGTATTTGGGCTCAAAAAAAAATTGGGTTGATTCCGCTTTATGACACAAATAACAAAACACAATTCATTCAAGTTTCAGAAAAATACAAAGCCACCGTTTTATGGTTTTTTTCGCCTGACTGCCCTTTGTGTCAACAGTACACACTTGAATTAAAAAAACTACAAAAACAATTTGGCAAACAAGTAAATTGGTATGCCATATCTGTAGGAAAAACAGCTCCAAACCAACTTAAAACATTCATTCAAACTTATGGTTTAAACATGGTTTATTTAACCGATAAGCATAAAAATCTGGTGCAAGAGTTAAAAGCAAAAATTACTCCTGAGGTTTTTGTATTCAATAGCCAATTCAAATTAACTTACAGTGGTAGAATTGACAATTGGGCTTATGCACCCGGAAAAACAAGACCACATACAAGCATTCATGATTTAGCCATACAATTAAGTAAATTGTTAAAAGATCAAAACATACCTTATACTTCAAAAACAGCTATCGGATGTTACATAGAATAATCTTTTTTCTTATCTGTATATTTTGTGTTGTTACATGTCAACAGAAAAAAACGCCAAATTTCTCAGAAGACATCGCACCCATCATTCAACAGAAATGCTTGAAATGTCACCAGCAAAACGGAGGAGGTCCTTTCGCTTTGAGCAATTATGAAGAAATTGCATCAAAAGGCCAACTCATAGCACATGTGGTTCAGCATAAGATAATGCCCCCATGGCCTGCAGATCCGGAATACACTCATTTTATTGGCGAATTGGCCCTAACAAATCAAGAAATTGAAACCATCCAAGAATGGGTTAAACAGGGCATGCCTCATGGAGATAGCTCAATACAATTGGTTCTCCCAAATCAGAAAAAAGAAGAAAACTCAAATTATATCCTAGTAAAAGCGCCCAAACCTTTTTTCATAAAAGGAGACAATAAAGACCATTTTTTTGTGGCCAAGTATCCCATACAAGTGCCAGCCAACACGTACATTGAAGCCATAGAGTTTGTTCCGCATCAAGTGAAATTGGTACACCACATGAATGCACATTTAATCAACTACGCTGAAAGCAAAACATCGAATCCGTTCAAAGCACCCTTTTGGGTTGATCAAAATCAACAAGAAAGTCAACGCATTCACCAAGCCTTGAACCTTTGCTATGAAGATGGCTCCTACCCTGTATTGACACCATCTGTTTGTAATTATTTACCAGGTTCACAATTCTCTAAATATCCGAATGGAATAGGCGGGTTTTCACTTGCCAAAAAAGCAGTGCTTTATATCAACGATATACATTTTGGACCAAGCCCAATAGATGTTACAGACTCTTCCTATTTTAAAATTTACCTAACTAACAAAGCACCTGTCAGACCAGTAAGTGAATTCCAAATTGGAACACTCGGATTGAGTCCGGTTGTACCAAACTTGAGTGTCCCTCCAAATTGTATCAAAACTTTCAATATTGAATTTACGGTTCCTGAAGACATTTCCATTTTGAGTATTGTACCCCATATGCACCTGATTGGAAAAAAATTCAAATCTTATGCCATCAAACCAAGTGGTGATACTGTTCGACTGGTGGCCATTCATGATTGGGATTTCAGGTGGCAATATTTTTACAGACCTCCTCATTTATTGAAATTACCTAGGGGAAGTAAAATTTATGTAGAGGCTATGTACGACAACACAGCGCAAAACCCTAATAATCCATTTTCGCCGCCCCAAACAATTAGCGACAGAAACGGCAGTATGAAAACAACGGATGAAATGTTACAGTTGATACTGACCTACGTTCCCTATAAACTTGGAGATGAAGACATCTCCAATGAGTAAGCCTTCATCTCCCAGTTTTAATCTTAGCAGTACGAATCGAATGCGGCCTGTAAATGTGCTGAAATCATTTGTGCACTTCGGCCTTCAATCATATGTCTTTCAACAAAGTGAACCAACTCACCATTTTTGAACAAAGCAATTGCAGGTGATGATGGCGGGTAAGGCAATGTGAATTCACGCGCCTTGGCCACGGCATCAGTTTCTTGTCCTGCGAATACCGTTAATAACTCAGCTGGCTTTTTGGAAGATTTTTCAACGGCATCAATTACGCCTGGTCTGGCAGTACCAGCTGCACAACCACAAACTGAATTGAAAACCAATAATTGAGTTCCTGATTTATTTGAAAGGGCTTGTTCTACCTCTGTTGCATTCATCAAAGATTTGAAGCCAACGTTTTCTAATTGTTGTCTCATTGGAGCAACTAACATTTCTGGATATGCCATATGTTTCTGGTTTTAATTTGTATGCTAATGAACAAGCATTGAGCCAAAAAACAAAGCATGAAAGAATGTCAGCATAAATTTTACAATTAAAAGCTGGTTTAAAGCCAATTTTATTTTTAAAATCAGACTATTACACCTAATTTTGAAGCCAATTTAAATAAAAGAGAAATGTCAGAAGCAAAATCACAACTTCCTTACAAAGTAAAAGATATCTCGCTTGCCGAGTGGGGCCGTAAAGAAATCAAATTAGCTGAAGCAGAAATGCCAGGCTTGATGTCAATTCGTAAAGAATATGGACCAAAACAACCTTTAAAAGGTGCTAGAATTGCTGGTTGTTTACACATGACCATCCAAACTGCTGTTTTAATTGAAACATTGAAACACTTAGGCGCAGAAGTAACTTGGAGTTCATGCAATATTTTTTCTACACAAGACCATGCTGCTGCTGCTATTGCTGCTGCTGGCATTCCTGTTTATGCATGGAAAGGTCAAAACGAAGAAGAATTTGATTGGTGTATTGAACAAACCTTGTTTGCTTTTGAAGGCGGTCAAGGCTTGAATATGATATTAGACGATGGTGGAGATTTAACCAACATGGTATTAGACAAGTATCCTGAAATGGTAAGCAATATCAAAGGATTGTCAGAAGAAACAACTACTGGAGTTCACCGTTTATACGAGCGTATGAGAAAAGGCACTTTGCCAATTCCAGCTATTAATGTAAACGACTCAGTTACCAAATCAAAATTCGACAACAAATATGGTTGCAAAGAATCTTTGGTTGATGCCATTCGCCGTGCAACGGATATCATGCTTGCTGGTAAAGTTGCAGTTGTAGCTGGTTACGGTGATGTTGGTAAAGGTTCTGCGGAATCATTGAGAGGTGCTGGAGCAAGAGTATTGGTTACAGAAATTGACCCAATCTGTGCTTTACAAGCAGCTATGGACGGTTTTGAAGTTGTTACAATGGAAGAGGCATGCTCACGTGCAAATATTTTTGTAACAGCTACAGGAAATGTTAAAATCATTACTGACCGCCATTTCAAAGCTATGCGTGACAAATCTATCGTTTGTAACATTGGCCATTTTGACAATGAAATTGACATGGCTTGGTTGAATGCAAATCACGGTAGCAGCAAATACACCATCAAACCTCAGGTAGATGTATTCAATGTGAATGGCAATGAAATCATTGTATTGGCCGAAGGACGTTTGGTAAACTTAGGTTGTGCAATGGGTCACCCAAGTTTTGTAATGAGTAATTCATTCTCGAATCAAACACTTGCTCAAATTGAATTGTGGAACAATAGCAGCAGCTATGAAAACAAAGTATATGTTTTACCTAAACACTTAGATGAAAAGGTAGCAGCATTACACTTAGACCATATTGGTGCAAAACTCACTCAATTAGATGCTGAACAAGCAGCATACATTGGTGTTAAAACTGAAGGTCCATTCAAATCAGAAATGTACAGATACTAAAATTTAAACCCTGAAAAAGCCACCTCAAAAGGGTGGCTTTTTTTATAGGTACCCATTTGTCAATAAAATAATATGCCATGACTAAACTAAGTGTCAATGTCAATAAAATAGCCTTAATCAGAAATTCAAGACTGGGCAACAATCCAAATGTGATTGAGATGGCAAAATTGGCTGAGAAATACGGTGCGGAAGGTATAACTGTTCATCCCAGACCTGATGAAAGACACATTCGCTATGCAGATATTCCTTTGTTAAAAGCTGCAGTTCAAACTGAATTCAATATTGAAGGCAATCCTATGGAGCCAACATTCATTGATTTGGTTTTAGCCAATCAACCTCATCAAGTAACATTGGTACCTGACAATCAAAAACAATTAACCAGCGACCATGGCTGGGATACTGTTTTACACCAAGAATTTTTAAAAGAAACCATTCAAGTTTTCAATTCAAAAGGCATCAGAACATCTGTATTTGTAGATCCGGTTATCAAGCACATAGAAGGCGCAAAAAAAGCAGGAGCCAACAGAATTGAACTTTACACTGAAGCCTATGCCAGTAGTTTTAAAATGAACAAAACAAATGCCATAGCTCCCTATATCAAAGCAGCTGAGTATGCCACTGAAATAGGTTTAGGCATCAACGCTGGTCATGATTTGAGCCTTGAAAACTTGAGTTACTTAAAAGCCAATATACCCCAAATAATGGAAGTTTCTATTGGGCACGCCCTCGTTTGCGACGCACTCATTTACGGGTGGGAAAATACCATCCAACTTTATAAAAGAGCTTTGTTGTAATTACTTCAAGATGGTTTCTTCCCTGTCTGGACCAACTGAAATTACATTAACAGGAACACCAATTTGAGATTCTACATAATTCATGTACTTTTTAAAAGTTTCTGGCAATTCTGCATAGGTTCTCATCTTACTCAAATCGCCCTGCCAACCCTCAAACTTACTGTATATTGGATCAATGGTATAATCTTGGATGCCAAAAGGAATTTGTTGAGTAGCTTGACCATTAAGTTGGTATGCGTCACACACCAATACTTCTTCAAAACCACTGAGTACATCTGATTTTGTACAGATTAAATCGGTTACACCATTCAACATGATGGCATATTTTAAACTTGGCAAATCTAACCAACCTGTTCTTCTGGGTCTGCCTGTTGTTGCTCCAAATTCATGGCCTAGTTTTCTAAGCTTTTCACCAGTTTCATTTTCTTGTTCTGTTGGAAATGGACCATTGCCCACCCTTGTGCAATAAGCCTTAAAAATCCCATATACTTTTTTAATGTGCTGGGGGGCAATGCCTAAACCAACGCAAGCACCTCCTGTAATGGTATTTGAAGATGTTACAAAAGGATAAGAGCCAAAATCTATATCTAATAAAGTACCTTGTGCACCCTCAGCCAATATTTTTTTACCTTGTGCAATCAATTCATTGATATAATACTCACTGTTGATTATTTTGAATGACTTTAAGAATTCAACCGCTTCAAAAAATGCAGGCTCATGTTCTTGCATGTTGTATTCAAAGTTCAGAGAGTCAAGCAAAGCGCAATGAATGGCTGTAGCATTTTTATATTTTTCCTTGAAAATTGGACTCAAAATATCTCCTACCCTTAAACCACTTCTTCCAATTTTATCTTGGTAAGTAGGACTGATTCCTCTGAGGGTTGAACCAACTTTATGTTCACCTTTTTTAGCTTCTGAAGCAGCATCAACCAGCCTATGGGTAGGTAATATCAAATGTGCTTTCTCAGAAATGTATAAGTTTTTGTGAATTGCAACACCAGTGGTTTGTGCTTTTTCAATTTCTTTTTTTAACTGAACGGGATCTACTACTACACCATTGCCAATGATATTGATGCAATGTTCGTGAAAAATGCCTGAGGGAATGGTATTCAAAACATACTTATTCCCACCAAATTCCAATGAGTGCCCTGCATTGGGACCACCTTGAAACCTAGCTACTACATCATATTGTGGGGTCAATACATCTACAATTTTACCTTTCCCCTCATCTCCCCACTGAAGCCCTAAAACTACATCTACCATATTGTTATATTTTTTTTTGACAAGCAATACACTTGCCTTCACTGTTTAATTGTGGATTTCCAAATAAGTACAAAGAATGATTGGTGATTTCAAATTGCATCAATTCTCCAATGGTGTTTTTTATTTGTTGAATTCTTGGATCACAAAATTCTTTAACTTCATTACAGGCATTGCATATTAAATGGTCGTGCTGTCTGAATCCATAGGCCCTTTCATACCTTGAAATGTTTCTTCCAAACTGGTGTTTGATTACCAAACCACAATCCAATAACAAATCAAGCGTGTTGTATACAGTAGCCCTGCTTACCCTGTAATTTCTATTTTTCATATGCTCGAACAAAGTTTCTACATCAAAGTGTTCTTTGTTTGAATATATTTCATCTAAAATAGCAAAACGTTCAGGTGTTTTGCGCTGTTGATGATGCTCTAAAAATTCAACAAATTTTTGGCGTACTTCCTCTTTGATGGCATCTGATGGTCCGGGCAATGTTTGCATGAATTTTTTGAAAGGCACGAAGATAGGTCATGCAGAATGAATGAAAAAATGAAAATCAAATTTTAATCAAACTACTGATTAATAGGAGCATTTAATTCAAATCTACCCTACTTACACTGATCAAAGGACTTGCAGCCTTGATAGCCGTCATGATGTTTTCTAATTGCTGGGTATCATGCACTTCTAAAAAAACTGAGCCTTCAAACATTCCTTCATTAGAGCTGATAGAAATGGAACGCATGTTGATTTTTAACTGCTTAGAAATGATATCAGTTATAATGCTAACAATACCCACACTGTCAATACCAGACACCTTAATGGAAGTTAAAAATGCTTTGCCTTTGTTAAAGGAATCGTCGGCCCATTTAGCTTTGATAATGCGATAGCCATAATTGCTCATTAAACTGAGCGCATTTGAGCAATTGGTTCGGTGTATCTTTACCCCTTCACCTACGGTTACAAAACCAAAAATTTCATCGCCCGGTATTGGATTGCAACAAACTGAAAATGCATAAGGTAAATCTTGTTCATTCTCTCCCAAAACTACGGCATCATTTGCAATTGTTCTTGGGCTTTTGGGCTTTGTTTGAACTGTGGCTTCATTGGCTTTAGCGGCCTCCATGAACAAAATTTCAGCTATGTCTATTTTGGTTCTGTCTATTTTTTCGGTTGCAATTAAATAATACAAATCAGTAACAGCCTTCAATTTAAAATACCTTGTTAAAGCTTGTAAAGCCTCTGAAGTAAAAGGCAATTTTGAATTTTTAAATTTGCGTTCGAGTATTTCTTTACCCATTGCAGCAGAACTCAATCTCAATTGCTTGAAAAAATCTCTGACTTTGGCCTTTGCTTTTGCAGTAACCAAAAACTGCATCCAATCTTCATTTGGATTTTGCTTGGCACTGGTTAAAATTTCTACCTGATCGCCATTGCTTAATTTATGGTTAATAGGAACCAACTTGTTATTGAGTTTCGCTCCAATACAACGCAAACCCAGGTCGCTGTGAATTTCAAATGCAAAATCAAGAATGGTTGCATCCAGCGGCAATTTTTTTAAATCACCTTTAGGAGTAAAAACAAAAATTTCGTCTGTGTAGAGTGCCAGTTTAAAATCGTCTAAAAATTCTAGTGCATTGGCATCTGGATTCTCTAAAATTTCTCGCACTTTCAACAACCAATTTTCCAATCCATTGTCGGCAGCTTGGGCATTGTCTTTGTATTTCCAATGAGCAGCAAAACCTTTTTCTGCTATTTCATCCATTCTTTTACTTCGAATTTGCACCTCTACCCACCTTCCTTTAGGACCCATTACTGTGGTATGTAAACTTTCATAGCCATTTGCTTTAGGCGTACTTACCCAATCTCTGAGTCTGTCTGGGTTTGGCATGTAATGATCGGTAACTACAGAATATACCTTCCAGCAATCGCTTTTTTCTAGTTCAAATGGAGAATCAACAATAATTCGAATGGCAAACAAATCATAAACCTCTTCAAATGGGATGTTCTGCTTGTTCATTTTATTCAAGATAGAATGAATGCTTTTAGGCCTTCCCTTAATTTCATACGTTAAACCAGCATGGTCTAAATCTAGAGCAAGTGGTTCAATAAAATGCTTGATGTATTTGTTTCGTTGGGTTTTGGTTTCGTTGAGTTTCTTTTTAACAAAATTATACCTGTCAGATTCTAGGTACTTGGTTGATAAATCTTCTAGTTCAGTTTTAATGGCATACAAGCCCAATCTATGTGCCAAAGGACCATAAACATAGGCAGTTTCTGATGCAATTTTAAGCTGAGATTTAGCAGACATAGAGTCCAATGTTCTCATGTTGTGTAAACGATCTGCCAGCTTGATTAAAATGACACGCACATCATCACCCAGCGTTAACAACATTTTTTTAAAATTCTCAGCCTGCGCACTTCTATCCGGTTGATCAAATACCCCAGAAATTTTAGTCAATCCATCAATGATACGCATTACCTTTTCGCCAAACTTCAATTTTATGAGCTCGAGTGTGATGTCTGTATCTTCAACCGTATCGTGCAACAAAGCACTGATGACTGATGTAACACCTAATCCAATTTCTTCAGTACAAATTTGAGCAACAGCTAAGGGATGGAGGATATAGGGCTCTCCACTTTTTCTGCGCATGTTTTTATGGGCGTTTAAAGACAAATCAAAGGCCTCCCGAATTTTTTTGCGGTCATGTGAAGTCAATGTCCTTTTGATACTGCGAAGTAAAGCCCTGTACTGCTTTACAATAAGTTTATTTTCCGCTTCTATGTCTATTTGGCTAGGTTCCATGCATTTGCAATTTTATTGCTTTACAAAGCTATTAAAAGCAGGCATGATGCCGAGTAAAGCCCTTAATTTTTTTTATTTTAAAGGCATAAATTAACCGATCTGTGTGATTTATGAATAAGAATTTGGAATTCGTTCAAATAAGCATACATTTGCAGTCCGTTTTACGGAATAAATAGTTCTTTAACAACTGCGGATGTGGCGTAATTGGTAGCCGTGCCAGACTTAGGATCTGGTGCCGAAAGGCGTGGGGGTTCGAGTCCCTCCATCCGCACGATTTTTTTTAATCAGCATGAATTTAACATTTGACAAAAAAGATGAACTGAATGGTACCATTTCAGTTTCAATTGAGCCTAACGACTTCTTACCTTCTTACGAAAAAAAGCTAAAAGACTACGGCAAAAAAGCGAATATACCTGGCTTCAGAGCAGGTCAAGCACCCAAAGGCGTGATTGAGAAAATGGTTGGACAAAGCCTACTTTTAGAAGAAGTAAATGGTGTTGCCAGCAAAGCATTGTTTGATTACATAGACGAACACAAATTACATATTTTGGGGCAACCAGTAATGACTGAGGACACCAAAATTGATGAGTTGAGTAAAAGTAACTCATATACCTTTTCATTTGACATTGGCTTGGCTCCTGAATTTGATTTGAACATCAGCAGTTCGGACAAACACCAGTACCTTTCGGTTCAAGTTACAGAAACAATGGTCAATGATGAAATTGACAGGTTGAAAAAGCAAATGGGCGTTTTAACTGATGTAGCAGTAATGGAAGAAAACGATTTGGTTTATGTTGAATTAACCGAATTGAATGAGCAAAACGAGGTAATGGACAACGGTGCTTCAGCACCATCAGTTCCTTTGGCTTTGAATACCATCAAAGATGCAGACTTGAAAGCTGAAATCTTGAAATTAAAAATAGAAGGTAGCATTCATGTAAATGTGTTCACCTTGTTTAACAACGATGAACAAGAAATGAGTCATGCTTTGAATATTCCTAAACAAGGCATTATAGACTTAAACAAAACTTTTAGCCTTACCTTGAAACAAATCAAAAGAACTACGCCTGCAGAAATGAATCAGGAGTTTTTTGATAAAGTATACGGCAAAGACAATGTAAAGAGTGTTGAAGAATTGCAAGCTAAAATCAAAGAAGAAATTGGCGCATACTTCAGCCAACAAGCAGACCATTTATTAGAACACGAATTGTTTGACAGTTTGGTGAGCAAACACAATATCCAATTGCCTGAACCATTCTTAAAAAGATGGCTATTAGACAGACATCCTGAAAAATTCAACGCCTCAAACGTTGACACAGCTTTCATTCCTGAAGCCAATTATTTAAGAAACCACTTGCTAGAAGAAAAAATCTTAGTTTCTAACAATATCAAAATTGACGAGAACGATATCAAGGCTGCTGCAAAGTCGTATACCATGCAAATGTTTGGTGGCTACAACATGGGGAACTTGAGTGACGATATTCTAAACAGTATCATTGAACCTCAACTTCAAAAAGAAGATTTCAGAAGCAGAATGATCAATGTAGCTGCCAGAAAGAAGGTCAACGAATTCTTGTTAAACACCATTACCAAAGATGTAAAAGAAGTAAGTGTTGAAGAGTTCAATCAAATTATCACAGCTCATAACCATCAACACCACCATGACCACAACCATAGTGAGGACCATGAAGCTGCTGAATTATAAAATAATTAATACTGAAAAGCCCAACTTGTTGGGCTTTTTTTAGGTCCAAATTTTTCAAATAAAAAAAATTCAAGCATTTGCCATTATTATTTCAAGCAAATCAGTACTTTTAACCACAAAGAAAAACCGAATCAAGATGAATATAGGAAATGAATTTCGCAACTACGCGATCAAACACAAAGGATTTAGCAGCTTAAAAGTGGATGCCTACATTGAAAGTTCAATGGAGAACATGACAAGAACTGTTATTGAGGAAAGGCCTATGAACTTTAGGGAAATTGACGTTTTCTCTAGGTTAATGGCAGATAGAATTATTTTCATGGGCATGCCTATTGACGATTATGTTGCCAATATTATTCAAGCTCAATTGTTGTTTCTGGATTCAATGGACGCCAGAAGAGACATTCAAATGTACATCAATAGCCCAGGCGGTTCAGTATATGCAGGATTAGGAATTTACGACACCATGCAATGGGTAAATCCGCATGTTGCAACCATTTGCACCGGCTTAGCGGCCTCTATGGCTGCTGTATTATTATGTGCAGGAGAAAAAGGCAAGCGTTCGGCTTTGCCACATGCCCGTGTAATGATTCACCAACCATTGGGTGGAGCACAAGGACAAGCATCTGATATTGAAATTACTGCTCGTGAAATTCAAAAATTAAAGAAAGAATTGTACGAAATACTTTCTGTTCATAGCGGACAACCTTTCGACAAGGTAGAAGCTGACAGTGACAGAGATTATTGGATGATTGCTGCAGAAGCCAAAGCATACGGGATGATTGATGATGTGCTATTGAAAAATAAGCCTGAAACAAAATAAATCATTGAAAGCTGCCTATTCAGGCAGCTTTTTTTTTAAATGTTGAGGACTCAACTATCTTTGTAAACAATGGCTAAGAAAAAAGAAGACAACTGTTCATTTTGTGGCAGAACCCGAAAAGAAGTACAATACCTTATTGCAGGAATGGAGGGTATGATTTGTGAAAATTGTATTTCACAAGCTCATAAAATCATCAGCGAAGATGCAACCCTTACGGGTTCCAACCCAACCAATCATACCAAGCAGGTAAAACTTTTAAAGCCATCTGAAATTACAGCCCATTTAAATGAATATGTAATAGGTCAAGAAGAAGCAAAAAAGGTAATAGCCGTAGCTGTTTACAATCATTTTAAACGTATCAATGCTCAGGCAAATCCTAAAGAAGTTGAAATAGAAAAATCAAATATTTTATTAGTAGGCGAAACAGGAACTGGTAAAACATTATTGGCTAAAACATTGGCTAAAATACTAGATGTTCCATTTTGTATTGCAGACGCCACTGTATTAACAGAAGCTGGCTATGTAGGAGAAGATGTTGAAACCGTTTTGACCCGTTTGTTACAAGCAGCCAATTATGATGTGAATGCTGCTGAAAGAGGCATCATTTACATTGATGAAATAGATAAAATTAGTAGGAAAAGCGACAACCCAAGTATTACTAGAGATGTCAGTGGAGAAGGCGTTCAACAAGCTTTATTGAAAATTTTAGAAGGAACAACTGCCAATGTACCGCCACAAGGTGGACGTAAGCATCCCGATCAAAAAATGATTCAGATCAACACCCAACATATTTTATTTATATGTGGTGGAGCCTTTGATGGCATTGATAAAATTATTGCCAGAAGATTACAAACACAATCCATTGGATTCAAAGCTGCTGACCAACTTGAAACAGCAAACGACCCAAATGTATTGTCCTACATTACCCAAGCTGACATCAAAACTTACGGCTTGATTCCAGAAATCATAGGTCGTTTACCTGTATTGTGTCACTTGAATCCTCTAGACAAAACAGCGCTCAAAAATATTTTGGTTCAACCTAAAAATGCCCTCATCAAACAGTATGAATATTTGTTTGCACTAGAAGGTATTGAATTAAAAGTAGACGATGCCGTGATAGATTTAATTGTAGAAACCGCTTTTGAATTGAAATTAGGCGCAAGAGGTTTGAGAAGTATTTGCGAGTCGTTGATGCTAGATTTTATGTATGAATTACCAGACGCAAACACCACAGATAAAAAATTGCATATAGGTCTGAAACAGGCTGAAGCCAAAATGAAAATCATTCGTTTCAAAAATCAGGTAGCAGCATAAACCTTACTCGTTTAAATGAATAAAAATTCAGTTGAATTGGTTATTTTGCAGTGAATGGAGAGAAAATTAAACGACCCAAAGGTAACAAAGGCCTGGACCATGTATGATTGGGCCAATTCAGTGTTTTCTTTAACAATTGCAACAGCAATATTTCCGCCATACTATGACAGTGTAAGTAAAGCGGCATCAATAGCTCAAAACAATTTTATTGAAGGTAATTATTACTTGAACATAGGCCCTTTTAAAATTGTCAACTCTGCATTGTATTCATATGTATTGTCGGTTGGTTTTTTAATTGTCACTTTCCTCTCTCCTATTTTATCAGGAATTGCAGATGCCAAACAGAACAAACTTTCTTTTATGAAATTTTTCTGTTACCTAGGCTCATTGAGTTGCATTTTGATGTTCTTCTTTACACCTGAAAATTTTTATTTAGGCTTAAGCTTGTTTATTATGAGCTTGATTGGATTTGGAGGAAGTATCGTTTTTTACAATGCCTTTTTGCCTGAAATTGCCACTGAAGACCATTTTGACCAATTGAGTGCAAGAGGTTTTTCAATGGGCTACATTGGCTCAGTACTATTATTGGTAATCAATTTGGTTTTGATTATGAATCCAGGTTGGGTTTTTCCATTGGCAAGTAAAGCTGAAACACTTATGAATGCAGGATTTTCTGCCGAGGAAGCACTTCAAAAAGCAAAAGATGAATATGCACTGTTGGCCATTAAATTGAGTTTTGTAAGTGTAGGTATCTGGTGGGCTGGATTTGCTCAAATCACCTTCAATAACTTAAAGGAATATCCTAAGAAAGAAATGGCAAATACCAGCAGTTATCTAAAAAAGGGGTTCCATGAATTGCAAACTGTTTTCAAAGAAATCAGGCAATCAAAATCAGGTAGAATTGGGTATTTTTTAATAGGGTATTTCTTTGCCAGTATGGGCATTCAAACTGTCATGTATGTGGCCAGTTTATTTGGATCACTAGAGTTAAAAATGGGCACGGCTGAATTGATTGTAACCATACTCATCATTCAATTAATTGCGATTGTTGGGGCCAAAGTCTTTGCCATGCTTTCTGCAAAGATTGGAAATATTTACAGCCTGCTATTGATGTTGGTGATTTGGATTGGTATTACCATTGGTGCATATTTTGTTCAAACCTCCATTCAATTTTATACTTTAGCCGGAGTAGTTGGCATTGTCATGGGAGGTATTCAATCTATGTTCAGGTCTACTTTTGCAAAAATTATTCCTGAACAAACAACAGACCATGCCTCTTATTTCAGTTTTTACGATGTATGCGAAAAACTGGCTACCGTTTTAGGTACTTTTGCTTTTGCATATATCAATGACAAAACCGGAAACATGAGAAGTTCGGTATTGGTGTTAATGGTGTTTTTTATAGTAGGTTTGTTTTTTGTATCGAGAATTAGAAATTTTATAGGTAAAACAGCATAATATGGCCGCCATAAAAGTTGAAATATCAATTCCATGTTTTGTTGACCAATTTAAACCAGAAATAGGTTTAGACATGGTTAAAGTACTTGAAAAAGCTGGATGTACTGTTATTTATAATCCTGAGCAAACCTGTTGTGGATTGCCCGCATTTCATGCTGGACATTGGGATGATGCCAGACAAGTTGCTGAAAAATTTATCAATGAAGTTTCTAACGATAAAACGCTCATTACAGGAGCTGGAGCATGTACTTCAATGATTCGAAACTCTTACGACTTGTTGTTCCAAAATTCAAGCTATCACAACAAATTCAGAAACCTACAAAAACGCACGTTTGAATTCAGCGAATTTTTAAGCGATGTGTTAAAAATGCCGTACATCGGATCTCAATTACAAGGAAAAGCAGTTTTAATAGATTCATGTCAAGCAACTGGTCAATGTGGCATTTCAAAACAACCCAGAAGTTTGCTAACATTGGTAGAAGGACTTGAACTTATTGAACTTCCTAAACAAGATTTGTGTTGTGGTTTTGGAGGCACTTTTTCTGTGAAATCAGAAACACTTTCAGTAAGCATGGCAAAAGAACTAATAGACCAAATTTTAACTACTGGTGCACGTTACGTCATTTCAACAGATTATACCTGTTTGATTCAGCTTGACAGTGTACTTAAAAAACAAGGCATTCAACAACTCGAAATGCTTCACATTGCAGAAGTACTTGCATGTGGAATTTAATTCATGAACGCAGCATCCTATTCATATGAGTCATTGTTTGCATTTACCAAAACTGTGTTCATACATTTTGGAATGCAATTGGAAGCAGCAGAAATTGCGGCCAAGAACTTAATTCTTGCAGATTTAAGAGGCATAGATTCTCATGGAATAGCGCGCCTAAATGGCTATATCCGTTTGCAAAAAGCAGGAAGAGCAAATTTTAACCCAGCGTTTAAAATTTTGCACCAAACACCTTCAACTGCAACACTTGATGCCGACAAGGCCTTGGGGCTCAACAGCGCACATTTTGGCATGCAACTGGCCATAGAAAAGGCCAAGCAAGTTGGCACTGGATGGGTAGCTATTCAAAATAGCAATCACTTTGGCATTGCAGCAGCACACGCCATGTTGGCTTTAGAACAAGATATGATTGGCATTGCTCTTACCAATGCAAGTCCATTGGTAACGCCTACATTTGGTAAAGAACGCATGCTGGGAACCAATCCAATTTGTGTTTGCTTTCCGAGCAATCAATTCAATGCATTTGTTTTAGATATGGCCACAAGTGCTGCAGCTAACGGCAAATTGGAAATTGCACAAAGATTGAATAAAACATTGCCCCCTAATTGGGTGCAAAGCGAAAATGGGTCAGCTAGTACCAATGCACATGAGTTAAAATTGGGAGGTGCATTATTACCTCTTGGTGGACATAAAGGATATGGACTTGCTGCTGTTGTAGATATTTTATCTGGGGTATTGTCTGGCGCTAATTTTGGACCATGGGTTCCCCCATTTGTAGCATTTCTGAATCCGCTTGAAAACCTTCCCGGTAATGGCATTGGGCATTTTGTAGGTGCCATGCGTATTGATGCATTCAGACCAGCATCTGCATTTAAAAAGCAAATGGATGAATGGATTGAACGTTTCAAGCAAACAATACCTATTGAAGCTGAAAACCCAGTTTTAATTCCAGGCGAACTTGAATTTAATGAAACCAACAAGCGACTGAAAAATGGCATTCCACTCCACCATCTTGTAGTAGAAAGCATGCAAGAATTGGCTTCAGAGACTGGAATGAGTATGCCTATTGCACTATAACCAACCTTTTCGCTTGAACCAAATCCAAATACCAAAACTTATTGCGGCCATGCCAATCAGTACCATTGGATATCCGTAATAGAGTTTCAATTCAGGCATGGATTCAAAATTCATTCCATATACACCCACAATAAAAGTTAGAGGAAGAAAAAATGCAGAGAAAGCTGTAAGTATGCGCATCACTTCATTGGTTTTTTGTGATGAGAGGGTCAAGTATAAATTTAACAAAGATTGGATGCTGTCATAAATTTCATCGGTTAGGGTTTCTATACCAATTAAGTAATCGTGTAAATCTCCATAAAATGGATGCCTTTCTTCTTGCATGGGCATCAATTCAACAACCATTTTATTGATTAAATTCAATCGTTTAATCAAATAAGTTTTACGTTTAATGGTATAAAGCTTCTTGAGCAATTCTGGAATTTTTTTCTTCAAAAAAATACGTTCTTCATACACATCAATTTCTTTGTCTATTAAATTCAAAGGCGTCAAAAAAGTTTCCAATACATTTTTATACAGTTTACAAACCATTTCATAGGGTCGCTTAACCAATGGATTGTTTACATATTTTTGAGCCACTTTCTCAACTATATCAGTTGGGTTTCTATGAATGGTTAAAAGCAATTCATTGGTATAAAAGACCGCCAATTTGCTAGTTAATTTTTGAAAACTTCCTGCATCAGGCACAGCATTTACATCATACATCCTAAAAATTGCAAATGTATAATTGTCTAGCTGTTCAATTTTAGGTAGATGGTCGGGTTGCAAGCAATCACTCACAGCCGTAAATGGCAAATTGTATTGTAATGCGAGTGAACGCAAATCGGCTTCCGAGGGCATGCTCACATCTATCCAATTAAAATTGTATCCAGTTATTTGTTGTATGTTCATGAATGGATGGACTTTAAAGCCAAGTTAAACTTTTTAGATTACAGATTTTGAAATATGCGACAATACCCTATGCAATGTGAATAAATACCTGGTGCAAACAGTTGTGAATCAAACCAAAAACGTATCAAGCTTGGTATTTTTGCTAATATTCAACTAATGAACCAGCTATGTATAAACTAGTTCGCTTACTTACACTATTGATTCTAATCTTTTCTTTACAAAAGAGTTTGGCTCAACTTAGCTCTAGAAATGCGGGTGTAACTTTTAGGTTTGACGATTACCAAAGTCCTGCAAAACTTGAAAAACTAAGAGCTATTTTCAATAAACATGGCAAAAAAATGGTCTATGCCTTAAACAGTCAACTTGGTGAATTAAGGGGCGATGCAGCGTACTTTCCAACATTAAAAAAAATGGCAGAGGAAGGGCATGAATTGGCAGACCAAAGCCCTAATGATGTAACCCAATACATTGGTTTTTCCAGTAATACCGACGTGAACTATTACCAAGGCAAATCAGGGGTTCAATCCATTAATTTAAGCAATAAAAAAGTATTGTTTAAATACTACCTCAAAAACAATAAAGGAGTTGGCGATGAAGGTAAAGTGAGGGTTGAACCTCAGTTTTTAATTTCTGAACAAGCTGGAGAATGGGAACAAAATAAATTATGGAGCAATTACTTTACCCATATTTATTTACCTAGTTTGAATGAGGTAGTAGAGGTCAATTATATCAACAACAGAAATCCATTAGACCCAGATACCTTGTACTATAAATCGTTTTGGAGTGAAGAGCTTTCATTGAACAGCATTGCTTCTACTGAATACAAAAAAGTTTCTCCCTATGATTTAGGAGTTCATGACGATGCCATACGCTTAATGGCAGAATTGAGTTTGAAAATATTTGCAAAATACCAACTCCCTCAGCCCAAAGTTTTCATTCATCCAGGGGGCTCAACTCCCTACTTAAGTGCTGATGTCATTGCTAGGATTTATGGTGACGAATTTCACTACAAATGTGGCAGTACCTACCCGCAAATATTTAATACCTATTTGCATGCTAATCGAAATGGCTTCAATCATTTTGCCATACCTGGAGGAGATTTTACAGAAGAATATAAAACTACCAATGAAATCAAGAAAATTATAAGTAACAACAGAGCTAACCACATCCATACCATCAGTATTAACCACTTGAATACTTGGGGAAATGTTGCGCCAATAGATACCATCTGCAAAAGAATTGATGAACTACTAACCTGGTGTGAGGCCAATCAAATTCCTGTTAGAACCTACAGTGAAGTGTACGAAGAATTGTTCAAACCAACTATGAATTTAAGTGAAAACATATTCCCTCGTATAAATACAGATTTAAATGCAGATGGTGCACCAGATGGTATTGTCATGCGGTCTGCAACACTTGAAAAAGATGCTGGTGTTGATTCAAGTTTTCCTGATGCTTTTAAGTGTACACAATCTGCGCAAATGATGATTGTAAAACAACTTGGTGGTGTAACTAAAGGATGGAATACATTCAGCATTTATAGCAAAGGTTCTGCAAATGATTGGGACAATGTAGGTATATACCTTTCTATGCCTGAAGCTGATTACAGCGTTGTATTGTCAGTGAATGCAAACTCTATAGACTATGTCAAACACAGTTTCAGGTTTTATGTACCAGACAATGTTTCGTATGTATCCTTGTATTTCAATTGCAACAACAGTTCAAAAAGCAATATTTACATCTGCGGTATGGAAATCAAAGCTGATTCAAAACCCACCATATTGCTTAAAAACATAACCCGTAATGCCAACGAAATATATGCAGTAAAAGATCTTAGAAAAGAAGTACGGGACATGAACTTTTCACCTGGTCTGATTAACTGGAAAATTCATAGAAATGCCCTATACCACAATGCAACCTTGGTGTTTGGAAACCAACTTAGATTGATCCCAAATCAGAAGTTTTGGATAGGAGAAGACAGCATTGTATTGATTGCCAAAAACGCTGCTGGCAATGCTGATACCAGTACTGTTTTCATTTACTCATACCAACCAAGCGGGTGTATTGGAAAAGCAAATACCATTGCAGTAAATCCTTTGGCAAGCGACTCTGCTTATGTATGGTACGCAAGCCCTGTTGACGATTCCCTTGAATTCAAACGCAGTCCAGTTATTGTAGTTTATCCAACACAAAACACCACATATTACCTTGATTTATATAATAGAAACAATGGTGGTATTGTTACACATGAATTGACATTCAATGTAAACCAACCCAAACAAATTGGAATGGCTACCAGAGACATTGCCTTTGGCAATTCAGACACCATCGTTTTGGGGTATGACGAACTAAACATACCCAGATGTTTCAATCAGTGTCAATTGAAATCACTTAACACAACTCACCAAGTAAAAATATACCAATCTGCAAATAAATTCGACAGTATAGTCATTGTTAAAGATAGCCTCCTTCGAAATTTTTCTGACTTTACTATTTCCATGAGTTCTGTTACCTGTGATGATGCCAGTTGGAAAATAATTTTAAATGCAGCTCCAGTTGGCATTGACCAATTCAACAACTATATAACCAAAGATCCTCTCATTGGCCCAAATCCATTTAGCAATGCTTTACAAGTGTTTTCTGCAGCAGCCAATGCCGAATTTGTGCTCTACAATTTAAATGGAAAACTGATGGGTAAATTTGATAAGACTTTATTAGAACAAACAGATTTTACCGGATATTTAAGTGGTATATACTTGATGCAGGTAAAAGCAGACAATAGGGTTTATCATTTGAAATTGATAAAG
>JAIXWI010000003.1 GCA_027491355.1 Bacteroidota bacterium
TCCCAGCGGAATCACCACCTAAACCTTCAGTAGAATACTGGAGGTTTTTTGTTTTTAGGCAAGAATTGAAAAATTTATTCGAGTTAAGTTAAGCTTTACTGAACCAAACATATTTGTAGCGAATCTTGTAAAGCTAATCACATTGCGCAATTGAACTCTGCATTGCCAGAAAAATAGGAATTGGAGAGAAAACTAATTTTTAATTGTTGATTGGCGCAACAATTGAATTCGAAATCACATAAGAACCATCCTCATTCTTTTTCCAAATTACCAGAACAGCATTTAGCTTTTCTTTCCTATATGCTGGATTCAAATCTGTTTGAAAAGATTTTTTGAAAATCATGTCCTTTTTAATGGGATTCTCTGAAATTTTGTCGCCAGTTATGCTCATTCCCATTTTGGTTCTTAAAACGGAGTGGTGAATGTCTTTTTCAAAACTTGAATCTGCAGTTTGAACCGAAAAAACATTGTCTTCGGTTAAATAGGCTGCTACATAGAACTCATTGGGTACATCTTTGAAGAATTTTATTTTACTATCAACCTGTAATAAACCATTCCCATTGAGGTAAAAAGAGGCCTGCATATTTGCAGTAGGTGATTTGGTTAAATAAGTTCTTGCCTTGGATACAGCATCTTCAGACATCGTAGATAAAACCAAAACCCTAAACGAGGGCTCTTCTGCTCCTGCAGTGTACATGTATGGAACGCGATCAGCATTGAACAATTTGGCAAGCTCAGCAGCATCAGCGTTCTTCAAAGGGTCATCTATTTGACAAGAAACAATTGTAACGGAATCTTTGAGTTCCTTTTTCAAGGCTTCTTTAGCTGGTTTTCCTAATGAACCACAAGTTCTACACCAGGTTCCACCAAAGTAAAATACAGTGGCTTGTTGTGTTTCCAATGGATCCAATTCAGGAGTTGCAACTTTAGAGCTGGCATCTTCTTTGGTACAAGCAGCAAATAACAAACTAACCATTGTAAGCGTAAGCGCTATTTTTTTGATAAACATTGATTTAGATAAAGTTATGAAGCAATATAAATCAATTTCGGTAAAATGACTCGTTTGATTCATCCTTCCAAGATACTTGAATTAAGTTTTGCCAAGCCTTTACAGCAAAAACAAGTTGTAAATATATTTGAGTGTAAGTGTTTACCATGACTTAAATCCAGACTAATCTTACATTAGCAATTTTATATAATAATTCTAAATGTATTATTTAAAAGTAAGTCCTAATCCTAAACTAAGTTTATTAAAGTTATCATAGCCCACTATTAAATTATATTTATCATAACTGATGACTCCACCTATTCCAATCATAGGAGATGCACCTTTATTTTCAGAAACATACCAATAACCACTAGGTGACAATATCTGTTGACTGTCGTAGCCATTGTAAAATTTTTGTTGTCCTGAGAATCCAATTTTTGAGTATAAAAGCATATGTGGATGGAGTTTATGACCTAAAATTAACCCCAGTGAATAGTTGGGAGTTGTTCTTATATTGTAAATATCTTTGGCGTAAGCATTTGGGCCAAATACATTAGAGTAATCTTTACCTATACCCTTTTCACCCATGTACAAACTAAAATCAATTCCAATTGCAAAATTGTTCGACCCAATTATATTGAACCCCAATGTATTGGCAGTGCTATAATATAAATTAAATCGACCTTCCTCTTTTGTTCTTTTAACTGATTCCCAATTGAAAGCATTCAAAAAAATTGAATTAAAAATAAAACATACTACAAATATTAGTTTCATAAATTGTATCGCTTAGCTTGAAGATGTTGTATTAGGTTATAAAAAACTTATCACCTAACATACAAATTGTTTATTTATTTTAATAGCAATATTTTCTTTTTACACGTATCACAAGCATGTTAAACAAATCACCACCTAAACCTTCAGTAGAATACTGGAGGTTTTTTGTTTTTAGGAGAAAAGAGATACTAGCTTTTTCAGGAAAGATGATGAATATCATCTATATCTCTGAGTCTTGCTGATTTTTTCTTGTTCTGTAATAAGTCTTTGTAACCAATAAAATTTACAAGAACACCATCAATCTCTATTTGAATCTTATTTTGATAGCATTCTTCAAACAGGACACCATCTATTTGTGTAAGCAGGTCAATTCGTAATGGAGGATAACCCAATTGAATGACATTGCCTTCATTTGTAAAATCTTCGTTTTTTAAACCAAATGAAGAAAACCCGAATTCATTTACACATGTTACTATTTTTTCTGCATTTTCAATGGAAGGATTTAACCAAATGTCAGATCTCCAGTATACCTTGAATGTCCATGAACACCAACAGCATAACCACCCACAATCATGTATTCAGCTTTATGCTTTATGAGTAATTGTACAAACTCTTTGAAGTCTTGGCTGAACATCTTTTATTAAACTAAAATAATTCTGTCTTAACAACTCTATCGCAGCTAAGCGCTCTGAAAAGGATTTGTTAGACCAATAAGCAAAATCAGTTTGATTATCTCTTAAATTGGTTATTTTTATCACTTTTTCCATTATTCAAATATATACTTTTCTTTTATTAAATGAGCTTTTTGAGTCTCTTACTCCCCCTTTTCATACCCTTCTTAGAAATAGGATTGTTCAATGCCTTTGAAAATAATGTCTCTGTTTGCTATATCAGCAGTTAAATTGGCATAGATGATTGTTTTAAGTTCAAGTTCATTGATTGGACTTCTCTCCATCGCTTGTAAATAAAGGTTTTTATCAATCATTTGCCAATTGACCATTTTTTGAATTCTTTTCTTTAGAATCAAATCCAACCAAATCCGCATGGTTCTTCCGTTGACTTACTCGAATGGGTGAGCTATGTTCATTTCTACATATTTAGAAATAATGTCTTAGAAATTATGTTCAGGCATTTGCTCAATTTTCACCAAAACATCATTGAGATACAAAGCAGTTGCTAAACAAAAACCTGCCTTAGAAAAATTGTGTTTGCGAATTTCACCAGCAAAGAGATACAAGCCATCAAATAAACAAAGATGAACTGGTTGTAGTCCTTTATTCGTTTTATTTCAATCAGATTGTTATCTCCAGACGGAAACAAATGAAAGGCTTTTTGGATACTTTTTTTTATCTGTGTTTTTCAGTCAGATATGCCTTGAAATTTTGCTTAATTTAAAGAGTAAAAGTAGATATAATAGTGAAATGTATTTTCAACGACTAATTCTAAATTACCATTATGACATATATTTTGTATCTAATTTGAATCAAATTATCTAGGCTCAACAATAAATGTATTTTTTTCAAGCATAGATTCTTGAGTCTTTCTATTTTCAATACTTCTCTCTCTTGGAATATTTAAATAAAATGAGTTACCCGATCTATAGTTACAAAATAATTTTATTTCACCATTTGAATCTTTCAAATAGAAATTACCACCTGGTATACTATTGTCTAAAATTTGGTATTCAAAATGCCTTTTATCCATTTCTAAAATCTCTGAAAGCCAAAACTCGTTGTCTACAAAAAATTCAGTATCAAATTTTTCATTTAATGAAAAAGTATAAAAATTCCTAAATAAAATAGGTGAATTCTCTTTAGTAAATCGATTGAAATATACTTTTGTTTTCTTGGATTTATCATCATTTCTTTCTAGTACTTCAAATTCTGAATTTGTTTTTAAATTAAAATACTCCTTAGGGTAAATATAGAATGAGCTTCGGTAATAACTAGATTTAGGTGGAATAAATGTGATCCTTTCAGGCTTAAAAGAATTCGAGACTGAAAAACCATTTATATCTGAAATTGTATTTGATTTAGAACTCAAATACGGATTCAAGCCTGGACCTGAATAAATATAACTATGAAATAAAGTATTAGTAATTGCTTCATCTCTCCAGTAGTTTAATTTAACACCATTATCAATATATGATGTTTTTTTCCAATCAATATAAATTGGTTTATCTAATTTATTGTAAATTGAAAAGGACATTAAGCCCTTCTCATACCAAAAGCTGTATGTTATTTTTAGCGTATCATTTTCAAATACATATAAATTTTCAAACAATTCAGTATTTGAACCAGAAGTTTTAATTACTTGTACATAGTTCTTACAACTTAAAAATGAAGTAAAAGCAAATACTAGTAAAATGATTTTGAGAGTAGTTTGTTTCATTGCTTTTTGATAAATTATAAAGTATTGTTAAAAGTCCCCCTACTCCACTTCCACATACTTTTTGAACTGGTTCAAGATGCTTTGCCAACCTGAAAGTTGTAAAGCATGTGGGTTGATATTTTCGGGTTCAAAATGTTCTGTGACCAGTGTTTGATTACCCTGTTGTTCAAACAATACTTCCATTTTACGACCGTCGCCAAGGGTGATGTGTAACGACTTTAAGGGTTCAATTTTTGTATAAGTTCCGCAGAAATCAAATTCAAAAGAGCCATCTTTGGCGGCCATGGTATAATGGAACTCTCCTCCTACTTGTAGGTTATTGGTTGCATGCGGACAATGCCAATCAGGTGATGCAAAATTCCAGTTTTGCACATGCTCTGTTTGGGTCCAATAGTTCCAAACTTTTTCTAGGGGTACTTCTAGAACAACAATCACTCTTAAAAAATTCATAGGGTTTAAGTATTAAGCAATGGCTTCAATTAAATCTTGACGGGTAATGATGTGCACATCACCCATCAAATCTTTGAGCAATACAGCAGCGTTTTCTTTGGTAATGAGTTTACTAACCTCTTCCATTGAAGCTTCTGGACTCACAAATGGGAAACAAGGCGCCATAACCTCTGTAACAGTTTTAGCCTTTGTGTTTTCAGCTGCTGACAGTAAAATATTGAACAACAATGAATCGCTCAAAGAGCCTACAAAATCTCCTTTTTCATCAACAACAGGTACTTGTGAAATGCCAAATTTGCGCATTTTTCTGGAGGCTGAGTCAAGGGTTTCTGTTGAGCTTACAGTTACTAATTTTTGGTGCTTGTGACTTTCAATTAATTGAATGGCTTTGGTTTGCTCGTTAATGAGGAAACCTCTGTCGCGCATCCAATCTTCGTTGTACATTTTACCTAAATATCGGGTGCCATGGTCATGAAAAATAACCACTACCACATCTCCTGGTTTGAAGCGGTTTTTCATTTGTAACAAACCTGCTAAGGCAGAACCTGCAGAGTTTCCTGCAAAAATGCCTTCTTCTCTTGGAATACGACGGGTCATGATGGCTGCATCTTTGTCTGTTACTTTTTCAAAATGGTCAATGATAGAGAAATCTACATTCTGTGGCAAGAAATCTTCGCCTATACCTTCAGTGATATAAGGATAAATTTCATCTTTGTCGAAGATGCCGGTTTCTTTGTATTTCTTGAATACCGAACCGTAAGTATCTATTCCTAAAATCTGAATATTTGGGTTCTTTTCTTTGAGGTATTTTCCAGTACCACAAATGGTTCCACCTGTGCCAACGCCAACAACCAAATGGGTAATTTTGCCTTCGGTTTGTGCCCATATTTCTGGCCCAGTGCTTTCATAGTGGGCAGCACTATTCGATAAATTATCGTATTGATTAGGCTTCCACGCATTGGGAATCTCTTTTACCAGCCTTGATGAAACCGAATAATAAGATCTTGGGTCCTCTGGCTCCACATCTGTTGGACAAACGATAACTTCGGCTCCAAATGCTTTAAGGGCATCTACTTTTTCTTTGCTTTGCTTATCGGTTGTGGTAAAAATACACCTGTAGCCTTTGATAACTGCTGCTATGGCCAAACCCATTCCTGTATTACCGCTGGTTCCTTCAATGATGGTATAACCTGGTTTCAATTTGCCTTCTTTTTCAGCATCCTCAATCATTTTAAGTGCCATTCTGTCTTTGATAGAATTTCCTGGATTAAAGGTTTCTACTTTAGCCAAAACAGTACATGGCAATTCTTTGGTAATCTTGTTGAGTTGTACCATAGGGGTATTGCCAATGGTTTCAAGGATATTTTTACTCCAATTCATAATGCGAAAATAGGGTTCTTTAACTGAAATTTAGTGTGGGTAATTCTACGTTCAAACTGATGACGAAAGCCAATAGGGTAATCACTGTATATATTGTTAACTCGGTAACTGGAGTGTATTGACGGATGTCTATGCCTTCCATTTTACAGTAAATGACTAACATTATTTTTTCTATGAAATAGGCTATAACTGTTGCATACGCAATGCCTTGCATGCCCCATAAGTTCACAAACCAAAAAGACAAAACCAGGTTGATGATGAGATAATTAGTTGAAATCAAATAAAACACCCTGTTCTTGAGCATACCCATAATAACAGTTTGTGGAAACATCATCCGACTAATAATGAGCAAGAGGTACACATTAAAAATTTTATAGCCTTCTAATAGGTCTTTGTTGTAGGCCAATTGAAAGAACGATTTACTCAAGAATAACAACAAAATGGTTCCTGGAAACAACCAGCGCATGAGTTTTTGTGAAGATTTTTTAAGCTTCGCCAAGCCTTCTTCAAGTTTATCCTGTTTGTAAAAATTGGCTATTTCACCGCTGTAAATATTGCTCAAAGAATTGGCCAATATTAAAAAAATGGGCAATTCTTTTGAGGCATAACGAAATACAGCAAACTCTACTTTTGTAAAGTAATGTGCTACTATATAACTGTTAATATAATCCATGCTACCAGCCAATAATATGGAAAACATAAACGGCATTACTTTTTTCATGAAATCACTGATGAGTCTGGTATGCACACTTATTGTGGCATATTTCATGAGTAAAATGATGGTATAATTGAACTTAATCAGCGATAAAATTAACCAAAGATTGATGGCCAAATTAAGGGTTTGACGCATGTAAATAGGCCAACACAACAAAACAATTTGCAACAAAAATGTAATGGTTCCCCATACTATCAATGATTTGTATTTGCCTTTGAGGTAAAAGATATAATCAGCCAAATAACTGGGTGTATTTAAAAATACCACAATGGCAAACATTTGAAAGAGGTCTTTTTCTTCTGGATGGTAATAACCCATTGTAAAAGCAACAATACCACCTACTAAAGAAAATGCGGTTAATAGCACAAACACATTGAACAAAATATGCTTTTGCTGTTCTTCATTGTTTGATTGGTAAAATGGAATCAGTGTATTGCAAATACTCGAAACCCAAAACCAAGTAATGCTACCGCTCACCAATAACAACAACTCATACCTACTGATAATAAGGGTACCATATCCGCCAGCGTACCTGAAATAGGTAATCTTGGCCAATAAGATAGAAATCAGAAAAAAGGCCCCAAAACGCAGAAACTGAAAGATCTGGAGGCTATTGTATTTGTTGAGCGTAAAGGATTTGAATATTCGACCCAATGAATGAAATAATTTCAAATATAAGTATTCGGTTACAAATGTCTAAAGAATGGGCATTGTTTCAATTGAGCTTGATTTTCTTTTTATTGAGTAAAAGAGAGTTGCCAATAACTACCACATCGCTCATGGCCATTGAAAACGCCCCCAACATAGGATGCATAAAGCCCATTGCTGCCAATGGTATACACAGCGCATTGTAAAAGAAAGCCCAAAACAAATTCTGTTTGATGGTTTTATAGGTTAACACACTCAATTGGTGCAATTGAATGAGTGCCTCTAAATCGTTTTGCAATACAATCACTTGGGCTGATTGTTTGGCAATTTCAGTAGCATTACCAAAAGAAATGGCAACGTCTGAGTGAGCCATTGCAGGTGCATCATTGATGCCATCACCTACCATACATAAATTACCTTTCAAAGACTTGATATACGCCATTTTTTGAGCAGGTAATAAATTGCCAACTCCACCACCATTCCACCTGAGTTCCATTCTGAGTAAGTCTACTTTTTCTTGCTGGTCTCCACTCAAAATCAAGGCATCTATTAAATTTTTTCTGAAATAGCGGTCTAATTCTTTTGCATGTGGTTTGATTTCATCTTGGATGTATACACCCGCAATGAAAATATCATTTTGTAACAAAACCAAATCGTACTCTCCAAACTTTTTGAGTTCATTTTTACCAAAGAAATAACCACTCCCCATGCAATTCCATGTCAAACCCTGTCCTTTTATTTCATTAAATTCAGCTATTTGAACATTTGTATCCTGCCATGCTGGATGCCTCTTTACAAACGATTTAGCAATGGGATGAGAAGACAATGACTCTGCCTGATATATCATGGCCTGCCAAAATTTTTCATCTCCTTGTTTGGTTAATTGTAATTCAGAAAAAGTAAAGTTACCCGTTGTTAATGTACCTGTTTTATCCATTACCCATACCGATGATTTGGCAATTTGTTCAATTGGGTCACCACCTTTAATAAGTATTCCCATTTTTGCAGCTCTACCTATTCCAACCATAACAGCAGTAGGAGTTGCCAATCCCATTGCACACGGGCAAGAAATTACCAAAACGGCAACCGCTCTCAACATACTTTGTGCAGAACCTAAATCCAGTATAAAATAAGTCATTACAAATGTCAACAAGGCAATTCCAATCACAATTGGTACAAAAATAGCAGCAATGCGGTCGCCCAATTTTTGTATTTCAGGTTTATTGGCTTGACCTTTTTTTACCAATTCAATGATTTCTGCCAGTAAGGTATGCTGTACTGTTTTAGTAACTTTCATTTGTACCTGACCAGTTTCTAAAATGGTACCACCATAAATTAATTCGCCTTGTTCTTTGCGCTTGGCCATGGGTTCTCCATTGATCATACTTTCATTGAAAAAACCTGAACCACTCACAATTTCGCCATCAATTGGAACTGCATCACCCTCATTTACCTGAAGCATATCACCTACCCTGATATCGCTAACAGGCACGACGCTGATAATTTTCCCAATGATTAACTTGGCCTCTTTAACCTGCAATTTGCTCAATGAAGCTATGGATTGTGCTGCCTTTGAAACAGCTCGTTTTTCAAGTAAATTACCAAGCAATACAAAACACACAATACTGGCCCCTGTTTCGAAAAACAAATAATCGTGCATTTCAGGCATTCCTGAATAATAAATTGTGCCAAACAGGCTATAAAAAAGTGCTGAACATACCCCAGTAAAAATGAGTACATCCATATTGGGGTAAGCATTCTTTAAGCTGGCAAAAGCGCTTTTTCCAAAATGCATAAAACCTATGGTGTATACAGGAATTGCCAATACCAATTGCACCCATGGATTATGGAGTACATGCCAAGAAATGAGCATGTGAGCCATAAGTGGCAAGGTAAATACCAAAGAAATCCAAAATTTACGTTTTAAGTTCGAGAGTAATGGGTCTGATGTTGACTCATTTTCTTCATTGATAACTTTATACCCTAAATCTTCTATACTCAAAACAATTTGTGCATGCTCAATTTGATTGGGGTTGATAAACTGAACATCGCCTGAAGCAAAGTCTACATGAACTTGCTCCAGACCTTTTTTCTCAAGGCTTTTTTGAACGCCCATTGCACATGAGGTACAAGTCAAACCCGATACTTTTAACATGGTTTTTTGTGAATCCATACACAAATTTAACTGCTTTTTTGTTAGATTTTGGCTTAAATATTCATACAATTTGAAGGATTTAAATCAGGGATGAAATGGAGGGAAAAAGGGTTAAAATTAAATCTATATACTGCTTTTCAAGTGCATACTCAAAAAAATACTACTTTTAATTTATTTGTGAAACTAATTCTACAATCAAATTGCATAAATAATTATTAATAAAATTAATTATTTTTGAATTTAACATTTTAAAAAAAGCTTATGAAATCTACCAAATTCAAATTGAGCAAATCTCAAATTCATACCTTGTATCTAAACTCTAGACAGCAGTTTAATAAAAATTTCTAAATCGCTTACTTATAGTATACAAATAAAAAAAGCGAGCCTTACGACCCACTTTAGATGTTTTCACAACGGAAAAAATCCTTATTGTGATTTGCTTCAAATTGTAGGTCAAATATAATTAATAATTTTAAATATCAAAAAATGTCAAAAATATTAGGATTAGACTTAGGCGTTTCATCAATTGGATGGGCAGTAATTGAAGAAAAAGATAAAAAAAGTAGCATTCTTGGTATGGGAGTTAGAATTATTCCCTTGTCAAAAGATGATGCTGATGAATTTACAAAAGGGAATAAAATATCTAAAAACCAGAACAGGACACAAAAAAGAACCCAAAGAAAAGGGTACGACAGGTATCAACTCAGGCGTTATACATTAACAAGTGAATTGAAGCAAAAAGGAATGCTGCCTGACGAGCAATTGATAAAACTTCCACAACAAGCACTCTGGGAATTAAGGGCCAAAGCTAGAACTCAACATGTTTCTTTACAACAATTAGGCAGAGTTCTATACCATTTAAACCAAAAGAGGGGTTATAAGAGCAGCAGGTTAGAAGAAAATATAGATAAAAAGCAAACTGACTATGTTCAAGAAATAATTGTAAGAGATTCAAGATTAATAGCAGAAAACTTAACTATAGGTCAATATTTCTATCAAAAATTATTGAAAGACTCGAATACAAGAGTAAAGGATGAAATATTTTCTAGATCAACTTATATGTTTGAGTTTGATGAAATATTAAAAGAGCAGCAAAAACACTATCCTTCTGTATTAACTGCTCAATTCATTCATAGACTTAGAAATGAAATTATCTATTTCCAAAGAAAACTTAAATCTCAAAAAGGCTTGGTGAGTGTTTGTGAGTTCGAGAGTAGAAAGCATGTAAAAGAAGGTAAAACAATATTAGTAGGCCCTAGGGTTGCACCAAGAAGTTCTCCATTGGCTCAAGTTTGTAAAATTTGGGAAACAATTAATTCAATTAGAATCACCAATAAAAAAGGGGAAATACTTGAAATAAGTCTTGAACAAAAACAGAAGCTATTTCAGTATTTGGACAACAGTGAAAAAATGTCTGAATCGGAATTGTTTAAACTACTCAAACTGGATAAAAAAGAATATGCAGGAAATCAGCAAACAGAAAAAGGAATTCAAGGAAATACCACGAAAGCTAAACTCATAAAAAAGCTAAGTGGTATTAAAGAAATTGAAAACTTGCTTCAATTTCAATTAAATACGACAACGTTTGAATATACTGATAAAACTACTGGTGAACTTATTACCAGATTAAAAGTAGATGCCTCATTTGAACAAGAGCCATTATACAAACTTTGGCATAGCATTTATTCAATTAGTGATATTGAAGAGTGTAAAAATGCTTTAATTCAAATATTTGGGTTTGACAACGCAATTGCTTCTGACTTGGCAAAATTAGATTTTACATTACAAGGATTCAGCAATAAATCTTCAAGGTTTATGCGTAAAATTATTCCATACTTGGCAGAAGGTTTAATTTATAGTGAGGCTGCAAAAATGGCTGGCTACAACCATTCCAATAGCCTTACAACTGAAGAAAATATTCAAAGGGTACTTTTAGAAAAATTACCACTTCTAGAAAAAAATAGCTTGAGGCAACCCATTGTAGAAAAAATCCTCAATCAAACCATCAATGTTGTCAATGCCATTTTAGAAAAATATGGTACAATGGATGAAATTCGAGTTGAATTGGCTAGAGAATTAAAGCAAAGTAAGGATGAGCGTAACAAAGCAGTACTCAATATTACTAAAAGAGAAAAAGAGAATGAAAAGCATGCCAAACTAATAGAAGAAATGGGCATAAGAGCGACTAAAAATAATATTCAGAAATACCGTTTCTATAAAGAAATAAACAATGAAGATTCTAAATTAAACGCAATTTGTATTTATTGTGGAAAGCCAATCGGTATTACAGAAGCTTTATCTGGTGATCAAGTTGATATAGAGCATATCATTCCAAAATCGATGCTATTTGATGATTCTCAACAAAACAAAACTTTATCACATAGAAAATGTAACCAAGATAAAGGAGGTAAAACAGCATTTGAATATATGTCTCAAAAATCAAAAGATGAATTTGATGCATATTTAGAAAGAGTAGATTTATTATTTAAGTCTAAAATTATAAGCAAAGGTAAAAAAGATAAATTATTAATGCCAGCCAATAAAATTCCTAATGATTTTATTGAAAGACAACTTAGAGAAACACAATACATTGCTAAAAAAGCAAAACAATTACTAGAACAAGTTTGCCATCATGTGCATAGTACAAGCGGTTCTGTGACAGCCCATTTAAGGAATTTATGGGGATGGAATGATGTATTAATGAACCTGAATATAGAAAAGTTCAAAGAAGCAGGATTGACTGAAATTCAAGAAAAACAAGACAAAACTGGCGTTATTCACAAAAAGGAAATCATTAAAGATTGGAGTAAAAGAGATGACCATAGACACCATGCCATTGATGCACTTACCATTGCTTGTACAAAACAAGGCTTTATTCAGAAGCTGAATGAATTAAATTCAAAACATAGCCAACAAGAGATGTTTGATTACGTTCAGCAATCAGGAAATACCTTTAACAAAAAATTCAGCAATTTTGATAACTATATTTTGAGCAATAAACCTTTTTCTACTGCAGAAATCGAAGAAGAAGCAGCTAAAATTTTAATTTCATACAAACCAGGTAAAAAGGTTGCAAGTATTGGTAGTAGAAAGGTTAAGGTAAGTGGCAAGAAAATAAAAGTTCAGGAAGGAATTGTTATTCCACGAGGCGCTTTGAGTGAAGAAAGTGTCTATGGTAAAATTAAGGTGATGAATAAAAACATGCCATTGAAAGATTTATTCAATGACCCTGAAAATATTGTTTCTCCCAAAATAAAAGCACTCATTCAAGAGCGAATCCTTCAATTTAATGGGGATGCTAAAAAAGCGTTTGCTTCTGTAAAAAAGGAACCTATTTACCTTGACAAAGAAAATACACAATTACTTTCTTATGGCTCATTGTTTGGTATAGAAACCGTTTTAAAATATGCTATTTCGAGTATCAAAGAGAAAGATCTGAAAGATGTAGTAGATGATAAAATCAGGTTATTATTGAAGCAAAGGATTGATTCAGTGGGAGAGAAGGATGCCTTTAAAGAGCCTTTGTACACAGATGCTAATAGGAAAATTCAAATTAAAAGTGTAAGAATAAAAACTGGCTTAGACTCAGTTGTTCCCATAAGAAAGAATGAAAACAATGAGCCAATAGCTTTTGTAAAACCAGGCAATAACCACCACATGGCTTTTTACAAAGACATTGATGGAAAATTTGTTCCTCATATTTGTAGTTTTTGGCATGCAGTTGAACGCAAGAAATACAAATTACCTGTTGTGATTCAAGAACCACAAAAAGTATGGGATGCTATTTTTGAAAACCCTGAAAAATTCCCAGAAGAATTCACACAAAAATTACCAAATGATAAATGGGAGTTTGTAATGAGTTTGCAGCAAAATGAAATGTTTATTTTAGGTTTTGATAAATCTGAATTTGAAAATTTGTATCAAAATAAAAATTACGTTGAATTAAGTAAACATTTGTATAGACTTCAAAAATTATCAATAATTGGTTATGGCGTCATAAATATCTGGTTTAGATTACAAACTGAAACAAATTTGGTAGATGACAAAGAATCAAAGTCAATGAAGCGTTTCTATAACTTCCAAAGTATCAATTCTTTTTTATCGGAGAATCCAATTAAAGTCAAAATTAACACCCTTGGCGAAATGTTTTTATGATCAAAAGAATTCTTTATTTTGGGAATCCTGCTTATTTGAGTTTGAGCAATTCTCAGTTAGTCATTAAGCTACCTGAAATTGTGAATAATTCAAATTTACCAGCACTTATCAAAAATGAGTCGGTTAGAAGTATTCCAATTGAAGATATTGGTATTGTTTTATTAGACCACCAACAAATTACATTGACACAAGCTTTGTTAGCTGCGTTTATGCAAAACAATGTAGCATTGGTTAGCTGTGATAACTGCCATCATCCACTTGGATTGATGTTGCCCTTACATAGCAATACCATTCAACACGAACGCTACCAATCTCAATTAGCAGCAACTGAGCCATTGCGAAAACAATTATGGGCACAAGTCGTAAATCAAAAAGTATTAAATCAGGCTTTTCTTTTAGCTAAAAATTCAGCGGATGCCAATTATCTGGTACAATTAGCAAAGCAAATTAAAAGCGGAGATACTGGAAATATCGAAGGAACTGCTGCTGCATTTTATTGGAAAAGAATTTTTACAGCTGTCGATAATTTTAAAAGGTTCAGAGAGGGAGAACCTCCCAATAATTATTTGAATTATGCCTATTCTATTTTAAGGGCAAATATGGCAAGGTGTATTGTGGCAGCAGGGCTTCTTCCAACATTAGGAATTCACCACCATAACCGATACAATGCCTATTGTTTGGCAGACGACCTGATGGAGCCCTATAGGCCATTTGCTGATAAAATTGTTTTACAAATCATCGCCCAATTTGGATTGCTAGATACAGTTTCTACGGTTCAGAAAATTGAATTGCTAAAACTTCCTACAATAGATGTACAAATCAATGAAGAAACCAGCCCCTTGATGATTGCCATGCAAAAAACAGCCAATAGTCTTGTGAAATGTTATGAAGGTCAAAGTAAAAAAATGGCTTTACCCTGCTTCATTTAAACAGTTTCAAGAATGTTTAATAGATTAAGTGCATATAGAACAATGTGGATACTTGTGATGTATGATTTGCCAACTGAAACAGCCATAGAGCGTAAAACGGCAGCTAAATTCAGAAAATTACTTATGAAAGATGGGTTTAATATGTTTCAGTTCAGTATGTATTTAAGGCATAGTCCCAGTGCTGAAAATGCAACAGTTCATAGAAATAGAATTGTGAATTTGTTACCAGAACATGGTAAAGTAGGCATTCTTCAAATTACCGATAAGCAATTTGAAAGAATGGAAATATTCTATGGAAAAAAAACAGCACCAGCTCCAGTCATTATTCAGCAATTGGAGCTTTTTTAAATTCAAAAAATCTAATTTTTGGCAGAATTGATTTTAAATTCCTATTATTTTTTTAAATACCAAAAAGGCTCGAAAGCCTTGTCTGATAATAACTTTGGCTAAATCCGTTGTTGGATTTAAGCCAAAGATACAATTTGAAAGCAAATCACAACACTGTAACTGGTGTAGCTGGTGATTCATCAGTTGTTGGATTTAAGCCAAAGATACAATTTGAAAGCAAATCACAACTAACCAGTCATACCATGTTTCATTAATAAGTTGTTGGATTTAAGCCAAAGATACAATTTGAAAGCAAATCACAACTTGTTGAGTTATTTCTTTTTTAGTAAAACTGTTGTTGGATTTAAGCCAAAGATACAATTTGAAAGCAA
>JAIXWI010000044.1 GCA_027491355.1 Bacteroidota bacterium
TCTTCCCATTCCGAACAGAGAAGTTAAGCCCATCAGCGCAGATGATACTTGGGTAATACCTGGGAAAGTATGTCGTTGCCAAGTCTTTATAGCCCCACAGTAATGTGGGGCTTTTTTTTTGCCCTAAGTAATTATTTTTACATTCAAATCAAAGTGAATACAAATCACTTCTTTATTTTTGAAACAAATCCAGCATCATGAAAGACGTCGTATTTTTAAATGAGCATCTTTTTATTGGTAATCTAGGGCATATTTCTATTGTCATAGCATTTATCACAGCAATACTAGCTTCAGTTTCCTTTTTCTATAGCAATGCACAGCCATTAGAGAGTAGCTGGATAAAAATTGCTAAATCAGCACTACATCTTCATTCAATTGCTGTAATTTCAATTATAGCTTCACTTTTCACAATTATATACAATCATTATTTCGAGTACCATTACGCATGGCAACACAGTAGCAGAGATTTACCTGTTCATTTTATGATTTCTTGTTTTTGGGAAGGTCAAGAAGGTAGTTTTTTATTATGGATATTTTGGCAAATGGTATTAGCTCAATTTATTAATTATTTAAATGATAGCTATAGTAAACCTGTTTTGGGAATAGTAATGTTATCTCAAGTAGCATTGACAAGTATGTTACTTGGTGTTAAAATTGCAAGTTATAAGTTAGGAAGTAGTCCCTTTGAATTGCTTAGAAATGTGATGCAAAATGCTCCTATTTTTAAACAAGCTGATTATTTATCGAAAGTAAAAGATGGGAATGGTTTGAACCCATTGTTACAAAATTATTGGATGGTCATACATCCTCCAACCTTGTTTTTGGGTTTTGCTTCTACAATAGTTCCATTTGCATACGTAATTTCAGCCTTGATTAATAAATCCTATCACAATTGGATACAACCAGGTTTAAAATGGTCATTGTTTTCAGCAATGATACTAGGAACAGGAATCATCATGGGTGGTTTTTGGGCCTATGAAAGTTTGAGTTTTGGAGGTTATTGGGCATGGGATCCAGTAGAAAATGCCTCATTGGTACCATGGTTAATCTTAATTGCTGGAGTTCATGTTTTAATGGTATATAAGGCAACAGGTAATTCATTTATTCCTGCAATTGTTTTAATCATTTCAACCTTTTTATTGGTTTTGTATGCAACATTCTTAACAAGATCTGGAATTTTAGGCAATTCATCCGTTCATTCTTTCACAGATTTAGGCATGAGTGGACAATTATTGGTCTATTTAATGTTGTTCATCTTCATTGCTATTGTTTTATTGGTTATGAGATGGAAAGGTCTTCCAAGATCTGAAAAAGATGAACAAATATATACACGAGAATTTTGGATGTTTATTGGGAGTATGATTTTGGTGATATCATCCTTTCAAATCATTCTTACAACCTCAATTCCTGTGTTTAATAAACTTTTTTCTTTAAAATTAGCTCCACCAGCAGATGTCATCGAACATTACAATAAATGGCAAATGCCTTTGGCAATATTGATTGCCATTTTTACAGCTATAGCACAATTATTGAAGTACAAAGTCAATCAAAAAACGCCATTGTTGAAATTAATTTTGGTTCAAATCTTGGTGTCAATTACAATAACCATTGTATTGTTTTTCTATTTTGAGTTAAAGGCATTGAGTCATGGTGTATTGTTATTTGCTGGAATGTTCTCAATCATTGTCAATGGTAAATTGATATTCCCATATCTAATAGGAAAATTTAAATTGGCAGGTGCTGGAATTGCCCATATAGGATTTGGAATTTTATTGATAGGTGTATTGGTTTCATCTGCTAAAAAACAAGTGATTTCAATCAATCAAACTGGTCAAGCTTTGAATCCAGATTTCAATGAGAAAGAAAATACTGAAAATATTTATTTAGAGAGAAACAAACCTGGTAAAATGGGTGATTATATTATTACCTATAAAAAAGATTCACAAAATTGGGTAAATACTTATTACCAAGTTAACTACCAAAAATTAAAAACAGATGGTACAACAGACTATACTTTTGATTTGTATCCAAATGGACAAATCAATCCAAAGTTTGGATTGGTTGCAAATCCTGATACCAAACATTACCTCAGTCATGATGTATTTACATACGTAAGCTCGGTACCCTCTCAAAAATCAGCTGCTACCTTTGTCAATGCTAAAATGCATGAAATAAAGAGTGGTGATACAATCTATTTAAATCAAGCGAGAGTTGTTTTGGTTGGAATCAATTCAAATACTGATGCTAAAGATTTAGATGAAAAGAACTTAAAAGTTTTACTAGGAGCAGAATTAAAAGTTATAGGCTTAGAAAAAACATACGATGCCATGCCTATGTATGGAGTTCAAGAGAACAAAGCTCAAAGTATTGATGCAATGGTAGATGAAGTAAAATTGAGGTTCTCATTTAAAGGAGTCAATCCTCAAAAAGGAACAATTTTACTAGAAACAGCAGAAAAAGATGATTCAGGAGATTTTATCATCATGAAGGCCATTGTATTTCCATGGATCAATTTAGTATGGGCTGGTACTATTATCATGATCATTGGTTTTATTGTTTCTATTGTAAATAGATTAAATAAACAGCGTTGATTCAAATATCATTTTTAAATTGCTTAGAAAGCTTATTTTCGCAAACAAATAAAAGACATATTTATGGCTAATACCGGAGATTTATTTAGAGGTTGTTTTATCAAATACAACAATGAACTTTGTCAAGTAATGGAATACCAACACCGTACCCCAGGTAACTTGAGGGCATTTTATCAAGTAGTACTTAGAAATGTGAAAACAGGTAAGCAAATGGAACACCGTTTTAGAGCAGGAGAAAGTGTTGAAATGGTGAGGGTTGAATTCCGTGAAATGCAATATTTATACAAAGACGGACCAAATTTAGTTTTAATGGATCCAGAAAACTTTGAACAAGTGTATGTAGACGAAGCCTTGTTTGGAAGTGCTGCTGCATTCTTAAAAGAAGAAATGATGGTAAAAGTTTCTTTTGAAGGAGATGTGGCAATTGGTGCAGAAGCTCCAACATTTGTGGTTTTAGAAGTAACTTATACAGAACCAGGTTTAAAAGGAGATACCGCTACAAACACATTGAAACCTGCAACGCTTGACAATGGTGCAGAGGTAAGGGTGCCTTTGTTCTGTAATGTTGGTGATAAAGTTAAAGTAGATACAAGAACTGGAGATTACGTTGAAAGAGTAAAATAATGACATTTTGATGTGCTTTGATGATGGCGCCAAGCTCTGCTTGGCGCCATCATATTTAATAGCCATACTTATCTTTCCACCTACTCTTTAAGAAAGCCCTTAATTCCTCTTCTTTTTGATTTTTACCGGGTTCATAGAATTTAGTACCTTCCATGCCTTTTGGCAGAAACTCTAACGCAATGAAGTTATGCTCGAAACTATGTGCATAGGCATATTCAGCACCATAATTGAGTTCTTTCATTAACTTGGTTGGTGCATTTCTTAAATGTAAGGGTACTGAGCCAATTCCATTTTTTTGAACCAATGACATTGCTTCTTCAATAGCCATATATGCAGCATTGCTTTTTACCGAACAGGCTAAGTAGGTAACACATTGAGCCAATATGATTCTTCCTTCAGGCATACCAATTACTCTTGTTGCATCAAAACAAGATTGAGCCAATACCAATGCATTAGGATTGGCATTCCCAATATCTTCAGCGGCTAAAATCAATAACCTTCTTGCAATAAAAGTAGGATCTTCGCCACCACTGAGCATACACGCTAAATAATAAATGGCGGCATTTGGATCGCTGCCTCTAATTGATTTGATGAATGCAGAAATGATGTTGTAATGAGATTCACCACCTTTATCGTATAAGTTAGTTTTTTGTTGTAAAGCTTGAGCTACAACATCATTGGTAATAATTTTTGGGGTATCAACTGAAAACTGATGAATGACCAATTCAAGTAAATTTAACAACTTACGTGCATCTCCCTCAGAAAAACGAAACAAAGCGTCTGTTTCTTTTAATTCAAAATTTGATTGCTTTAACCAGTCATCTTTTTCTTTTGCTTGCTTAATTACTTTGTGTAAATCAGCAGTTGAAAGCTCATTCAATATGTATACCTGACAGCGGCTTAAAAGCGCTGAGTTCACCTCAAAACTTGGGTTTTCTGTAGTTGCTCCAATTAAAACAATCAATCCATTTTCAACGGCACCTAAAAGGGCATCTTGTTGCGATTTATTGAACCGATGAATTTCATCAATAAACAACAATACTTTTCCTATTTTTTTTGCATCATCAATGACTTTTCTGACTTCAGCAACTCCCGCTTGAATAGCACTTAGGAAATAGAAATGGAGTCCAATATGATTACCAATTATCCTAGCAAGTGTTGTTTTACCAACTCCTGGTGTCCCCCAAAATATCATGGAAGTCATATTATTGTTTGACAAAAGCTGCCTGATAACAGCGTTTTTACCAGTTAAATGCTCTTGACCAATAATTTCATCTAGAGAATTCGGACGAACCCTCTCTGCAAGTGGTTTGGCAGCTGTAAACATGAAGTAGTTAATTTGTTGTTTCTAACAAAATTTCTATTCCTTCATCTAAGATTAAATTAGGTTCAATTTTGGTGAGCTCTTTTAGTTTTTTGCGTGCTTCTTCTCTTGCTTTCTTTTTAATTTCATCTGCGTCCGATTGGGCTTTAAAACTTGTTTCGTTGAGCGTAGTGTAATGTTTATTTTTTGCAGCATTGAAATTTTCAATATCCTCGGTTAAATATCGGTACTCATCATTTGATTTCATGCGTTTGTCATGATTTGCCTTTAAGAGTGTCAATGGGAAATTTTTGCCGTTATACAAAGTATAAGTTGCGGGTTTAATTTCATCGTATGGTAGAGCATATTCGCTTGCTTCTTCACCGTATTCCTTAGAAGCAAAAATAGAAGGAAATTCAATATCAGGAATGACACCTTTGTGCTGCGTACTGCCTCCTGAAACTCTATAAAACTTGGCAATTGTAATTTTCATTTGTCCGAGTTTTTGCCCATCTATCATTAAAAATTGATTCAGGTCTATCATATTTTGTACAGTACCTTTACCATATGTTTTTTCACCCAAAATTAAACCTCTTTTATAATCTTGAATTGCAGCAGCAAAAATTTCTGAGGCAGAAGCACTGAACCTATTTACTAAAACGGCCATAGGACCATCCCAAAATATTTTATCATCCTTGTCAGATTCTGAATTGATACTCCCCATGGCATCTTTTACCTGAACAACAGGACCTTTTTTGATAAATAAACCAGTTAATTCAACTGCTTCTTGAAGTGAACCTCCACCATTGTTTCTCAAGTCTATGATGATAGACGTAGCACCACTGTCTTGGGTGAGTTGTTTCAATAATTTTTTTACATCACGGGTAGTACTCTTGTAGTTAGGATCGCCTTTTTGCATACCAGCAAAATCTATGTAGAAAGTTGGCAATGCAATGATACCAACTTTTACAGTCTTACCATTTTTTGTAATTTGTTTGATTGAACCTTTCGCACTTTGGTCTTCTAATACTATTTTATCTCTGGTTATTTCAATTACTTTTGATTTGTTATTTGTTGATTCTGCAGGAATGATTTCTAATTTTACAATGGTACCTTTTTTACCTCTGATCAAAGAAACCACATCGTCTATTCTCCAATCTAGTATATTCACCATTTCACCATCTTTACCTTGACCTACTGCAATGATTTTGTCATTGGCATGGATCAGTTTACTTCTATCAGCCGGACCACCTTTAACTACATCTCTAACTTTGGTATATTCATTCTCCGTTTGTAAAGTTGCGCCAATTCCTTCAAGGCTCAAACTCATGCTGGTGTTAAAGTCTTCGGCCATTCTTGGTGAAAAATAGTTGGTATGTGGATCTGCAATTTCAGCAAGCGTATTTGTAAAATAAGAGAATACATCTTCACTTTTAGATTTACTCATTTGTTTGAGCAAATTGTCGTATCTTTTATTCAGGTCAGCTACACAAGTTTTTAATTCTTTACCTCCTGTTTTGAGTTGTAAGAGTTCTAACTTGATTTTATTTTTCCATAATAAGTCATAAGCACTGTAATTTTCAGGCCAATTAGCTATTTCTCTGTTTGTTAAGAATGAATCGTTTGCATTAAAATCAAAGTTGGTTTGTAAAAGCTCTTTCGTGAATTGAATGCGCTCTTGAACTCTTTTTTGATAGCGGTTATAGATGTCATATAGCTTGTCAACTTTGCCCTGCATGATGTCGTCATCCAACTCATGCTTGTAGGCTGCAAAACTTTCAATGTCTTGTTTCAAAAAATAAACCTTTGATGGGTCTATGTTTTTAAGGTACTCGTTGAGTAGATTTTCAGACAAACGGTCATCAATGGAAAGTTTTCTGTAATGGTATGAATTGAGAATTTGTCCGGCCAGTTGATATACCATTGGGTGCTGTGCCTCTGGATTGAAATTTTTGAGTGTTATTTTAGTGCTGTCATTTGCGTATACAAATTGTTGAAATACGAAAAATAACAGGAATAGGGTTGAGACTCTTTTTTTCATATTGGCAAAATAAATTAAAAAAAAGAAACCCAGGTTAAAACTAGCGTAATATCTACCTGATGTGTATAATTTAATCGTTCATGCCTTTACCCAGTTTAATTTGATGTTCGAATTTAGCAATTCTACTCGTTCGGGTTTGGCTTTGTTTAGCTGCACTGAAAAATAAACAATAGGCCCTTTGTCTGCCAGGGGTTAAACTGTAAAAGGCGTTCTCTAAAACCTTGTCAGATTTGAATTTTGCTAAAAGTTCCTCTGGTAATTCAAATGCTGCATGCAATTTAACAGCAGGTTTGGTAATTGTTTTTTGGATATGAATGCTCTCTTGTATATAAGCTTGAATGTTTTTTAAACGTTTTGTAACTTCAGTAGGGTTTTTAAATTTAATTCTTCTTCCTGTTTGAGAATTTTCTCCAGGTTTTTCTAACACATTAGCTGGGTCTTTCATGAGATGTCCATTAAAAAACTCCAATGAGCAAAACTCCTTGAATGTGGCCAACATGATTAAATTTTTATTGTTCAAAGTATAGGTTGGAAATCCCCATTTGATTTCCTCAGTGAGGCCTGCCTCTATGAGAAGTCCTCTAAGTAATTTTAGTTCTTGAGGCCATAGATGTACTTTACAAGCTGGGGTAGCTGCTAGTTTGCATCGACCACAGCCATCTATCATAAATTGATCAACAGCAGGATTCATACAATATTGAATTTGTTGGTAATGTTTAAAATTATGGAACTGATACAAATAAAAAAAGCTTTCTGAAGAACAGAAAGCTTTTTGGCGGTGCGGACGGGACTCGAACCCGCGACCCCATGCGTGACAGGCATGTATTCTAACCAGCTGAACTACCGCACCAATTGGGGAGTGCAAATGTAACAAACTCTTTTATTTTGTCAAGCAGTTTTTGAATAATTTTAACTTGAATCGTAAATTTAAATTCATTATTGGGCTTAAACTCCTCGTTTTGAGTTAAAAATGAATTCTTTATAAATAAAAACTTTGCAAAAACTGTGCTTTTTCTCAAATTGCAAGTCCAATTGATTGATTGGGCCCGTAAATAACATACTATGACAAGTTTTGATTTTGAAAAATCTATACAAGAATTGGAAGAACAATTGGTTGAATTTGAAAAAGGCCAAGAAAAAGGTAAAATAGACCTTCGTGACAAAATTCAAGAAATTAAAGTCAAAATTCAAGAAGAGAAGGTAAAGGTTTATGGTAATTTGAATGGCTGGCAACGAGTTCAAATTAGCCGTCATCCTGAAAGACCATACGCCCTAGATTACATAGAAAATTGCTTTGAAGATTTCATTGAATTTCATGGAGACAGAGGAGTGAAAGACGACAAAGCAATGATTGGAGGATTGGCAAAATTGAATGGTCAATCTGTTATGGTGATTGGACACCAAAAAGGTAGAAATACCAAGCAAAGACAATACAGGAATTTTGGTATGCCTAATCCTGAAGGCTATAGAAAGGCCCTTAGACTTATGAAATTGGCTGAAAAGTTCCAAATTCCAGTAGTTTGTTTAATAGACACTCCTGGCGCATCACCTGGGTTGGAAGCAGAAGAACGAGGACAAGGTGAGGCAATTGCCAGAAATTTATTAGAGATGTCTGTATTAAAGGTTCCTATTATTTGTATCATTATAGGTGAAGGTGCATCTGGTGGTGCTTTAGGAATAGGAATTGGGGACCGGGTGTTAATGATGGAAAATACTTGGTATTCAGTAATTTCTCCTGAATCTTGTTCTTCTATTTTATGGAGAAGTTGGGAGCACAAAGAAAAAGCAGCTGAAGCACTCAAACTGACTGCAAAAGATATGCTTGGTAACAAATTAATAGATGGTGTCATTGCGGAACCTTTAGGAGGTGCGCACCATGATATTACTGCTACATATGGCTTATTTAAAGAAACCTTGCTAAACGAATTCAATACGGTAAAGCAAACACCAATCGAAAAATTAATTGAACAAAGAATTCAGAAGTTTGCCGCGATGGGTTCTTTTGAGGAATAAATTATTTTTTTAAAAGTGATAAGCTCTCAGGGCCAGCATTGAAGAGTAAATCTAAAATAGATAGGTTTTGTATGGTTCCAAACTTTTCCTCGAACACTTGCCAATATACAATTGGTTGTAACAATTCATTTGCTCTGTTTACATTTTTAGGGTTGTATTTCCCTCTAAAATCAAGCGACGTTGTTATTTCATTAGAATATGTTGTTGTATAACTAATTGATTGTTGCATTTTCAAACATTTGAAGACGAGCTCTAACAGTTGTAGATTAAATGCATACAACGTTTTAATGCTAACATCTTCGTATATTTTTGCAAAAGAATCTGCATAGAACTCAAAGAATGCTGATTTACCATAAGCTGATTGAATGCTCTGCCAATGTTGGCTTCTCCAATCAAAATCAAATTCAAGTTCTATGGTTGTATACAGTTGTTTTGAAGATTTTTTTTTAATTGGAATTATCAGGTCGAGCGCTCCATTAGCAGCAAGAATTTTACATCGGTTTCTGTAAGTTTGTTTATTGTAATTGTCATGTAATTCAATACAGCTTTCTGGGTATCTTACGTAATGTTGAAACCAAGCAATACAAGGTAAATAATGTAGGGTAAACAAGTGACTCATAAGGTTATTTTATGGGTGCCAACAGTATATGCTTCATTGCACAATAATTTTATTTTAGCGTAGTCGGATTCATTTTTTACAAAATCTACAGCGCTACAATCCAAGACTAAAATACGCAGGTCTTTTTGCTGATTCATGTATTCAAAGTAGGCGTTTTGAATCCGAATTAAATAATCTGCATCAATTGCTTGTTCGTAACTTCTACCTCTATTTTTAATTTGCCATAGTAGTTTTTCTACAGGATTATGAAGGTATACCAATAAGTCTGGTTTTCTGAGTTGTAATTGAATAATACTAAATAACCTCACGTATAAATCGTATTCATCATCATCTAAATTAACTTTAGAAAAAAGCAAACACTTTGCAAAAATATAGTCACTAATGAGTTGGTTGTTAAACAGTTCAAGGCTATTGAGTTGTGTTTTAAGTTGATTGAATCTGGCCGCCAAAAAGCTCATTTCAAGCGGAAAAGCAAACCTTCTTTGGTCTTCGTAGAATTTTGGAAGAAATGAATTGTCTTCAAATTCTTCTAATAAAATTTTACCATTTAAATCAGTAGCTAGTTTGTTTGCTAGGCTGGTTTTCCCGGATCCAATATTTCCTTCTATGGCAATAAAAGGATACCTGTTTGCTGTAATATTATTATTTAGAGCCATGATTTGTCTACTTCAATTACTGACAATTCATCTGAACATGCAATTAGAAGTTCTTGAATTGTTTGTGCTTTACCAGGGTATTTTAAATCAGGTGCCAATTGGTTCAGAGGAATCAATGTAAATTTCCTAAATGGAATTTGTGGATGTGGTATTTTTAAATGAGGGCTATTGAATTCAATTGAATCGTAAAATAAGATATCGATATCTATGATTCTTTCTGCCCATTTTTCATCTCTTGTTCTGCCCATTTCTTGTTCAATAGCTAACAATTCATCTAATAGTTGTGCTGGTTCAAGGATTGTTTCAATGCAAAGCGCTGCATTTAAAAAATCAGCTTGATCGGTTTTTCCCCAAGCTTTGGTTTGGTAAATTGACGATACACTTTGAATGGTTAGGGGGATTTTTTTTAATGCTTCAACCGCGTTGATCAAATTCAATTTAGCATGGCCCATATTGGAACCAAGCAGCAAATAAGCAATGTGTGAATCCATCTAAATTGTATTATTTGATGTAATTACCCATTGAATTGTATTGCGCGTTTTTTGTTCTAAAAGTATTTTTTTATGGTTGATGTATGATGGTATGTCATCATTTTTAAAATGACTGATGGTAAACAACTCTACCGAATGGTTGATTCTAATGTCATATTGCTGGTTCAAAACACTCAATAAATCGGCTACCCTTGACTCATGGTGATTGATACACACGTTAAAACTCAATGCAGAATTTTGCATCAAATTTACTTTGATTTGAAAATCATCAAACAATGAAAATAGCGTGCTCAAACGGTCTTCACTCATAAATGAAAAATCCTTGCATTTTATTGAAAGTAGGGTCTGTTCTTTTTTAAGTATGAAAGCAGGAATATCATCTTCTTTTTCTATGGGTATGCCAACACAGGTACCTTCAGCATCTGGATTTATAAATGACTTAACGTATAAAGGAATTTGTTTTTGTTGAAGTGGTTGAATGGTTTTAGGGTGAATGATGGTAGCACCATAGAAAGCCATTTCTATGGCTCTTGGATAACTTAAGCCATTGATTTTAATGGCCTCATTGAATAACTTTGGATCAGCATTCATAACTCCGTCAACATCTTTCCAGATGGTTAGCTCTTTTGCATCCATGCAATTTGCAAAAATGGCAGCTGAATAATCTGAGCCTTCTCGGCCAAGTGTTGTTGTAAGGTTTTCATTGTTCTTTCCTATAAATCCTTGTGTAATGACCATCTGTTTCTTTACAATTGGATTTAATTTTTGATGTATAAGCCTATTGGTTAAATTCCAATCAACCTTTGCATCTCTATATGTGTTGTCAGTAGCAATGAAATTTCGGGCATCAATCCATCTATTTTTGCAGCCTATCTCGTTCAAGTAGGTGCTGACAATTCTAGTAGAAAAAATCTCTCCATAACTAACAATTTGGTCGTAAACCAAATCAGCATCAGTTCCTGGTGCCATTTCCAGTTCACATTCTAGTTCAATAAAGAGGTTTTCAATATCGTCATAAGCATGACTTTGTTTTCCTTGAATGAGCTCTGCTATGATGTCATCATGAAATTTTTTTATTTCATGATAAATTTGGGTCTTTTCTTTTTGGTTATTCAAATAAGCTTTTGCCAATTGCTCGAGCGCATTTGTTGTTTTACCCATTGCAGAGACCACAATCAATAACTCACTTGAGCCAAATTTCAATAAAATATCTCCTACATTTTTAACTGCAGCAGCATTTTTTACAGAGGCACCTCCAAATTTGAAAACTTTCATATGATGGGAATATAATACTTATAGTTTTCAAAAATACTTGAAGACTTTGAAAACTTAAATAAAAATATGGTTTGAAGATTCGTTGAGTTGTTTTAGGTTTGTTAAAACAATTCAAATCATGAATATTACTACATTAGGTCAGTTTATCATCGAAAAACAAAAAGATTTTCCATATGCCAAAGGTGAACTTTCAAGATTATTGAGAGACATTGGAATAGCTGCAAAAATGATTTCTAGAGAAGTCAATAAAGCCGGATTGACACAAATTTTAGGAGACCATGGTTCAGTCAATGTTCAAGGTGAAGATGTAAAAAAATTAGATATTATTGGGAATGAAACATTTATATGGGCTTTAAGTAGGGGTGGAGAGGTATGTATGATGGCTAGTGAAGAGAATGATGAAGTAATACCCTTGCAAGGAGAATTTTCAAAAAATGGAAATTATGTTATCTGTATAGATCCTTTAGATGGCTCGAGTAATATTGATGTCAATGTTTCAATCGGTACTATTTTTTCAATTTACAGAAGAATAACACCTGCAGGAACTGAACCAACATTGGCAGACGCACTGCAAGCTGGAAATCAATTGGTAGCAGCTGGTTATGTAGTATACGGTACAAGCACAATGTTGGTGTTTTCAACTGGTAAAGGAGTCAATGCATTTACTTTGGATCCTTCAATTGGTGAATTTTGTCTCTCACAATCAGTGGTTCAAACGCCAAAATCAGGTTCAATTTATTCTATCAATGAAGGCAATGCTGCAGAGTTTCCAGAAGGAATTAAACAGTATTTAACTTGGGCTAAAGAGAAGAATACTGAAGAAAAAAGACCACTAACGGCCAGGTACATTGGGTCTATGGTAGCAGATTTTCATAGAAATTTATTAAAAGGTGGAGTATTTATTTATCCCCCAACTGCAAAATCACCAAATGGGAAGTTGAGGTTGATGTTTGAAGGCATACCAATGGCATACATATGTGAGCAAGCCGGTGGTAAAGCATCAAATGGTAAAGGTCAACGCATCTTAGATATCCAACCTGAAAAATTACATCAGAGGGTTCCTGTAATAATGGGTTCATTTGATATGGTAGAAAAGGTTGAATCCTATTTGGGATAATAAAGCAAAACCATGTCGGATCATTTATTTTTTGAACAGCTCATTGAGAAATATTCAAATGAGTTGGTACTTATTTCCGACGAACAGGGTTTTATTAAACATGTAAAAGGAGCTTTACAGTCCGTCAATTTTAATTTCGAAGATTTAATTGGCTTACAAATTTCTAATTTAATTGTAGAAAAAGATTCTCCATTCATACATCCATTGTTAAATAGATGCAATCAGGAAGTTGTAGGCTTATTGAAATATACAAAAGCTCAGCAAATAGCAATACAATCGCATATTTACTACGAGGATAAAAATTCATTGTATGTCATTTACATCAAACCTACCTCTAGTTTTTATTCAGAAAAAAAAGGTCTAGAACAAATTAAAATCTTCTATGAAAATTTGCTCAATAATTTACCGGTAGATGTGGTTGTTTTTTCTCCTGATCACAAATATTTATACATCAATAAAATTGCATTGTCAGATGAGAAAAAAAGAAATTGGTTGATTGGTAAAACAGATCAGGAATATGCAGAAAAATTTCAATTAGCTCCTTCACATATAAAAGGTAGAAAAGAAACTTTTAGAAAAGTCATTGAAACAGGAAATTTGATTGAGTATGAAGAAGAGTTTAAAGGCAAATATAAAAATGGATCAAGCAAATGGTTATTAAGGCATTTCAAACCAATTTATAATTCACTTGGAGAAATTGAATTTGTATTGGGATTTGGATTAGATATTTCAGATAGAAAAAAAGCGGAAATTGAAACACTTAAAAATTTAGAAAAGCAAAAAGAACTCATTCAGTTGAAAAATAAATTTGTGAGCACAATTTCTCATGAGTTCAGAACGCCGCTTGCCACCATACGAGGGAGCATTGATCTTCTAACGATGTTTTTGGAAAAGAATCAAATTAAACACCCTAAAATAAACCAGTTTATAGTCAATGTTAACAATGAAGTATTCAATTTAAATAATTTGTTAAATGAAGTACTCATGATTGGTAGGCACGATGTAAGTCTAACCCCCGTTAACTTTACCAATGGTAATTTGCTTGAATTGATTAAAAAAATTGTGGCGCAAAACTTCCCATATTTAGACAATCGTAAAATAACGGTTATCAGTAAAACACCCAATCATGCAATTCAATTTGACCCCAAATTAATGTTTCATGTATTGAGCAATATTTTATCAAATGCTGTGAAGTATTCTCAAAAGGATATCATTGTGGTTTTGAAGGAATACAAAAAAGTAACAACTGTTACAATAGAAGACTTTGGAATAGGAATTCCAGAGCATGAACAGTCGAAGTTATTCAATTCATTTTACAGAGCCAGTAACAGCATCAATTATCAGGGAACAGGATTGGGACTGGTAATTGTTAAAAATTTCATAGAATTACACCAAGGCAAAATAGAACTGGTGTCTCAACTAAATGTTGGTACCAAGTTTAAAATTACAATTCCCAATAATCAGTAATTGCAACAATTATTATTGTAACTAATAAAAATTATTGTAGCTTAACAAAAAAATCACAAATTATTATAAGTTTTTTTTAATAATGAAGCAAAAAATACTCATTGTGGAAGATTATCCACCAATGCGCCAAATTTTATGTGATATCTTAAACGATTATTTTGATTTATTGGTTGCTGAAGATGGAACTAAAGCATTAGAAATATGTGAAAATACTCTCCCAGATTTGATCATATCTGACATCATGATGCCAAATACCAACGGACTTGCCATGTTAGATAGCCTAAAATCAAACCCATCCACCAAAGACATTCCCTTGATTTTCATAACAGCCCTGACTGAAATTGAAGACAAACACAAAGGTTTAGAAATGGGTGCAATAGATTATTTATACAAACCTTTTGACGCCAAAGAGTTAATATTCAAAGCACAGAATATTTTAAAAGATAGAGAGAATTGGATGTCAAAGTATGAAATTGGACGTTTAAAACAAGAAAATCAAATAAATTTGGCAGATAAAAATGTACTTTTTGTAAATGCAACCAAAAAATACATTGCCGATCATCTTTCAAATACAGATTTGTCGGTGAGGTTAATTGCAAGTAACCTTGAAATGAGTTTATCTACTTTTGAGCGTTATTTTGAAAAGTATTTTCAAGAAACCCCCAAAGTTTATATCAGAAAAAAGCGGCTAGAGAAAGCCTATTTGTTGTTCAAGAATAACTACACAAGTGTTGCAGATGTAGCATTTTCTGTTGGTTTCAATTCGCTTTCTTATTTTTGTAAATGCTTCAAAGATCAATACAAAGTATCTCCCTCGTCTATCATCAACAAGGGAACGGTTTAATTATTTATTTTTATGGTTAAAAAAATAAAATCAACAATAGTTATTGTTGCATTGTTAGTTAGTGCATGTAAAATCAATTCTCATCAATCCAGTTCAATTGCTACTAATCCCATACAGGAAAAGGTGAAGAACTTTAAAAAGATTCCAGGTTTGTTCAATATTTACCAAGATTCAACCAATGGAAATGTTTACATTACAATTTCTCAGAGCCAATTAAAAATACCATTTATTTATTTTTCCCATACAACTGATGGCATTGCTGCAACTGGACAAATAAGAGGTGGATACAGAGACAATAAAATCATACAGTTTGAGCGCTACTTCGACAAAATTGAAGTTAAATTTGTTCAGACAGGCTATTATTTTGACCCTAAACATCCAATTACCAAAGCCGGAGCAGCTAACATTAATGATGCAATTGTATCCAGTTTGAAAATTTTGGCTGAAAACAAAAAAACTGGAGAAATTCTGATAGATGCGGGTCCAATTTTTTTACAGGAATCGTTAAGCCAAATCAAACAAACGAATAGCCCCAATAGGTTCAGTTTAGGCTCATTGAGTAAAGAGAAAACCAAATACATCAGTTTAAAAAATTATCCTCAAAATACAGATTTAACTATTGCCTATGTATATGAAAATGCAATGCCAACTATTGGTGGGGGTAAAGAAATTACAGACGACCGTTACACAAGTATTCAAGTTCAACACTCAATTATTGAAGTGCCCAAAAATGACTTCAGGCCCAGAAAAGATGAACCTAGAATAGGTTATTTTATGGAGGAAGTAGATGACATGACAAGTAAAGATGCTGTTCCATACAAAGACATGATTCATCGATGGCATCTTCAAAAAAAGTATCCTGATTCTATGCTTTCAGAACCAATTGAACCAATTGTTTGGTGGATGGAAAATACCACACCACTGGAATTCAGACCAATTATACAAAAAGCAGGGGAGCGTTGGAATTTAGCTTTTGAAAAAGCAGGTTTTAAAAACGCCATACAAATCAAGCAACAACCAGATACAGCTGAATGGGAAGCAGGCGATATCAGGTATAACGTTATCAGGTGGGTTAATTCTCCACAACCTGCATTTGGTGGTTATGGACCAAGTTTTGTGGATCCAAGAACGGGTCAAATTATAGGAGCTGATATCATGCTCGAATATATTTTTGTTACAAATAAACTCAAACAATCAAATTTATTTGAAACGCATGAATTAACAGCAAATAAAGGAACGTGTTTGGCCGATCATTACTTGCATCAAGCCAATCTGTTTGCAGCTTCAGCTATTGAATTTATGGCTACTGACAATGACTTAAAGAAAAGATACATTGAACAGTCAATCTATTATTTAACCTTACACGAAATGGGCCATACCTTAGGGTTAAATCACAACATGAAAGCTTCTCAGCTTTTAAATTATAATCAACTAAATGATACAACTTTAACACATAAAATTGGTTTAACTGCTTCGGTTATGGACTATCCAGCTGTAAATGTAACAGCCGACCCAAGCAAACAAGGCGATTTTTTTACTACAATTCCAGGACCTTATGATTGTTGGGCTATTGAATACGGCTATATGCCTGATGCTGCAAATGATAGTTTGACTTCAATTCAATTGAATCAAGTTTTATCCCGAGCTGCAGACTCGCTGCTTATTTTTGGAAATGATGCAGACGACATGCGTTCAGTAGGAAAAGGAATTGATCCGAGAGTGAATGTAAATGACATGGCTAAAGATGCACTGTATTTTGCTGAAAACAGAATGAAATTGGTTAATCTGTTAATGGACAGTATTTTCATTAAACATGCAGAAAAAGGTATCGGTTACCAAGAATTGAAGCAGATGTATGACATTGCTCAGCAAGAATATTTCAATCAAATTCAAGTTGTAGCTAAATACATTGGTGGTGTGAAAGTAGATAGAAGTAAAAAAGGGAAACCTTATACACCGGTTGAATTGAAGACGCAGAAAGAAGCCATGGAATTGCTCAAGAAATATGCATTTTCAAATGATGCTTTTGTTCAGCAATTGAAACCAATTCCCTATTTACAAAACCAAAGACGTGGTTTTAATTTTTATTCAAGTACCGAAGATCCTAAAATTCATCAAAGAATCTTAGCCCAACAACAAATGGTATTGGCACACTTATTACACCCGGTTGTTTTGAAACGATTAACTGACAGTAAGCTATACGGAAACCAATATGGTGTAGCAGCCATGTTGAATGACCTAACCCAATCGTGTTTTAGTTCTGACAATACTGTTATTTCAACTTTCCGTCAGAATTTGCAAAATGCACTTGTAGACCAATACATTGACTTGATGCACTTAAATCAATTGGATGCAATCAGTTTAGCAGCCATTCATTTTCAGTTAAAGCAAATTCAAAAAATGTTACCTAAACAAGTGAATTTAGAATCACAAATTCACTTTGAAGCCTTGAAAGACAAAATCAAAGACTATTTGGACAAAAATAGGGGTTGATTTATTTAATTTTAAGCCTACATTTGCATTCCAATTTTTTAGGTTAATTAGCCTAAATATTGCCTAAATATTTTTTGAATGAAATTATCACAGTTTAAGTTTGCTTTTAACGAAAGCCTTATTGCTAAACATCCTGCAGAAAACAGAGATGCAGCAAAATTAATGGTCATTAACAGAGAAACCGGAAAAATAGAGCATAAAAAGTTCTCAGACATCTTAGGTTATTTCAATGACAGAGATGTGATGATTTTAAACAATACAAAGGTTTTTCCTGCAAGATTATACGGTAGTAAAGAAAAAACAGGCGCTAAAATTGAAGTTTTTTTATTGAGAGAACTGAACAAAGAAATGAAACTTTGGGATGTTTTGGTGGACCCTGCACGTAAAATAAGAGTTGGTAATAAACTCTATTTTGGGAACGACGATTTGGTAGCTGAAGTGGTAGACAATACCACCAGTAGAGGCAGAACCATCCGTTTTTTATTTGATGGCTCTGACGAAGAACTTTGGAAATTGATTGACAAGCTAGGTGAAATGCCATTGCCTAAATACATGAACCGTGCGGTTGAAAAAATAGACAAAGAAAGATTCAATACCATTTTTGCTAAAAATATTGGTGCTGTTATTCCTCCAACTGCAGGTTTACATTTTAGCAAAGAGCTGATGATGCGCCTTGAAATTAAAGGCGTGCGTTTTTCTGAAATTACTTTGCACAATGGTTTAGGTTCTTTCAGAGCTGTTGAGGTTGAAGATTTAACAAAACACAAAATGGATTCAGAGTTTTATCAAATTGATCCAGAAACGGCAAGTTTGGTGAATAATGGTTTAGAAGAAAAGCGCAAAATTGTAGCTGTTGGTAACTCAGTTATGAGGGCATTGGAATCATCAGTTTCATCAGCAGATAGGCTCAATCCTTTGTCAGGTTGGACAGATAAGTTTTTATTTCCTCCACATGACTTTAAAATTGCCAACGTGTTAATTTCTAATTTCCACCCACCCGAGTCTACGTTATTGATGGCAACGGCTGCATTTGCTGGATTTGAACTTTTGCAAGAAGCATACAATGAAGCAGTAAAAAAGAAATACCGTTTCTTGGCTTATGGCGATGCCATGATGATCATTTAATTCAATTGAAAAGAATCGGAATAGTTGTAGCTGGTGGTTCAGGTCAAAGGATGGGGGCACCTATCCCCAAACAATTCATTGACCTAAATGGAATCCCTATTTTGGTAAGAACTTTGAATAAATTTATTGTTGCCAAAACAGATCAATTGGTATTGGTTCTTCCCGAGAGTCAACTCGAAAATTGGGAGAAAATTAAACAACACATAGGATTTCATGCGCCACTAACCATTGTAAAAGGTGGCAATACCCGTTTTGAATCAGTTAAAAACGCAATAAATGCCATTGATGACCAAGAGGCCATTGTTGCCATTCATGATGGGGTAAGGCCTTTCGTCTCACCTGAATTAATTCATTTTTCTTTTGAACAAGCAGAAATACACGGGAGCGCTGTATGTTCAATCCAGTTGAAAGATAGTATACGTTTGGTAATGAATGAGTCGAGTCAGGCAAAAGACAGGTCAAACTATAGGTTAACTCAAACCCCACAAACTTTCATACTCTCACACTTAAAATCAGCATACCATCAAATAATAGATGGTCAAAGTTTTACAGATGATGCATCTGTATGGGAACATGCAGGGCAATCATTAAACTTAATTGAAGGAGAAGAACTGAATTTCAAAATCACAACACCAGAAGACCTAAAGTTAGCAGAAAGTCTTTGTAGATTTAACCCCGACGTTTAAAATTCTTGTTATAGTTGTTATTGCCGCCACCATTGTTGCGGTTTTTGTTTTTATGTTTGTTTCTAAAATTACCTGTACCCCCAAAATTTTCTTGTGGTTTGGCAATTTTACGTTGCTGCATTTGTTTGAATTGAATGTCGGTATCCTCTGCAATATTTATTTTTCCGTCACTTAATTCTTCTAGATGAGCCAAAACTTCAGCATCATTCAGCATTTCTTCATTCCATGCCTTACTGCTCATTTTCATAAATGAACCAATGGCATTGATGTATGATTTTCTGAGCTGACCTTCTTCAAGTTCTGCAGCCTTTTTAATCATCTCGGCAATGTTTTTGCCGTAAAATCTGTATTTAATCCTAGATTGAGGGTAATTTAAAGCATCAGGTTTTTGAAGCAATGACTCTTTTGTTGGCATTGGATAGGGAGAATCTACATCCAATTTAAAATCAGACATCACAAATAGGTGGTCCCAGAGTTTGTGTTTGTAATCTACAACATCTCTCAAGTGAGGGTTCAATTGACCCATTAGTCGGATGATTTCATTGGCAATAGATTGACGTTTTTCTTTGTTTGGCTCTGCAACCGCAACTTCAATCATTTTTTGAATTGATCTGCCATACTCAGAGATCAATAATTTGCCTCTTTCTGTATTGTATTCTAAACTTAAAGTATCCATTTCTTAACGCAATATAAGGTATTCAAAATGGAATTAAACAGCAATCTGTTTAAACTAGTTAAAAATCAAATTTAACTTTGTAAAAATGTATGAAAATAAGGTAAATTGGAAGCCGTTAAAATAAATTACAAATCAATGAAAAGGTTCAGTTTAATTCATTTATCAGTTCTTTTTTTATTCTTCAATGTTGTGGGTGCAACTAAAGTTTTAGCTCAAGAATTTAGCTGCAGAATAGAAAATGAAGCATTTGTATCTGATCAAGTTTATGAATTTGATGTAGTATTGTATGCCATTGACAATACAAAAGGATGGGAGTACGCCCTGGGTGTATATTATATCAACATTGATCCATTATTTGTAAATGGAGGGCAAATAGATGCAAGTGTTATTGCAGGTTCTTCACAATTGAATGCAGCGCAGCAAGTAAAAGCAATTCGTTTCAAACAACCCGGTAACTATTTAGCAATTGCAGCTAAAACGCCTCCAGGTCACGGAAATGGAACCATTATAAAAGAAGAAGGTTTGAGAGTATGCCGCGTAAAATTGAGTAATTCGGTGGCTTATTCCTCAAAAAATGCGCCCAATTTAACATTCAGATGGGAAGCACCCAATACCTCTTTAATTGCTTACCAAGAAAAGCTCAACAAAGTTCTGGCAAGTAACAAAGAATCAGAAGGGCAGAAAAGTTTTTATACACCAGTTTATTTTAGTGGAAAATGGAACCAACAGCCAGAACCAAACAAAGATGCTGTTATATATGCTGGAACATTGAAAACTGGTATTAATTGTAGGAATTATTTATTAAAAAATGGAGCCAAACACAATTACCAGGGTCAAACAATTAATGTCAGCAATCAATTCATTAAACATGGAGAGTTAATTGGGAATGGCGTGTTGAACATCCCCAAGTCTAAACAGTAAACATAAAAAAAGGCTTTCCGAAGAAAGCCTTTGTGGTCTCGACAGGATTCAAACCTGTAACCTTCTGATCCGTAGTCAGATGCTCTATTCAGTTGAGCTACGAAACCATTTTGGGAATGCAAAAGTACTTTTATTACTTGAAATCCCCAAATAAATATCAATATAAATTAAGCCAATTGGGCTATACAAGCGTCTATTGCAGCGAAATTAGGTAAATCTCCTGCACTTTCTAAAACCTCAGCATATTGAACGATACCATTACCATCTATAACAAATGCTGCTCTTCTTGAAACGCCTTTCATACCAAATACAAACTCTTCATAGAGTGCATGGTACGCAGCAGATACTTCTTTGTTAAAGTCTGAAAGTAAAGTAAAGTTTAAATTTTGAGCTTGCTTGAAACTAGCTAAAGTAAACAAACTGTCAACAGAAATTGCCAATACATCACATTTATCGTTGTGATAAACACTGATATTGTCTCTAACAGAGCAAAGTTGTGTTGTGCATACTCCTGTAAAAGCTGCAGGGAAGAAATGAATGATTAAATTTTTTCCGGCATAATCTGAAAGTGATACTTCTTTTTTGTCGGTGTCAAATAATTTGAATGATGGGGCTTTGTCGCCAATGTTTAATGCCATGTTGTTTTTTATTTATTAAACCAATGTTTGATTAAAAAGTTTTAAAGCAATCTTTTGATACATTTTAATGTATGTGTATGTTTTCCTGTGCTATTGTTGAAGATGCCGTAGCTATCCAAAAGGTCTATTCTAACAGCACCAGATGCGTGGATGATGTGGTCTTGATCTATTGCAATTCCTACATGTGTGATTTTACCTTCTTTGTTTTCAAAAAACACCAAATCAGCAGGTTGTATTTCATTTACAAAGGCAATTGATTTTCCAATAAGCGCTTGCTCTGCCGCATCTCTCGGAATTTTTATACCATAGCAAGCAAAAACAATAGAACTAAAGCCTGAACAATCAATACCCATGATACCTTTACCTCCCCATAAATAAGGGGTATTTAAGAACTGTTTGGCAAAATCAATGATACTTTCATTGAGAGAAGAAGGCAGAGGGTTTAGTTCACATTGTTGACCATTGAAATAATAAAATCCTTCTTTTAAAGCAATTTGGCTTCCAGGTGTTGCAAAAACTACAGTCCCGTTTACAAGCAGCTCAGTATATGGATAATGCTTGAGTGTATGGTTTGGTTCAGGTGAATTTTCATTGAATAAACAAAACTGATTGCTGCTGATCCAGCCTATGTAATGGTCTTGTTCGTTCAATATTTGATACCAATCTTCTTCAATTTTCAAGACCTGATAGGTTTCTCCCAAAAGCAATTGTGTAACCATTTCTGATCTGCTTCCAGGATTAGACCTAACTGGAATAAGGGATAAATGGCAAATTCCTCTCATTAACATACCTCAAAAGTAGTTAAATCTTTAAGAAATCAAATTGTATTGCTTTGTGCTTTTAATTTAAAATTAGCTCAATAAGTTGTAATTTGTGCCCACTTTTACAATCATGGTAAACTTAAATTATTTAAACGAAATTTCAGGAGGAGATAAACAATTTATCAAAGATATGTTGGTGATGTTTAACCAAACTACCGCCAAAGAAGTTGTTGGATTCGATCAACTTTTAGTTGAAGAAAATTATACTGCAATTGGCAGTTTAGCTCACAAAATAAAGGCACCCGTTCAAATGATTTGTCAATCAACATTGCCTGAACATGTCAGAAATTTAGAAAAATTGGGAAAAGAAGCCAGTCAAATAGACCAAATTCCAGTTTTAATTCAATTAATAAAATCTGAAATGGAGTTATTGGTAATTGAAATTGAAAAAACATTGCCAACCATTGAAGAACAGTAATATAAAAAAAAAGTGGCATTCAGAGACACAAGAAGTAAAATAATCATCAAAACATCCGAGCAGATTGAGGGCATTCGTTTGAGTTCACAATTGGCAGGAGAAACTTTGAAAGTAGTTGCTCCTTTTGTAAAACCAGGCGTGACAACAGATTTTTTAAATAAAATTTGTGCCGATTTTATGCGAGACAATCAAGCAAAACCAGCAACATTGGGATACCATGGATATCCAAAGGAATCTTGTATTTCTGTAAATGATGTCATTTGTCATGGTATACCTGGTAAATATGAACTCAGAGACGGGGACATTTTAAACATTGATGTGACAACTATTTTGAATGGATATTTTGGCGATACCTCAAGCATGTTCATGGTAGGAGAGGTAACGGAGCACGCAAGAAAATTAATTGAGGTTACCAAAAAATGCTTAGACATAGGCATTGCTCAAAGTTTCTCGGGTAATTTTGTTGGCAATATTGGTTATGAAATCAATAAATATGCTACCCAATTTGGCTATTCTGTAGTTTATGAATTTTGTGGACATGGAGTAGGATTGAAGTTTCATGAGGAACCTGAAATATGCCATGTATCTGATAAAAATTCAGGACCTATCTTGGCTCCAGGCATGGTATTTACCATTGAACCAATGATCAATGCAGGTAAAGCACGTTGTAAAGTTGATAAACACGATGGCTGGACTGCAAGAACAATAGACGGTAAATTGTCTGCCCAATTTGAACATACCATTTGCGTTACATCTAGTAAGCCCTATGTGTTGACTGATGTTAACAATGAATACGAAGTACCAAGTCAATTATTTTAATTGTTATGAAATATTTAAATACCAAAAAGAACTTTTTAGCAATTCCGGAAAAGGAATTGTACAATTACGAAAATTCGAAATATGTGATTCAATCGGCGCCTTACGAACATACTTCTTCTTATTTATCTGGCTCAAACAAAGGTCCTGCATCTATCATTAAAGCCTCACAATTTGTAGAATTTTACGATGAAGAATTAGACCAAGAAACGTATAAAAAGGCAGGAATTTGCACTTTAGAACCAATTAACTTTAAAGGTTTGGTTGATTTGAAAGCCGTGCAAGCTATTGAAAAAGCTACCGATAAAATTGTTAAAGACAAAAAATTTCCAATTACATTGGGTGCTGAACATACAATTACTCTTGGCATTGCTCGTTCACTTAAAAAATCAACTCCAGACTTTCATTTGTTACAAATAGATGCACACAGTGATTTGAGGTCAAGTTACCATGGGAATAAATATTCTCATGCTTCAGTAATGGCAAGAATTCATGAACTCGGTGTTCCCTTAACTCAAATTGGTATCAGGGCACAATGTATTGAAGAATCAGAACACATCAAAAAGAGCAAAGATATCCATACGTTTTATGCTCATCAGGTAAGAACCAATGCAAATTGGGCAAAAGATGCTTTGAAAACTCTGGGTAAAAATGTATACATAAGTATAGATGCAGATGGATTTGACCCAAGCATTGTACCAGCAGTTGGAACAGCAGAACCCAACGGCATGCTTTGGAATGAAACTTTGGCCTTTTTGAAAACAGTGTTCGAAACCAGAAATGTTATTGGTTTTGATGTGGTTGAAATTGCGCCAAGAAAAGGGGATATTCTCACTGAATATACCATGGCTAAATTGGTATACAAACTCATTGGTTTTAACACTTTAAAAAAGAAATAAATGGCTATTTACTTTGACAATGCAGCAACAACTCCTTTGGATGAAAGAGTCATTGAAGTGATGTTACATGTAATGAAAGAAGAGTTTGGAAATCCATCTTCTACTCATTCACATGGAAGAAAAGTTCGAACCTACATAGAAGATGCAAGAAAGAAAGTTTCTAAATTAATGGGATGTACACCCGGTGAAATCTTTTTTACATCAGGTGGAACTGAAGCCGACAACATGGCAATTCGTAAGTCTGTTGATGATTTGGGTGTAAAACATATCATCAGTTCACCTATAGAACACCATGCTGTATCGCACACCATTGAAGAGTTGGCTCACAAAGGTTTGGTGCAAGCTCATTTGGTAAAAGTATTGCCAAATGGACACATTGATTTAGGGGATTTAGAAATGTTACTTCAAACATATCCAAATGCTTTGGTTTCCTTAATGCATGCTAACAATGAAATTGGGAATTTACTGGATATTGAAAAAGTAGCTGATTTGTGTCAATTGTACAAAGCGGTATTTCACTGTGATACTGTTCAAACCATAGGGCATATTCCCATTGATTTGTCTAAAACCAAGATAGATTTTTTAGCATGTGGCGCACATAAATTTAATGGTCCTAAGGGAGTAGGATTTATTTATATCAATTCAAGAAACAAAATTCACCCTTACATTTCAGGTGGCGCTCAAGAAAGAAACATGAGAGGTGGAACAGAAAATGTATACGGCATTGTTGGGCTTGCCAAGGCACTAGAATTAGCTATTGATCATTTGCCTGAGGAAAGCGTTCAAATTCAAGCTGTAAAAACACATATGATTCAGCAATTAAGAGCGTCAATTCCTGATGTTCAATTCAATGGTGATGCTGAGGGCAGTTCATTGTATACAGTTTTGAGTGTAAATTTCCCCCCAACTCCAATTGCTGAAATGATATTGTTTAAATTAGACATTGAGGGTGTTTCGGCATCTGGAGGTAGTGCTTGCTCTTCTGGATCCAATGTTGGTTCTCATGTTTTAGCAGCGTTGAATGTTGCGCCAGACAGGCCGTCTGTTCGCTTTTCTTTTGGAAGACACAATACCAAAGATGAAGTGGATACTGTTGTCCAAAAGTTGGTAAAAATGTTCAACCTCGAATCTGCTCATGCATAAAATTTACTCATTGATGTAATGTTAGTTGATTCAATGGACTGTATTTGAACTTCAGGTATCGGTTTAACTTTGATTACCTAAGTTTAAAACATGCAAAAAGGATTGTTAAGAATTTAAATTTGATTTTGAGCTTAAAAAAAGCCATCAATTATCTACAAACTAACCTCAAAATCAATTTGATAAAGGGTCTTGACCAAGACTCAAGGAGCCAATATTCATAAATTCTTGGTCTAGGTTTGGCTTATCAAATTCAAACTAAAAAACAAATAAGCAAACAAATTTCAATTTCATTTGATATTACTAGTATGACATTTAAAATATATACCAAAACTGGAGATGCAGGTGAAACATCATTAATTGGCGGAGTGCGGGTTCCAAAATTTCATTTAAGAATTGAAAGTTACGGTACCATCGATGAATTAAATTCATACATAGGTTTAGTCAAAGACAGTGTTTCAGATGTGAATACCAACAAAGATTTACAAGAGATCCAAGACCGTTTGTTTACCATTGGTTCCGTATTGGCAAGCGATCCTGAAAAATCTAAAATGAAAATTCCTGATTTACTTGAATCAGATGTGCAATTTTTAGAAATGGCCATAGACGCAATGAACGAACAATTGCCAGAACTGAGTAATTTTATCCTTCCAGGTGGATTGCAATCTGCTTCCTATTGTCATGTTGCCAGGTGTGTATGCAGAAGAGCTGAAAGGTTGGTAGTTCATTTACAAACAGAATCGGAAGTGCCGAGTATTATAGTTATTTACCTGAACAGGTTGAGCGATTACTTGTTTGTACTTTCTAGAAAGTTAGTAAATGATGCAGGAGCAACTGAGATTGCTTGGAGACCAAGGTTTTAATTCCTTTGAAATATCCAACAGTCAATTCCTTGACTTTCATAAGTAGCTTTTAAATCATTGGCTTCCTCTTCATTAGCTAGTTGCTGAATAGCAACCAAAGTCATTCCTTTTTTGTTTGCAGGTAACAGTTGACTGCTTTCATACCCTTTGTTTTTGTATGATTCTTGAAGTTTTACTGCATTTTCGTGATTCCCGAATGCTCCTACAATGATGTAAAAAAATGAATTTTCAGGCTGAGTTGTTTTAACATCCCTAGTTACTTGCTCCTTTTTGAGGGTGTTATTGTTAAGGGTATTTGTTTTAACTTCCTTGAAAGTTTCTTTTGAATCAGAAGGTTCATTGATTTGTAAATCCGCAATTGATTTATCAGGATTCACTAAATTTCTGTTTAAATTTGTTTGAGAAAGTACTTCATCTTGACTAACAAGGTTCAATAAATTTAGGTTGTTAAAATAGTTTGAACTATCAAATTCAAATGCTCCTTTTGAGAGGGCAAAACCAGGATTAAACAATTGATTGTTCGTACTTTTGTTCGAAGTATTTGTTGTGTTCAATTGCACATTTTCTGACAACTCTGTGACCTCCTCTGTATCTATATTTGCAGGCAATTCAGCCATGTTCATCTTAGCAATTTCTGAATTGTTGGCAGCTTTTGGATTTTTTTGCAAGAACAATACCACATTGACAATGAGTATGAGTGTCAATACAGTAGCTAATACTGGAAAAACCTTTGATTTAGGCGCCTTAGGTTCATTAGCAACACTGTTATCAACGCCTGCATCTTCTAGCATTTGTTTCAATTCTCTTAGCGCATTTTCTCTAGTTTCTTCAATGTCTTCGTGTTCACCTGGTTTGGCGGTTCTATCTACAAGTAATTTTTTAGGTTTTTGGGTTTCTTGAATGAAACGAATTGCCGTTAATCCAAAAGAACTAGCTGTGGTCCATTTATCTTTGGCAAATTCAAATTGAATTTTTCCATTCAAGCCTTGGGTAAAAAATCCTAATTCATCAATGCTCAATTTGCCATTGTTTAACAATTCGTGGTTGGCTAACTCCAATTGTAAGCTTACCTTTTGGTTAGCTTCATTAAAAGAAAGGCCCCAAACTGAACCACAATAAGAGATGAAATTAATTGATGACTCAAAATTACCCTGTGTAAAAATTGGAATGAGTTCCATAGGTTGGAACTTTTGGGCAATTGGGTCAATATGAGACGACACTTTATCTAATCTGAATATACCAAACCCAGCAATGCAACAAGCATTGTGTTGTCTCAGATAATGAGCCACTAACTCAAGTGTATGTAAATCTTTGAATCTCAAACTTTTTAAGTTTATCAAAATTAACGCCTCACCTGTAAATTTTAATTCACAAGGTATTCACATTTTTTGGTAAAAATAAGGAAACTAATCAAGAAAACCCTATTGTTTAATAAAACCACAGTGAGTGCGACAAAGTTGCTTCATTTACAATTGATTTAAATTTAAAATAATTTTTATGTAATGAATTTTAGGTTTATCTTGTAAAAGTTATGAAGCAAGTTTTTTTAGTTGGAACAATGATTTTGTTGGGTTTAACAGTTAAAGCTCAAATTACAATCAATGCAAACGATTTAGCCTCTGCAGGTGATACTGTAAGGTATTCTGTCACTGGTTCTGTGTTAAATACCAATCAAGCTGGACCCAATCAAACCTGGGATTTTAGTAATTTGATACCATTAACTCAAGATTTACAGAGCTTTTATGGTCCAAATCAATTGCCATTCACTTTTAGGCTACAATTTGGCAACATGACTTATGGGTTTCCTGAGTCATTATTACCAAATCTGGGCAACATGGGGCCAGCAAACATGCTTTCTGATGCTTATACTTTTGTTAAAAAAAGTCCCACTTCTTATGTTTATTTGGGACGTGGTGCAAGTGTACAAGGCATACCGTTGGCATTGGTTTATTCGCCCAAAGATACATTGTATAAATTTCCGCTTACTTATGCAGATACATTTTCAGGTTCATTTTTTGGAAGTGCTGGTTTTGCTGGCTTAGGTGCTTTGTCTCAAACTGGAAATAGAACTTCAGTTGTTGACGGTTGGGGAACATTGAAAACACCTTTTGGTATATTTGATTGTATCAGAATTAAATCGATAGTTACAGAAATTGACAGTATCACATTTGGGGCAACAAGTATTCCACTACCTAACAACAGAACTGAATACCGTTGGTTAGCAAAAAATCAAAAAATACCAGTATTAGAAGTGGTAGAGCCTGCTAGTTTACTTGGAGCAAGAACTGTTCGTTACAAAGATACTTTCAGACCAGAAGTTTTTGTGAACCAAGCAAATTTTACAGCTACACCTAAGCCTGTGAGTGCGGGCGACACTCTGTTTTTAACAAACAGAAGTTTTGGTACTCCCAAATCGTTTTTATGGGAAATCAATGCACCCATTTCACAATATGAATTTGTAGGAGGTACCAATCAAAATTCAGCCAATCCAAAAGTAATTTTCAGTCAAGCAGGAAATTTTGATATCAAATTAACAGTAACTTATTCAGGAGGAAAAGACGATACATTAAGGACAAATGCAGTTCAGGTATTACCTTCTTCTACAGGTATATCTGATAAAATATTTGAAAGTAAGTTTAAGCTTTACCCTAATCCAACAACCGGTAAACTATTTTTAGATCTCAAGATTGGTCAAAACACAACTTATCAAATTTTTGATTTAACAGGTAAATTGGTTCAACAAGGTGTTGTTTCTGCCCAAGAAAACCCTCAAGCAATTGATATCATTGGACTTTTTAAGGGATGTTACCTGTTTAAGTTAGATCAGCTTCCAGCGCAATCGAGTTGTAAATTTGTTATTGAATAGTTTTCAAAATAAATCTGAACAGCTGTTTATATTCGCAGTAGGATAAAACATGCTACAAGCTTTAAAAATTAAAAATTATGCCATCATAGATTCAACTGAAATTGAATTTGGTATTGGCTTAAATGTTATCACCGGTGAAACAGGTGCCGGTAAGTCTATCATATTAGGGGCATTGGGCCTTGTTTTGGGGGAGCGTTCTGATCAGAAATCCATCAAGCCCGGTGCTGAAAAATTAGTAGTAGAAGCTTGTTTTAATTCATCAGATGCTTTTATCAATGGTTTATTAATAGCCAATGACTTAGATGTATCTACACAGCTAATTTTGAGAAGAGAGTTAAATGCCAACGGTAAATCTAGAGCTTTTGTAAATGATACACCTGTAGGTTTACAATTACTCAAAGAAATAGGAATACAATTGATAGATGTTGTTTCCCAACATCAAACTTTACAATTGTTTGACCAAAGAATTCAATTTCAGCTTTTAGATGCTTATGCAGGCAATCTATCATTGGTGCAAGCATACCAACAACAATTCAATCAATACAAATTTGTTGAGAAAAGTTTAAATGCATTAAAAGAACAAATTGCTCATGCCATTCAAGAAGAATCATACCTGCACTATTTAATTGAAGAGATTGAAGACTTGAACCTGATGCCCAATGAAGAGGAGCAATTAGAAGCCGAAATTTCAATGCTTTCTAATGCTGAACAAATTCAACAATTGTGTGCTCAAGGCACTGATTTAATTGAAAATGGAGATTTCAATGTTGTTGATCAATTGAATAAAATTTTAGGGGCAATTCAACATGCTTCTAAGGGATTAGAGGTTTTGTTACAATTGGCAGAAAGAATTCAATCAAATATTGTTGACTTAAAAGACATTTCTGCTGAATTAACTGCAGTAGGTATGGATATTGTTCCAGATGCTCAAGCACTTGAATTAAAAGAGCAACGATTAGGAAAAATACTCAGTTTGCTAAAAAAGCACCGAGTTTCGAATTCCACTGAATTAATCGCACATTTAGAAAGTAAAAAGCAAGCACTTCAAGAAATAGATCAACTCAATCTCCAAGTTGCAGAATTAGAAACGACCTTATTACAATATAGGACGTCCTGTACCGAACTCGCTTTTAAACTGAATGCATCAAGGAAATCTAAACTGAATCATTTTGAGCATGAAATAGAAACCCTGTTATCGGAATTGTCAATACCTCATGCTAAATTCAAAATAGAATTGACGGAATTGGAATCATCTCAATTGACTTTGTTGGGTATCAATAAAATCAATTACTACTTTTCTGCTAACAAGGGAGCACCATTGGCACCTATTCATCAGGTGGCAAGTGGAGGCGAAATGAGCAGACTGATGTTGAGTTTAAAAGCTTTGGTTGCAGAGAAAATTGCTTTGCCATCAATTGTTTTTGATGAAATTGACACAGGTATTTCTGGAGAGGCCGCCTTGAAAGTGGGAGCAGTCATGAAAAAATTAGCCAAACAACAACAAATCATTGCAATTACTCATTTACCACAAATAGCTGGCAAAGCAGACAATCATTATTTAGTTAAAAAAGACCAATCTGCGGAGGTGGTAAATACTTCAATAGTATTGTTAAGCAAAGAACAACGTGTAATTGAGATTGCAAGAATGATCAGTGGTGAAAACGCTGGCGAGGCTATATTGAAAGCCGCAAATGAACTCATCAACAACAATTAATTCTTAGATGTAATTTTTTTAAAAAAAAATACCCATAAAAAAAGGCAACCCGAAGGTTGCCTTTTTTTATGGGTTTCAGTATCCTGAATTAGTTACCAATTTTGATAAACTTGCTCATAGACATTACTTCACCGTTTGCATTTTTCAATTCCATGAAATAAGCACCAGTGCTCATGTCTGAAATTTCAATTGCTAAACCAGCATTGATTGCTGAACCAGAAGTGTTTCTGTCCATTACCAATTTACCTGTTTGGTCTAAAATTCTGATTGAATATGTTCCTTCTTCAACACCATTTGTAACCAAATTGATTACATTTTGTGCTGGAACTGGGAATAAGTTCATTTCAAAGTTTTCGATTTCTGTTGCTAATTCGTTTTTAGCGATACCACCAACTGTTAATCTTACTGTGTCTGAAACTACATTACCACATGCACCAGTTACTCTACAAATGTATCTGTAATTGTTGAATGCAGATTTTACACTTGTCATTGTTAAGCTGTTTGTGAATGCACCAGCAACAGTTCCTCCTACAGGAGCAGCAGGATTTTCTAAGGTAGTTCTGTTTACTCTGAACCAACGGAAAGCTGAAGCATTGGTTGCAGCAATACTAAAATTAGCATTTCCACCAAAAGCAACATTCACATTTGAAGGTTGGCTTGTAATCACAGGTAATGATCTTACAGAAAGAATACCAACACCAGGTGTTACAGATGAGCTACCATTGCTTACCAATACAGTATAGTTGCCAGAATTAGCTGCGTTTACACTGTTCATTGTATAGCTAGCAGAGTTAGCACCTGAAATGTCTGTACCATTTCTTCTCCATTGGTATGATAAATTAGAACCTGTTGCAGATACTGAGTAGGTTACATTTGCACCTGCACAAGGAGATTGGTTTGGTAAAGTAAATGTAGAAACGATGCCTAAATTAGCTGCGTTTGAAGTAACTACACCACAATTACCGGTAACATTCAATGCATAACTACCTGCAGAAGCAGAAGTAGTAGTAGATAAGTACAAAGTTGTGGTTGTTGCTCCAAATACTGAAGTTGAATTAGAAACAGGTGAACCATCTTTTGTCCATTGGTAAGTTAAGCCGTTTAAGTTTCCACTCACATTGGCAGTAAATGAAACACTTTGTGAATTGAATCTAACCGCACTAACTGGTTGAGAACTGATAGTAGCAGAAGTGTTAACCAATAAAGTAGCAGGGTTTGATAACAATGAAACTGAACCAAACGTAACATTTGCTGAATAGTTTGCAACGTCACTAACACCAACATTCGTTAATGATAAAGTAGAACTGGTTTGACCAGATATATTTACATTGTTTTTTAACCATTGGATGTTTACAGCTTCTGAACCAGTTGCTACAGTTACACTGAAACTTGCATCTTCACCAGCACATTTGGTTACACTAGAAGGGTTAGCAGTTAATACAGCTAAAGAAGCTGCATTTGATGTAACTGTACCACAACCAAAAGTTACATCAACAGTGTAATCAGCTGCACTTGCAGCAGAAACATTTGATAAACTCAATACAGATGAAGTAGCTCCTGATATTGCAGTGCCATTTCTTTTCCATTGGAATGAACCTCCATCTGCACCAGTTCCGTTTACTGAGAACAATGCAGTTTGTCCTGCACGTCTTAACAATGAAACAGGGTGTGTAGTAATAGCTGTTGCTGTTCTGATAGATACAACCGAAGCTGTTGATGTTACTGAACCACCTAGGTTACTAACCACTACAGTGTAAGAACCTGCATCAGAAGAAGTGATATTGTTCAAAGATAAACTTGAGCTTGTAGCTCCAGAGATATTTACATTGTTACGTCTCCATTGGTAGTTCAAAGTACCAAATCCTGAAGCTGTCACACTTAATGTAGCTGAAGTACCAGCACATTGTCTGATGGTAGCAGCAGGGTTAACTGTGATAGAAGGGGCTGCAACTGTAACTGTTAAAGTTGCTGTGTTAGATGTTGCAGAACCACATGAAGTAGTAGCTACCACGTTGTAAGAACCAGCAGCTGAAGGGGTAAGGTTTAATAAGTCTAATTTGAAATTGGTTTCACCAAATAGAGGGGAACCATCTTTGAACCATTGGTATGAAACTACTCCTGTTCCTGAAGCTGCTGCACTGAATGTAACACCTGTTCCTGCTGGACGGGTTTGGCTATTAGGATGAGAAGTGAAAGCAGTAATTGGGTTAACTAACAGTGAGGCTGAACCTACATTGGTAGTGTTGCCATCTACATTGATTGCTACAGAATAAATTCCATTGTCAGCAGCAGTTGTGTTGCTTAAGCTCAAAGAAGCACTTGTTTGACCAGCAATGTTGTTGCCGTTTCTTCTCCATTGGTATGATACAGTTGAAGGGCTATTCACTGTTGTGCTGAAACTTGCACTGTTGCCAGCACATACTGCTTGTGCAGTAGGAACACCGCTAATAACAGTTAAAGCTGCATTGTTTGATGTTACAGTACCACAAGCACCTGTTACTGATAATGCATAATTACCTGCACTTGCAGCATTGATATTAGATACATTTAAAGAAGGTGATGTTGCACCAGTAATTGCATTGCCATCTTTTGACCATTGGAAGGTTACATTTCCACTAGCAGTTCCATTTGCAGTAAACAAGTAACCTTGAGTAGCAAATCTGGTAGCACTAAGAGGCTGAGCAGTAATTACAGTAGCTGCATTTACATTTAAAGAAGCGTTTGTTGAATTTACTGTTACTCCTCCAACTGTCATGTTTACTGAGTAATTTCCATTATTGGCAGAGGTTAAGTTTGTAAGTTCTAAAGTAGATGATGTAGCTCCTGAAATGGCAACACCATTTCTTGACCATTGGTAAGCAACACTAGCAGAGCCAGTAGAAACTCCTACGCTAAAGGTATTTGATTGTCCAGCGCATCTTGAAGTTGAAGTTGGTTGAGCTGTTAAAACAGCCAAGTTGGCTTCTGTAGAGTTTGTGCTACCACAATTTCCAAATGTTAAAGCAACTGAGTAATCAGCAGCATCTGAACTTGAAATACCAGATAAAAACAACTCAGAAGAAGTAACACCTGATGCGTTGCCACCATTTGACATGGCTACACCATTTTTCATCCATCTGTATGCTGTGATTCCATTACCAGCAACAACTTTAAACAAAACACCTTGGCCAGCGTTTCTGAATTGATTGATAGGGTTATTAACGATAGATGGTGTAGGGTTTACTGTCAATGCAACACTATTTGAAGTAGTAGTTCCACCGATACCAGTAATATCTACTGTATAATTTCCAGCATCGCTTCCTAAAATATTAGTTAAAGATAATGTACTGTTGGTTGCACCAGCAATGTTAACACCATTTCTTTTCCATTGGTAAGCAATGCTTCCTGCACTTACAGTAGCAGTTACGCTAAAGCTAACATTTGTTCCAGCACATTGTGTTGCAGCACTTGGTTGTGAAGTGATTGCAGGAGGATTTACAACTGTTACTGATAATTGAGCAGCATCTGAAGTGACAGTTCCACAAGTTCCGGTTACATCAACAGTATAATTGCCATTATCGGCACTAGTTGCATTTGAAACAGTGAAACTTGAGGCAGTAGCACCAGTGATTGCCACACCATTTTTGAACCATTGGTAAGTCAATGTACCCATACCGGTTGCTGTAACAGATAAAGTTGCTGAGCCACTAGTAATGATTGTTGAACCTGTTGGTTGAGTTGTAATAACAGTTGGACCCATGTTAACGATTACGTAAACGCTGTCAACTAAAGTACAACCTGATGCTGGAACAGCAACAACTTTGTACCATCCGTTACTTGCTGCTAGATACTGAGAAGCAGTCAAATTGTTACCGTCTGGATCTCCAGGATTTGAAGGTAAAGTTGAACCACCTGCACTTGCACTCCATGTAACTGAAGCAAAGCCAGCACCTGCATCTAATACGTAGCTTGAAGCACAAGTGCTTAAAGTTTCAGCATAGCTTAATGCTGGAGTAGTAACTACCAAAGAAGCAGTACTAGATGTTACAGGAACACCACCTGAAGATACTACAACTGTGTAAGAACCTGCATCAGCAGATGTAACAGCATTCAACGTTAAAGTTGAACTGGTTGCACCTCCAATGTTTACACCACCTTTTTGCCACTGGTAAGAAATACTTGAACCTGCAGTAGCTGTTACACTAAAGCTGGCAGTACTTCCTGCACAAGCAGTCATTGAAGACGGTTGAGAAGTAATTGTTGGAGCTGGAGCCTGATCAGGATCATTTGGATTGGCTGGAACTCCTTGTGCGAACAAATTGTTCGAGTTGATGCCTACTGAAAAAATGATCAGTAAGCTGAGAACTTTGAGGGTTCTCGACGCAACTGCAAGTAGCAGTTTTTGCTTTGACGTTATGTATTGTGTAATCATAGTCATGAGATTTTAAAGCAATTTACAAAAAAAAACACATAAACAATAGGGTGTACATTAAAATGCGACATAATTAAAGATTATTTAATGAACACTATGGCTTAAGTATCTAAAAAACAAATATTTAATAATTGGAAATAGTTATAAATTAACAATGTTTTCATATAAATTTCAATCGCTGATTTTAGAATTATATTTTATTTGGATTTAATTTGAATTTAAGGTTTGGTTCTTAGAATTGCTCTAATTTTGAAAAAATCAATTTTTAATTATGCTGTCAATTCTGTTATTGGAGGACGATAAAAAACTCGCATCAGAAATAAGTCTATTTCTACAAAATCAATATTTTCAATGTCAGGTTGTTAATGATGGCATCAAATCAATTGAGCTTTTCAAAAAGAATCATTTCGATTTGCTCATTTTGGACATTTCAGTTCCAGGTATTTCTGGAATAGAGGTTTGTACCAAAATCAGAAACATTAAAAATAATGTACCCATTCTGATGTTGACAGCATTGGAAGAAGTGAATGTAAAAGTGAAAGCCTTAGAATCAGGTGCAGATGACTATTTGGTTAAACCCTTTCATTTTGAAGAGTTATTGGCTAGGATCAAAGCACTTATTAGGCGTTATAAGTTATTGAGCAATGACAATGAGAAGATTGTCATCAAAGACCTTGAAATTAATACGGATGCCATGCAAGTAAGAAGAGCCGGAAAACAAATCATGTTGACACCAAAGGAGTACAAATTGTTACTGGCATTGGCAAAGGCAAATGGAAAAACAATTTCAAAGCAAACTATTGCGGAGGAAGTATGGAATATTAATTTTGAAACAGGTACAAATACCATAGAAGTGTACATTAATTTTTTGAGAAATAAAGTTGACAAGGATTTTGAAGTGAAATTGATTAAAACAAGACCTGGTTTTGGTTATTTTTTAAATTTAGATTAAGCAATGACTCTAAAAAACAGGTTTGCACTTTTATTTAGTTTGTTTTTTACACTGTTTTTTGCAATTGTATTGTTAATTGTATACACCCTATTTTCTGATTACAGACAAGGTGATTTTTATAGCAGATTAATCAATAAAGCAGATCAAATTTCATTTGAAATCAACAAGCATTACAAAAATTCAAATGATTTAATTAAAGACGAGGATGTTCAAACAACCTACAAGCTGGTGAATGAAAGAATTGCTGTGATAGATTTAAACAGAAAAAAACTTTTTCAAACTAGCAGAACAAATCCAATAAAGGTTTCCATCAAACAACTCAAATCTTTGAACCAAAACAACCCAATTTACTATAGCAAAAATAAAATTGAAACAGTTATCAAGCTTTTTAATCAAGAAAATCAAAAAATAATAGTAATTGTTTCTGCAGAAGATTTGTATGGAAATGCAAAAATAGATTATTTGAAAATTTTGTTTTATTGGACATTTTCAATTGGTTTAATTTTGTTGTGGTTTTTCTCCTATCAATTGAGTAGGAGAGCCTTGTTGCCAATGGACCGTCTGCGCGAAAAAGTACAAGAAATTACTTTTCAGAATTTAAACAATCCTATTCAATTTGAAAATAAAAAAGATGAAATATCAGCATTGGCCAAAGCATTCAACCATATGTTAGAAAGGATTGATAAAGCATATAAAAGACAAAGAGAGTTTACAGGAAATGCTTCACATGAGCTCAGAACACCTATTGCCAGAATTGGGACACAACTTGAAAATTTATTACAAGAAAAACAGGTAGATGAAAATTTAAAAAATAGTTTGAAAAGTGTACATGAAGATGTGTACCATTTATCTGATGTAGTAACATCTTTACTTATCTTATCAAGGTTGGATGAAGGTGTTAAATCCGATAATTTCAAGCTTGTAAGAATAGATGAAATTATATTTGATGTAACAGATAAATTGGTAAAAATTTGGCCTGATTTTAAGTTGCAATTTGAGATTGAAAACAAAACTACAGATGAATTGATTTTAGATGTAAATGGAGATGAAACATTGTTAAAAATTGCCATCACCAATCTGCTAAAAAATGCCTACACATATTCGAATAACCATCAGGTAAAAGTAACTTATGTGTTGACCGAAAATACGCAAAATATACAGGTATTAAATACAGGTGAAGTGCCAACTTTTAAAGACAATTCGCCTATGTTTCAAGCCTTTTCAAGAGGTACTAATTCTTACGATAAACCAGGGAGTGGATTGGGTTTGAGAATTATACAAAGGATATTGAGTTACCACAATGCAAACATTTCATTCAGCAATCCTGCTGAAAATACAAACCTGTTTGAAGTGAAATTTAATAGATAGTTACTATTTTTCTAGTACTTCGTACATATCGTTTCTTCGGTCTTTCCAATTCAATACAGTTCCTGTATTTCTGGCTCTTTCTAAGGCTGCTAAGTCTAAATCTGCAATGACAACAGTTTCAATATTTGTATTACATTCACCTGCTATAGCATCGGGAGGAAATGCAAAATCACTCGGGGTATAAATACCCGATTGTGCATAGTTAATATCCATATTATCTACTGAAGGAATGTTGCCTATGGTTCCAGCTGTTGCAACAAAAATTTGGTTTTCTACAGCCCTAGCTTGGGCACAAATTTTAACCCTCAAATGACCGTGTTTTTCGTCGGTGCTGAATGGAACAAATAAAATCTTAGCTCCTTTGTTGCAAGCTATTCTGGCCATTTCTGGAAATTCTACATCATAACAAACGTTGATGGCAACTTTACCACAATCAGTATTGAATACTTTGATTTCATTGCCAGGTTTTACACCCCACCATTTAGACTCGTTACTGGTAATATGAATTTTGTATTGTTTTTCGTAGGTACCATCTCTTTTAAACAAATAGGAGATATTAAAGAGGTTGTCTCCTTCAACTTGTAAGTGCGTACCCGCAATGATGTTGATGTTGTATTCCAACGAAAGCCTTGAAAATAAATTGATGTAATCTTCAGTATATTCATCTAGCTTACGGATAGAATCTTCAGGGCTCATGCTCTTGTACTCGTGTAAAGAAAGCAATTGTGTGGTAAAGAGTTCAGGGAACAACACAAAATCAGATTTGTAATTAGAGGCCACATCGGTAAAGTATTCGCATTGTTGTGCAAATTCTTTGAACCCCCTAATTTTTCTGAGCTCGTATTGGATACAACAGATCCTTACTTTCTTCATCAATACACTGCGCTCTCTGGTTTCAGGAATGTAATCCAAGTTGATCCATTCTAAAAGCAGTGCATAGCCTTCAGACTCTTTGTCCTCTGGTAGATAATCCTTAATGATTCGGGTAATGTTGTAACCTTGACTCAATTGAAAGGTAACAACAGGATCTTTGATTTTTTTATCGATTACCCTTTTTACATAAGCCCTGATTCCAAAGTCTTCACTGTACCTATGGTAATTAGGCAATCGGCCGCCAATTAAAATTCTTTTGAGGTTGCGTTCAATACACAATACTTTCCGCATTTCGTATAAACGTCTACCAATTTTTAAACCCTGGTATTCGGGGTGAACCATCACCTCAATGCCATACAAAGTGTCTCCTTCGTCATCATGATTGGTGATAAATCCATTGTCGCAAATTTCTTTCCAACTGTGGTCATCATCGTATTCATCCCAGCTAATGATTAAGCTAGTGGCTGACCCAACTATTTTGCCTTCGTATTCAATTACCTGCATGCCATCTGGAAACAGCTTGAATTGACTGTCGAGCATTTGGTAGGTCCAAGGTTCATTGTTTGGGAAACAAATTTTGGATAGTTCTATGATTTCATTGAAATCATGTCTTTCAGCCGCTCGTTCAATTAAGATAGGTTTCTTAGATGACCTGGTTTTCATACTTTGCTTATTTTAAATTGTGCCAAACATTGGTCACATCATCATCTTCATCCAAGCGCTCCATTAATTTGTTGAATTCGGCTTCTTGTTCTTCAGTTAATTCAACTGCAGTAGTAGGAATTCTTTGCAATTCGGCGTTAGTGATTTCAATCTTTCTTTCTTCCAATGCTTTTTGCATGGCACCAAATTCAGTAAAAGGAACTGATATCATGTAGAAACCTTCTCCATCATCTTCCATTTCTTCCATCCCAAAATCGATCATTTCCAATTCAAATTCTTCAGGGTTAATACCTGTGGTTGGAATTCTGAAAATACCTTTTCTTTCAAACAAGAAATCTAAACTGCCCGATACCATCATTTGACCGCCAGTTTTATTGAAATGCGACCGCAAATTAGCAATGGTGCGTGTAGGGTTATCGGTTGCTGTTTCAATGATCATGGCTACACCATGTGGTCCTTTTCCTTCGTATGCAATTTCTTCAAAGTTTTTCTCGTCTTTGTTATTGGCTCTATTGATAGCAGCGTCAATATTTGCTTTAGGCATATTGGCTGCTTTTGCATTGGCTATAATAGCTCTTAATCTTGAGTTTGATTCGGGGTCTGTACCACCGGCTTTTACAGCAATATGAATCTCTTTTCCAAATTTGGTAAATGCTCTGCTCATTTTTGCATAACGTGCAAACATTTTGTGTTTTCTTTTTTCAAATACTCTTCCCATGAATAACTTAAATTAATGATGTGAAATACAGATTGCGAACATACAAAATAGCGCCTTAATTCTTACTTTCTCTGAAATTTTGATTTTAATTTCTAAATAATAGGTTCTGAATGTTGAAAATACCACCTTTGAAAGCTCATGAATGATTCAATTAGTATAACCGATCAATTAGGCAGAAGTATACATTTTGAAACGAGGCCAACACGCATTGTTTCATTAGTGCCTTCAATCACTGAGTTATTGATAGATATGGGTTTGGAGTCAGAAGTGGTGGGCCGAACCTTGTTTTGCATACATCCAGAAAGAATCAAACAAAGTATTCCTCAAATAGGGGGTACCAAAACCCTTAAAATAGAACAAATTAAAGCGCTACAGCCCACTATCATCATTGCCAACAAAGAAGAAAATACCATGGCCCAAATTGATGAATTAACCAGTTTGTTTCCAGTTTATATCAGCGATATCAAAACCATTGATGAGGCTTTTGCATTCATTACTGATATGGGAGTTTTGTTCAATCAAAGCAATCAAAGCAATGCAATCAAACAAAGTATTCAAAGTTTACTCAATCAGTTGCAATTGATGAGTAAACCTGGTTTAAAAGTGGCTTATTTGATATGGAAAGAACCGCTAATGGCTGTTGCTGGCAATACTTATATTCATGCCCTTTTGAAGCATTTGAACTGGGTAAATGTGTTTGAACAATGTACAGAGCGTTATCCCCAAACCAGTGTAGCAGAATTAAATGACTTAGAAGCAGATTTAGTATTGCTTTCATCAGAACCCTTTCCTTTTAAAGCAAAGCACCAAGAACAATTCAGTCAAGAAGGTTTAAGGGCAAAAACTGTTTTGGTAAATGGCGAATTGTATAGTTGGTATGGCAGTCGTTTGTTACATGTAGCTGAAGAATTTACAAACTGTATTCATCAAATTAATGCATTGGTGTGAATAGAAATTTAATTCCTTGGCTCGCGTTTTTTGCTGTTTCCTTTTTTTGGGGAACCACTTATTTGGCAACTAGAATTGGCGTACAATCTTTTCCTCCATTCATGATGGCAGCCATTAGACAAGGCCTTGCAGGTTTTTGTTTGCTCTTGTATTTTTTGGTGAAAGGCTATGCAATTCCCAATAAAACAGATTTAAAAAGTTTCTTTTTTACAGGTATTATCATGTTGGCAGGTGGCAATGGCATCATCACTTGGGGCATGCAATATGTAGACAGTGGATTGACCTCTTTAATTTGTGCTTTGACCCCAGTTTGGATTGTATTGTTCAATTTAATTTTAGGCAAAAAAGAACAAATCAATGGGCTTACCATTTTGGGTTTTTTGATATGTTTAATAGGTCAAGTACTGATTTTTTCAAACAGGTTATCGGTGCATCAATCGGAGCATTTTTGGACAGGAATTACAGCCATTGTTTTGAGTAATTTATTGTGGGCTATTGGAACCGTTTATTCCAAACACCATGTTAGTAAAGTACATCCCTTGTTTTCATCAGGCTTTCAAATGTTTGCGGCTGCCATTATTTTGGTATGTTGTTCCATACTTTTAGACGAAACCAAACAAACCATTGTATTGAGCCAAGAAGCTATTTTGTCTATTGCTTATTTGGTGGTTTTTGGCAGTTGGATTGCCTTTGGTTCATATATGTATGTATTGAAAAAATTACCTGCGAGTATTGTATCAACCTATGCATATATCAATACTGCTGTTGGTTTATTACTAGGCTGGTATTGGTTAAACGAGCCCATGAATTTGCAAACGATCTTTGCCCTGGTATTAACTGTACTCGGTGTATATTTAGTGAGCAAAAGCACGCAAATTGGCAACAATACACAACAAACAACAGACCGGTAAATGGGGCGAACAAAAAGCCCTTGATTTTTTAATTCAACAGGGATACGAACTGCTCGCAACCAATTACAGAGTCAGGAGAGCCGAGTTTGATTTGCTCATGAAAGATGGAAATATATTGGTAGTGGTGGAGGTAAAAACCAGGTACAATGCAATGTTGGAACCAGAAAAGTCGGTGAGTAAAAACCAACAAAAAATACTCATTCAAGGTGTTGAGGAATTCCTAAAAAATCATCCGCAATATGCCAGCGTGCGTTTTGATATAGTGGCCATCAATTTACACCATGGAAAAATGAACCTGATGCATTTCAAAGATGCTTTTTATCCGTCTTACTAAGTTGATTTTGATAGCTTTATAATTTGTACACATCCTTGTTTTCAAGACTTGCAAGGCTTTAGGCAATGTGGAAAATTGTCAGTCCTTAGTAACAGTGTATTTGCAATGAATGTGCATTAAATTTAAAAACTGTACACCTGTATTTTGATAATTTTGTTTGCCTAAATTATAAGAAATGTCTACCCAAATTCAGTCTCAAGAACTAGAAAAATATTTTGTTGCTGGCTTGTTGAAATACCCCGATGTGTTTCAAATGAGCATTGTACAAATTCAACCCAATTATTTTCAAACTCAGGCTTACCAGATTATATTCAATGCCATTGCTGAAAAAATCAAATTGAACCAAGCTTTTGATGCGTTAATAATTAAGCAATCTGTGTATGACCAATATCCTGAAATAGTATGGAATGAATGGTTTTATGGCATCAGTCAATGTCAAGTTTCAGCCTCAAAAGTTGAAGATTGTATTGCTTTATTGGAAGAAATGCATCAGCATAAAATTCTCAACGAAATTGCAGCTGAATTGACCGCTTCCAATCATACTTTTGCTGACAGGATAGACCAAGCATTGTTGGCGTTGGTTCAATTGAAACAGCGCAATGCATCACAATCAACTTCCTTTTTTTCTGGATTGTTGTTGTCTCAATTAGATGCGATTGTTCAAGGTGAAAAAAAACATTTATTGTCGAGTGGATTTGCAGGTTTGGACCAATTAATGGGTGGGGGATTTGAGGCGGGTCAATTAACAGTTTTAGGCGCTAGGACAGGCATGGGTAAAACCAGGTTGTTGCTTTCCATGTTTAAAGATTTGATTCGTAAACAAGGTAAAAAAGTGTTGTTTTTAAGTTACGGAATGACCGCACCTAGGTTTTTAAAAGCCTATTTGTTTGGTGTGCCTCTTGAGTCATCTGTTGATTTTGAAATGCCAAGTGAAAATGAGTTACATCAGGAGATTGCCGAGCTCAATCGCTTAGAAAATGAAGGCTTGTTTCAATTTTGCCATTTATTGGAAAGCAATGAAAAATACCTGCTTACTGGTATTCTTAAACAAGTCATTGCATCTCCGGTTGATATGGTCATTATTGATAGCATTCAATACCTACAACAACCTGATGCCAATACTGCGTCAACCCGAGAAAAATACATTGGTAATGTGCTCAAAGAATTGAAAAGATTGGCGCATATTTACAATTTTAGTTTGTTGGTAGGTTCAGAGATCAGCAGAAATGCAGAAAAAAGAGGCTATGCCAACAGACCCATCTTGTCAGATTTAAAGGACAGTGGTTGGATTGAAGAATTAGCCGATCAAGTGGTCTTTTTGTACAGACCCTCTTATTATCACTTGTGTGAATGGGAAGATGGCACCAATGCTCAAAACCAAGCTGAATTGATTGTTGCAAAAAATAACCGTTTTCAAACAGGAACTGTTCGTGTTTCATACGATGTGTTTGGCCGTTTCAGTGCTTTCAATTCAGTTAAAAGAGCCATTCCTGAAAACAGACTCAATGAACTATAAAAAATTAGCTAGTGCATGCCTGCAAAATATGATGAAGAAATACCCGTCTTTGGCTGTGCAACTGCAGCCCATGTAACAAGGGGCAATCGGTTAGCATTTTCTGCGAAAATGCGTCCTGTTGGTTAATAGATCAGACAGGCTGCACTAGTTTTTACATCCATGAATAATTTTGTTAAATACAATGATTTAGATAGCTTTTGTGAGGCATACCGCCTTGCAATCAATCTTTGCATGGAAATGATGGCCAAACCTGTATACACCAGTTTCAGTATCCCCAAAAAAAGTGGTGGCCGACGCCTCATTGAATCACCAGAGCCGGATTTGAAATTGGTACAATCAGCCATTGTCAGTTATTTAAATACTTTGTACAGAGCGTCCGAACAAGTGCACGGATTTGTGAAAAAAAACCAATATCAACCCATAAGAAACAACCTGACCAATGCGCAAATGCATTTGAAACGTCCTTTTTTGTTGAACATAGATATCAAAGATTTTTTTCATGCAATCAGTACCAAAAAAGTAGTGGCTGCATTGCAATTGGAACCATTCGGTTTACCATATGAATTTGCGGCACAGTTAGCACTGTTGTGTACCTATGAAGGTCATTTGCCAATGGGTGCCCCCAGTTCTCCATTGCTTTCCAATATTGTTTGCAGGCACCTTGATTTTAGAATGCAACAACTCATGGGCAATTATTTGAATGATACCATTGTTTACACTCGTTATGCAGATGATTTGAGCTTTTCAAGTTTAGATGCATTTCCTGTGTTTTTTGACCAATTGGTACTAGATGTATTGAGCAAAGAAGGCTTTGAAGTGAATCTGAAAAAATACAGAATGGCTGGCCCCAACCAAGCCAAATATGTAACAGGTGTAAAAATAAACAAACACCTGAATTTAGATAGGCGGTACTACCGTTTGTTGCGCGCCATTTTGCATGATGCAGAAACGAATGGATTAACCCATGCTATGCAAAATTACGCGCGCAAAAATGCACACAAAACCATTGTCAATGAAAAACAATTTGTACGTATGTTGTATGGTAAAATCAGGTATATGGAAAGGGTGAAAGGAGCAGAGGATCCCATAACTTATGCTACTTTTTTGCGTTTAAAAAGGGTGTATCAGCAATTCAATTCAAATCACAATTCAACATCCATCTGATGCCAAATTGGTCGATTAAAATTCCAAAACGAGCGCCCCAAAAAGTATCTTGCAAAGGCATTTCAATTTTACCATTCATGGCAAGTTGATTGAATACTTTGTCCATTTCCGTTACCTCTGGAATATCGATAGACATAGAGAAATTACTACCTTGAACATAAGGTCTGTTGGGCAAAATATCGCAAAACAACATGGATTGAGTGCCAATTTTTATTTCAGCATGTAAAATTTTATTGCTGTAATCTTCAGGAATGTCCAAAGGGGCATTGTCGAAACGGTTGATGCCAATGATTTCTGCTTGAAAACATTCAATATAAAAATTCATGGCTGCTTCTGCATTGCCCTGAAAAATAAGATATGGCTTTAATTCCATTGTGGTAAAATTGAGCCTGCAATTACGGGCAATCTGTTGGTCTTGCCAATGATTTATCTCAGTTCTTCTTTTTTTAATGCAAATTTAAAAGGGATGGCGAGTCTGTCAGCCCAAGCCTTTTCCGTATGATTGGCACCTTTGAAAACCAAAGTTTTAAATTGGTTTGGATGCAAATGCTTTTGTAAAATTTGGTCTATTTCGTTTTGGCCAAATTCGTATAAACTGTCTAGGGTAGTGGTTCCTCGGTCAAAATATAACCTAGAACTTTTAGGCAATTTGGGAATTTTGTTGTTGGCATAAGCCAGCGTGGCTTGCTGAAAAAGGGCATGGTCTAAAGCATAGAAACCCGGCCAATGGGTTGATAAACAGATGGCAGTTCCAAAGATGCTAGGGTATTCGCAAATGCCATAAAAAGAAATGATTCCGCCCATGCTGGAACCCATGATGGCTGTATTGTTTGCATCAGCAAGGGTAGGGAAGTGCTGGTCGATGTAAGGCTTGAGTTCTTGTACCAAAAACTGTAAATACAAATTGCCTAACAAGCTTTGTTTATCAAGTGCATTCGTTTTTTTATTTTGGTGGTACTGCGCCATGATTTGCGCTTTTTCTTGAGGGTTTAAAAATTCTAGAATGGCATTTTCTGGGCTGTATTCGTAATGCCTTAGCGGCCCATTGTTCCAAATTCCAACCACCATGCAGCGTTTGTAATTGCTGTCTAATAACAATTGGTTCAAGGTTTCATCTACTTTCCATTCTTGTTTGTTCCAAGTTTGGCTTGAATCGAACAGCATTTGCCCATCGTGCATGTACACCACACTTAATTTTTCGTTTTCAGTCCTTTTTTTTGCAGCAGGCAGCCAAATACTGATGTTTCTATCACCCAGTAATTTACTCTTGAAGTTGAGCTGAATAATGCTGTCTTGCAAAGGCAGTTGTTTAACTAATTTGTTTTGCGCAATAGTCGATTGACTGAGGCAGACAACCAAAATGAAACACCAAATTTTCATGAGGCCAATTTAGAAATAATACTGGGAAATAAAGTTCTTGCTGAGAATGATTTACTTTTGTGGCAATGAATTATTCCAAATCGCAATTAGGAGAAACCATTTGTGCCCTTGCTACACCCACAGGACTTGGTGCCATTGGGGTGATCAGGGTAAGTGGCCCAAGAGCTCTTGACATTTGCAAAGCCTGTTTCAAAGGCGCTGATTTAAGCGCTGTTCCCGGCCATACCTTGCATTTTGGAAAATTCATGGATGGTGAAAACTGGATTGACGAAGTTTTGGCTTCCGTTTTCCATGGCCCTAAAAGTTATACCGGAGAAGATACCATTGAATTGAGTGCCCACGGCTCGCCCTATATTCTGAAACGCATTTTGGAAACCTTGGTGAAAAATGGAGCAAGAATGGCCCAGCCAGGAGAGTTTACCTTGAGGGCCTTTTTAAATGGCAAAATGGATTTGACCCAGGCAGAAGCGGTAGCCGATTTAATTGCTTCGCAAAGTGCCTCAAGCCATGAAACTGCCTTGAAACAGATGAGGGGAGGCTTTTCAAAACAATTGAGCATGCTCCGTGAAAAACTGGTGAATTTTGCTTCTTTGATTGAATTGGAACTCGATTTTTCGGAGGAAGATGTTGAGTTTGCCAGCCGCCCTGAATTGCTTGATTTGGTAAAGCAACTCATTGGCAATTTGACGGTTTTAATAGATTCGTTTGCTTATGGCAATGCCATTAAAAACGGTATTCCTACAGTAATTGCAGGTAAACCGAATGCAGGAAAAAGTACTTTGCTCAATACCTTGTTAAAAGACGAAAGAGCCATTGTGAGCGATATTGCGGGTACTACCCGTGATGTAATAGAAGAGGGTTTTGTGATTGATGGTATTTTGTTTCGCTTGATTGATACGGCCGGTATCAGAAAAGGCAGTTCCGATGTGATTGAAAACATGGGAATTGAAAAAACTTTTGAGCGCATTCAGCAGGCCAGTATCATTTTGTATGTGTTTGATGCGTCTTTAACTACCCCTGAAACGCTTTTAGAAGAGCTCAGTCAGTTTCAAGACAACAATGCAGTCTTGATTCCACTTGCCAATAAAATTGACCTCTGTGCCCATGCAAATGCCTTTGACGGAATATCGAACTTATTGCCCATCTCTTGTAAAAATTCCCAAGGCATTGAAGCATTAGAAGAAAAACTTTTGGGTTTGGTTAAAAAAGAGCAGGTGAAAAACGAGGTAATGGTAACCAATCTGAGGCATTTTGAAGCCTTGACCCATGCCCGCACCGCCCTTGAAGCCGTTATTCAATCAATGGAATTTGGTAGGAGCGGAGAGCTGCTTGCCTTTGATATTCGCAAAGCCCTGCACCACCTTGGTGAGATTACAGGTGAGATCTCTTCAGACGACCTTTTGGGGAATATCTTTAGTAAGTTTTGTATCGGCAAATAGCAAAAGAAGGAAAAGGTAAATTTTACGAAAAAACAAACTTGGTTTGAACGTCTGTTTTAAAATTGAAATAGTTTCAGTACAATTTAAATAAATTCAAAAACTTTGCCCAATAGGCTTACAGATAAAATTGAATAGATGTTGAATATTTCTTTTAAGATAGTTAATATTGTTAGACTCTAAAAATAAAAAAATGAAAAAGTTGATTTTTATTACGATTATTTTGATATCAATCGGAACAGTTAATGCTCAAAAAAAGGCAAGTACATTAGTCTACTTTACTAAATCTGGTTCAAAAAAAGAGCTAATGGCCAAATTAGTAGATGGAAAAATTTATTATAACACAAATACTAATACAAATCCCAAATGGACAGCATTAATGAATTATGATAATTCATCTAGTATTCTTGACTTAAACAATGTAGCAATAATGAGTTATAATGACAATAACTACCAAGTTATAAATGGATATTACACTGATGGACAAGGTGGTCAACAAAATCTTCGTTCAAATGGTTTCAAATTTGAAAATGACAAAACTGCTCTTGCACAATTTTGCGGGGGGCAAAAATTTGTAATACAAAAATCACAAACAGGCAATCTTTATTATGTTAAATTCCCTTCAAATTATTACTATGAATCTAGTTATGAAGATATTAAAAATTCTAAAGCTAATTTAACATTTGAAATAACAGCTCCAAAATCTATGAAACTTGATTTTGCTATAATTTTCTTTTTAATAAAATTTGCTAAAGATGATACTAACCCTTGTGGGTAGTAAAAGATATATTTTCCCGAAACAAATGATGATTTTTATTACATGAAACTATATTGTTGAACATTTTTTCATGGAAAAGAAACGTTGTTAGCCAATAAGCCCTCCTCTTATAATAGATTCAACACAAAAGGTAGGATTATGTTAATTTTTAAAAAATACAATTAGGTAATCCACCCTACCTAGTTAAGCATTTCTTAATAAATCAATGTGTACTGCTTTATCTTCATCTTTTAAAAGCTTTAACCCATATTATGTTTATTGATTTACTTTAAAATGATTGGTTTAGTGTAATTCTTAACTTCTTTAATAAAAAGTCGTTAGTAATAATTCTATTTCTTTTATTACTTATTTCTCAACAGCCCAAGAAAGCAGTTTCAAATTCAATAAGTATGGTTTTATCGATTTTGTTGTTATCAAAATTGATGGTAAAAATGCTGATGTTTTATTTAAAAAAACAATTGAATGGATAAATTTAACTTACATTAATCCTAAGGGAGTAATAAAGACTCAAATTTAAAATGAATACATCAGAATCACAGGTATAAATATTGAATGTATAATCGAATTGAAATTTCATTTAAAGAAGGGTGGTAAATGTTTGATGTAATTTCTTATTTGCATAATTTAGATATAACATATTTACTGGATATGAATATTTGGTTTGATTATAATGGTGATTTTAAAAACCAATCCCTAGGAAAGATAATTGCCCAATATGAAATATTTTTTAATGGGTTAAATAACTCTTTGGTTGAACATTCTTTGACCTAAAATAGGGGTAAGTGTGTTTTTACAGGAAATATTTTAATCATAGTTTAATTGAACATATATTGCACTGAAATTAAGATTTGATAAAATAGTTTATATTTTTGACTCTATAAAAGTATTAAAGTGAATTTCCCGAAATGTATAGTGCCTTTTATGTACCTCAATGAAATTAAAATTGTATAATCATTTGAAATTTAAGTATATATGGTATCTTGTTACCTTTTGTATTAGCAAATAATTCAGAACTTAACTTAAAAATCCTCTCAATTTATTGCTGCCTTATAATTTTAAATGAATTGTTTCGTTTCATTTAATACAATGAAACAAATTAACATACCCAACCAATTTGAACTTTTTCTAAGTTATGAACAATTATCTCCTCAAGGTTTTGAATATGGTTTAACCCATGTTTATTATCAGTTAGACAACAATTGCATTTATTTTAAATTCATTAGTGAAATAAAAGAAGATGAAACAACTGAAATATTAAAATTAAAAAGTAACTCAGTAAATTACAAAGAAATAATAAACGATTTTTTGATTGAATATTTTACCATTCCTCAAAACACCATAGGAAGGTTATTATTTGACTCAAGTAGTTTATTTTCAGAAGAAGAATTTAATCAAATAAAAGAAACTTGTAGATTAAACCAGGTAAATAGAATCAATGAACATATAGAAAAAGCGTCAAACAACGAATTGATCTTGTTCCTAACTCAGCAAGGTTTGAGCCCCATTCCAACTTATTCTGACGGAACTAATTGGTATGCTACATGTCCAAATCAAAGGAAGCATTCTATGATGGTTAATACTCATTCTAATCAGTGGGGTTGCGGCTATTGTAGAAAAAAAGGTAATCTTAATGATTTAAAAGAATGGTGTGATTCATTAAAAAAATCATAGAACAATTGGTTTAAAATTATAGAATGAATTACATATCCATTACTGCTCTCACCCTTATCTTCATTTTTTTGTGACTCAATGAAATTTTCCTGAATCGAAAGTTATAAATAAATGCTGCATTTGAATTTAGTTCTAAGTTAGTCCAGTAGAAAACATAATTGAAATTGCCCGTAAATTGACGCGCTTTGTCGATTCTAATCATCTCCTCTAATGTAGGAATTCGCCAGTTTTTTCCTAATAATTTACAGTTTAAATTTGCTTCATCCCAATTCAATTTTTCTTCAAAATCGTGTAAAGCAACTTTGATGTTTTTACCTGTATTTGGACTTAAAACTACAATTGATTTCATGTCATTAAGTAAGGTGTTAATGTCTACTGAAAATCTTCCCCTGTGCATTGAAATTCCATAAAATATCTTGGAATCATTGATTTCTAATATTTTAGTATCTTTGATATTTTTTTCAGGATGAAATTTTAGCATCCATTCAAAAAACAATGCTCTGATTTCTGTGTGTTTGGGATTTTCCATGTAGTGAAACACCTTTCAAATAAAATGCCACAATTGAAATAAGTATTGTTTTTGAAGTAATTTATTAAATATTATTTTGAAGTAATGGCTTTTAACCACTCGTTTGTTTCATGATCGGTACTAAACACCAAACAGCCTTTCATACCCCTTGTCATCAGTGTTCGGTATGTATTTTTGATGATTAACTCTGCCATTTGATTTCCTTTTTTTGGATCTTTTTTTAACAATGATTTTAGACCATGTATACTTTTGTCGCTTTTTGCCCTAAATTCTGGTCTGCACGTCCATTTACCATTTCTAATAACCATGTCTGGTCCTATAATAACGCCAATGTAATCAACTTCTAAACCCTGACAGGTATGTATACAGCCTATTTGATTGACAGAATCAGGGCTGATAATCCAAAGCATTTTATCTTGAGTTAAGTTCCATTGCATCCCAAATTTAAACTCTGGAATAACAATATCCATTGCGTTTTTATCTTTTTTTGAATTCCATGGCCAACAGTAACCAGCTACAATTCTTGCTTTATTTCTTAATAAGTTATGTTCTTTGATTTTTTCAAATAATTCAATTGGTGAATGCACAACTTGAAATTGATAATTTAACTCATTTAGGTTTGTATTAGCAGATACACGTTCAAACAAAAGATAATCTAACCAATTCAAATAACCATCGCTTCCATTGCATCTAAATTGACTTTCTAACTCTAAATAATGCACCTTGGCTTTTGATCTATTGGCCCAAAATTCAATTTCTTGTTTTGAACCTATATCTTTCATAGTTACCCTTTGGTCTTCATCTATAAAGAATATTGAACAATTTGCTGCGTTGATAATTTCTTTTATTTGATTTTCTCCTAGGTTAGCGTACATGCCACTTTTCTCATTAAGACGATGTGCTTCGTCTATAATTAATGCATCAAACTCACCTTTTTGGGAATTGATGTATGAGCCAGATCCTTTGAATAAATTATTTACCCAAGATTTTGACTTAATACCAGATAATTTACTTGCATATACATCTCTGGGTGCACTGTTTTTACTTACATATTGTACTAGTTTTTGCTCGGCGGTTAATCTTGCAGTTAATTGAATTGCGATAACAGATTTACCTGTGCCAGGACCTCCTCTAACAATCAATACATTTTTACTTTCATTTGTAGAATCTAAAACTAATTTTTTGGCATATTCAAACACTACTTTTTGGTCATCAATCATGATAAATTCTTCATTACCAGATATCATGTTAGAAATAGAATCAGCAATAGATTTAGATGGTCGTATTTTACCCTGTTCAATTCGATACATGATATTAGTTGGGTCGCCAAATTTTACATAAGACTTGATAAAATCAGCTAATTTGATAACATCTTCTTTTATGAAAATTGGAGCTTTTTCAATGTGTCGGGCATAGAATGGTGATGCAAGGTCTCCTGGGGATTTACAATTGTGGAGAAAAGCACACGGTTTGAGTTTGATGTTATGTTGATAAACTTCTTCATTAAAGCCTTCAAGTAAAGCAGCATAACTCCAAGCTTGGTAACTTGGGTGACTTACCTCTCTGATTCCACCGCCTATGTATGTTTGTACAATTCCATCCATACTCGTTAGGTTGGCAGATTCCCATTGTTTCAATTCAATAATAATTGCATGGTCTATTTTATGGTCATTTTGACCAGTTATGATAAAATCTATGCGTTTACTTGTATTAGGTACTTGACACTCTATGCTGATTTTTACATCATTTGGGATTGCAGGATCATCTAAAACATTCCGCATGAATTGCATAGAATTTTTCCACGATTCGATTTCTCGCTTTCCTGTTGTTCGTCCAAGTTTTTTTTGATAGTTATCATGAATTACATAGTCGATTTTACTTTCTCTAACTTGATTCATGAAGGTCAGTTTTGATTCTTGATATACTATCATAAAATTACAATTCGTTGTATTTTTTTGATGACCCTTTTGCTTTATTTACAGGATATTTCTCACCATTTTTTTTTATTTTATTGAGTACAATTTCTTTGACATTGAAATCATGTTTTTCAGCCATTAAAAATGCATATGCAAAAATATCGGCTAATTCTTCTTTGATTTTATCCTTGTCAATGTTTTCACTTTCCTCCTTGTTTTTCCATAAAAAGAGCTCATTTAATTCAGCAGATTCAATGGAAAGAGCAATTGCTAAATTCTTGGAGTCGTGAAATTGCTCCCAATCTCTGTCATTTCTAAATTTAGTCAGTTCATGTATGATTTCATTGATGTCACTCATTTGATTTAAATTTATTTTAAGTTATCAGTTCATTATAATGTTTTCAATATTCTACTTTCTCAGTTTCATTAAATCATATTTCAGAATTCATTAACTATTTATCCAAATATAATCATCTCCAGACCAATAAATCTGCTATTTTAATAGTATTTTTTACTCCTTGTTTGTATTCAAAAGCCTGAATTTAGGTCAGTGTATATTGCATCAATAAACAAGCAATTGAAGCGAATCTTCTAATTCTATTTACTTTTACAGGCTATAAAAAGCCCCTTGTAATTGCTATTAAAAATACTATCTTGGTATTGCCTTAGAAATATCCAACGTTGTGTGCAATGTGCTATTGTATGCAGCTATCTACCAAAAAAAACTCAAGTGTTTTAAAGTCAATGAACTTTGGTTCAAAAAGCAATGCTTTTAGAGTCAGTTCTTGTGCTTTTTTACTTTGAGCCTCCCGTGCTTTTTTGAATTCTAAACCAATCATTTGCCTGTTTCAGCCCCAAAACAGGTTTTTTAAACATTTTAAAAATGCGTACTTTCATTCCGTTCAGGTTGATGCTGTTGGGGATTGGGCTATTATTTTGTTCAATAGGTTTTGCCCAAATTCCAACCAATTTTTACAGCAATAGCACGGGTAAATCAGGAGCTGCTTTGCGTTCCGCATTAAGAGATATTGCCAAAACGGGTCATGTAAAATTGCCTTATACCAGCTCCGCATTTGATGTGTGGAATGCTTATGCCTTTACCGATGTAAGACCTGCACCGCTCGATTCTTTTATTTGGGATATGTACTCAGATAAACCAGGTAGTACGCCCAATTATTATTTTAAAATTTATACCAACCAATGCGGAACAGCTGCGGCTGAAGGCAACTGTTATTCTAGAGAACATTGCATGCCCAATTCTTGGTGGGGTGGATTGGACAATGCTGCCAATCCGCAGTACTCAGATTTACACCATTTGTTTCCTGCCGACCAATTTGTAAACAACAAAAAAAGCAATTTTCCATTGGGTCAAAGTTTAAACCCAACTTGGGTATCTAGTAATGGAAGCAAAGTGGGTCCTTGCAGTGTATCAGGTTATACAGGTACTGTTTTTGAGCCCATCAATGAATACAAAGGCGATTTTGCCAGGGCCTATTTGTACTTAGCTACACGTTACATGGACGAGATAGGTAATTGGGTAAAGAATTATCCAACAACAGAATCCAAAAACCTCATAGATACCCTGACTTACGATTTCAAGCCTTGGTTTTTGAACATGTTATTGACCTGGCACAAGAACGATCCAGTGAGTACCAAAGAAATCAACCGCAATAATGCCATTTATTACCAAACTCCACAGCGTAACCGCAATCCATTCATAGACCATCCGGAATATGTTTGCATGATTTGGGGTGGAAGTGTTTGTAATTTACCTCCAATTATATCCAATACCGTTTTGTCAAACATTGCCCCTACACAATTAGACACCGTTTCTATTAGCTCTATTGTTATGGATGATGGAACAGTTACAGCTGTTGTTTTACAATGGGGAACCGATAGTTTGAGCTTAAACAATCACTTAGTAATGGCATTGGTTGGAACCAATACTTTTAAAACAGTTAACCCAATACCTGCACAAGTTTCACAAACAGTATATTACAAAATAGTAGCCACAGACAATAGTTCAGCCAGTACTACCAGTGTGCTCGGAAAATACAACATTACCAATACTTTGGTAAAAGCTGAGCCCAGTGCTTATCCTTCTGGTTTTTCAGGAAGGGCATTGAATTTAAATAATTTTCATTTGGAATGGACTGACCCAACTTCAGGGGTGTTGCCAGATGGTTATCTGATTAAAATTAGTCAACATTTGTTACCATCATCAGCTTTACCAATTGATGGTATTCCAAGCACAAATGATTCCATGTCTGTATTGGTATTGCCTGGTTTACAATCAAAGAGCTTTTTAAATTTAACCAACAACAAGGCCTACTATTATAGCATTTTCCCATTTACCAATTCAGGAACCCAAATCAATTACAAAACTGATGGAATTGTTCCAACTACCTCAATGATGAACTTATGCAATTGTGGCAGCAATCGCACTGTTTTCTATGAAAGTATGGGTAAAGTAAGTTCAACTACAGCCATTACCAATCAAAAATTCAACAGTTCTCAACTTACTTTTTCAGGTAGTGCTGATGTCAGAAATACCAATGCTTCTACTGCATACATGAATGCTTCAGGGAATGCCAATGTGTTTTTTACGAATGCTCCTGGTAAAAATTTCATCATTTCAGGAATCAATACAACAGCCATGCGTATTCCAACTTTACAATTTGGTTTGTACAAGTCAACTCAAAATGCCAACGGCTCTGACTTTTTAATTGAAAGCAGTTGCGATGGCACCAACTATACCCAGGTTTCATATACGCCATTGCCTACTGGAACAGGTTCTGTAAAATGGTATTCAGTTACAACAACCAGTGCTTTGAGCAAATGCCCTTGTTTGTTTATTCGCTTTACACAAACAGGCAGCACCAACTCGTACCGTATTGATGACGTATTGTTGTTTGATGGAGGCAATTGATTGCATTTTAGCTGTTATGCCCCCTTGTTAATGCTTCATTGATTCAATTGCAGCGCTTTTAACTTTAGTTGATTTCAAAACCAAAAGGTCTTTAGGGTGTTTACACCAAGTGAACTTCATTACGAAATCAAGCTTATTTGTGGTTTTTCCGCACCAATTGTTTGAAAACTTGCCAACGCAAGTCAATCAGCTGGCATTGGTAGAAGAGGAACTTTTTTTTACCCATTTCCATTTTCACAAACAAAAATTGGTTTTTCATAGGGCCAGCATGCGCGCATACCAAGCCAAATTACAAGACAAGCAAATTAATGTATTGTATGAGGCCAGTGAAGGAAAAGCAATTGCTATTGCAGATTTAATTGTAGCATGGAAAAAGAGTGGCTATGATCAATTGGGCTTTTATGAACCCGATGATGATTGGCTCAAACAACGCATTTGTAAAGCTGCAGCTGAGAATCAAATAACATTGGTCTGGTTCGAAAACCCACAATTTATGTTGAGTTCTGCCCAAGTTGCAGCCTATTTCCAAAACAAGAAAAGCTATTTACAAGCCAATTTTTACAGCACCCAACGCAAACATTTTCAAGTGTTGATGGATGGCAATCAACCCCTAGGGGGCAAATGGAGTTTTGATGAAGACAACAGAAAGCGTTTTCCTGCAAAACAAGCCATACCAGCTATTCCTAATTGTTTGAGCCAAACGGATACCCAGTTCATTGCTGAGGCCATGGCGTATGTTTCAGCAAATTTTCCTAAAGCACAAGGTCAATTGCAAGGGGCTATCCATTACCCAATCACGCATGAAGGGGCAAAAAAATGGTTGGCTGATTTTATTGACAACAGGTTTGAGTTGTTTGGCACTTATGAAGATGCCATGCTGGCCAAGGCTCCTTTGTTACACCATAGTTTATTGTCGGTATTCTTGAATGCAGGTTTGTTATTACCCCAAGAGGTGATGCAAGCGGTTTTGGATGCGGCTTATGCTAAAAATATCTCTTTGAATCAAACCGAGGGTTTTGTTAGGCAATTGCTGGGTTGGAGAGAATTCATCAGAGGCATTTACTGGAGCAAAGGCAAACAACAACGTACCACCAATTACTGGCAGTTCAAACGCAAAATGCCTTCAAGTTTTTATACTGGCGAAACAGGTATTGTTCCATTTGATACGGTTATTAAAAAGCTGCTTTCAAATGCATATTGCCACCATATTGAACGCTTGATGGTATTGAGTAATTTCATGCTCTTGTGCGAAATTGAACCCGATGGGGTTTACCAATGGTTCATGGAATTGTTTGTGGATGCTTATGACTGGGTGATGGTTCCCAATGTCTATGGCATGGGGCAATTTGCAGATGCTGGCGTGATGAGCACCAAGCCTTATATCAGTGGGAGTAATTACTTGTTAAAAATGAGTGATTTTGAGAAAGGGGATTGGACCCAAATTTGGGATGCCTTGTATTGGCGATTCATTCATGTACACCGCAATTTCTTTTTGAGCAATCCGCGCATGGGTTTGATGGTGAATTCTTTTGACAAAATGCTCCCTGAAAAACAGGCCCTACTATTGAACACGGCCGAACAATTTTTATCAAAACTAGACCTAGCTGCATGCAAACCTATCTAAACCTCATTAAAAACATTCAGTCGATAGATCCTGTCAGGTATGCCAAAAGTAGAAATTATACCAATGGCGGAGTGACAAAACTCTCGGCATATATTGCCCGTGGGGTCATCGATACTTCATTGGTATTGGATACCTTGATGCAAGAGGGCTATTCATTTAATGAAGTAAGAGGTTTTGCCCAACAATTGGCCTGGCGTGATTTTTTTCAAAGGGTATGGCAACAACAATTAACAGCCATTGATACAGATTTAAAACATGTTCAAACAGGGGTATTACACCAACAAATTCCGAGTGCAATCATTGATGCACAAACGGGTATTGATGCCATTGACCATGCCATTCATGAATTAGAAAAAGAGGGGTACATGCACAACCACGTGCGTATGTACACGGCTTTTTTAGCCTGTAATGTAATGGGTGCCCATTGGCTCAAACCTGCCAAATGGATGTATTACCATTTAAAGGATGGCGATTGGGGTTCTAATGCCCTTTCTTGGCAATGGGTAGCAGGCACTTTTTCTAATAAAAAATACATTGCCAATCAAGAAAACATCAACCGTTTTACTGGCTCAAACCAACAAGGAACAATGATTGATTGTGCTTACGAAGCTTTAGAAACTTTGCAAATACCTGAAAGGTTTCATTTAAAAAGCCCCTTGACGCACAGTACGCAATTGCCTTCAGTAAAAGCTTTAGAAATAGATGAAAGTTTACCTGTTTTGCTTTATAACTATTATAACCTTTCACCAACTTGGTATGCCAACGAAAAGGTAAACAGGGTTTTATTGCTGGAGCCTTCACATTTTGAGCAATATCCCATTTCACAAAATTGCTTGGATTTTGCCTTGGAATTGGCAAATGAAATTTCAGAATTACACATTTATGTCGGAGATTTTGAAAGTTTTGAAATGGCATATCCCAATGCACAATTTGTATTCAAAGAGCATCCCTTGAACAATCATTATAGAGGCAAGGAAGAAGCTAGGAATTGGCTTTTGAGTAATCATTCAGTGCCAGCAAACTCTTTTTTCAATTATTGGAAAAAATGTGAAAAGGCTTTGGAAAAAAAGTATGCCAGCTCTTAAATTCAATAAACCATGCAAGTAACAAAGGAAGCGCTTAATTTGGTTTGGCTCAAACGCGATTTGCGTACCCAAGACCATTTACCTTTGGCTGAAGCTGAAAAAGCAGGCATTCCTTATTTGGTTGTATTTGTGTTTGAACCATCGCTATTGGCTTATCCTGATTGTGCTGAACGGCATTTACGCTTTCAAATGCAATCATTGCATGACATGCAAAATAAATGGGAGGCAATAGGGCGTAAACCAGTACTGTTTTATGGTGAAGTTTTGGCTGTTTTTGATTGGATTTGTAAGCATTTCAATATCAAACAGGTGTTTTCATACCAAGAATCGGGCATTGAAAAAACCTTCCAAAGAGATTTATTATTGGCTAAATTCTTCAAAGAAAATGGTGTGCTCTGGAGAGAATTTCAAAGAAATGGGGTGGTCAGAGGCATTCAAAACAGGCAACAATGGGACCAAAAATGGCATGGATACATGGCAGAACCATTGGTGCAAAACAGTTATCAAGCCAGTTTAATTCCTGTTGAAAGCCAACAATTAGCATACAAACATCCATTTCCTATTCCTGAAAGTATCCTTAAACTCAAAGAACATTCATCGGCACTGATGCAAGCAGGAGGGGAGGATATGGCTTGGCAATATTTCAATGGATTTTTAACTGAAAGGTATTCAGGTTACCAGACGCATATCTCCAAACCCATGTTGAGCAGGAAATCCTGCAGCAGGCTATCTCCTTTTATAGCCTGGGGAAATTTATCAATTCGACAAGTTTATCAAACTACCAAAAAAATACAATTACAGGTGCATAATAAAAGGGCTTTGCAAGCTTTTTTAACCAGGGTAAAATGGCACGACCATTTTGTGCAAAAGTTTGAGCAATGTTGTACCTATGAATACAAGCCTATCAATAAGGCATTTGAAGCCTTGGCTGCCAGCAATTCGCAAGAAAAACTATTGGCCTGGAAACATGGAAATACCGGCATTCCATTGGTTGATGCCAATATGAGGGCGCTCATTCATACGGGTTGGATTAATTTCAGAATGCGTGCCTTATTGGTGAGTTTCTTGACCCACCATTTAGACATTGATTGGCGCCTAGGCGTTTACCACATGGCTCTACAATTTTTAGATTACGAACCTGGTATTCATTATACCCAATTTCAAATGCAAGCTGGTACAACAGGAGTCAATATTTTGAGGGTGTACAACCCGGTTAAAAATGCCATGGAACACGATGCTGATGGTGCATTTATTCGCAAGTGGGTGCCTGAAATAGCTACACTTCCAAACAATTTACTTTTTCAACCTTGGCAAATGACCGCCATTGAATCAACCATGTATCAAGTTGAATTGGGTAAAACCTATCCAATTCCTATTATTCAATTGCAAGGTAAAAACAAGGATATGGTAACTAAAATTTATGCCATTAAAAAATCTGCTGAAGCCCAAAACGAGGGGAAAATAATTGTCAGTAAATTAGTTCGTAATAGAAAGAAAAAATAGCTGAACACTCATTATTAGTAGACATACTTGGGTGCAAGCACATACAAAAGCAATTAGCCAATGTTTTTTGTTCAAATAAACTTAGAAAAACAACAAACAACTTCCTATTTACTTTCCTGTTTTTTATTTATTTGTGTAATCATTTTAAGTCTCTCAATTGGAAAAATCGGTATTTAATACAAGTAAAAATGACATTGCCAGCTTTCTTTTTAGTATACAATCCTACAGTTCAAGCCATCTGTAAATCATTACAAAAATTAGTAAAAGAGGTATTTCCTGAGGCTGAAGAAATTTTTAATCCTGGTTGGAAAAACATCAGTTACGGAAATGGTAAAAGTAGAGCAGAAAAGGACTTAATCGTGTACATAGCTCCATTTAAAGACAGTGTAAACTTAGGATTTTACAGAGGTGTAAGTTTACCAGACCCTGAGCAATTACTCAAAGGAACAGGCAAGCAAATGAGACATGTAAAATTGAAGTCTGAGTTGCAAACAGAAAATGATTCAATTCGAAATTTATTATTGGCAGCTAAAAAAGAAAGTCTAACAACTAATTCTTCAAATTAGTTATTTTTGAATCAATCTACCTAATACCAAATTATGGGACTTTGTAAATATTGTGGCGAAAAAGCTGGTTTGTTTAGAAGCAAACACAAAGCATGTGAAGCTAAAAAAATAGCGGGTCAAACAAGCATCATTTCTGAAGTAGAAAAATTCATCTTAGAAAAAGAAAGCATTGAAAACATGCAACCCACCATTCAGCAAATAGCAGCTGAACATTATATCAAAACAGAAGAATTGAATGCCCTGTATGGTAAAGGCTTTGATGAAGCAGTTGCACATATTTTAGAAGATGGGGTAGTCAGTGAAGAAGAAGAAACAAAAATTGGAAAATTCAAATCACAGTTTAATGATTTTGACAATAAAATAGATACCCAAGACTCCATACTCAAGGTGATCAAATCTTTGATTTTGAGAGATTTACTCAATGGTAGCATTCCCAAAAGTAGAGTGAATTTTGCAGGTAACGCCCCCTTTTTGTTGCAAAAAGGAGAAGAGTTTTTATGGATATTTAAAAATGTGGCTTACCATGAAAGGGTTAACAAAACAGTGTATGTTGGAAGATCTCAAGGTGTAAGTGTAAGAATTGCAAAAGGTATATATTACAGAACCAGTTCGTTCAAAGGTAACCCTGTACTGACTAACGAACTCAAATATATTTCTGAGGGCATATTGGCTTTTACCAATAAGCATGTTTGGTTTTCATCTGATTTAAAGAGTTTCAAAATTCCTTATTCAAAACTGATAACAGTAGAACCTTTCGAAAATGGCTGTGGCTTGCTCAAAGATGGTGCAAGTGCCAAGCCTCAAATTTTCTCAAACATTGATGGTTGGTTTACATACAATTTGGTGAGCAATATGGTGTCAATGGTTTAATTCAATTCACACCAGCTGCAGACAATTCTTGTAATTTCCTCAACGTTTTAAAGGGTCCAATTGCTATAAAAGGATTCACAATCCATGCAGGAATGTTTCCTCCTGGGTTCAGTTGTAAAGTATAAGTGGCTCGGGTAAATCCGTTGGGCATTGCTTTAAAATGCCAAACCGCTTTCGATTCAGGTATTCGAACCATATTGGGTTGAACAGGTAAATACCCGTCTAATTGATGAGAACGGATGATGACTTCGTCTTTACTCATTTCATAAATGGTCATTTTTGAAACCAAATCTCTTTTGCTCAATGGCCATGGCACATTCGAAACATAATAAAAGATGATTTCATTGGGTTTGGTAGCTAATAATTCGCTTTTTTGACAGTAGTATCCCCATTCTTTGTATTTGTTTACATTCTTAACCATTTCAACAACCTTTGCAACAGAAGCTGGTAAAACTGCAGTTGCATAAATATGTTTAAAGGCATCTGTTTTAACTTGAGCAGTATAAACTTGAATGGCAGATTCATCTCTGACTAATTTCCATGGCAGTTGCTCTGATTTAGGACTCAGAAAATGAAATACCCAAAATAAATAAAGGAATTGTAACAACATGTATCAAATAACCTCAAAAAGTGTAAGTTGTTTCAGTTTTCATTTATTTTCTTAGATAAAATGAATGATGAGCAAACTAAGACTGCTCGGCTATATTTAGTATCAAGCTTTCTTGACGAACTCACTTTTAAGAGACATGGCACCAAATTCAGCAATTTTAAAATCAATATTGTGGTCGCCACTTGTCAAACGAATGTTGTTTACTTTGGTTCCTACTTTAATTGATTTAGAAAATCCTTTTACAGGTAAATCTTTGACAACTATTACCGAATCTCCATCTTTTAAAACGTTGCCATTCGAGTCTTTGACAATCAAAGAAAAGTTGTCTGCCTCTTCCTCAACCGCTTCTTCAGGGTTCCATTCATGCGCACACTCAGGACAAATCATGAAGATGCCAGAAGGATAAGGATATTCAGAACCACATACTGGGCAAGGAGTTTCAGCCATTTTATTTAGAAATTTGACAAATGTTACTATAAATACCCGCAATCGCAAACTAATTTGAAATTGAACCGCTTGATTGGATTAAAATCATATTTATTGTGTATTTTCAGCCATGCAAAAATGGATTGTATCTATATTGATGTTGTTGAGTTTGCAACTACATGCACAAGAGCCTACTAAAATGCAATGGTTTGCTGATGCCAAATTGGGTATTTTTATTCATTGGGGTATTTATGCAGTAGATGGTACCAGCGAGTCTTGGGCATTTTATAACAAAAGGGTTCCTTATGGAACTTACATGAACCAAATAAAAGGTTTTACTGCAGCCAATTACAATCCAACAGCATGGGCCAATTTAATTGCTGCATCAGGTGCCAAATATGCTGTCATTACAACCAAACACCACGATGGGGTTGCCTTATGGAATACCAAACAAAACAAATTGAGTATCCCTTTACAATCACCAGCAGCCAAAGATGTGTTGGCACCTTTTGTTAGTGCATTGAGGCAAAAACAAATCAAATTTGGAGCTTATTACTCATTATTGGATTGGTCGCATCCTGATTACACTGGTTTTACCAAAGATTCGAGCCGTTACAAAGCTGCAACCGATACAATCAGATGGAAACGCTTTCAAACTTTTTACAAGGGACAATTGAACGAATTGATTGATCAATATAAACCCGATTTGTTTTGGTTTGATGGCGATTGGGAACAAGATGCCAACACATGGGATGCAGCAGGTATTCGAAAAATGATTTTAGCTAAAAACCCTAAAGCCATTTTAAATGGGCGCTTGCAAGGTTTTGGAGATTATGATACCCCTGAACAAAATTTTCCGGTAAGCAGGCCTCTTCAACCTTATTGGGAGTTGTGTTTAACCACCAATGACAATTGGGGATTCCGATTCATTGATTCAAATTTTAAAACACCCTATCAAATCATCAGTATTTTTGCTGATTGCATTGGCATGGGAGGCAATTTATTATTGGATATTGGCCCCAAAGCAGATGGCAGTATTCCAAAAGAGCAAGAAAATATTTTAAAAGAATTGGGTAATTGGAACAATAAACACGAAGAAGCTGTTTTTTCAAGCATTGCAGGTTTACCTGCTGGACATTTTTATGGACCAAGTACACTTTCAAAAGATAGTCAAAACTTGTATTTGTTTTTAACCAATACCAATGCTACTGCTTGTTATTTAAAAGGTTTACAAAACAAAATTTTAAAAGCGGAAGTACTTGGAACGGACCAAACGATAGCGCCAACTGTGGTGGGTAAAATCAGTTGGAGTCAAGTGCCTGGGCTGTTATATTTCAACATACCAGTTGCATTGCAAGACAAATATGTAACGGTTTTGAAACTACAACTCGAAGGACCTTTGAAACTATACCGTGGCAAAGGAGGCTTGTAAATTAATTGTCTGAGATGATTTTACCATCAGACATTTCAATGATTCTGCTGGTTTGTTTAGCAAATTCATTGTCGTGGGTAACTATGAGCAAAGATTGATTGTATACAGCACTCAGTTCTTTAAAAATATCAAAAACGATGTCTGTGTTTTTTTTGTCTAAGTTCCCTGTAGGTTCATCTCCCATTAAAACAATGGGGTCATTGATCAATGCCCTTGCAATGGCCACTCTTTGTTTTTGACCACCCGATAATTGATTGGGCTTTTTGAGCGCTTCGTTATCAATACCTAATATTTTTAATTTCTGCATGGCCCTGAATTCTACTTCTTGTTCAGTGTATTTTCCCAGTTTAAGACCTGGTAACATCACATTTTTAAGAACTGTAAACTCGTTGAGTAAGTAATGAAACTGAAATACAAAACCGATTAATTCGTTGCGCACCATAGCCAATTCATGTTCTTTTTTATTGCGCATGTTCTGACCCTTGATCAGTAATTCACCATTGTAATCGGTATCCATGGTGGATAAAATATACAGAAGGGTAGACTTGCCACAGCCAGATTTTCCTATAACTGAAACAAATTCTCCTGTATGAATTGAGAATGAAATTTGCTTCAGAACTTCTACGGTAGTTGGGTCATGAAAGAATTTCTGGATGCCTTTGGCTTCTAATATTACCTGATTCATGTTATTTGCCTCTGATAATGACAACCGGATCAATTTTACTTGCTTTTCTTGCCGGTAAGAAGCCTGCAAAATAAGTCGTTACAACTGAAAATACGATTGAGATGACATAGAATTTTGGATTGTAATTAATAGGATAAGTTGTAATGGTTGGCAATGCAGCAGTGTTAAAAGGAATCATATCAATGACATGGGTCAATCCAAATCCAAACAAAAGACCCATCAATCCACCAAAGATGCCAATACTCAATGCAATTGAAATAAAAACAGCATTGACATCGTTTCCTGAAAATCCGGTAGCTTTTAATATAGCTATGGTATCCATTTTTTCATAAATCATCATGTTTAAAATGTTATAAATGCCAAAACCTGCAACCACCAACAAGGTAATACCTACTACATAAGAAATAAGGGTTCTGACCTTACTGCCGGTTTCAAATTGGGAGTTTGCTGTTTGTATGTCAATGGCTTCACAACCAAATAAATTTTGGTAGTATTTTGCAACCGCAGGTGCATCTTCAATATGAGTTAATTTTACTTGAATATCGGTCATGAAGCTACCTGATTCTCCCAATATTTTTTGGGTGGTTTCCATTGAGCAGTAACTTTGTACTTTGTCTATATCAGACAAGCCTGATTGAAAAAAACCAACCACTTTTAGAGGGAAAATTTCGCCTTTATTGTTGGTGATTTGAATCATGTCACCAATTTGAACCAACATTTTTTGAGCAGCACCTTTTCCTAAAATGATACTGTTGGGTGTATTTTTAAGGTCAAATATGTTTCCCGCAACTACATAATCTTGGAAATAAAACAATTTGTTTTCGGCTTCCACCTCTATGCCATTGATAGAGCCCGCCAAATCTATGGATCCTACGGTATAAAAAACTTGGGTGGCTATTTTAGGGGCTATACCCAATACCCTGGCATCCGTTTTTAAAAAAGAAATGATGGCTCCTGCATTGTATAAGCCCTTGCGATCGCTTTTTGGTTTAACCGAATGGATAAAACCATGTTGTTTTTTATAAGGCTCTACATCATTCAAAGCTTGGTGTTCACTGGCTTTGAGTTCATTGTATAAGCGTATGTGAGGTGTTCTGTTGATAATCAGTCCATCTAGCATATCGTTCAAGCCCGACATGAAACTCAATAGGGTAATGAACATGGTGATACTAAATGTCACACCAATGGCCGCAACCAAGGTTTGTCTCCACCTTGCCATTAGGAGTGCTAACGATACACTGTACAGTAATTTAAAATTCATAACTAAGGCTTCTGCAAAGTTTCGTTGGCCTCAATACCTGATAAAATTTCTACCTTTTGATAATCCATTAGGCCTGTTTTAACAGGAGCTTGTTCACCATTTGCTTTGGTAACCACACTGTCGTTGAACAAGTAGTTTCTTGGAATTAGCAAGGCATTTCTTTTAGTTTGTATGACAATATTTGCTTCAAAGCTGAGGTTAGGATACAATACGGGAGGTGCTTGGGTAAATAAGGCCTCAACCGTAAACGACTTGGTACGCTCATTCATGATGGGAATGATTTTACTAATTCGTGCTTCAAAAACTTTGCCTTTGTAACTGTCCAATTTTACCAATACCTGTTGGCCTAAAGTAATTTTGGTAACATCATACTCATCAACCTGAAGTTCCAAAATAAATGAATGGGCGGCACCAACTACTGCTAAGGGCGTTTGAGCTGATGCCAATTCTCCAACTTTTTTGTACAGTTCAAATACCCTTCCATCTGTTTCACTGAACAAGGTAAAATCTTTGACTTGTTGATTGCTCATTTTTAAATTGCCAGCAGATAGTGCTGCATTCAAAGACAATTGTCTATTTAAATCTTTCCATTTGCTATTGGCACTAATGTAAGCACTGATGGCATTTTTGTAAGCAACCAATTTTTGTTCTAAATCTAATTGAGAACCTATCTGTTTGTTCCAGAGTGCCTGTTGGCGCACATAATTTAGAGAATCAAGTTTGAGTTTATTTTGGGTAAATTCAACCAATGCTTTGGCATCTTCTAATTTGTCTTGATTGGCTTTTAGTGCTGCATAATTGGCATTCGATTGGGCATTGTTCACTCCAATTTTTTGCGATTCATTTGCCAAACAAAGAATGGGCATTCCTTTTTTAATTGAATCGCCTTCCTGTACAAAAAGCTGTTTAACAATGCCGTTAACAGGTAAATAGGCTATATACTGATTTTGTGCTTTTATTTTTCCGGAAGCATAAACTGCCTCAGTAATGTCTCCAGTTTCAACAATAACTGTTTCTTTTTTTTTACCACATGCAAAAAAAGCAAGTATAGCAAACACAACAATAACTTGTTTCATGAATCAAAGCTAAGATTTTAGCATTTAAAAAAACAAAGAAGCGACTTAAATCATATAATTAATCTATGAGTTCGTTCAAACTCATCAAAGAAGGTTTGTATTCTTTAAAACTACCAGCTTCCATTTCAATGGTATAAACTTGGTTTGGTAATAGATCAATGAAATTATAATTGAGCTTGTAATTACATTCTGTTGAGTAAATCCACACATTTTTTTGAAGTGTTTTGCTCTTCAATTGTATTTGATGAGGAGTTAAGTAGTGCATGTCAATTTTACTTTTAATCAAAGCCAAATTTTTGGGTTCAGCAAAATAATGCAAGGCTTGTTTGCAAGTTGTCGCACTGGTGTACAAGGCTTCAAATACAACCGAATTGCTGTCTTTTTTGTGTTGAATAAGTTTGTTCAGTGGAATAGAATAGCTGAATGATTTGGTGGTGCCATTCAATAAAATTGAATCGGATATTTGGAGTTTGACATTGCCATTGAAATCTAATAAACGTAATTGTAGTAGTCCTTTTTCTGATACTTTTCTGTCGTCTATAATTTGTATCAAAAGTGAATCTTGGGTTTGGGTATAAGTCATTAAAAAAGGGTCGAAACTTTTTTTCACTTGGTAATAGGAAGCTTTTCTATTGTTTTCAAAATCGAGCAAGCTCCAAGAAGTTACCGGCCAACAATCGTTCAGTTGCCAAATCAAACTGCCCATGCAATAAGGTTGTTGTTTGCGGTGACTTTCAGCAGCTATTTTCAATCCATGCGCTTGTAAGAGTTGAGAGGTATATACAAATGCGTTGAATGGTTTTGGAATGGGATAGTGTTGTGACATGTACTTGCGAATGAGTTCATAGCCTTTTTTGTGTTTTTGGTGATTTTTAAGCGCACTAGAGTCAATAGCCGCTGTATTGCTATGCATGTATTTGTTTAAAATGTTTAAATCAGGCATACCCTGAAATCCATATTCACTCACAAATCTTCCAGTATGCTTTTCATAGGCAGAAAATGGAGCTTCTCCCCACCAAACACCCCAATAATGTGAATCGCCTTCTTGGTAGCTTTTTGTTCTTCCCCAGCCTAATAAAGGTGAGGAGGGCCAATAAATAGTTGGTGTTATTGCTGCAATCCATTCAGGAATGGCTTTTTCAAACAACCACTTGTAATCTTGAATGAGTTTGATAGAGTCGTTTTCATTGATTGCAAATTGTTTTTGCCAACCCCAATTGAACCAAGCTTCACTGATTTCATTGTTACCACAGAACAATGCCAAGCAGGGGTGAGGTTGTAAACGGCTCACTTGTTCTTGTACCTCTTTTTTTACTGTTTGAATGAATAACGTATCGCTCGGATACATGGATCCAGCAAACATGAAATCTTGCCAAATGAGGATGCCTTTTTGATCACACATTTCATAAAAAGTATCTGTTAAATAAGTGCCTCCTCCCCAAATACGTATCATATTGAAGTGCATATTTAGTGCTTCTTCTGTCAAATTAGCATACTGTTCGTTGGGTAAGTTATTCATGAAACTGCTAGGAGGTATGAGGTTGGCTCCTTTCATAAAAACTGGTATGCCGTTCAATTTAAAATAAAACGAATTGCCAATTTGATTACTATCTTGTTCTTGAATCAATTCAATGTTTCTGATACCAATTGCAATGTTTTTTTCTAGTGCGACAACTTTATTTTCATATGCTTTGAATTGAAATTTGTATAAGTATTGACTGCCTAATTCTTTGGTCCACCATAGTTTTGGATTGATAAGATGTATTTTAAAATGCAATACCAGTGTGCTGTCTTTAACTGTATTTTCAACTTGTTGAATGTATACATTGCTGTCAGAAAGGCAGCTCAATTTGTAGTTCAATTTGTTCAACTGTTTGGCATTACAAATAAATTTTAAATCCACATCAACGGTCTTATCTGAATTGAAAACTTGGTTTTGTTGGTAGTTGATCAGTTGAAAATCATTGAAGGCATTTAAATAACAATTATGCAAACCAAAAGTGATAAAACGAGGGCCCCAGTCCCAGCCAAATTGATAGGCAGGCTTTCTATGAAATGCATATGATTCGATTGGTAATTGATTTTTAAAAGCTGGGGTGTGTTTTGAAACAGGTTCAAAAACAAGCTTCAAATTGTTCCTTCCTAACAGAAGTTTTGGTTTGCAGTTAAATTTCCAACTGATAAATTGATTATTGGTTTTGCCTAAGAATTGATTGTTCAAAAACACTGCACAATAGGTGTCTGGATTCTCTAGAACCAGTTCAATTTTTTCATAGCTGTAGCATGCGGAATCAACGTTAAAATTGGTTTCATAGGTCCAGGTACTATCCGAAATCCATTGCAAAGACTGTTCATTGTTTCCAATATATGGGTCGCTTATCAGTTTATTATTTAATAAATCTGAGTGCACATTAAAAGGAACCTTACTTTTAAAAGGCATGCTTCCAGACTGTAACATTCCTGTCCAATTGGAATGGTTTAAGTTCATTGTAACCTGAGCATTCGAAGCAAGTGCAATGAACACAGGCAGACTGACTATTAGTTTTTTGAATTGCATGCCAATTGTTTTAACATTTCATTTATCTCTGATACATCTGCTTCATTTCCATTATTTGTAATGGCAGCACTGTGGTAAATTTTACATCCCAACTGCTGGTGAATGATTGACAAATTTGAAGACCTGATACCTCCACCTGGAATGATTGAAATTTGATCTCCAGCCAATTGATTGAGTTGTTTTAATATAGCAATTCCTTCAAGAACGTTTGCTTTTAAACCTGAGCTGAGAATGTGTTGAAAGCCAATTTGAATGCATTGTTGCAAGCCAGTTTCATAATCACTTAACTGGTCAAAGGCCTTGTGAAAAGTGCATGGAAGTGGTGCTGCTAAATTTACCAATTGTTGATTCAATTCAACGTCTATTTGTCGCAAATTGTTTAAGATGCCAAATACAAATCCATTTGCACCTTTGTTTTTAAAAGCAATGATTGATTGCTTCATTTGCTCAAACTCATTTGCGTTGTAACAAAAGTCTCCTGCTCTTGGTCTAATCATGACCCGAATGTCCAAATCAGTTATACTTCTGTATTGCTCAAATACAAGTAGGTTTGGGGTCAATCCATCTGCTAATTTATTACTACACAATTCCATTCTATTGATGGTTCCATTTTGAGCCAATTCAAAATTTTCAGGTCCAAAAGTAGCCAATTCCAATTGTGGGTATGATGCGGTTGTTTCGTTTTTAAATGGCATGTGCTGATTTGTGCAAATGGTTCCCATCTTGGTTGTAAACGGCATACTGAAAGCCAGATTGGATGCAAAATGAACCAAATTCTCCATTCTTATTCAATGCAATAAAACCAACTTGAATGTCTTTGATATTTTTATTGCGTATTTTACAAATATCAATGATTCTTTCTACAGCTTTTTTACATGCTTTTTCAGGCGAATGACCCATTCTCATGAATTCAACTACCAAATGTGCCCCTGTCATTCTAATAACTTCTTCGCCATGGCCTGTAGCTGTAGCTGCCCCAATTTGGTTGTCAACATATAAACCAGCGCCAATGATGGGAGAGTCCCCAACACGTCCATGCATTTTAAATGCCATGCCGCTGGTGGTACAAGCACCTGATAAATTTCCATTTGTGTCTAAAGCTAATAGACCAATGGTATCGTGGTTTTCTATATTAACTTTAGGTTTGTACTCAGATTTAATCAACCATTCCTCATATTCTTTTTTTGATGCTTCAATCAATAAATTCTCTTTTGGAAAGCCCATTGAAAGTGCAAATTGCAGAGCTCCATCACCAACCAACATTACATGTGGTGTTTTTTCCATGATTGCTCTAGCAACTGAAATTGGGTGTTTGATATGTTCTAGCGCAGCAACAGAACCAATATTGTATTGGTGATCCATGATACAGGCATCTAAAGTTACTTTCCCGTCTCTGTCGGGTCTGCCCCCGTAACCAACGCTTCTTTCGTTTGGATCTGCTTCAGTTATTTTTACTCCGGCCTCAACGGCATCTAATGCATTGCCTGTATTTTGTAATATTTTCCAAGCTCCTTCATTGGCTTTTAAACCAAAGTCCCAGGTTGAAATGACAACTGGTTTTGTTGTTCCATTTTTGATGGTCGCAGTTTTAGTTGCTGCAGTATTACCAAAGCCAACTAGTGGTTTTGAAATACCTGCTAACAATGCCAATCCAGTTTTTTGGATGAAGATTTTTCGGTTATTTTTTTGCTGCTTCATTGATTAAAAATGTAGGGGAAAAATGGATGTTTTTTTTCTTCAAGAAATCTTGGTGTTTCACCAATCTGCTTTTAAAATGTTCGAATCCTATTTGCTTGTTTTGGTTTCCAGTCCAAATAACTTCTGCCAAAGCACACAACCTAGGAGTACTCATGTATTCAACCAATTCAGGGGTTTTGAGGTATTCGGTCCAAACATTTCCTTGGGCGCCTAGTATGTATTTTCTATCAGCTATAGCAACAGAATCGGGGCAAGGGTTAAAAGCATACACTTGCTCAATTGGTGTGTAACCACCAATGGCCAATGGTTCCGTTGCCTCATTCCCTTGGTAGTGGTCAAAATAACAATAATCAATTGGGGTCATTATTACGGCATGTTTGTTTTTTGCTGCTTCAATACCAGCTTCCATGCCTCTCCAGCTCATGATGGTTGCATTTGTGTTGGTATTTTTCTCCATGATTTCATCCCAACCAATTGCTTTTTTATGGTATTTATTGGCAATTTGTTCTATTTTATTCATGAAAAAGGCTTGAAGTTCAGTGGCATCATTTAAGTTTTCTTTACGCATGAGTGTTTTGCAAAATTCGGAATTTTCCCATTGCTCTTTGAGCACCTCGTCACCCCCTATGTGAATGTATTCACCTGGAAACAATTGGGTCAATTCGGCAAATAAATCGTCTATAAATTGAAAGGTAAATGGGCTAGGGCAGAGTACCTCTTTTTCAATACCCCATTTTGTGCCTACTGCAACCTTTTCTCCATTACAAGAAAGTTGAGGATAGGATGCAATGGCCGCTTTGGCGTGTCCGGGCATGTCTATTTCTGGTACAATTTCTACATGTCTTTGCTGGGCATAAGTAACTATATCTCTGATGTCAGCTTGGGTGTAAAATCCTCCATATGGTATGCTGTCAAATTGTTGTTCTGTGTAATGACCTTTCATAGTCCCAGTTCTGAATGCGCCTATTTGAGTCAGTTTTGGATATTTTTTTATTTCAATCCTCCAGCCCTGGTCATCGGTCAGGTGCCAATGGAAGTAATTGAACTTGTAAGTAGCAATCAAATCGATGTACTTTTTAACAAATTCAGTACTGAAAAAATGTCTCGAACAATCCAAATGCATACCCCTCCATTTGTATTGAGGAAAATCATTTTCAATGGATAAACAGTTCATTGAATTAACATCAGAAGTATTTGCTGCCAATTGTAAAAGACTTTGAATACCATAAAAAACACCTTTTGCTGTTGCTGATTTAACGGTAATTAAATTGGTTGTTATATACAATGAATAGGCTTCAGGATTTTGGAATGTAGGGTCTAATGTCAGTAAAATAGATTGTTTAGAATTTAATGAATGCTTTGAAACACAAATGGTATTGGTTTTTAATTTGCATAAATTCATTAAACCAGCTGCCAAGTATGTGGCCTCTTTTTTTAACTTTTTGTCGGAATATGCAACAGTGGTTTGTTGAGCGAATTTAAAATAACCTTGTTTTGTTGCTATTTGCCGCGGATAGGGAATCAAAGCATGGTTTTGACTTAAAGCTAACTTTGAAATCACACAAAAAAATATCCAAATACCTAAAATTTGTTTTGTACTCATCGAATCAATAATACACAGAAATGATTGGATTTACTCAACAATCAATTCATCCACAAAAATCCAACATCCCTGACCTTCTCCTGGATGTCCCGATGGACATACTTTTCTATTGACAGCTTCAACTTTTATAAAGGTTGCTTTTCTCTCTTTGTCTAAAATAAGAGGAAAATCAAAAGTAAACAATCCGTCTGAACCGGACTGGTATTTACTCACTATGGTTCCTAAATACTCAAAGTTTTTACCATCATTTGAAATGGAATACTTTACTGAGTCAGGTAAAAATACCCAAGCTTTGTAAAAGTTTAAACATCCCAAACTCAACTTTTTAATGGTACTTGTTTTAGGTAGTTCAATGGTTACATTCAGGTTATCTTTCATGATACCTTGCCAATTTCTTTTGGTTTCAAGCGGACCTCTAATGCCATTGATTAAACTCATTTCTCCCTCTGCCTTGTATTGTTTACTGATAGGTGAATTGTAAATTACATTTCCGCCGATAGCTTTATGAATGACAAATGCTTGACCTGAGGCCACCGGACTCATTGGGTGTTTGTTTTTAAACAATAATGCTTGAATTTGAACGGAGGAGTCTATTTTAATGGGTTTTTCATATAATCGGCTTTGTAATCCGGGAAATGAATTGTCAATGTCATAATAAATTTGCCCATCTGGGTAATCACTACTTAATTCAAGGTACAGTGCTGCATCTTGGTAAAAAGTTTCAAATTTGATTTTGGTATTGATAGGGGCATAATTCAAACCCATTAAGTCGAATCTTTGAAAATGACTTTGAACGCGAAAATAAAACTCATCCCAATTTTTTGTGGTGTCTTTGTTCCATAAAACCTCAGATAAAGCTAGCATTCTTGGCAATACCATGTATTCCAAATGGGTAGCACTTTGTATGTACTCGCTCCAAACATTTGCTTGTGCGCCCAATACAAAGTGATGTAATGAGTCAGGTAAAAGAGTGGGAATAGGATGGTAGTTGTAAACGTTTTTTAAGGTGTTGAATCCATTGAAGGCTTTTGGCTCATAAGCCGCATTTCCTTGGTAATGATCAAAGTAGCATGGATTTCCTGGTGTCATGATTACATCATGTTTCATTTTTGCGGCTTCAATACCTCCAGCTTCTCCTCTCCAGCTCATAACTATAGCCCCTTCGGCTAAACCACCTTCTAATATTTCATCCCATCCAATCATTTTTTTGTGTTTGCTTTCAACAAAAGCACCAATTCTTTTTATGAAATAGCTTTGTAATTCATCTTCATTTTTTAGTTTCTCCGCTTTCATTCTGTATTGACACTTGTTGCAGTTTTTCCAACTGGTTTTGTCAACTTCATCACCACCTATATGGATGTATTGAGAAGGGAATAACACAAAAACTTCATTTAAAACTGATTCTAGGAATTCAAAAACTTTTTCATTGCCAGCACAGTAATTAGAAGAGATGGCTGTATAATTTCCTCCGGTCATTTGAAGCTGAGTGTTTTGTTTGCAACTCAATTCTGCATATGAACCAATTGCACTCGCAACATGCCCTGGCATTTCAATTTCAGGAATTACCTCAATTTGTTTAGCAGTTGCATAATCAATTATTTCTTTTATTTGTTCTTGAGTGTAATAGCCTCCATATTCACTCTTTTCATTTGAATTGGCTTGAGGTCTGTCGTTCCACCAATAATTGTTTTTATTCACCCTCCAAGCGCCAATTTGTGTCAACTTGGGATATTTTTTTATTTCAATTCTCCAGCCTTGATCGTCCACTAAATGCCAATGAAATTTGTTCAATTTGTACATAGCCATTAAGTCTAGGTATTTTTTGATGGTTTCAACTGAGAAAAAATGTCTACTCACATCTAAATGCATTCCTCTCCAATTAAACGCTGGCTCGTCAGATATTTCCATACATGGAATTTTTATCTGAGCATTGTTTCTTACTGCGGGTAACAATTGCAAGATGGATTGAAAAGCATAGAATAAACCTTTTGCATTAGAAACGGATACCATAATTTGGCTGGTATCTATTATTAAACGGTAACCTTCCTTGTTCAAAACAGTTAAATCCAAATGGATCTCAATAGTTGCTTTACCAAAATGCTTCTTTTGAAATAGACACCCCGTGTTTTTTTGAAATGTTTCTATGAAATTGGTAACAATGTTTCCGAATTCTTTTCCTTTACATTCATTTTTAATGGAAATTTGATGCTTTAGGTTGAAAAAACCTGTCAAATTTGTCTTTTTTTGAGGGTTTGGAATGATTTCTTGACTGGATGCAAATGATATTAAATGGAAGTTTAACACCATGAAAACAGCTATATTTTTGAATCTTAAAAAGTACATTTCTCAATTTAGTTATTTTTTGTTCATATTTTAATTGTCGCAATTTAACTTAAAGTTAACTTGCACATATCCATGATAATCTGAAATTTGTGCAGGAGAATTTAAAATAAATGCAGGTAAAATAAATTTACGCATATTTTATTTTTTTTTAATTTAAAAACCAATAAATTTGAATGAACCCATTAATTACAAAAATATACAATTAAAAACTACACTATATGAAAAACATGATTAAAAGAGGAATCATTGCGGCGATAGGCGTAATGATGACGCTCAACTTAATGGCACAAACAAATTTTGAGTGCCGAGTTGAGAATGAGTCTTACCCATCATCAACCACATTTGAGTTTGACGTAAGGCTTTATGCAACAGGAGCAACCACAACTTGGGAGTATGCAACCGGAGTTTTTTACATCAACATGAACAGTGCATTCAGAAATGCAGGAACAATTACAGCTTCTATTGTATCAGGCTCATCAGAATTGAATGCAACTCAAATTCCAACATCAGTAAGTTACCAAGCATCAAATAACTACGTAATAGTTGCAGCAAAAACACCTCCAGGTGCAGGTGCAGGCTCTATCATCACTCAATCAGGTGTAAGAGTAGTTCGCATGCGACTAACCAACACTGTTAGTTTTTCAACGACAGCGGCACCAAATTTGGCATGGAGATGGGCTACACCTAATACTGGAATATCAGCATACATAGGAACAAGCAATACTCCAATAGCAAACAATACAGTAACAGCAGGACAAGCTTCATGCTTGACCCCAACTTATTACAGCAGTGCCACCAATGCATGGAGTATCACGCCATCATCAAACAGAGATGCAACGGTATACTCAGGAACAGCGAGTGGTCCATTGAGCTGCCGTGGTTATTCAGTAGCAACAGGAGCCACTCACAATATAGGTTCAGGCAATACATTAACAGTAACAAGAAACTTAACCAACAACGGAACAGTTGATGGCAGTGGTTCAAATTTGGTATTGTCAGGAACAGGTTCGCAAACAGTAAGTGGCAATGCCATGTCATTTGTTAACTTAACAGCAGGAGTAAGTGGCTCAAGCAGCACAAAAACATTGTCATCAGGTATGACAGTATCAGGCAGTGTAGGATTGGTAGATGCAACCACATTGGCATCAGGCGGTAACTTAAAATTAACTTCAACCTCATCAGGAACAGCAAGGTTATTGGCATTACCAGCAGGAGCAAGTGTAACAGGTAATGTAACAGTAGAGCGTTTCATTTATGGTTCAAGCGGAAGAAGATACCGTTACTTGTCAGCACCATTTGCAAGCGGTCCAAGCATAGCAAGCAGCTGGCAACAACAGATCCACATTTCAGGACCTGGAACAGGTGGATCAACTTGCCCAAGCTTAACAGCTAACTCAAACGGATTTGATGCGACGATGACCAATGGCGCATCAATGTATACATTCAACGAAAGCACAGCTGTAAACAGCGGAGCAGGATCATTGAGCGGAACAACAGTTTATACCAATGCATGGACAAGTGTACCTAACACATCAACAGCATTGACAGCAGGAACAGGTTATAACGTATTTGTGAGAGGAAACAGGTCACAAGGATGTTCATTGTTGGATGGTACCAACCCAACTCCAGCAGATGTAACATTGAGCGGAACAGGAACCTTACAACAAGGAGCAACCAACTTAACAGTCACCTACAATGCAGCAAAAGGAGAAGGATGGAACTTGGTAGGTAACCCATATGCAAGTCCAATCAATTGGGATGCAACAGGATGGACCAAAACCAATATAGACAACTCAGTATGGATTTACCGTCCAGCAGGAAACCACTATGCAAGCTGGAACAGCGCATTGGGAGTAGGAACTAACTTTGGAACCAGTGTAATTGAATCAGGCAATGCATTCTTTGTAAAAGCAAACGGAGCAAGCCCAGCATTGAGCTTGAACGAAAGTTCAAAATCAGCTACATCAGCAACAGGCAATATGTTCAAGACCAATGCAAAAGTATTGCGTGCATTGTTTGTAAAAAGAGGAGAATTACAAGATGAGGCCATCGTAGCCATTGCACCAAGTGCAAGCAACGGAGTAGACGAAATGGATTCAGAAAAAATGTCTAACCCATCTTTGAACATCTACTCAGTATCAGAGTCAGCAAAAAAGAATGCAATCAATACCATTGCAGAAGTAGCATCACAAACAATCATTCCATTAGGAATAGGAACTACCTTTACAGGAACACATGAAATTTCATTCAAAGGGGAAAACGAGTTTGCAGCATACGATGTATTGTTAGAAGACAAATATGCAGGAACCATCACTTTGATAAACGAGAAAGCACGTTACAGCTTTGAGGTAACTAGCGACTTGAACAGCAAAGGTGAAGGACGTTTTTACTTGATATTTGTAAACAGAGGCGATGTGAACTACTTAAAGAATATCCAAGGCGTTTACAAAGGCATCGTAGGCAATGTGAACATGTATCCAAATCCAACCAATGGGGTTACAAAAGTAAATGCAACAGAATTAACAGGCAGCAATGCACAAGTTAAATTGTACAATGCATTGGGTCAAGAAGTGGCAAGCTTCAGCAAAGAAATCAGCAATGGTTCAGTAAGCTTTGACATGGACTTGAGCAATAACAATTCAGGCGTTTACTTTGTAGAAGTAAGCGATGCATCAGGTAAAGTAACAAAAGGTAAATTGGTAAGAAACTAAGCCAGTTACCAAGCA
>JAIXWI010000040.1 GCA_027491355.1 Bacteroidota bacterium
ACAACAGATTTAAAGTGGAACAATCCCATTACAATGACGTCAAGTGGCGCAACATTTAAACCACTTTACAATGTTGCACAAAGAAATGTACAAGGACCTAAAAGAGATAGTTTTATGTTTTGTTGGACCCCTCCAGCAGATAAAGCTACCAGCTTACCTCATTATTTCATTGTTACTGCAAAAGATAGAATGTGTCCTGTACCAGCAAGGTCAAGTAGGTCTTTTGGTATTACGGTAGGCAAAATTCCGCAAGCAGTCATTAACAAAGTAGACAAACGATGTGGTAATTACGAATTCTCTTTTGCCATTACCAACAACATGACAGTCAACAATACATATACGCAGTTTAGGGTAGAAACGGCCCCAAATTCTGATAATTATGTAAATTACCCTGTTGGTACAACACCAACCACCTCACCTCCTCCAGCAACACCTCCAGCTTCTGCACTCATAAGACACAAGTTTACAAGATCGGGTTGGCACAAAATTCGTCTGAGATTGACAAATGTTGCGCCCCCTAATCAAGATTGTCCGAACGACAGAATAGTTGACTCTGTTTTTATACCTGAATTGGTGAAGGTTAGTGTTCGTGATACTTTTAACTGTTTCGGTGTGCCTGTAAAAGTTCAAGCCAATTCAAAAGGAGGTACGCCATTTGCAGGATTTCCAGGTTTCTACAGGTACTACTACTATTTAGGAGACATGACATCTCTTAATTTGGTTAATAAAAACGTTGCATCTCCAGGTGGAACATTGGCCGACTCAAATGCGTTTTTAAATCCAACCAATGCTGGTAACACAACAAAATATAAGATAGTAGTAGCAGACAATTTTGGATGTAGAGATTCCGTTCCATTATCAATCTTTACCCGTAACTTGCCAAAACGAGAGTTGCCTAATTCAATTAGAATTTGCTCTGGAGCAAGTGATACGCTCAATGCAGGAACTAGTGATGAAACAGTAGGAAACTGGACTTGGAGAAAATCCCCTGCCTTCCCTGTATTGAAAGACTCCCTGTCTCAATTTATTTTCCCTTCAGATAGTGGAAGGTACTATGTAAGAAAAATAGATACCTGGGGTTGTTTAAGAATAGATTCTTCAGATATTTTTGTAAACAAAGTGGTTCCTGTTTTTGCAGGCAGAAATGATACCATTTGCTTCAAAGATCCACCATTGGTTTTAAGAGCAATTGGTACCACTGCAGCAATTGATAGTTTCCAGTGGAGTAAAATGCCAATTACCCTTGATAGTACCGTTATTTCTAGGGCAGATACTTTGGCAGTAACTCCAGATAAAACATCATCTTACAGGGTAAAAGGTTTTATCACTTATCAAGGAGTAACCTGTTCAAATGTAGACACCATTATAGTTGCAGTAAATCCGCTACCTGTTATTGAACCCATTTCACCTGTTATCTTGTGTAAAACATCTTTCAGTTCTATTATTTTACCAAGAGTAGAGGCAACCAATGCAATTGATGTACAGAATATTTGGACTTACCCACTGAACCCTACTGCTATTTCAGGTGGTGACCAATTGAATACAAACAGACTCATGAATTTACCGTCAGAGTCTGACCTGTATCCATATGGAAACTATATCAACCTAGAAATAAAAGACAAAAACAAATGTTCAATCCGAGATTCTCTACTAGTTGCAATTTTCCCTGTACCAAGAGCAGATGCTGGTGTTAGCAGAATTATTTGTGACAATCAAGCCACCAGGGTACTTACTTTACCTGTAAGGGTTGCTACTTCTAATGCAGAATCATGGACAGGAAGAGGGGTTGTGAAAACCTCAGCTTTGAATACCTATGGCTTTGACATTGATGCACCAGACATCAAGTTTGCACCTGATACAAACATTTTAACTTACACTTCTAAGGTTCAGTTCTTCCCTACAATGGAAGTTGTTCTAAATCCAGACATCAAGGGAGTTTATGTAAACTCACCTCCAAATGGTTGCCCAGCTATGGATACCACTGTTTATGTGGTTATCAAAACACCAATTTTGAATCCAGGGGTAGAGCCTTTTATTTGTTTATCGAATGGTGTGTTTGATTTACAAAAAGAAATCAAACAAAGAGACACAACAACCAACAGTTATTGGGAGTTTGCTCCTTCAGACATTGCATACAGGCCAGCGCTTACCCAAAGAAGGTATTTTGATCCTGGAAATTCGGTAATTAGTTCACCTGCAAATCCTTTAACCGTTCCTACACAATTCAAGTTGTTGTATAAAAATGATGCAACAGGTTGTTTGGTAGAAAAACCAATGAATGTAACGGTAACACCTAATCCTGATGTTAAACTGATTGTTTCAGATTCAGCAGTTTGTATCAACGATGCGATTGCAAATTTTACATTGTACTCATCTATTTCAAATGCTGAACCTGCAGATATCAGTGGTACAACATTGACAGCAAATCCAAATAATATCAATCAATCTATCCAAGTTTCTACTGGAAAGGCAATATTGGATTTATCTAAAAGAGACGTAACAGCAGGCTTCTATAAATTGTATTTCAATTATGTAGACCCAATTACGGGTTGTAGCAATGCGGATACGAATCAAATTCGAATTCAATCACCACCTGAAATTGAATTGCCTTCAGATCAAATACTGTGTGAATACAATGCAGATTTATTTACAATAGTTCCAGTGAAGAGCCCACTGAATCCACCATATAGCATTGCTTGGACAACACCTGATGGAACCCCAGCCAATATAGTACCAGGACCATCAGGTATGACATATACTACAAGCACCCAAGATAAAATCAATAAAAAAGTAACCTTCAGGGCTAGCTCTCAGTTTAACAACTTTAACTTGCCAATTGGTACCAATACCTTTGAAGATGCTTGTGCAAGTTACCCTGCATTTGATGAAATGGTTTACAACATTAAGCCTAAACCATTTGCAGACTTTAGCTATCCTCCAGGTGTTTGTGTTGATCCTGGTCAATTAGATGCTACGTTTACGGCTTTTCCTACGAACGTAACCAGTCCTAAGTATTTTTGGTTTGAAGGAGCAGTTTCTAGCACACCACTTAACAGTAATCCTGCCACAGACAATATTTTTAGTAAGACCTATACAAAAGCAGGTAAAACAAATGTGTTTTTGATGGTTGAACAAGATGGATGTTATGACACTGCCTCACATGTGGTTGAAACATATCCTACCCCAATTGCTGAGTTTTCGCACTTGCCTTACACTACTACCATTGCTAATCCATATTACAGTTTTAACAATGAAAGCAATCCAAACTCTGGATTGTATCCAAGTTTGTTTTATACATGGAATTTTGGCAAAGGAAAACCAGCCAATGCATCTGATTACAACGCGGTGAGTCCACAAAATGTTCAATTCCCGCCTGACACTGCAAACCATTATGTTACATTAGTAGCTAGAAACGAATGGGGTTGTGCGGATACGGTTACTTATTCTGTAAAAGTTGAACCAGATATTACCGTATTCATACCTTCAGCGTTTTATCCTAACAGTAATGTAGATTGTAAGCCAGTTTCATTCCAAGACGATTGTAACAAAACATTTAAAATTGTAGCGGACGGAATTGAATCAATTGATATCATGGTGTTCGACAGATGGGGACAAATGGTTTTCAGAACCAATGATGTAAAAATTGGTTGGAATGGAACTGACATGAAAACAAATCAAGATTGTCAACAAGATGCCTATATATATCAAGTAAATGCAACTAGCTCTGGTGGTAAAAAATACAGCTATTCAGGCTCAGTTATCTTGTTTAGGTAAACAGGGAATGAACCCAAACAAAAAGGGCGGCTTCACTTTGTGAAGCCGCCCTTTTTGTTGGTTCGAATGGCCTATTCTAATTCAATTTTTTCTTCTTCTTTAATTTGCGCAAAACCACCCCAAACATTTTTAACGTTAGTAAAACCATGTTTTTTAAATAAACTGGCAGCCACCATACTTCTGTATCCTCCTGCACAATGCACCAGACATTCTGCATGTTTATCAAGTGCTTCTACTTCTTGTTGTAACAGATCAAGCGGTATGTTTTTTGCTTTTTTAACATGTTTGTCCTTAAATTCAGAAGGCTTTCTTACATCTATAATCATTGCATTTGGATTGTGTTTTGCATCTAATGCAAATTCTTCTGATGAAATAGAAATGACCATGTCGTATTTTTTGCCAGCATCTTTCCAGGTATCAAAACCACCTGTTAGAAAACCCAAAATTTGATCAAACCCAACTCTGGTTAAACGTGTAATGGTTTCCTCTTCGGTTTCAGGTTTACAAACCAATAAAATGGGTTGATGCAAATCAATGATAGTGGCTGCCCAAATTGCAAATTGACCATTTAAGCCGAAGTTTATAGAACCTGGTACAAAGCCTAATTCAAAGAAATCAGGAATGCGACTATCTATAACAATTGCCCCTTTTGATAGGTGGTTTTCAAAATCAGCAACAGACAGAGGGCTAAGTCCTTTTTTTACAACCTCATCGTATTCAGAGTATCCATTTTTATTCAATGCCGCATCTTTGAAAAAATAAGCAGGAGCAGGGCTTATTCCAGCACACACAGCCTCTATAAATGCTGATTTATCGGTTATTTTCAATGCATAGTTATTGGCCTTTTGTTGACCAATTGTACTGCTTGTTTCCTTGCCGATATTTTTACCACAGGCAGAACCAGCTCCATGCGCAGGATAAACTACCACATCATCAGGCAATACAATGAGTTTTTTTAATGATTCAAACATCATAGCCGCCAACTCTTCTTTGCTCATTATACCATCTAATAAATCGGGTCTACCAACATCTCCTACAAACAAGGTATCTCCGGTAAATACAGCCTGTTGTTTTCCATTTTCATCTGTCAACAGAAAGCAAGAACTTTCTAGAGTATGTCCTGGGGTATGCAAAACTTTTACAGTAATTTTTCCAATTTTAAATTCATCTCCATCATTGGCAACAGTTACTTTAAAACCGGTTTTAGTATTTGGCCCATAAACAATTTCAGCACCCGTATGTGCAGCTAAATCTAAATGACCGCTAACAAAATCTGCATGAAAATGTGTTTCAAAAACATATTTTATTTTAGCACCATTTGCATGTGCTTTTTCTATATAGCCATGGAAATCTCTTAAAGGATCAATAATGGCTGCTTCTCCATCACTTTCAATGTAATAGGCCGCTTGTGCTAGGCAGTTCGTATAAATTTGTTCTATAATCATGTTCAAAATAATTTCTTAGGTGTGGTTCCAATAAAATCTTTCAGGTAAAAAGGTTCAATATAAGCAATATCTGCAACCCTGTTTTCCTGGTAATGTGTAAATGCAATTTTAGCCATTCCCTTAACAGATGCATATAATGAATGGAGGTAAACTAAATGAGCGGACTTGCAATGATTCTTAAATTTTTCAGCCCCAGAACCAAAAACATAACAAGTATCAACAGCTAGGTATTTTTGGTAGCTAGATGCGTCTAGAATAACTGGTGAAACGGGTTCAATGATTTGTAGGGCTGCATTCCAAACACCAGAATAAACTTCCATTCTTCTTGCATCAAGTTGAGGAATTAAGTAGCCGTTACCATTAAAATCAGGATGCTTGCTTGCTTGATAGGCCATGGCATCAAGGGTGCCAATTGCAATGAGCGGTATATCCAATGCAAAACAATATCCTTTAGCGGCAGACAATCCAACCCTCAGACCAGTATAGCTTCCAGGGCCAATACTAATAGCAACTGCATCAATTTGATTCAATTCAAGCTGCACTTTCTGTAAAACTTTAGCTACCAAAACCTGTAATTGTGCCGCATGTTCATTCTTAATAAAAAGCTCTTCCATACCAACCAATTCTCCATTGGTTGAAATACCTACAGAACACACATCTGTTGCCGTTTCTATTAATAAAATACTTGTCATTTTGGAACTCAAAGGTAGTTACTTTTGAATTGAATTTGCATTTCTGGAAAGTCTTAAAATTTTCCTATTGTATTTTAAAATTTCTAGCATCAAGGGATTTTGATTATCTTGCAGGGCTATTAAAATGACAAAACGCTGGCTTCCAAAAATATTACCCGAGAAAAACCTAGTTGAACAACTATCAAAGTTGATTAACTTGAATAAGGTGCTAACTGGCATTCTGATTCAAAGGGGTATAGCTAGCTTTGAAATTGCCAAAAAATTTTTCAGACCTCAACTGTCAGACTTGTACGACCCCTTTATCATGAAAGGGATGGATGGTGCCATTTTAAGAATAGAAGAAGCCATTCAGAAAAACCAAAAAATTCTAATTTATGGTGATTATGATGTAGATGGAACAACAGCAGTATCTACTGTTTATTCTTTCTTTTCTAAGAGATACAATAACCTTGATTATTATATTCCAGATCGTTACACAGAAGGTTATGGCATCAGTTTTATGTCCATTGATTGGGCAAGAAACAATGCGTTCTCCCTTATCATTGCATTGGATTGTGGAATCAAATCAATTGATAAGGTTAATTATGCCAAAGACCAAGGAATAGATTTTATCATTTGCGATCACCATTTACCTGGTGATGAAATACCTGATGCTGTTGCGGTATTGAATCCCAAACAAAAAGATTGTCCTTATCCGTTTAAGGAATTATCGGGATGTGGAATTGGTTTTAAGCTGATTCAGGCATATGCTCAGAAACACCAGATTTCATTCAAAGAGGTAGAAAAATACCTTGATTTGGCAGCGGTAAGTATTGCTTCTGATTTGGTTCCCATTTTAGATGAGAATAGAATCTTAGCATATTATGGCTTAAAAAGATTAAAAGACAATCCTAACAATGGGTTGAAAGCCCTCCTTGAAGAATACCCACTAAAACCAGAATACAGTGTCAATGATATTGTGTTTTTTATAGGTCCAAGAATCAATGCTGCTGGTAGAATTGCTGATGCAAAAGAATCTGTTCGTTTAATGACCTCACCTGATGCTGCTGATGCAAAAAGAATTGCATTTTTGGTAAATCAACACAACAATGAAAGGCGCACTTTTGATCAATCAATTACAGAGCATGCTTTTGAATTAATTGAAAAAGATCCACTTTTTGCTGAAAGAAAAAGCACTGTTTTGTTTCACAATGAGTGGCATAAAGGCGTAATAGGTATTGTTGCATCCCGTCTCATTGAAAAGTATTACAGACCTACAATTGTTTTAACAGAATCAAATGGTATGGCAACTGGAAGTGCAAGATCTGTTGAAGGGTTTGATTTGTACAGTGCCATAGAGTCTTGTAGCGATTTGTTGGATCAATATGGTGGTCATACCCATGCTGCCGGACTTACCTTAAAGTTAGAGAATCTGAGTTCTTTCAAGGAAAGATTTGAGCGAGTGGTAGCCGAAAACATTGAACACAGAAGTTTAACTCCAGAAATTGAGTACGATATGGAGATAGATTTGCGAACCATTACGCCAAAGTTTTTCAATGTACTCAAACAGTTTTCACCTTTTGGACCGGGCAATCAAAACCCTGTTTTCATGAGTAAACATGTATGGGATGTAGGTGATGTTACTAAAGTAGGTAACAACCATTTAAAACTCAGTTTAACTCAAGAAAATGGTGGTAGAATTTTCAAGGCCATCGCATTTGGATTGGGTGAGCATTATGAAAAAGTGGCCCAAGGCATTTCATTTGACATTTGTTATACCATTGAAGAAAACCACTTCAACGGACATGTCAACATTCAGTTGAACATCAAAGACATTTTATTTAAATCTTAACACCCTTCTAGTCTAGCAAGTGCCAAAGCTTTTCCATGTAAGTGGCATCTGCAATCTTAGATTCTGCACCATTTGCAATTATTTGCTCTAACAACATATCGTTTTTCTTTCCTTGTTCCAAAGCATAGCTGTATGGACTTAAACTGAAGGTTGTAAGTTCATATTGTGATTTGAATTTATCTGGGTACAAATCAGACAATTCATGTTCTATGTGTTTTTTATGTAAGAAATGTTTGTCGCCAACTTTGTCAGCCATTTCGTAATAATTTTGTACTGCAAGCTCTGAAATGGCATCAGCATTGGGTTTGCGTAGTTTTTGGTATGCATCAAAAATCTTTTCCCAATCATCACCATATGCTTCTATGCACTCATCTAATACCACACAATCTTCAAAACTGCAATTCATTCCTTGTCCATAAAAAGGTACGATGGCATGTGCAGCATCACCCAATAGCGCTAACTTGTCTTTGCGCACCCATGGGTAACAACGAACCGTAACCAAGCTAGAGGTTGGATTGTTAAAGAAATCCTCAACTAAAGTAGGCATCATTGGAACTGCATCAGCAAAATGGGTGCTGAAAAATTGAACAACATCAGCTTCAGTTTTCAAACCAGAGAAACCAAATTCACCCTCAAAAGGCATAAACAATGTGCAAGTGAAGTCGCCAGCAGGATTGGGAAGTGCTATCATCATAAAGGATCCTCTTGGCCAAATATGCAAAGCATTTTTTTCCATTTGGAATTGATTCATTCCTGCCGCAGGTATGACTAATTCTTTGTATCCAACGTGTAAATAAGATTGCGAATAATTGAATCGGTCGGTTATTTGCATTCTACCTCTGGTAGCGGCAAAGGCTCCATCTGTACCAATTATGTGATCGGCAGTAAAAGTTTGTAAACTTCCATCAGCCATTTCAAACGTAGCCATGCAATTATCCATGTCAACATCTGTACATTTTGCATTGAAATACAAATGAATGTTTGGGTATTTTTCGGTTAGTTCTATTAGTTTCAAATTCAATCTGCCTCTAGAAACGGAATTGATGGCTTGTCCATCTTTTCCATAAGGCTGATAGTTCAGTTCGCCAGCCTTACTGTGCATCATTCTACCAGGCATAGGAATGGCATCTTGCAAAATTTCTTCGTCTAATCCAATTTTCTTTAAGGCGTTCAAGCCCCTTGTAGAAAGTGCTAGGTTGATAGATCTACCCGCATAAATTTTTGCTGTTCTTAAATCAGGTCTGCGTTCAAACAAATGAACATCAAATCCTCTTTTAGCAAGGTATATCGATAAAAGTGAACCTGATAATCCTCCTCCGATGATGCTGATTTTTTTTGCTTTCATGATATGCGAACTTATAATTTTACTTTACCAATTGTTATGATAGAAATCAATTTTTGAAATAGTTGTCTAAAGCTTGTCCTATTAGGTATACCTCTTCAAATTGGTTGTACAAGGGAACTGGGCTCATTCTTATGACATTGGGCTCTCTCCAATCTGGCATGATTTGATTGTCCTCTAAATAATCGAACAATTTTTTACCATTTTCTTTGACAATAATCGAAAGTTGGCAACCCCTGTCTTTGGCGTTGCTTGGCGTGATGATGGTTAAATGCTCTTTGAACTGACTCAAAATAAATTCGAGGTATGCTGTTAGTAGTTCACTCTTTTTGCGAAGATTTTCTATGCCTGCAGCAACAAAAATATCTAGTGAGGCATTGTGAATAGCCATTGGAAAGATTTGGGCATTGCTCAATTGCCAACCAGCTGCACCCTCCATAGGAATGAAACCTTTTTTCATGAGGAACCTACTTTTTTCATCATGCCCCCACCAACCAGCAAACCTAGGTAGGTTTGGATTATTTGCATGTCTTTCGTGTACAAAAACACCACTGGTTCCACCTGGTCCAGAGTTCAAATATTTGTAAGAACACCAAACAGCAAAGTCAACATTCCAATGGTGCAATTCTAAGTGTAGGTTACCTGCCGCATGAGCCAAGTCAAAGCCCGCTACTGCACCTGCCGCATGTGTTGCCTCAGTAATGGCTTTCATGTCAAAGGCTTGTCCGGTTAAATAGTTAACACCGCCCATCATAACAATGGCCAGTTCGTTTTTGTGAAGAGCAATGGCTGCTAGAATGTCTTCAGTTCTCAGGGTGTGTTCACCTTCCCTCGGAAATAACTCTACAATGGCCTCATTGGGTTCAAACCCATGAAACTTGGCTTGCGATTCCATTGCATATTGGTCTGATGGAAAGGCATTGCCCTCCATGATAATTTTATACCTTTTTGGCGTGGGCCTATAAAAACTTACCATCATCAGGTGTAAATTGGCAGTAAGGTTATTCATAATTACCACTTCTATTGGTTTTGCTCCAACAACTTTTGCAGCTTTTTCAGTTAAAAAATGGTGGTAATACATCCAAGGGTTTTTACCTTTGAAATGTCCTTCTACACCAAGTTTAGCCCAATCTTCAAGTTCTTGATTAACGGCATTTTGAACAGTCTTAGGCTGCAAACCCAATGAATTACCACATAAATAAATTTGTTTTTTTCCGTCTAATGTAGGTATGTGAAACTGGTTACGGAAACCTGACAATGGATCTTGTTGGTCGAGGTTTTTTGCAAATTCGCGGGTGTTTTGAAAAATCATATCAGAAATTAATGGACAATTTTACACAAAATTGCGCGAATACTTAAAAAGGAATGCTTATTTAACCAAATCCCAACTATGGTCTCCTAGTAATTTTACGCTTGCAACATGGTTGCCAATTGGTTTGCTTCGTCCCCATTCTTGGGGTCCAATGAGAGATAATTTATAATGGTCATCGATTTCATAAACATGGTATACTTGACCAATAACAGGTGTGAAACGCATGTCCGATTGGTAAATTTTTTCAGAGACCGTCAAACGTTGTTCTATTTCTCGAACCTGCTGCATGATTAAATCAGCTTGTTTTTTTAGCATTCCAATTTCTTGGTTGGCATAGTGATGCATGGCCTCTACAGCATTTGCTTTAATTTTATTTTTGTCTTCTGGTCTAATAACCGGAGCGCCAATACTGAGTGGTATTGGAGACAAAGAATTTGGTCCAATATAACTGCCATCCTCGTTGTAAAACTCTTTTTCTGTTGCCATGTATTGTTAAAAACCAATAATATTCCAAAAGGTTTGGATTGGCTATAATTTTAAGTTCAAACCCAAAGAATCAAACAGAATTATAAAAAGAAAAACTATACAAGCAATAAATGGTTAAATTTGTTAAATAAGTTAGCATTTATGCAAGTTCAAGTTGAAATTGATGAACAATCAGGTTTTTGTTTCGGTGTGGTCTTTGCTATTCAGATGGCCGAGGATATATTAAATGAAGAAGGCCATTTATATTGTTTAGGAGATATTGTTCACAATGATGAGGAAGTGGCAAGGCTCAAAGCAAAAGGACTTGAAATCATTGACCATGATAAGTTCAAAACACTTACCAAAGTAAAAGTGTTGATTCGTGCACATGGAGAACCTCCTGAAACATATCAGTTGGCCCTTGACAATCAAATAGAGTTGGTAGATGCAAGTTGTCCGGTAGTATTGAAACTACAAAATCGTGTCAGAGAAGCAGCCAACGACGAAGAACAAATTATTATTTATGGCAAACACGGCCATGCCGAAGTAAAGGGTTTATTGGGTCAGACCAGGGGCAATGCCATTGTTATTGAAAAGTTTGAAGAGCTAGACCAGTATACATTACCTAACAAGGTGCAGTTATACAGCCAAACCACCAAACGAACAAAAAATTTATATGCCCTTAAACAATTGTTAGAAGACAAAGGTATTCAAGTAGATTTCAATGATACGCTTTGCAGACAGGTAAGCAACAGAGACATTCAACTCCGCGATTTTTCAAAAAAATACGATGTAGTTGTTTTTGTAGCAGGGGTTAAATCTTCGAATGGTAAAGTGTTGTATGATGTATGCAAAGACAACAATCCGCGCACGCATTTTATCAGTCATGAAAATGAATTAGACAAAGCTTGGTTCAATACAGGAGAAAATGTTGGAATATGTGGTGCAACATCAACTCCTCAATGGCAAATGGAAAAAGTTCAAGCTGCAATTTTAGCATTATGAAAAACACCTTCAAATACATTTTAACAGCACTGGTTTTATTACCTGTTGTTTATGCTTTTTCTTTTATGCCTAACAGTAAAACAGAAAAACACTTTCACCAATTTAAAATACAATCTTTAACAGGCGGCAAAACCATTGATATGGCCCAATTGAAAGGCAAGTATGTTTTGTGTGTGAATGTGGCCAGTTACTGTGGTTATACCAAACAATATACAGCCTTAATTAATTTACAAAAACGCTACGCTTCAAAATTGGTTGTTTTAGGTTTTCCTTGTAACCAATTTGGCGAGCAAGAACCTGGAACACCTTCTGAAATCAGTAGTTTTTGTAAAAAAACTTATGGTGTAAATTTCATGCTTACAGAAAAAATTGATGTAAAAGGAAGTGCGCAACACCCCATTTACAAATGGCTTACTGATGCAAAATTGAACTTAAAAGAAAGCCATGAAGTAAAATGGAATTTCAATAAATTTTTGATTGACCCTTCAGGCAATTGGCTTGCTTATTTTCCTTCTTCAACAGACCCATTGGACGAAGCAATTATCCAATATTTGAAGTAGTTAAGGAGCAAAGGCCAAGGCTGCAATACTTATTTTACAATTTGTATGTTGTTGCAAAGTCTTTGCTAAACTTTCAATGGTTGCCCCCGTTGTTATTACATCATCAACCAGTAAAAAATGATGATGTTGAGATATTTCAAGCAATGGCATGTCTATTTCATAAATATCCAGTACATTCTCCCAGCGCTCTATTCTAGATTTAGCCGTTTGAGTGCTGGTGTGAACCTTTCGTTTTACACAAGAACTTATGTTCTGAATTTGTGTAACAGCAGCAATTCCTTGAACTATAAGTTCGCTTTGGTTGAAACCTCTTTTCTTAGCTCTTTTGGGATGCAATGGAACTGCAATAATTCCATTCACACCAAGCTGTTTGAGTTCTTCTTTTATTTGATTTCCATAGCTTTTACCCAAATCTATTGCCAGTTGTTTGTTCCCTTTGTATTTGATTGCTTGAATGATGCTTTTAGTCAATCCTGCTTTTTTGTAAATTAAGAAGGCAAAAGCTTGTTCAATACTTACCCTTCCCCAGAAGGTTTTTGCTAGAGGATTGCTAACCTGATGATGAAAATTAGCCAATGGCAACTCTATTTGGCAATTCAAACACAGGTGTTGTTCTTGTTCCAATAACACCTTACTGCACCCAATACATCCAATAGGAAACAAGACTTGCATGAAAGCTTTGATCATGCCATAAAGATCTATGTTCAATGCATATGGTTTTCCTTAAAAACTAGCTTAATTATTCAATCTTTTTGTAACCAGCACCTAAATTCCACAAAATAAAACTCCACATATCGGTGGCATCATCAATTAATTTTGTGGTAGGTTTTCCAGCGCCATGCCCTGCTTTGCTATCTATACGAATCAATACAGGATTTCCATTGGTAGCTTGGTTTGCTTGTAATGTACCAGCAAACTTAAATGAATGGGCTGGCACTACTCTGTCGTCGTGGTCTGCTGTCATGATAAGTGTTGCCGGATAATTTACCCCCTTTTTTACATTGTGGAGTGGAGAATATTTGATTAAATAATTGAATTGTGATTCGTTTTCACTGCTGCCGTATTCAACAGCCCATCCCCATCCAATTGTAAATTTGTGGTAGCGCAGCATGTCTAATACGCCTACAGCAGGTATAGCAACCTTGAACAAAGTAGGTTCTTGTGTCATACAGGCACCGACTAAAAGTCCTCCATTTGACCCACCATGTATAGCAAGTTTTTCACTTGAAGTATATTTATTTGCTATTAAATATTTTGCAGCAGCAATAAAATCATCGAATACAGTTTGTTTTTTGGCCAACATTCCAGCTTGATGCCAAGCTTCTCCATATTCACCACCACCTCTTAAATTGGCAACAGCATAAATACCGCCCTGTTCCAAAAAGGCCATTCTTGATATTGAAAAACCAGGGGTTAGGTTGATATTGAAACCGCCATAACCATATAACAAGGTTGGGTTATTTCCATCAAGTTTGAGTCCTTTTTTGCTGATGATGAATAATGGTATTTTAACCCCATCCTTTGAAGGATAAAAAACTTGTTTGGTTTCAAAATCAGAGGTGTTTAAGTTGATAGTTGTTTTTTTAAACAATGTGCTCGTTCCATTTTCAACGTTATAATGGTAGATTTCTCCTGGGTTGGTAAAAGAACTAAATGAATAGAAGGCTTCTTGGTCTGTTTTTTTACCTGAAATTCCTGATGTAGTGCCAATTTCTGGTAATGGAATTTCATGTTCAAGTACACCCGAATAACTGTATTGAAATAAACGGGAACTGGCATCTTTTAAAAATGTAGCAAACAATTTTCCACCACAAGTACTTACTTGTTCTAATAAATTTTCTGATGCGGCTATAATGGTTTTCCAGTTGGATGGAGATGGATTCAATGGATCTACCTGAACCAATTGGTATGTTGGCGCATTGTAATCTGTGAGTACCAACAATTGGTTGTCTACATTGTCTATAACCGAGTAGTTATGAGTAAATCCTTTGAACAATAGGTTGAATTTGTTTTCATTTTTGTTGAGATCTTGAAACCAAATTTCTGAACCTGATGTTCCTTCAGAACAATTGATTAAGAGATAGCGTTCGTCTTCTGTAACTGCTGCATTGAAATACCTCAATGGATGCAATTTGTCTTCATAAATTAGCACATCTTCTGATTGGCTTTTTCCCATTTCATGGTAGTAAATTTTCATGAATTCATTTTGTCCGCTGAATGCTTTTCCTGCTTTAGGCTCATCGTATCGGCTGTAGTAAAAACCGTTACCTCTCCAAACAGCATTGCTAAATTTTACCCATTGAATTTGATCTTTAAGTCTGTTACCATTTTTTGTTTCAATGACAATTATTTCGTTCCAATCGCTGCCACTTTTGGCAATACTAACAGCCATGAATTGATGGTCTTTACTAAACGTAATTCCAGACAAGGAAGTGGTACCGTCTGCTGACAGTTTATTTGGGTCTAGGAACAATTGTGCCTTGCCATTTAAACCAGTTTGTTTGTACAATACACTTTGATTTTGTAATCCATCATTTTTAAAAAAGTACAAGTCATTGCCTTCTTTAAAAGGCGTTCCAAGCCTTTCATAGTTCCAAATCTTAGCCAACCTGTCTTTGATATTTGATTTAAAAGGTATTTGATTTAAAAAATCTTGTGTACAATTGTTTTGTTGAACAACCCATTCTTTTACTTTCTGGGCAGTATCTGCTTCAAGCCATCTGTATGGGTCTGCTATTGGGTGACCAAAATAATTATCAATAACGGAGTCTGTTTGAGATACTGGATATGGCATAGCTTGAATTACCTTTTGATTGTTAGTTGATTGTTGACATGCAATTGCTGAAAAGCCAATGATGAGCATGAAAAAAGTCTTAAATGGTGTCATTTTTCAAAAATATTGTATGCTTTTCATACTGCAAAGTAAATGTAATTATTAAGCAGCTTGGGTTCAAACAGCAAGTTGTTTTATAAGGTTTTATTAAGCATACTAATTGTTCAGAAGACAAATATCTTTGTTACTTTTGCTAACAATCATTTCTTCCTACCCAATATGCTCATTCAATTCTATGAATTATCTGGTTTTGTTTTCATCATTTTTATTTTATTAGAAGTTTTAATAAGAAGGTACAGTGTTCAAACCAATACAATTTTATTTTTATACAAACGCAGCGTCTTAACCCTTGTTTTTGCTTTTGCATGGCTCATGGCATCTGGTACATATAGGGAATACCCTCATGCCAGTCATTTAATAAAAGTTTTTGAATGTGCTATTTTAATGGCATTAGGATTAATAGGGTTTATTGAGGCCAATAAGTATCTATCTCTTGCAAATGTTTTAACAATTCAAATGTTAGGCATTTCAATCAGGTTGCTGTTTATAGAGAATCAGCAGTTCAATATGTTTGTATTTTTGAGTCTGATATTGAGTGCCATTGGTATACTCATTCATTTTAGCTTACCTGAGAATAGGATTGGGGTGTTTTGGGCTGTTTTGAGCACATTGGGCTGGACGTTTGGATACCAATCTTTGTTCATTCCACTCAAAGCAATTGGAGCCCCTTGGAGTTTAGTTTTTGTAGAAACTATCATATTTATACTGAGTGTTTTGATTTTGTTTTTCAGGAAACAAGCCTTTCACATAACAAATACAATAGCAGACATAGAGGCTTCAACTGTTATCATTGCATTGTTAAGTACAATCAGTGTTTTGGTATTGGCATATGGTGCAAAGTTTTTCCCAATGGATTCTCTAACTCCGGTATACCTGTGTATATATCCAATTTCAATAATAGTGGTAAGGGTTATTTTTAATGAAATTATATTGACCAAAGAGTGGATTGGAAATGGGCTAATAGTTACAGGCGTGTTTTGTGCATATATTTTCCGTAATTTTTAAATTCATAGCTCATTTAAAATTATTTTTGAACGTTTACCAAACATAAAATTAATGAAGCCTATTATAAAATTTGTTACACTTTGTATACTTTTTTCCTTCAAATTATCAGCCCAAACTATAAAAGGGAGAATGCCTGTATTGGCCGGTCAGACAGTAAAGTTAGAGGGCTTTAAAGGTTTTAAAAGCTATACGGTGGCAACTACTGCTTTTGCAGAAAATGGTTCTTTTGAACTCAGGTTCTCTTCTAGTGACTATGGTATGGCATACCTGGTTGTTAAAGGTCAAAAACCCTTTTTAGTTCTGCTTGCAGATGAATCCATAGAGTTGACGGGTGATGGTTTTAACAATCCTCAAGAGGTACAAATATTAACAGGTAAATTAAACCAACTTTTTGCTCAATATGCTAATGAACACCCAAAAAGAGAGCAGGCGCTGAGTGCTTGGATTTACCTTGAAAATATTTACGGCAGCGATACAGTTTTTAAGAACAAGGGACAACAATTCATTCAAATTCAATCTGAAATTACGCGCATTCAAAAAGAAGATGAAATGTTTTTAACATCACTCCCAATAAATTCTTATTTACGTTGGTTTTTACCTGTAAGAAAAATAGTCAGCAATGTATCAACCATAGCCCAACAAAGGGTTCAAGAAATACCTTTTACTTTGTCTTTTTTTCGCTCATTGGATTATTCAGATAACAGGCTCTACAAAAGTGGTTTGTTAAAGGATGCTTTAGAAGGAAATTTTTGGTTAATAGAAAACAGTGGTCAACCATTAGATTCTGTTAATGCAGAAATGAAAAGAGCCATTGACGCTATAGTTGGCTCTTTACTCAAGGACGAAATGAAGTTGAATGAAATCACTGATTACCTTTTTGATTTATTGGAAAGGCAGAGTTTGTTTCAGGCTTCTGAGTATTTGGCTTTGAAAGTTTTGAATGAAAAGAGTTGTACACTCAATAACGATTTGGCAAAACAATTGGAGACCTACCGTGCCATGAAAAAAGGCAATACAGCACCCGATATTGTTTTCCCATCAAACGCTTTTTACCCAGTAGGAAAACCGGTTAAAAAACTATCTGAACTAACAAGCAAATACACTGTGGTTGTTTTTGGTGCAAGTTGGTGTCCAAAATGTAAAGAGGAGTTGCCTGCAATTGCCAAGCATTATGCCAATTGGAAAGCCAATGGTGTTGAAGTTGTGTTTGTGTCATTGGATGATAACAAGGAACAATTTACAGGTTTTTCAAAAGATTTTCCTTTTATCAGTGTTTGTGATTTTAAAAAGTGGAACAGCCCAATTGCAAATGATTATTATGTATTTGGAACGCCAACCATTTATCTATTAGATCAAAATAGAGAAATTTTGTTGCGTCCAATTTCTGTTCAACAAATGGATGCTTGGGTTGATTGGTTTTTAGTGAAAGCCAACAAATAGTAATTGGGTAGGAATTCTTTTTGCTACTCAACCAAAAATGGAAAGTTGGCGTAAGCAACCTGATTGTAAGTGTCTTTGATGTATACAAAAAGCCTGTATGGACCGCTGTTGAAAGGAGCTTTCATTTGGAAGTTTGTTTCGTTTAATTGTTTCAATTTAATTGCAATGGCCTCAGGTTTTAATTCGGCATCACCACCACTTTTGGTATATATGCTCTCAGGAAGCAATTCCCATTTTACTTCGAAGTTATTCAAGGGCTTATTGGTAACAAGTTGTATGTTTAACTTTTTACCTTTTGGGATGCTACAATTTTCAGAAGGATTGAGCCCATTTAGTGTAAATGCTTGAATTTGTACAATAGGGTTTTGGGCTTGTTTTCCTGTCCAAATATTTTCAAGTACTTGCACACTCTCTGTTTTGTTGTTGTCTACAAATAAGCCATACCAAGTTGGAGTTGTTTCTTGTTTTTGACCCCATAAAAAAGCAAAGGAACCCATACATTGCAAGCTGTCTGCAGCTATTTTGTGCAGGTATCTGTTTCTAAAAACTTTTGCTTTTTCAGTGGATGATTGTTCTATAGGGCTGCCCCAGCTAGTTTTAGGTACTTCCCAGTGCCCGTTTGGCCCCCATTCAGTAACTAAGTAAGGCTTTTGCCAACCGTATAATTTAATTTGATCGGGGAGTGTTTCTATATCACCGTATGTATTTACTCCCAGTATGTCAATACTAGGACAATGCTTTTGAATCAATTTTACCTCTGCCACATCAATTCCAGCTGTAACAACACATGTTGGATGGTTTGGATCTTCTGTATGAATCATGGCAGCAATTTTTTCTACAGCTTTCCAAACATCGTAATTGGTATATGCCAAATCTACTTCATTTCCTACACCCCAAAGTAGCAATGCAGGGTGATTTTTATAGGCATTGACAATACTTTTAAATTGAGCCAATTGGTCTTCACAGGCCCATGAATCACTGTAATCAAATCCATGTCTTTCAGGAACCATCCAAAGTCCAAGCATGACGGTTAACCCTCTTTTTTGGGCATCGTCTAAAACTGTTTTTGCATGTTCAGGCCCCCATAAACGAATGGTATTAGCCCCAGTTTGAACAGCTTCATCTAAAAAAACTTCGCCCCCTACACCTTTTACATAGTATGGTTTATCGGCTCTTGTGAGTTGGTACCCCAATGCAGGCGTATAACGTATAGCTACTTTAATTGGTTGGGCTTGCATTGGAAAGTGAATGAACAATACCCAACAAATGACCTGTAAAAGAAGTTTAAACTTATTCATGAAGCTTTTGAATTTTTTTGAAAACAATTTGATTTTGCGTAATTATTTTGAGTAAGTAAAAGCCTTCAGGAATGCTGGCTAACTCATCTACATAATTTTGCTTGTTGCGATTTTCAAAATAAATTTTTCCATCTAATCCATACATTGAAATTGATTCAACAAATTGTTCGTTTGAAAATGAAAAAATAGTAGAAAACGGATTTGGATATATGGCTAATGGCTGCGTGTATTTTTGAATATCACCTAATGAATTGCTTCCATTGCAGGGCGATAACTCTAGTGCAATATCATCTATGTAATAAACATCTGTACTGTTACTATTGGGGGCAAATAATATTACCAATTGGTCTATGTCTTGTGCAGGTGTACTTACATCTGGCTTTAAAATTAAACTGAATGTCAATTCTTCCCAAGCCCTTGTTTTAGTTGTGATGGCTTGTAACACACTTCTTCTTCCAGAGGGATAGTCTTTGGTAGCTTTGGCTCTGTTTTCAAAGTTTAAATTGATACTAGTGCCAATAGGTGCTGTTGTATACACTTTCATTTTCAGCTTTAATGTTCCATTTTCAAAAGGAAGGGTATTGTTAATGGATTTTGCTTGTATATACAACACATCATAAGCAATGTTTCCGTTTCTGTAATACCTGTTGCAGAACATACTTGAATTCATACTGTCTTTGGATGGGTTTGTAACGGATGCTCTATAAGTTCCTGTACCTCCAACCCAATAAAAATTTCTTATACTTTCAGCATCATCAATGATGCCATAACAACTATCTGGTTTAACAATGACTGTTTTGTAAAGCGTTTTGCTCTTGCCATCGTAATTAATAGTTACATTGATACTGTCTGTTTGTTGTCCCCAATTCACCTGTACGCTATTGGTACCATTGCCACTTAAAATTGAAGCACTTGTAGGTACTTCCCAACGGTAAGTTGCACCGTTTAAGTTGGGTACATAAAAAGTACTTTGCCAAGCGTTTTTCATAAGTACGGAGGGTCCTGAAATAATTGTGTTTTCAAGGTTTTGATACACCCTTACATAATCAACTACAAAATAGGCTGAATCAGGTGTTGTTGCATCTGGATAACCTAAAAAATTACCGCCTACGGCTAAATTAATCAACCAATGAAAGTTGCGGTCAAAGGGCCAACTAAAATCTTTCACCATAGACCTGTCTTTGCTTGCATACAATACCCCATCAACGTACCACCTGATGCTGTCTTTTGTCCAATCTAAACTAAATTCATGGAAGCTATCAGTAAAATTACCTTGGCTCAACGTATAGCTAGATGTGGCGTATTTATTATTGGGTGCATATGCTCCATAATGTATGGTACCATATATGGTTTTTGGCTCTTGACCTTTACCCTCTAACAAATCAATCTCCCCACTCAGTGGCCATGTTCCCCAATAAGCATCAGATGGTAAAAACCAAACAGCTGGCCAATAGCCTCGGCCTATGGGTAACTTTGCGCTTACTTTTATAGTGCCACATGTAAAATCAAATTTGTTGAGGCTTCTGATTCTTCCCGAGCTATAGGTTGAATTCCCTGTTTTTTCTTTTTTAGCTTTGATATTTAGGTATCCGTTTTTTACCTCTATTGCTTCTTTTTTGTACCATTCTAGTTCATTGTTCCCCCATCCGCATAAATTTGGACATCCATCTCCCAATTGTATTTCCCAGTTATTAGAATCGAGCGTATTGCCATTGAATTCATCAGCCCATCTTAAAAATGATTGTGCATGAGTTTGCAGACCGCCTCCAATACAAAACAATAGCGCAATTCGAGTGATTAATTTCATGTTATTTGTATTTTTTAATTTGGATATTCCCTAAAAACACTTCTCCATTTTTATTGAATACACAAATCAATTGTTTAAAATATTTGGTCTGAAAATTTACTTTTTCGAATGGGAAAGCCGTCAATGGAATGTTAAATGTTTCCCAACCTAAAGAGTCTTTTGTGAGGTATTGTTCACTTAAGTTTATAGATGTTTTTTGACCTTTAAATGATTCAAAACCCAATGCAATTGTATTTGGATTTCCTTTTACGGTTAGTTCCAAGTATAAATTTTGTAAAGAGTCGGCAAAGCTTGTAGCCTCCCAGTTCTCCCAAGTCATGCCAATTTCGTTGCTAGTAGGATTATTATCAGCGTCGAATTTTTTTACATGAATGCAAGGTTTCCCATTCAACAGAAGTGTAGTATCAACAACAATGGTTCTGTTTGCAAACACTCCAAAACCCCAATAATTGGCTTCATTGCCATCAAATATTGTTACTGGCAAAATACGGGTTATGGTTTCTCCGTATTTATTTTTAATTGTGTTTGTACTTTTTTGTCGTATCAGTTCTATGTTATCAATTAAAAAGTCGCCCGAACCCTGTAATTCAATGTTCAAACTTTTGATAAAACTAAAATCACATTTTGTAGAATTGTTGTCATTAAAAAGAGACAGCGGTATGGAGACTTTTTGCCAATTCTCATTGATTGGATAAGCACTCAAATGACTTGATTTTAGAACTGCCGCCGCCTGTTTTCCGTTGTAATCTTCTAATAAAAAAATCAGTGTTGGAATGAAAGCATTGCCTTGTATACTTCTTAGATCAAAACTCAAGCTCCCATTTTCTATCCATTCGGATACATCTTTGGCAGCATAGCCGTTCCATCCAATTCCCATACCCAACCATGGGCAATTTTCTGTTTTGTTCCATTGAATGCGTAAACAACTTTTACCAGTTTTTGCAAGTGAGTCAAATTTAGAAATGTTTTTGCAATTGGCTTTTTCTAAGCCCCAAATATCAGTGACATTTTCATCAAAAATAGCTTCTGATTGGGTTTGGATTGTTTGTTTGTCAGAGTAAGTATTACCCCATTCATCAACCAGTTCTATGGTGTGTACTGAAATGCCACAGTTCCAATAAAACAAGCTTAACAATAAACAATATGTAAGCAATTTATTCATCAAGGTTGGAATGGCACATTGTATGTAAATGAACAAAAATCAATACCTGCTCTGGTATTGCCAGAAGTTCCTGCTTTTGCAAGCAATAAAAATTGAGTTGCTATAATTCTGTCTGGGTCTTTTTTGCCTGTACGGTCTACATTTCCAAAACCACCAGAGGTGGAAATTTTTGTTGCGGAATACGGAAAACTGATCAGCTTCCAACCTGTCCAATTGATGGCAATTCTATAATTGTAAGTGCCCTCTTCTGCAGCTTCGTAGATACCGTTTTTATTGTCATCTTCTTGAAACTCTATGCTCAATTCGGCTTTGTTATCGCCCCATCCGTATACATATGCATTGAAATATATTTTTTCAGGATTTTCAGTGGCAAAATTGAAGTACAATCCATTTGAATCAGATTGACTGATTTTAGTAGCCAAGTTCATACCACATAAAAATAAACTGGCAGTAGGGCCATGGTTACCTGCTAAAACATAATACCTACTTTTTTCAGCAGGCGCAATTCCTTGGAAGTTAACTGCAGTACTATTATAACTTTGTTGACCCTCACTAAATGTATTGTAAGGTCTTTGTGGACTCTCAAAATCATCTATGAGGATGTTTACTTCAGGTGTGGGCCTGATACCAGTAATGGTAATTGTATCTGAATAAAGGGTGTCTTTTAATTGACTAAAAAAAAGACGGGCATAACAAGGTTCATTTCTTCTGAAAAATGGTGCAAACGTTATGGTGCCATTCCAATCAATAGGGTTACTGATTAAATCTTTTTCATTGCCTGTAAACACTTTTTTAGCACCACTATTGATACCAATAATCTCAACTGTCCAATTTGCTCTGATAGAAAGTTTGGCAGTAAAATACAGGCGTTCGTTTTTAGAGAAATCAACTGTTTTTTGACTTGCTCTCAAAGGACTAATCACCTTAAAATCTCCAAAAATATCTATTAATTCTGGGCCTTCCATGGCTGCTTCTTTTTTACAGGAAACAATACCCATTATCAAAAACATGCCACACAGAAATTTAAAGTAATTTTTCATATTAAAAGAACAGGTTATAAATGACTGCAAATCGGTGTAAAGTATAGTTTTTTTCAATATCCAAACCATTGTCTCTACTGGCTTGTTGGTATTGAATTTTTAAACAGGTATTGGCTCCAAATTGGTAGTTTAAACCACCAATGTAGATGCGCTCTTTGAGCTGAGTTTTGTAAGCTGAAAAGAAGTCTATATCGTTTACCGTGTTTCTGTTGGCAATGAATTCATTGCCTGAAGCACTGAATAAAATAGCAGCTAGTTCAATTGAAAGTTCATCAAACAACACATAGTTCATACCAGCTTTAATGAATTCGGAGTTTAAGTGGATGCCATCAATGGTTTTATTTCCAGCTCTGTGCGTTTCTTGTTTTTTGTAACTCAACTCTAAATCAAATTTCTTTTTACCTCCATACAGTTCATTGAGTTGAATTTTTGCTTGCGCTCTTAATTCGTTGAATTGCCTTAGTTGGGTGGTTCCTTGTCCGGTAATTTCTTGTTCATTCAGGTAACTTACTTTTAACTGTACACAATCATGGAATGGGTGTTTCCATGAAACAGATGCGGTTAATCCTTGTCTGTTTGGTGTAGCAATTCCATAGGGCCTGATGTTTTCGTATTGGGGGTCAAAATAGCTCAATTGAGGATTTAATTGGGTATTTAAAAAGCCAGGGTCAGTCATGATTTCAATCAAACCGGCAGGCCTTGGTATTTCTCTATTGGTATAATACGGAAATTGTGCAGCAATTTGGTCCCAATTGATTCTCCTACTTTGGCTTCCCATGCTTCTGAAACTAGTAGTAGTATAATTCATACCCAATTCAACGGAAATTTTGCGAGTATTGTTTTTTAGTGCAATTGTTCCGTTCATACTGTTTCCTTCGGGTGTTTTAACCTGAGTTTGGTATTCGTTGTAATTAACCAAAGATTTTCCCATTTCAATATCTACTCCTAGAAGCCAATTGGCCCATTGGTATTCATCTTTTAAAGTAATTGTGTGCACACTGTTTTTGAAATGGCTATTGCTAAACATTGCTGTGTTTTGAACATCAAATGTTTGTGCCATATGATAAGCTACCTGTAGGTGGTTCAATGATTTTGTAGCAACGGTAAAACCACTAAAAAGCCTATCAGGAACACTGAAATAATCGGTCTGTTTGTTTTTGGTAATTAAGCCAGAAACTTTTACCTGGTTAATGTATTTTTTAAAATCAAATGCTATGTTGGCTTGTGCACCTTGTTGTCTCCAAGAGTTGTTGCCATAGAACTTATCGTAATGATTAATTTCTTGAAATAACTGCAATGCTTTCACTTGGTTTTCTCCGGCCTCTTCAGTAAAGTTATACAAGGTTAAGGGGGTCATTTTTGTGTTTAAATCACCCACTTGAAAGGCTATTTTTTTAAAGAGCAATCCCCTTAAATACAATTCTCTTAATTGATAATTAATTCCTGCCCCCCAAAATCCGTTTAAGTCATTTTCAACCCTTGTTGTAGCCTTTATTTCAGTATTTTCATTTGGTCTAATATGGAAACCCAAATCAAACAGCGCATAACCGCTTTGTTGCTTTCTGGGATTGGTTGTGTCTTGCCTCAAAATATTTCCTTCGATGCCGCTGTTAATCATGTTGAACCTGCCAGCTCCGTAAAAGTCAATTTTCTTTTCCTGAGCAAACACAAGGTTTGTCAGTAGTAGCAAGACAACAAGAATATTTTTAGTTTTTCTGTTCATGTTAGAAAAATAATTTAAGTTCAATGCTCGACTCTGTTCCTTCAATATGGTCTTTGGTAAAACTTTGGTCCTTTTGACTGAATATGCGGTGCCTCATGTACATATTCATGTTGTCATTCAGTTTGATGTCTAAACCTAAACCATACATTGTTGACTGTTGGTTGACTGGATTGTTCAACACACTTCCAAGTTTACCGTCGTTGTTGTCGCCTTTGTTCATTTGGTTGTTGCCAACAATTCGTTCGTAACCAAAACTAGTAATCAAACCAACCCCATTTTTAATTTGAAAAATACCATCCAATTCATGGTAATGTGTTTGTAGGTAAGCCCTTTTGTTCAATATCGGAATCACTGATAAAAAATTTTGAGCTGAACCGAACGAACCAACGTACAATAAATACCCGGGTATTCTACCCAATTGAAACCTTTGTTTGAGTTGAATTTGAAGCATGTTATAACCTGTTAATCCCTTGGTCATTCCGTTTGCGTTTGTATCGGTAATTTGAACAGTTTGAGAGAAACCTCTGAAATATGAAGTCCAATTGTTGTATGCGCCAATATTGGTGGTAAAGGGTGCAAATCTTGAAAATGGCAAAGCATTGATTTTATGGCCGAATGCCAATTCATTGCCTATTTGTTCTATTTCTTGGCTAAGCATATTCCCAAAGTTGAATTTAGTGTTGCTTCCTAAATTGATCCAACTGTTTAAACTCAGTCCTTTTCTGTTATTACTAACCTGCCCTACATCTGTAATGGATCCTGAGAAATTACTGATACCACCACTGTTGGCTGTTACAGCTCCTCCTTGTTCAAGCGCACTGCTACTTAATACTGTTGTATTGCTACTTAAGAAGTTGCCGTAGTAGTTCACAAAATTTGGACTTAGATAAAAGGCCTCCAATTCAACAGGAACCATGAGCCATTTTTTAGGAGTTTTGATTTTTAAGCGAATGGCATTGCCCCAGCCTTTTTTTTGTATTTCAGAATAGAGTTGTCCTCTTCCCAATTCGGCTGCTATTTCTAAGCCATCTTTTTCATAATCATAAGAAAAGGTTTGAAGTTGAATGCCTGCTTCTTCTTTTGCCATTGAATCGGGGTATACTTTATAATCCATAAATTGTAAACCCAATACGTGGTTGTTTAATTTTTTTCGCAAACGGCCACCAAGTGTATATGATGGAATTTTACTACCTATGATTGCTTGTGCGGGTGTTGTGCCGTACAACAACCTAAACGATAAGTTGCCCGGAATATCGCTACCATCAACTAACAAACCTTTGAAAGGCTGCATGCCAAATCGCATGTCTCTGCTAATGTTGCCGTATTCAAAATAATTAGATGCGCGCTCATGGGCTATGGCATTTCCTTCCCAAGGCCACCTTTCAAAAAGACTGAATCTTTGGTAACCAATGAAACTACTAAATACCATCCCACTCATGTCTATCCAGTTGATACCCCCCATGTGTGCCGTGTATTTTCCATAAGCAGTCTGAAAACTACCTGTCAGGTTAATACCTAAGTTTAAATTGATATTGCTGCTACCAGGTTGACCTGAAAAATTGTGATAGAGTGCATAATCCATTCCAACATAAGTTTTAGAAGTTGCCTGTACGCCAATGTTCATGAGCATCAAGGGTGGATCGCGGTATACATCACCTGTGCCTAAAATATAGGCAGGAGCATTGGCATAAGGATTACCGGGAATTACAGTAAATGCCTCCTTTAAGTTCCTATTGATACCAAAAAAACGGTAATAGCCATTTATTTGTATTTTTTTTAAGGGCATACCCTTGAAAGGACTTGAGGCAATGGGGCCTTGCAGCTCCAAAGAATCTTGGACCTGTGCATTTACATTGATGCTGATTGAAATAACAATCAAGTAAATAATGAAGGCGAATTTGATGAATGGCTTTTTCAGAAGCTGATATTTTTTAATTCGAAAAACAATTTCGGAGCAATTTGTCAAATTCTTACACTTTTTTGCCCCAACTTGCATACTACACAGATTATGTACCTACATCATTGGTACTACAAAAAAAATCAAGTTGCTGAAAATAAAAAGCTTAAACCTGATAATAAAATGTATATTACAATCCAATTCTTATAAAATTCAATAGGGATGCGTTTAAAAAAATCATTCATTGGTTTGTTATTGGGCTGTTTTTTTATGGCAAATCAATTGCTATATGCAGCATTGGTTCAAACCAATCCTATGGTTTTTAATTATCCAAAATCTGTCACAACAGCTGGTACACAAACTTGGGATATCACACATGCTTCCAATGGCCTAATGTTCTTTGCTAATAACGATGGTTTGCTGGTTTTTGATGGCAAAGATTTTACTAAATACCCATTGCCAGCTAAATCTATCTTGCGTTCCATTTATTACGATTCTTTGACACAAAGGGTGTATGCAGGTGGTCAAAACGAAATTGGATTTTATGCATTTAACAACAATGGTAAGCTCAATTTTACTTCTCTTGCGCATTTATTGCCAAATACACTGAAAGGTTTTGAAGATGTTTGGTCAATTAAGCCACATGCTGGAAAAGTTTATTTTCAAACCAGCAGCCAATTGTTTGTATACAGCGGTGGTCGAATACAGTTAATGAAAATAGGCTCAAGACCACTGGAAAACAGTTATCAATTTAACCAAAAACTGTATATAACCGATATTGATGGAACCATTTATACAATTGATAACCAGAATAGTGCAAGTATTCTAGCTTTAAAAACAGGTTTACAAATTTCTTCTATTTTACCATTTAAGCAAAATGAGTTGTTACTGTGCACCTTTAAAGAAGGTTTGTTTACATTCAAGGATAACCAGATTCAAAAATTACCTGTTAATGATGCTGCACTAAAAAATGCCAGTGTTTACAAGGCCATTCCATATCAGGATCATTTTTTACTGGCCACCAACCGTTCGGGTGTGTTTTTTTTGAACGAAGCGGGTGTTCCATATAAAAACCTCAATTTGAAAGAAGGCTTGCAAAACAACAATGTGCTCTCTGTGCATGTTGATCCAAATTTGAATGTATGGTTAGGTTTAAACAATGGCATAGACCTGGTTAGGCTCAACTACCCTTATGGTCATATCCTTCCGGATGATTTGTTAAAAGGCACAGGTTACGCTATGGTTGAATTTGGGGATGCCTATTATTTTGGAACAAACAACGGATTATACTACCGTGCAAAGAATAACTTTTCTTCAGATGCCTATACGTTGGTTGCCAATTCTGAGGGTCAGGTTTGGTCTATACAAGTCATAAACGGGAAGTTATTTATGTGTCATCATGAGGGTCTTTTTGAGGTAACTCAGATGCGTGCACAAAAGATTCTAGACTGTAGAGGGGCATGGAAAATAAAAGCGTTATCAAAATATCCCGGAAATTTTATTTTAGGTACTTACAGTGGAATCAGCCTTTTAAAATGGGAAAACGCTTCGCTCATTCCTCAACAAATCTATACAAGGTTTAAAGAGTCGAGCCGTTTTCTAGAAGAAGATGGTGATGGCAATATTTGGGTGGGTCATCCTTACAAAGGCATATACCAATTAAAGTTAAGTGCTGATTTATCAAGCATTTTGAATGTTAAATTGTACGGCAAGAAGCAAGGATTACCAGCAGAAACAGAAAATTATGTTTTTAACACCGACCTTGGTCTTACCTTCAATACCCCATCTGGAATATACAGTTACAATGAACAAACCGACAGATTTGAATTGGCTAAACTTCCCCAAGATTTCATAGATTCCAAGTTGGTTTATAAACGTTTTATCAATGGTAGTAATGGTAATATTTGGTACATAACCACAAGCGAAATAGGTTGCTTCAAGCCTACTTATAATGGCGTTAATTATGGTTACTCTAAAATTAAATTGCCACTTTTAGAGCAAAATTTGGTTGGAGGTTTCGAGTTTTTATACGAGACAGGCAACCATGAAGTATTTATTGGCACTGAAATTGGTTTTGTTACCATTGATTTAAAAAAATTGAACCAGTTTTCTGATTTTAAGCCGCAAATTATGTTTACTTCTATTCATAGTTTATCACATCCTGACTCGGTTTATTTCAATTTTTTAAGTAACCCACTTACTGCTGTTGTATTAGAAGACAAATCGCTTGAAATTAATTTTAGTTCACCCAATGGTTATTGTTACAAAGACCTTGTTTTTACTACCTATTTAGAATCATGGGATAAGTCTTGGACTCCATGGAAAAGTGCTCAATCAAGAGAGTTTAGCAGGTTATCATATGGAACTTATCATTTTCATGTAAAAGCAAAATACATGGGAAAAGAAGGAGCAGATACTGTATTAACGATTGTTATCAAAGCACCTTGGTATTGGTCAATGGTAGCTAAAATTGCCTATATCTTTGTGTTGTTGGTTTTAGTGATTTTCATTGGATTCTTTCCGCAACGCTTGGTATGGAAAAAGGCTACCAGAATCATAGCAGAAAAGGAAGACCAATACAAAAACCAAACAGCCTTGTTGACCCGTGAAAAGGAACTGCAAGAAAAGGAGTTGATTCAATTAAAGAACCAACAATTGGAACGCGAATTAGAACACCAAGCGCGCGAACTAGCCTCATCAACCATGCACATTGTTCAAAAAAGTGAAATGTTGTTGAGCATCAAAGAGAAGCTCAGAAGAATAGCTCAAGTGAGCAACGATCCTAAAATCAAACCTGAATTGTCTGAGCTCATTAAAAACATTGACAAAGATGCGTTGATTGACAAAGAATGGGAAAAATTTGAGGTTTACTTTAATAGCATTCATGATCGGTTTACTAAAATACTCAAAGAAAAGTTTCCTCAACTCAATGCCAATGACATTAAGATGTGTGCGTATTTACGAATGAACTTGTCTTCAAAGGAAATTGCTTCTATTTTAAATATTTCAGTGCGTGGTGTAGAAATAAGTAGGTACCGACTCAGGAAGAAAATGAATTTAGTCAGTGGCATTAACTTAACAACCTATTTATCTGATTTGTAAAATAAAAAAGGCCGGAATATCCGGCCCTTTTTAACTTATTACAAACAACTTAATCAACAATGAAAGGTATTGTCTTTACTTGATTTTCTGATTCTACTTTCAAGAAATACATTCCTTTGTTCAATGTTTTGATTTGAATTGGATACAAAGTTTCAGATCCATTTGTAGTGTTGTTTTCTACCAGCTGAACCTGACCAATTGTATTGTAAATGGCTATTTTGCTGTTTTTACCTAAACCTTGTTCTGTTTGTATGTACAATACTTCGTTTGCAGGATTTGGATATACTCTCATTGTTCTATTTGCAATATCAGTCAATCCGGTTGCATCGCATATAGTACAAGTGTTCCAGCAATAAGCTCCTACAGTCATTTCAGCTTCACCATTAACATCAATGAATCTGTTGGTGTAATTTCCAACCGTTTTTGTGCATGGATCTGATGAACTGAAAGACTCTTGGTCTTCCCAATTTCCAATAGTGAATTTGAAATCATATGAACCGCTATCAAGATTCAGTGTAGTTGCATAAATATTGTTTCCAATGCTATCCATTTTTGTACAATCACCACACCAACCGTTAAAAGTTCCATTTAAGGTTACACCTTTGCTCATATCGCCCACATAATTTTTCATGTTAACTTTGAAGGTTACTTTGGTTTTAGGCAAAGAGCTGGCACAATCCGTACAACTCTCCCAACAAACCAAAGGCAAGGTGTCGTTTTCTTTGTTTGCCAACAGGTATCTATTTGTGTAACCAGATTTTGTTGTTGTGCAAGAAGAGCCCTCTTTTAAAATTTCTTGTCTTACCCAGTTTCCTACTACATACTTGTAGTCATAAGACGAATCTTTATCTAGTAATAAAGTAACTGTCCAAATATTAGTGTTTGGAATTTTTGTCATTGGTGTACAAGCACCACACCAGCCATTGAAAGAACCATTTAAGGTAATTGTATCAGTATCTGCAGGCTTGTTTTTAGACATATCTACTCTAAAGGTCACAAAAGTTTTGGTAGATGGTGCACCTGATCCACCAAATGCAATGTCATCGAAATAATATGTTTTTTCACCAGCTATTGCACCTGTAACTCCAAAATTAAAGAATACAGATAGTTTTTGATAAGTATTGGAATAGTTAATGGGTGCTGTTCCGTTTGCGTGGTTTGCAAAATCAAATTCTAAAGTTTCCCATTCGTTTGTTTTGGTAGTTTTAGCCTCTGTTTCTACACTAATTTGACCATTGTTAGGGTCTTCAGCTTTCATGCGAACCGAAATTCCAGCATCAGGTGAATAAACGCGCATGGTCATTTTACTTTCACCGCTTACAAAAGGAATTGCCTTTGTAAAACCTAGTGCAGTTCCTACTGTAGTACCAGCCCATAACTCAGCACCAGCCCCTTTAATGACTTTAGCAACCATGTTGTTTCCTTGGTTTGGATCGGCAGCAATGCTGCTTGTGTTGCCACCAAAGTCAATCATGGTATAATCTGTGTTTACCTTGTCAAATGTAACAGGTAATGAAATTTGTTCGATGGTTGGTGTTACAAATTTGATATCATCTAAGAAGTATGTTTTTTCACCGGCAGTAGCACCTGTAGTTCCAAAATTGAAGAAAATAGATAGTTTTTTATAAGTGTATGCTAAATTAATGGGAGCTGTTCCTGTTGATTGTTTTGCAAAGTCGAATTCTAGTGTTTCCCATGCATTTGATTTGCTTGTTATTACGTCAGTTTCAACACTTTTGTTAGCATCGTTAGGGTCTTCAACCTTTAATTTAACCACAATGCCGCTATCTGGTGAGAAAACTTTCGTTGATAGCTTTGTTAAACTGTTGGTAAAAGGAATTGCACTTGAAAACCCAGCATTTGTTCCTACTGTAGTGCCAGCCCATAATTCAGCACCAGCCCCTTTGATAATTTTACAAACCATGTTTCCTTGACTGGTTGGATCAACAGCTAAACTACTGGTGTTTCCACCAAAATCAATCATGGTGTAATCAACCGTATTGTTGTCAAAAGTTACAGGTAAGTTAATTTGACTTAATGCAGCAGGTACAAAACGAATATCATCACAGTAATAAATCTTTTCACCAGCTGTAGATCCAGTTACTCCAAAATTGAAGAAAATAGACATTTTCTTGTAGCTGTATCCAAAGTTGATAACTGCTGTTCCAGAAGATTGGTTAGCAAAGTCAAATTCAATGGTTTCCCATGAATTACTTTGAGTAGTTCTTTGATCTGTTTCAACACTTTTACCAGCATCATTTGGGTCTTCTACTTTGAGCTTGACTACAATGCCACTGTCTGGAGAGTAAACTTTAACAGAAATTTTTGTTGAACCTTGCGCAAAAGGAATTGCCGAAGTAAAACCAGCATTTCCACCGATAGTTGTTCCAGCCCATAATTCAGCGCCGTTTGTTTTAGTAAATTTAGCTACTTTGTTAGTTGCATCTGTAGGGTCTGTTGCTACAGTGCTTGAATTCCCTCCAAAGTCTGCTAAAGTGTAAGTTAAATTGGGATTGTCAAACGTAACAGGAAGTTCAATTTGTTGTGCAAAAGACAAGCTTGGAGCCACAAGCATAATCAACGCACAAATAACATGTGTAATTTGTTTCATTTGTATTTGAATTAAGTTTTGTGAATTTAACGCAAAAGGTAAAATTTGGTTTTTTTAGCCACCCAACTCTACTTTCACTTTGTAAATCAAAACAGTAAACCACTACTACACCACTACTACATAATTATTTAATTATAAGAATATCAAGTATTTATTAAATTAAATGTCCTAATGAATTTTCCATTTCTTTTGGGATTACAGGTCAACTTTTTTCAAAAACAAGCATTCAATTTAAGCTTTCTATTCACTTTTGCTTTCTTGCATTAGTTCCTTATTTGAATTTAGAAATGTACTTGTAAGCTACTGTTTTGATTTTGAATCAGTTTCTATTTTTTATCAATTTCTTATTTTTATATTTGATTGGCAATATTTTCAAATCTCAACCCATCATTCGTTTATAAATGAAACTAAAATTACAATTATTGTTTTGCTTCCTGTTTTTTGGATTCAATATTTTTTCTCAAAACATCCCTTCTTATGTTCCCACAAACGGCTTAGTGGGTTGGTGGCCATTCAATGGCAATGCCAATGACGAAAGTGGGAATGGGAATCATGGTACGGTTACTAATTCAATTTTAAATTCAGATAGATTTTCAAATCTCAACAAAAGCTTTGATTTTAACCATACAGGTTCAAGAATTAATATTTCATCTAACGCCAATTTATTTCCAGATACATTAAGCATTTCTGCTTGGTTTAAACTTTCATCAGGAGTAATAATGAGATCAGGAGATGCCTCATTAGATAGTTGGAAAGGGTGGGTGATAGCACCATGGTTAACGATTATTGGTGATTCTGTACAATTAGCATATTGGGATCATGGTGGAGGCACCTACAGAGTGTATGAATTTAGAACAACAAAATATTTTAAAATAAATAGTTGGAATCATTTATGTTTAGTTCGAACGCCTAGTACTTTAAAAGTATATTTGAATGGACAAATTGCTGGAAGCTTAGTTAACTTACTTCCCTATGATAAACCAACTGCAACTCCATTAATTTTTGGAAACAATCATTTACCAATTGACGATTATGCAAAAGGTTCACTAGACGACATAGCAATCTTCAACCGCGCATTAACGCAAAAAGAAATTACGGCTTTGTATACTGGTGTAGTTACCAATGATATTGTGTCTAGTTCAGATGCTAACGGCAGCATAAGCCCCTTAGGCTTAAGTACTTTGAATTCAAGTTCAAGCCAAACTTATACTTTCACACCCAACTCAGGCTATTGGATAGACAGTGTCATTGTAAATGGTGTTCAAGTTCCAACAGCCAGTTCTTATACATTTAACAATGTTACAAGTGACCAAAGCATACGTGTGACGTATAGGAGCTTGGCGGCGGCTTTAGCCGCCGCCAACATCTGCTCAAACGACACCATCGTTTCAACAGTTAATTTACCAGCCCTTAGCAATGTCAGAGCCACTAATTATTATTCTAATATTTACTTGTTTAACCAAAACAATACAAGCAATGCTTTTAAGTACAATGTGAATGACAGAAAATACACCGCCATTGCAAACAAACCAAGCCCGTGTATAGAATGTGGAGTAGCAGAAGCCAATGGCAAAGTGTATTGCTTCAATACCAATGGCACATCAGAAGCCTATGATATTGCTAGCAATACTTGGCAAACTCAAATTAACCAACCGAATAGTTCAAGCAGCAGTGTGTATGCAGCCAGTATCAATCACAAAATATATGTATTGGGTTATTTCAACAACCAAAATACTTTCCACCAATACAATCCTCAAACAAATAGCTATACAACTTTTAACAGTCCAATTACAAGCACCAACCAAAGCAGGTTGGTAGCCTTCAACAATAAGCTCTATAAAATTGGAGGAACAGACAATAACAACCAGCCAACAGCTAGTGTAGAGGTTTACAATCCAAGCAACAATACCTGGACTGCTATGCCTGATTTACCAGAAGCATTGAGCCAAGTAGGAGCAACCCATTACGACAACAAATTGTATGTATTTGGCGGTAAACAAATCAACAATACCAACTCAAACAAAGTGTATGTATTTGACTTTACAAGCAATGCATGGTATGCACAAAGCAACACGCAAAACACCAACAGAACCAATATAGAAGCCAAAACAGCTAATAATATGGTTTTCTTGTTTGGAGGTGCTGATCCCACCAACACCCAAAGCAACCAAGCCCAAAGGTATTTCTGCAAAGACCAATTGTGTAGTTGTAAATGGGCAGAGTATGTATGTAATGGAGAATCAAGCAATAATCCTTGCACAAGCAACAGCACTTACAGACCAGGTACCGTATTTTGTAATGGCATACCAACAACAGTAGTGGATGTGACCAACCCAATTACTGGTAGAACTTGGATGGATAGGAACTTAGGTGCAACCAGGGCTGCAACAAGCAGCACAGATGCAGCAGCGTATGGTGATTTATACCAATGGGGTCGAGCAGCAGATGGACACCAATGTAGGAATTCAGATACCTTGAGGATTTTGAGCACAACTGATCAACCTGGTCATGGACATTTTATATTGTCATCAATAGTAACTGAAGACTGGCGTTCAACTCCAAACAATCAATTGTGGCAAGGTGAGAGTGGCACCAACAATCCTTGTCCAATAGGTTATCGATTGCCAACTTATTATGAACTAGAAGCTGAAAGATTGAGTTGGACTCAAAATTCAAGTTTTGGAGCCATTGCATCTCCTTTGAAACTTCCTAATTCAGGATACCGTGACCAAAACAACGGGCAAGTTTATGATGAAGGTAACAGTGTTTATTACTGGAGTAGTTCTACTAGCAATACTTATTCATGGAATTTATTCCTTTTTGACAGTGGTGCTTATCTTTTCGATTTCAGTAGACCCTTTGGTTACTCTGTTCGTTGCATTAAAGACTAAAACTTACATTTGTAAAATTTATATTATTACCCAATAACATCACATAAATTTCATGAAACAACATTTACAATTATTGATTTGCTTCCTGTTTTTTGGATTCAATGTTTTTTCTCAAAACATCCCTTTTTATGTTCCCACAAACGGCTTAGTGGGTTGGTGGCCATTCAATGGCAATGCCAATGATGAAAGTGGAAATGGGAATCATGGGGTGCTTCAAGGTGGTGTTACTTCTACAACTGATAGGTTTGGGCAAAACAATGCCTTTTTATTTAATGGTAGTCTTGTTAATCCATGTTATATCTATGGTTCAGCATCAACTTTTCCTGTAAATGATAGGACAGTTTCTTTATGGTTTTATGCAACTGATATTGGAACTACTTTTGCTGGTAGATCTTTATTAGGTTATGGAGGTGATTATTGTGGTCAATCATGGCTTGAAATTATAGATAATTATGATAAGGCACCATTGAACTGTATTGAAGTGCAAGGACATTGCAGGAATCAAGAAGTGTACTATGATTATGGAATTAATCACCCAAACTCAAACTGGCATCACCTAGTAATTACAACTAATCAAAACATTGGAACTAATATTTATTTAGATGGTTTAATTGTTAAAAATTTAAATGTATATGTAAACCAAACAATCGTATCTGGTAAAATTTTTGTTTTTGGTGGAGCAGTTACTCAAAGTGGTTTGGGTTTTCATTATGATGGTAATGCTTATCCATTTAAAGGCAAACTCGACGACATTGCCATTTATAACCGTGCTTTAACGCAAGCTGAAATTACTGCTTTATATAATGGCCCATCTTATACCATTACTGCAAGTTCAGGAAGCAATGGTAGCATTTCAACCTCAGGAATTACCACATTGAATGCAACAGCAACTCAACGCTATACTTTTACTCCAAATACTGGATATTTAGTTGACAGTGTCATCGTTGATGGCACAAAAGTGGATTCATTACAAGGCTATACTTTTAGTAATGTATCAGCACACCATAGCATCCGTGTTACATTCAAAGCTTTGAACATCCCTTCTTATGTTCCCACTAATGGTTTAGTGGGTTGGTGGCCATTCAATGGCAATGCCAATGATGAAAGTGGGAATGGGAATCAACCAACTTTTTTGAAGGGTATTACCTTTTCAAAAGATAAAATGGGATATCAAAACAAAGCAATTTTTTTGAACGATTCATCTTTCATTAGATTTAATTCATTAAAGAATGCTTTCAACACAAAATTAGAAGGTAAAATCCCATTAACCATTTCATTTTGGGCACAAACAAGCTATCAATTGACTAATGGAATTTTATCAATAAACGCTGATACAAGCTTACCTATAGGTCACCCAAATACTGGACATGTTTTTGAAATTGATATAAATTCTACACAGGCTTGTTATGCTGTTGGGCCTTCTTTTAGAGCGGTTTCACATGTAGGAACAGCAAATTTTTCAAATGCAATAGATTCTACTTGGCACCATTACACATTAGTATTTGGAAGTGAAAATAATTTCATGCATAAGAATATCAAATTTTATGTAGATGGTCAATTATATTCAAATCTGGGATGTGCTCACAATTGGTATTATTGGGAATACTATCTGCCTAAAATGGAACTATTTATTGGTGCCAATGTTGCAAGCGCAATCAATGGCTCACTCGATGATATTGCAATCTATGACCGCGTATTGACACATTCTGAAATTCTAGCACTGTATAACGGAGCATTTTATATTACTGCCAGTTCAGGTGCAAACGGCACCATTAACCCATCAGGAAGCACCTCTGTAAATTCAGGTAGTAACCAAACATATATTTTTACCCCCAACTCAGGTTACTTGATTGACAGTGTTTTTGTAAACGGCGTTCAAGTACCAACTGCTAGTTCTTATACTTTTAACAATGTAACAAGTAATCAAACTATTCGCGTAACCTATAGGAGTTTGGCGGCGGCTAAAGCCGCCGCCAATATCTGCTCAAACGACACCCTTGTTTCAACAGTAAACTTACCAGCATTCAGCAATGTCAGAGCCACCACTTACTATTCTAACATTTACTTGTTTAACCAAAACAATACAAACAATGCACATAAGTACAATGTAAATGACAGAAAATATAGTGCTATAGCAAACAAACCAACAGCATGTATTGAATGTGGCGT
>JAIXWI010000010.1 GCA_027491355.1 Bacteroidota bacterium
CATATAATACTGATTACTAATATTTTATGTGTTTTTAGAGGTGTCCGTTTTTTATTAGATGTTTCCTAAACATTTGATATAAATCCATTCAAACACTGATATAATATTTTGATTATTAATGTATTAGTTGTAAAAATCACGGGGTAAAAAATTGAGATTGCAATTTTGTAGTGCAAATAGTTCAAGTTTTACCCTCAATTTTAAAATTTAACTTAGTATCTGGAGAGGGGAACTGTATTCATTTTAATTAATTTCAATTAGGGATGAAATAAAAAAACTCCCAGCCTTCTGAGGACAGGGAGTTGTATGAATGAGAGGGAATTAGTTATTTTGATTTTTTTTAATAATCCCTAATGCAACGGACGGAAAGGCCACGTGCCCTGTTTAAGTTAGATATGTTGTCAACAAGGCTATTGAGGATTAACAGGTACCACGCGTTGCTACCAGCCACAGTGCTGCTCCAATAGCTTCCATTGCTTCCCACAGCGCCTAGGGCTCCATTAGTGTTGCTGCGGCCGCCAGGCAATGGAAATTTTAAAGGTGAATTTAATGCACCTGAACTGTTATTTTGAGTCCAGCTGTTTCTTTCTACCTCTAATTCAGCAATAGTAGGGATTCTATAACCCATGGGGCAAGGATTGTTCACGCCGTTAACTCCCTGCCATAATTTATCGTTTTGAATACTATGCCAATCAAAAGGACTATTGGGTGACAAAATAAAATTTGCGTTGTTGGGTTGGTCTGTAGAACTTAAACTACTTGTTGTGCCTGAATTTCTACATTGGTGTCCATCAGCTTTTCTTCCCCATTGGTAGGAATCTCCATAAGCCGCAGGGTCTGCACTACTGGTTGCCGCTTGGCTTGCACCCAAATTTCTATCCATCCAGGTTTTACCTGTTAAAGGGTTGGTGACGTTTACAATAGCTGTTGCAGTGCTGTTACAGAATACAGTTCCTATAGGCCATGTTGGAGTAGGTGGTGTGGTTAATACTGTTCTTTGTAAAGTGCATGTTTTATTTCCCATAAAAATAGTAAATGAAGCAATGCCCGCACTTGTTGGAGTGCCCGTAATATTTAATGAAAGTGTTCCGTTACCTGAATTCAATGCACCTGACGCCAATGTTGCTGTCATACCTAAAACCCCAGTTGAGGCTATTGTTTGTGTAGGATAATTTGCAGAATTCCCACCTGAATATGACAAAGTTGATTGTTGATTTGCCGAAAAATTAGCGTATAATGATCCCGAATGAAGGGTGTCTGCACAATTAAAATTTGTAATGGAAGCTATTATAACAGATCTCTGAATAACACAAGTTTTATTTCCAATTTGCAATAAAAATGATGCTGTCCCTGCCATATTAGGTATGCCAGAAATATTTAAAATTAAAACCCCATTTCCTGTATTTAAAGTACCGGCTGCTAATGTTGCAGTTAAACCTGTTACACCTGAAGAGGGAATAATTTGTGAAGCATATACCCCGCCGTTTCCTCCTGCATAACTGACACTTGAAATACAATTGATAGAAGAGAAATTACTTGTAATAACTCCCGAATGAGTAGTATCTGTACAATTAAAACTAGCAATTTTTGCAGGACATTGGCCATTTAATACCCATACAATATCACCATTACAGTTCATTAAAGTTTGCCCATGTTGGCTTCCACTTGGAACCCCATTTAATGCTATATTTGCTGTATCTGATTTTTTTGAATTAACAGAATTTTCTGAATTCATTGAATACAAGGCATAAGGCACACTCAACAATTGACTAATGCCTGTTAAAGTATAATTAGTTCCGCCATTGGGGTCAGTTTCTGTTTTAACAAAATAAGGCCCATTTGACCAATCAATATTTGAAAAGGAATCACTTACAATTGTGCCTGTACCAATTTCTATAGCTATTAAACCATTGGCATTAGTAGTGGTTTTTTGGATTTCTGTGTAAACCGAAGTACCCGTTGCGCTGCCTTGCAAAATGCTTATGCGCATGCCCACTGCATGGTTACTTACTACTAAATTGCTACTATTGCGTATAACAGCTTGGTAGCTCATTTTATTGGGGGCTTGGGCGAATAAAACATTCCCAAGCAATAATAAAAAGCTCAAATGGAGTATGTAATTTTTTAACTTTTGTTTCATAAGCATTCAATTGACTTTTTAACAATCAATACAAATATAAAACAAAGTATCCTATTCCAAATTTATCTGCTAATCAAAGTATTTCATATAGTTATTAAGCCATTTTATATGACCAGAATATTAGTGAATTTAGTGATAATAAAATCCACAAGAACAATTCAAAATGGCTTTCTAATACTTACTAAATTTTTGATATACAGTTCACACTAAATTAGGTTTGTGTGAGCACAGAATTCTATTAACTTAACCTCTTCATTCTGGCCATAAAAAAGCCATCAAATCCGCTTTCAGAAGGAAGAATGGTTTTCATTTCTTCTAATTCAAAATTGGGATGAGAAGCCAAAAAGCGTTCTACTTGTTTTTCATTTTCACTTGGAAAAATACTACAAGTAGCGTACACCATTTTACCTCCAACTTTTACCATAGAAGAATAGTTAGATACAATTTCTTGTTGGGTATGTTGTAAGCGCTCAATAAAGCCCGCATCTAATTTCCATTTGGCATCTGGATTGCGTTTCAATACACCCATTCCAGAACAAGGCACATCTAACAACAAACGGTCTGCAGTATCAGCTAATTTCTTGATGGTTTTAGGCCCTTCTATTAAACGTGGCTCCACATTGCTCACTCCTGCCCTTCTTCCACGTTTTTTCATTTCATCTAATTTCCATTGCTCGGTATCCATGGAAATGATTCTTCCTTTATTGCCCATTACAGCTGCTAAGTGAAGGGTTTTACCACCTGCACCAGCACATGCATCTATCACACGCATACCAGGTTCTATCTGTAAAAAAGGAACAACTAATTGTGAGGAGGCATCTTGCACTTCAAATAAACCCTCTTTAAATTCAGGTGTAATGAATAAATTTTGTCTTTGGTCTAATCGCAAGCCATCTTTACAACCTTCTATCACATGGGTTTTGATTTCTCTTGAAGCCAAACTGGTAATCAGTTGTTCTTTGCTCGTTTTTAACAAATTAACTCTGATGACAACCGGAGCCGTATCATTTAATGCTTCCGCTTCTTTGTTCCATTGTTTACCCAATTCTTTTACGCCCATTTCATCCATCCAATCAGGAAATGAATAAATGAATTTTCTTTTGGTTTTGAGTTGGTTATAGGTATGTTCAATTTTCTTTGGATCAACATTTCTGAATTCTTGCCAATCTGGAATTCTGACACCTTTTACAACCTGCCAAGTTCCAAACAAAGTAAACAAATTAGGTTCATTCAATTCATGAGTCTCCAAACCAGCACAAGTGGTAATCAGACGCCAAAACCGTACCATTTCGTATGTATTTTCAGCAATGAATGCACGGTCTCTTGCACCCCATCTATTGTCTGATTTTAATAACCTTTCCAATACCTTATCGGCATACTTAGATTCTTCAAAAATCTGGTAGATGGCGCTGTTTACAGCTTTGATTAAATTGAGATGAAATTTCAAATTCTTAGTTTTGAGGGTTTATACAAAATCTTCTTCTTCCTCTAAATCATATACCATGTCTTTTTCGATGCGCAAATTGTCTATGATAAAGTTTTGTCTGTCCATGGTATTTTTACCCATGTAATATTCTAATAATTTTTGAATGGGCTGGTCGTTCATCAACACCACGGGTTGTAAACGCATTTCTTCACCAATAAACAAACCAAATTCTTCGGGTGATATTTCGCCTAATCCTTTGAAACGTGTGATTTCGGCTTTGATGCCTAGTTCAGAAATGGCTGCTTGTCGTTCTTGGTCATTGTAACAATAAATTGTTTTTTGTTTGTTCCTGACTCTAAACAATGGCGTTTCTAAAATAAACAAATGGTTATTTTTTACAAGGTCAGGGAAGAACTGTAAGAAGAAAGTCAATAACAACAAGCGGATATGCATGCCATCTACATCCGCATCAGTTGCAATGACAATGCGGTTATACCTTAAATCTTCAATGCTTTCCTCAATATTGAGTGCATGTTGTAACAAATTGAATTCTTCATTTTCATACACCACTTTTTTGGTCAGACCATAACAATTCAATGGTTTTCCTCTCAAGCTAAATACAGCTTGGGTTTCAACTTGTCTTGATTTGGTAATAGAACCACTGGCACTATCCCCTTCGGTAATGAACAAGGTGGTTTCATACTTACGGTCATCTTTGCTTTCATTCAAATGAAACCTGCAATCTCTCAATTTTTTATTGTGCAGGTTTGCTTTTTTAGCTCTTTCATTGGCAAGTTTTTTAATACCCGCCATTTCTTTGCGCTCTCTTTCACTTTGCAAAATTCTCCGTTGCAATGCATCAGCAGTTTCAGGATGTTTGTGTAAAAAATCATCGAGTGATTTCTTAAGAAAATCAATCACAAACTGCTTCACTGTTGGCGAATCAGTAGGTGCCATATTGGTTGAGCCCAATTTGGTTTTGGTTTGACTTTCAAATACAGGTTCTTGCACGCGAATACTAACTGCAGCAATGATACTTGCTCTGATATCTGCCAAGTCAAAATCTTTTTTATAAAATTCTCTAACAGTTTTGGCAAATGCCTCTCTGAAAGCATTTAAATGTGTTCCACCTTGCGTAGTATGCTGACCATTTACAAATGAATAATATTCTTCACCATATTGGTTTTCGTGGGTCACTGCTACTTCAATATCCTCTCCTTTTAAATGAATGATTGGATAGCGGAGCGCTTCTTCGTTGGTTTTTCTTTTGAGTAAATCCAACAACCCATCTTTTGACAAAAACTTTTGGTCATTGAACCAAATTACCAAACCCGCATTTAGGTAAACATAATTCCAAATCATGTTTTCAATGTATTCATTGATATACCTGAAATGCTTAAAAATGGTATCATCTGCAATAAATGTAACCAAAGTTCCATTAGGCTCAATGGTATCTTCTAACGGATAATCATTGACCAATTGTCCCTTTTCAAATGATGCCGCTTTGGTTTTACCATCGCGGTAAGATTGTACCCTAAAAGAAGATGACAAAGCATTGACAGCTTTGGTTCCAACCCCATTTAAACCTACAGATTTTTTGAAAGCAGCTGAATCGTATTTACCACCTGTGTTGATTTGAGAAACACATTCTATTACTTTTCCAAGTGGAATACCTCTTCCATAATCACGAATAGAAACTTTGTTTTCATTTAACTTGATATCAATTTGTTTGCCATTTCCCATGACAAACTCATCAATGCAATTGTCTATGACTTCTTTTAATAGGATATAAATACCATCATCCATTGAGCTACCATCACCCAATTTTCCAATGTACATACCGGGCCTTAAACGGATATGTTCTCTCCAATCTAAAGACCGAATACTGCTTTCGTCATATTTAACTGTTTCGTCTGCTGCCATTGTTATGCTTTTATCATTGTAAAAATAAGACTCCCACTACAAATTAGACATTCATCTTATACACAAGATTGTGGAAGAACAAAGCTTTTGTTGGAAATGGAATACATCAAATACCAAGTGCTTTTAAACTTTGTTCCAATACTTGAATTTTTTGAATGGCGTCTTGCTTTTTTTGCTTTTCTTTTTCTACCAATTCAGGCTTGGCGTTGCTTACAAATTTTTCATTACTCAATTTTGCGTCAACTGATTTCATGAAACCTTGTAAGTAGCCAATCTCTTGTTCTATTCTAATTTTTTCAGCCTGAACATCTATTTCTAAATTCAAGGCAACCAAAATTTCATCGGTTCCAACTGGTAATGAAACCAAATTACCTGTAGCATTGGCATTTTTATTGAATGTCATTTCACCAATATTGGCCAATTTCTTCAGTAAAAAAGCGTTGTTTGAGTAGCTGCTTTCATCGGTAGCTTTGACAACAATAGTAAGTGCTTCTTTAGGGCTCAAGCCCTTGGCATTCCTTAGGTTCCTGATTGCTGTAATGGTTTCAAAAACCAATGAAAGGTCAACTTTCCTTACCGTTTGCGACTTTGGATACGTTGCCAAACAAATACTTTCGCTTGCAGTTCTTTGTTTGAGTTGTTGCCAAATCTCTTCACTCACAAATGGCATGAATGGATGCAATAATTTCAACAACTGTTCAAAACATCCTATGGCTTGCAAATAAGTAGACTCATTGATTGGCTGTTGGTAAGCTGGTTTGATCATTTCTAAATACCAAGCACAGAAATCATCCCAAATGAGTTTATAAACCTGCATCAACACCTCGCTCAATTTGTATTCATTGAACTTGGTTTCAATTTCAGCCAATACTTCATTGAACCTGTATTCAAACCACAAAGAACTGTTTTGGTTACTCTTCAAAATTTCTTCAGAAAATTGGCTATCTGGTAATACTTCCCAAGATTTCACAAGCTTAAAAGCATTCCAAATTTTGTTGCCAAAATTTCGTCCTTGTTCAACCAAACCTTCGTCAAATAAAATATCATTTCCAGCAGGAGAGCACAACAACATTCCCATGCGTACACCATCTGCTCCATATTGTGCAATGAGGTCTAGTGGATCTGGTGAATTACCCAAACTTTTGCTCATTTTACGACGTTGTTTGTCTCTTACAATACCAGTAAAATAAACATTCTTGAAAGGTTTTTCTCCTCTCCATTCATAACCCGCCATGATCATTCTTGCAACCCAGAAAAACATAATTTCAGGAGCAGTTACCAAGTCATTGGTTGGGAAATAATAGCTGATGTCTTTGTTTTTTGGATCTTCAAAACCATCAAAAACAGAAATTGGCCATAACCAAGAACTGAACCAAGTATCCAATACATCTTCGTCTTGTACCAATTTACCCTTGAAATCAACCCCTAATTTTGCCAATGCACTGGCTTCGTCTTTTGCAACAACCAATAAATTTCCTTGTTCATCGTACCAAGCAGGAATTTGCTGCCCCCACCACAATTGTCTGGAAATACACCAATCTTTGATGTTTTCAATCCAATGTCTGTAAGTATTTTTTAAATTGGCTGGATGGAATTGAATTTCATCGTTCATAACCGCATCCAAAACTTGAGGGTTTTTCTCCATGAATTGCTTCATGTTTACCCACCATTGCAGAGTCAATCTTGGTTCAATAACTGCACCTGTTCTTTCGCTGGTTCCTACTTGATTTTTGTACTCTTCAACTTTTTCTAGGTAACCCGCTTCTTCTAAATCTATTGCAATTTGCTTACGAACAGCAAACCTGTCTTTACCAATGTATCTTTGGTCTGCGCTTAGCTCATTCAAGAAGCCTTCTTCCGTAAGAATATCAATCACTTCTAATTGGTATTTTTTACCCAATTCATAGTCGTTTTTATCGTGAGCTGGCGTTACTTTTAAGCAACCAGTTCCAAAATCAATGGCAACATATTCATCTGCAATTACAGGAACCTCTCTATCAGTAAACGGTACTTTAACCTTAGCTCCAATTAAATGCGCATACCTTTCATCGTTTGGATTGATGGCAATTGCAGTGTCTGCTAAAATGGTTTCAGGTCTGGTAGTAGCAATGACAACATAGTCCTTAAGCCAAGCATTCTCATGCCTTGGTTTTGCAGCAGTGCCTTGAACAATTGGATATTTCAAGAAATACAATTTTGAAACAACCTCTTTGTAAATGACTTCTTCATCACTCAATGCAGTTTTACCTTGAGGGTCCCAGTTGACCATCCTCAATTCTCTGTAAATCAAACCCTTTTCATACAAGTCTACAAATACTTCAGTAACAGCGTTGCTCAGCTTTTCTTCCATGGTGAAACGGGTACGACTCCAATCGCAACTGGCTCCTAATTTTTTAAGCTGTTCAAGAATAATCCCACCATATTTGTCTTTCCATTCCCAAGCATGTGCCAAGAAATCTGTTCTACTCAAATCAGATTTTTTAATACCTTTTTCTCTCAATAATTGTACTACTTTAGCTTCAGTAGCAATGGAAGCATGATCTGTACCCGGAACCCAACATGCATTTTTACCCTGCATCCTGGCCCTGCGAATCAAAACATCTTGAATGGTATTGTTTAACATATGACCCATGTGCAGCACACCCGTTACATTTGGTGGAGGAATGACCATTGTAAAAGGTTCTCTGTGGTCAGGAACTGACTTAAAAAAATCGTTTTCTATCCAATATTGGTACCATTTGTCTTCAAAAGAAGCAGGGTTAAACTTGGCAGCTTCTGTAGGTTGTGGTTGATGACTCATTTGTATCGAATTTATTTTATTGATTGTTGTAAAAAGAATAAACAAAAGCCCCGACTCATCTATTGTGAACCGGGGCTGTTTGCTTAAGTTATTTTTATCTTACCCTCTTCTTTCTTTAACTTTAGCCTTTTTGCCTTTGGCATCACGCAAATAGAACAAACGCGCTCTACGCACTTTACCACGACCGACCAGTTCAATTTTGTCGATGTTTAAGCTATATAAAGGAAAAATACGCTCTACGCCAACTCCGTTAGAAATTTTACGTACTGTAATGGTTTCATTCAAACCAGCGTTTCTGCGTTGCAAAACAATACCTTGGTACTGTTGGATACGCTCTTTGTTACCCTCACGAATTTTGTAATGTACATTTACAGTGTCACCAGCTCTGAAAGCTGGGAAGTTTTTTTCTTGGGTAAACTCTTGTTCAACAAATTTTATCGCGTCCATGATTCTAGTGTCTTTGTTCTAAATTTAGGACTGCGAAAATAAGCATTAAAGATTAAAATCAAACACCTTTTTATAAAATATTTTTAAATATCCGTTTTAGTAGTGGATAAATCTTCATTAAACAGGTCAGGACGGCGTTCTTTGGTTCGTTCTATGCTCTGTTCATGTCGCCATTCATCTATTTTAGCCTGATGTCCGGATAATAGGACATCGGGCACTGTCCATCCTTTGTAATTTGCTGGACGTGTATAAACCGGCGGACTGATTAAATCGTCTTGAAAAGAATCGCTCAGGGCTGAACTTTCATCACCCAAAACACCCGGAATAAGCCTAACAATGGCGTCAACCATTACAGCTGCAGGCAGTTCACCTCCTGTTAATACAAAATCTCCTAAAGAAAGTTCACGGGTAACCAAATGGGTTCTCACCCTCTCGTCAACACCTTTATAATGCCCACATAAAAAAACCAAATGCTTTTTGCCTGACAATTGATTGGCAATTTTTTGAGTAAATGGCTCCCCATCAGGGCTCATGTAAATAACTTCATCTGTTTCGCCTTGAAGCTGAATTGCTTCCAGGCATTTGTCAATGGGTTGAATGCCCATTACCATACCGGCCCCACCTCCAAACGGATAATCATCCACCTTTTTATGTTTGTTTTCTGAATAATCTCTGATGTTGTGCAATTGAATTTGAACCAAGTCTTGAGCAACAGCTCTTTTAAGAATTGATTCACTCAATGGTCCTTGAAAAATTTCAGGAAAAAGGGTGAGGATGTCTATTCTCATGGTTGCAATCTACAAAAAAGAATCTCAACCATACTAATTTAACAGATTTTAAATACATTTGGGTATGAAGCTATTTAAAACCCTTTTGGTTGTGTGCTTACCATTTGCATTGTTTAGCCAATCCTTGAATCATGTTCAAAAAAATCAGTTAAAAATGGCAACTGATAAAGGAAAAGCTGTTAATTACAATGCCTTAGGAATTGGAGTTTTTCCATCTTCAGAATTGATGGCTGGAGGAAACCATGTCAATTATCGAAGATATGGATTTGGTATCAGCTGGCGAGTTGGAGTACAAGCAATCTTGGACATCCGGAAAATGAATATTAGTAATATCTCAATTGACAATGCTGGTAAGAATTCCTGGCTAACAGGCAACCACATCAACCAATATGCATACAGCATTAATTTTAACTATGTAAAAGCATTAACCAAAAAAATTCCTTTTTACATGGGTGCAGGGCTAACGAGGATCCGCACACTCAGCGAGGTAAATGCTTATGGCAATCCTTTAATAAAAGAATGGATCATGAATGAGAAAGAAACAGGTTTTGCCCTGAATTTTGGTGCGGGTGTTTTTCTACCAATCACCAGTAGGCTCATTTTAAATGTAGGCTATGACTACCAACCACAAACCATGTTTATAGGTATTTGTATTGCCAGCCCTTACAATTGGGAGGATATAGACCTCTGGTAGTTATAAATTCAAAATGCCCTCGGGCAGTTCAACATCAATGATACGGTCAACTTCATCGAGTCCTAAAACTATGGGTTCTACAGCTGGAATGAGACATTCATTTCCAAGATAGGTAGTTTTGAGTAATACCTGCATGGGCATTTCAATGACTTCCTCTACCCTACCAATGCTTCCGTGTTGCACATCTATGATTTCAAAACCAATCAATTGATCTGAAATTTCTTTGTGCCTTCTTAAGCCTTTTTTTCTTGGCAATAAAAACGAAAGTCCAACCAAATCAATGGCTTTGTCAACTGTATCAATATCCTTGAAATGTAATATGTATTCTGTGGGACTGATTTGCTTGAGCTCATTGATATAAAACGGAACGGGCTTTTCTCGGATTTCGAGAAAAGCCCATTCTGTTATTTTTTCCTTTTGAAGCAATTGTATTTTAACAGCTCCAAAATTTCCATGCGTTTTGAGAACCGAGCCAACTAGATCAAAATCTTTTCTGTTGATGGTTTTCAATTGAATCTTATTCTGCAGGTGTTTCTGTTGCTTCTGCAGCTGGTGCTTCTTCAGTTGCTTCCATAGCAGGCGCTTCTTCTGTTGCAGCTTCAGCAGCTTGTGCTTCAGCATTGGCAGCAGCAATTTTAGCCGCAATTTTCTCTGCTCTTGCAGCACTTGCTTTTGCTTCATCAGCTAATTTAGCAGCCAATTTGTCTTTAGCACCTGAACTAACACGGTTTTTGTGTTGCTCAATTTTGGTAATTTTTTCATTTTCCCAAGCAGCAAATTTTGCGTCTGCTTGTTCTTGTGTAATGGCTCCTTTAGCAACACCAAGACTCAAGTGTCTTTTCATCATGGCACCTTTGTAAGAAAGGATGGCACGACAAGTGTCTGTTGGCTGAGCGCCATTTTGTAACCAATAAACCGCACGATCAACATCTAGATCAATCGTTGCCGGTTGAGTTTGAGGAAGGTATGAACCAATTTTCTCGATAAATTTACCATCCCTCGGAGCACGTGAATCCGCCACCACTACGTGGTAAAAAGGTGCTTTAGAGCGTCCTTGACGCTGTAACCTGATTTTTACTGACATATGTTTTTTGTTTTAACCCAATGGTCTCCAGTTCCATTAGGGGGTGGCAAAAATGCAAACTTTTCAAATAAAAAACAAACAAAATCAAGATTTTAAGCCTGTTTTGAAAAGAATTTTTAGACACTGTTAAGGGTTAATTCGGACAATTTTGTATTGCCCTCCCCTTATTTGAAACCACAACTGACCATCATTTCCAATCATGGCACCAGCTTTGTTTCTGTATATCTCCATAGGATTTTGATGTAAAATTTGTTCTACAAAATCTGGCCCAAATATGAGGTCGAAATCTCGTATAAAATCTGCTCTACTTGGATAGCCAGGAATTGGAAAGGCAATTACACCTGCAATTCTTTCCTTGTTGCGGTCCATAACATCCCATTGAAAATGCTCAAAAAACTTGATGAACCTTTTTGCATTTGGAAAGCCTGCTTGGTCCCAGCTCATGCAAATGGTACTGTCTCTGAACAATTGTCTTTTACTTTGATAAGGATTGGCTAAGGTATAATCTATGACTTCGGCATTTAATCCTGGAATAGAACCTCCTGTTGGTTTAGACCTAAAGGTTCGGGTAATTTTAGTACTGTCTGTACGTAATTCAATGTGTGCAATGGGCTCATTACAAGCCATCGACATGTACATCATTGCAACTATTCCTACTAAAACCCTTTTCATTTAAATACCTGTGTAATTATGGGGTGTAACATTGAGCAATTCAAGTTTTACTTGCTCAGTTACCTGCAAGGTATGGATAAAATTTCTAATTTGCTCAGGCCCTATGTGTTCATTGGTTCTGGTAAGCGCTTTCAAGGCCTCGTATGGTTTTTCGTAGCCTTCTCGTCTTAAAATGGTTTGAATGGCTTCTGCCACCACAGCCCAGTTTTGTTCTAAATCTGCATGCAACTTACTTTCATTCAATAAAAGTTTGTTCAAACCTTTTAAAATTGACTGCAATGCAATGATTTGATGCGCCAATGGCACACCTAAATTTCTAAGTACAGTACTGTCAGTTAGATCACGTTGTAACCTCGACACAGGTAATTTTTCAGCCAAATGAGAGAACAATGCATTGGCAATTCCTAAATTACCCTCTGCGTTTTCAAAGTCAATTGGGTTTACTTTATGAGGCATGGCACTTGAACCAACTTCACCAGCTTTTAGTTGTTGCTTGAAATATTCCATTGAAACATATTGCCATACATCTTTACAAAAATCCAATAAAATAGTATTGATGCGCATGTTGGCATGGCAAAATGCAGCCAAATGATCGTAATGTTCAATTTGAGTGGTGTATTGTGAACGACTCAAACTTAAAGTATGGTTAACAAACGTATTGGCAAATTGAACCCAGTTGATAGTAGGATAAGCCACATGATGGGCATTAAAATTACCTGTTGCCCCACCAAATTTTGCTGAAAATGGCACTTGTTTCAATGCTTTAAGCTGTATATCAAGCCTTTCAACAAACACTTTCCATTCCTTACCTAACAATGTTGGTGAAGCTGGTTGACCATGGGTTTTGGCCAACATTGGAATCTTAGCCCAATCTTCAGCTTGGTGCTTCATTTTATCAAAAACCTGCTCCATCATAGGAAGCAATTCTTGTTCAAAAGCATTTTTCAAACTCAACGGTATCGCAGTATTGTTGATGTCTTGAGAGGTCAATCCAAAATGTATGAACTCAGCTGCTTGGCTGATATTCATTTGTTCGAAAGCTTCTTTTAAAAAATATTCAACTGCTTTGACATCATGATTGGTGGTTTTCTCAATTTCTTTGATGCGAAGGGCGTCTGATTCACTGAAATTGAGGTAAAGGTTTTTCAATTGTTGTTCATAGGTAGCTATATCAAAAGTAGCCAGTTGAGGCAATGGGAGTTTGCACAAGGCAATAAAGTACTCCACCTCTACAAGAACCCTGTATTTAATCAACCCAAATTCGCTAAAATAATTTCCTAAATTTTTAGTAAGCCTTTTGTACCTGCCATCAACAGGACTGATTGCGTAGAGTTCAGCGTTTGAATTGTTCATTGTGTTGAATAAAATGCAAAAATAAGCCAAACTATTTGAACTGAAAGCAAAAAAACAATCCTTTTTGGTTTGTATTGATTAGCGTTATCTATGTAATTTGCTTTGTATATTTACAGCCAATTCAATTGCAATGAAACAATTTTTAAAATTTACACTGGCCAGTATGTTTGGTTTTTTACTCGCAGGATTTGTAGGATTTGTATTATTAATAAGTGCTGTTAGTGCATTGACGAGTGGCTTGAGCGAAGAAACTGAAATGATTCAAGTGCCGGATAACAGTGTGCTTCATTTAAAAATCAACTATAGCATACCTGAAAGGGGCAGCAAAGGAAATGTAGATTTGAGTATGTTTGGTATGCCTGGTTTTGGAAAAGAACAGGGTCTTCAAGACCTTATTAAAGTTGTTAACGATGCAGCAATTGATGAACATATCAAAGGCATTTATTTAGAGTTAGATTTGAGTAGTCAAAGTTTTGCCATAGTTGAAGAGCTCAGAAAAGCTTTATTGGCCTTCAAGAAGCACAATAAATTCATTGTTGCTTATGCTGAAATGATAGATGAATATGGTTATTATCTTGCAGCAACAGCTAACAAAATTTATTTGAATCCAAACGGCACATTGGTTCTGAATGGCTTGGCCTCTGAAGTGGTTTACTTGAAAGATGCACTCGATAAAATTGGTTTAGAGCCACAATTAATCAGACATGGTAAATTCAAATCGGCAGGTGAACCATTCATTGCCAACAAAATGAGCAATGAAAACAGGGCGCAAATTGAAAGTTATTTAGGCTCATTGTACCATCATTTTGTAGCACAAATAGCCTTAGACCGTAAAAAGGACAACGCTTTTGTGCACAAGGTTATCAATGAGTTGAAAATACAACAAACCCATCAAGCTGTTGAACTTGGAATGATTGACGGTGTTTTGTATGATGACCAAGTAAAAGAGGAAATTCAAAAACTTTGCCTACAACCTACAGAAAAAGAGCCGCATTTTATTTTGGCAAGCAAATACAAAAACTCAAGTGTAAAACCTGCTTCATCAGCCAATCAAATTGCCATTTTATATTGCAATGGAGAAATTGTTTCGGGTAAAAGCAGCGATGGCAATATTGGGTCAATCTCTATTTGCGAACAACTCAAAAGAATCAGAAAAGATGAAAACATCAAAGCATTGGTATTGCGCATCAATTCACCAGGCGGAAGTGCCCTTGCCTCAGATGTAATGTGGAGAGAAATTGAATTGGTAAAAAAATCAAAGCCAGTTGTTGTTTCCATGGGAAGTGTTGCTGCGAGTGGGGGGTATTATATTGCTGCACCAGCCAATTGGATCATTGCTCAACCCAATACCATTACTGGTTCAATTGGCGTATTTGGCATGCTGCTCAATGCACAAAATTTATTAGAGAATAAATTAGGTGTACACATAGAAACTGTGAAATTTGGTGAATACGCCGATTTAGGAATGCCCAACAGGCCTTTGAACCCCTCTGAAAAACAAGTCATCCAAAATGGCGTAGATTTAATTTACACTGATTTTATTAAGAAGGTAGCACAAGGCAGAAAAATCAGTGAAGCAAAAGTAGACTCCATTGCTCAAGGTAGGGTTTGGAGCGGCAAAGATGCACTGAAAATTGGCTTAGTTGATGAATTAGGTGGTTTGGACAGAGCTATAGCAGTTGCTGCAGAAAAAGCTAAATTAACTGAATTCAGAACCATACAATTGCCAGGGTTGAAAGAACCAATTGAACAGTTATTTGAAAGTTTTAGCAGCGAGGCAGAAGCATTTGTTTTGAAACAACAACTAGGACCACAGTATACTTGGTTTCAAACAATTAAAAAGCAATGCAAATACCAAGGCATCCAAACTAGAATGGATCATACCTTGAGCATTCACTAACTATTTCATAAAGGGCATACCACGTAAGCTTCTTCCTGCTCCCTGTAATTTCCCAATGCTCTTCATCATTTTACGCATTTCTTCAAATTGCTTGAGCAATTGGTTCACTTGTTGGATGTCTGTTCCACTTCCTGTTGCTATTCTTTTGCGCCTTGATCCATTGATTAAATCGGGATTTTTACGTTCTATTGGGGTCATAGAGTTGATGATGGCCTCAATGCCTTTGAAAGCGTCGTCACTGATATCCAAATCTTTGATTGATTTACCAACTCCAGGAATCATGCCCATCAAATCTTTGAGGTTACCCATTTTTTTGATTTGTTGAATTTGGGTATAAAAGTCTTCGAACGTGAATTGGTCTTTTAATAATTTCTTTTGAAGTTTTTCAGCTTCTTCTTCGTCAAAAACTGATTGGGCTTTTTCTACCAAACTAACAATATCGCCCATTCCTAAAATTCTTTGGGCCATGCGGTCTGGGTGGAAAACATCTAATGCTTCCATTTTCTCGCCCATACCCATGAATTTAATCGGTTTGTTTACTACCGATTTAATAGACAAAGCAGCACCACCTCTGGTGTCACCATCTAATTTGGTTAAAATAACACCCGTAAAATCTAATACATCATTGAAGGCTTTAGCCGTATTAACAGCATCCTGACCAGTCATTGCATCCACAACAAACAAAATTTCTTGGGGTTGAACGGCATTTTTGATGTCGCCAATCTCTTTCATCATTTCTTCATCAATGCTCAAACGACCAGCGGTGTCAATGATTAGCACTTTTGAACCAGCTTCTTTAGCTGCTTTCAAAGCTTCTTTGGCAATGTCTATAGGATTTTTACTATTTTCGTTGGCATATACAGGAACATTCAATTGTTCACCTAAAACTTTTAACTGAGCAATCGCTGCAGGTCTGTATACGTCACAGGCTGCCAACATTACTGATTTGCCTTTTTTACTCAAATAATTGGCAAGTTTAGCACTGTGAGTGGTTTTACCAGAACCTTGTAATCCAGCCATTAAAATGATGCTAGGATTGCCATTCAGGTTAATATCTTGGGTGGTTCCGCCCAATAAAGCAGTCAATTCATCGCTCACAATTTTAACCATTAACTGACCAGGGGTGACACTTGTTAGCACATTGGCTCCCAAAGCCTTTTCCTTTACAGTATCGGTAAATTGTTTAGCTATTTTAAAATTCACATCGGCATCAATCAATGCTTTTCTGATTTCCTTTACGGTTTCAGCTACGTTGATTTCACTAATCTTACCCTGTCCTTTGAGCACTTTAAAAGCTCTGTCTAACCTGCTGCTTAAATTTTCGAACATTTATTTTAAAAATTGATTGGCAAAAATAAGCATTCCTTTAGCATACTCAAACAAAAAAAACTCAAGCCAAAATGGGTACAAAATGTGGGTTTTGTATGCTTTAAATTGCAGTATTTTGGTCAAAAATTAGAACGCTACTCAATTATGAACAAAATCAAACAAATGAAACGCATTTTAGTAACAGCTCTTTTAATTGGTTGTACCCAAGCAAATGCTCAAGATAAAATGCTCAGCATAGAAGATGCCGTTTTGAAACAAAGAACAGTCCTTGCACCTGAAAAACTAAATCAATTACAATGGATTCCAGGTACCGACAAATTTGGTTTTACAAGCAAACAAAACAATGTTGAAATATTACTTACCGAAGACGCTACAACATTAAAAATAGACACCATTTTAAACATTCAAACATTTAATTATGCTTGGAGAAACCTAAACAAAGAAGCCAAGGATATGGCTAAATTTCCTGCCATCACATTTGTTAATGGCAGTACCTTCAGGTTTCAATTTAACAATGCAATTTACCATTTTAACCTGACTCAAAACACTTGTGAACTTTTGGCAAAAGCACCATTTAATGCTGAAAACCTAGATTATGAACCTAACAGTCAAAATTTAGCATACACACTCAATAACCAACTTTGGTTGCACCAAGGTAAAACCGCTGAGAAAAATTTCAATCAAACAGCTGAAGATAAAAGAGAAATAATTACTACTGATGGTTCTCCTACCCTTCATTATGGCAAAGCTGTTCACCGAAACGAATTTGGCATCAACAAGGGAACATTTTTCTCTAATTCAGGTAAACAACTTGCCTTTTATAAAATGAACGAAGAAATGGTGAGCGATTACCAAACCATGAATTTTGATGCGCTAGATACCAATCACCTCAATTTAACCAAACCAAGTAAATTTCATTCATTCAAATACCCAATGGCAGGAAACACAAGTCATGAGGTAAAAGTATTGGTTTATGATAGTCAAAACAAAAGAACAGTTGAATTACAAACTGGCTTACCTGCAGAACAATATTTAACCAATATTGCATGGAGTCCAAATGATGAATTCATATACATAGCACATGTAAATAGGGCGCAAAATGAAATGAATTTAAAACAATACGATGCTAAAACAGGTGCATTTATTCGCCTTTTGTTTACAGAAAAACATGACAAATATGTTGAACCTGAAAAACCTATTTTATTTACCAAAAACAACACAGGCAACTTTATTTGGATGAGTGAAAGAGATGGTTTTAACCATTTGTATTTATACAATAAAAAAGGTGAGTTAATAAGGCAATTGACCAAGGGTAGTTTTGCGGTAACTGATATTTTAGGTTTCAATGAAAATGGTGAAAAATTGTTTTATGCCGCATACACAGACCAAGGTATGCACAGGTTCAGTTATGTATTGGATTTAAAAACAGCACAATCACATGTCATTAATGGAAACCCAGGCGTACATCAAACATACATCAATAGCAAAGGAACTCATGCTTTAGATCAATTCAGCAATTTGTATACACCCAGAAGGATTGTACTGCACGAAACCAATGGTAAAGAGTTGGCAACTATTTTGAATGCCACAAATCCACTGAAAGATTATAAAAAATGTGAAATTCAAACATTTACTATTGCTTCAACCGATAAAACAGTTCCATTGAACTGCAGAATGATTTTGCCACCTCAATTTGACGCTACAAAAAAATATCCTGTCATTGTATATGTATATGGCGGACCTCATGTGCAATTAATATCTGACAGTTGGTTAGGCCAGGCTGATATGTGGCTCTATTACATGGCTCAACAAGGTTACATTACTTTTAGCTTAGACAACAGAGGCTCATTAAACAGAGGTTTAAATTTTGAAAATGCCATCCATAGAAACTTAGGTAAACTTGAATTAGAAGACCAATTGGCAGGTATTCAATTTTTAAAATCAAAACCTTATGTAGACAGTAGCAAAATGGGTGTTTTTGGTTGGAGTTTTGGCGGATTCATGAGCACCAGTTTGATGTTAAAAACACCTGATATTTTTAAAGCTGGAGTTGCAGGTGGACCTGTCATTGACTGGCGTTATTATGAAATCATGTATACTGAGCGATACATGGACCAACCTCAAGAAAATCCTTTAGGCTATCAACAAGCTGATTTATTAGGATATACCAAAAACTTAAAAGGTAAATTACTAATGATTCATGGCACCTCAGACGATGTGGTGCTATGGCAACATAGCCTTCAATTTGTTAAAAAATGTGTTGAAGATGGTATACTCATAGATTACTTTGTTTATCCCGAACACCTCCACAATGTAATGGGCAATGACCGTGTGCATTTGATGAGGAAAATTACTCAATATTTCAATGAGAATTTAGCCAAATAATGGAACAAACGCTATTGGCATACCAATCCTCTTATGAAAATGGCTTGCTCATTTTAAACGGCATTTTATTGCTGATTTTGGTGTTTCGCACCTATTTGGTTTTAAAAAACAAACAAACCCGTAGTTGGCTTTGGAATGGACAGGCGAGCAGTTTTGTTTTGTCAATTAAAATGATTTTTCTTCTTGCTCAGATTTGTATTTGGATAGCCATTCCACATTTATTTTTGTTTGTTTCCACCTTCAGAATATTTGTACATGAATGGTTGAATCAATTGTTTATTTTTTTATGGTTAGCCATTGCAGCTCAAGAAATGGTGCTGTGTTTAACTTATTCAGACAAATTAAAAACTGAATTTGTAAAACGTATCTTGTTCTTTTTACTAAGTGTTTTCTGGTTTCTTGGATTTGGTCTCTCGTCTTTATTAGCAGAACGGATATGGTCAATTCCGTTAGCAGATCATACCATTCAAATAGGATTTCCGGTTAAAGGTACTTGGCGCGTTATGCATGGGGGTGGCAGTATTACAACCAATGTACATGGCATTGACTCTTCAGAAGCATATGCTTTAGATTTGATTCAAGTCAATGATGCAGGTTTATTTTTTGAAAATGGTGGCATGGCATTGACAGATGTCTTTGGATTCAAAGCTCCTATTTTCGCCCCAGTTTCTGGTAAAATTGTAAGCCTGATTGATTCACTGAACAACCAATCCGTATTACAACCACTTGATACTTTAAATCCCAATGGCAATCAATTGACCATTTTAACCAATGATGGCTATTTGGTAAAATTTTCTCACATAGACAAATCATATGGAGGAATTCAATTGGGTAATGACGTGATAAAAGGCCAGCAAATAGCCACGTGTGGAAGTTCAGGAAATACCCCTTGGCCTTTGTTACAGGTTCAAGTGAATCACTTACAAAACAAGGCTTCTGTTCCATTTCAATTTGAACAAGTGGCAATGAAGCGTTGGGGATTTTGGCAAATACCTGCAAATAGTTATTTAATGAGAAACGACTTTGTTAAACCCATCAACTAAATGCAATTCAAACTCATTCAAGCATTGATTGGTCAGTTAGACCCACTTGCAATTGGAATTGCTGCCTTAAGTATACTCTTTCTTTATTTTGGATTGAAGAGTAAATTTATACGAACTGCTAGTTTTCAGCAATATGCCATTTCAATATATGCCTTGTTTTTTTATCTGATAGGCTGTGTGGCTTTCATTGGCATGAATGCAGTTGCTCAATTCTTTTACCTAAGAGATTCATTTTATTTAGGATTGTATTGGCTGGTTCCATTTGCTGTTTTGTGTGCTTTTTGTGGTGTTTTATTGGGTTATATGGTACATCTTTTTGCTCAAAAAATTGCACCTGAATTTGAATTAAAACTAATCCATGCCAGTTTGTTCTTGTTAGTACCCCTTTTTTTATACCTCTTTTTGATTAAACCATACAACGAAATGGTTCATTATGCTTTTGGACCCAATGTTAAAAAACAAGAGCCGATTGTTATCAATGAAAATGAATTCAAACAACTTGAAAGCATTCCCAACCAGGTGTACACTCCAGCAATTCCAATAGAAATGAATGATAGCATAGGCATTTTTGTATCAGGTAAACAATTGAAATTCCAGGTCGTATCAAATGGTTTTTCATTTCAATATGCCATGATGCATGGTAACCCGAGTGCTATCTATTACCTTGAAAGTAAAGCTGCTCAATACCTTTGTTTGTTGATCATTCATAGCACACTAGATGCCATAGCAGAACTTTGGGTCATAGACAGAACAGGAATGCTTGTTTACCGAAAATCATATACCAGCAGACCCAATCTACTTCAAATTGGTGCAGACGGCAATACATTGTTGCTGAGTAAACAAATTGGAACACAATACCCTAAAAACATTGAGGCTTTAAATTTAAACTAAGCTTTTTGCTGCTTTTTGAAATAATTACAATACAACTGAATCCCACAGGCTTGACAATTGGGTTGTCGTGCCATGCAAACATACCTACCATGTAATATCAACCAATGATGTGCAGTTGCAATGTGTTCGGTTGGAATGTATTTTACCAATTGTTGTTCAACAGCCAAAGGAGTTTTGGCATTTTTGGTCAGACCAATTCGGTTACTTACTCTAAAAACATGGGTATCTACTGCCATTGCAGGTTGATCATACACAACACTCACAATCACATTGGCTGTTTTACGTCCCACACCAGGTAATTTAATTAAGTCATTGATTTGACTTGGAACTACTGAGTTAAAATCATGTACCAACATATTGGCCATACCAATTAAGTGTTTGGTTTTGTTATTCGGATAACTGATGGTTTGTATATAAGGAAAAAGGGTTTCAAAATTGGTTTGAGCTAATTTTTCAGGACTTGGAAAATCTCTGAAAATAGCTGGAGTAACCATATTTACACGTTTATCAGTACACTGGGCCGACAAAATAACCGCAACCAACAATTCAAAAGGATTGGAATAGCTCAATTCTGTTTGGGCCTCGGGTTGGTGTTTCAAGAAATAACTGATTACCTGTTCGTACTTTTCCTTTATTTTCATCAATCAAATTTAGTTGCAATCCAGTAACTTGCCAACAATAAAATTGAAAGAAATGTACCGGTTACCCCTTCTATTATTGCTATTTTTTGGCCTCTCAAGATGTTTGATTTTTGCCCAAGAAAGTGGCATCAAACCCGCAAGCATTTCCACAATTTGGTATTCAAATAAAACCATCCATTTGCAGCCAAAACAGGGACAGTTGCAGCCTTATCAGCTCCAAAGAGGAAACAATTGGGTATTTCAATACACCTATAAAGCTGCAGACATTGTTGAAATTGCAGATGATGAGTTTTCAGAAACAATTGTTTTAGCAATCAAACCAACCAAACTAAAAAAAATAAATCAGAAAATTTCTGCAACCAAAAACACCGTCATTTATTTGAAATCCTGTTTTTGCAGAGATGCTGGCCCAGTATCTGTTCTCAAAGGAAAAATAAAAGGATATCAATTAGATGAGCAAACTTGGCACTTAGAAATAACATTAAAAATGCCAACAGTTAACCAAATACAGCCAGCACAAAAGTTCAAAAAAATTAAAGGAGATTTTAAGTTACAAGTTCAATAAAAATGCAAAATCAATTTTACATTAGAGATGGAGTATTATCCGATGCTCCAATCATTTTAGCTTTTATTCATGGAATAGCTGAATTTGAACAATTGAGTCATGAAGTTCAAGCAAGCATAAATACCATAGAAGCACATTTTTTTGGCGAAACACCATATGTAAAATGTTTATTAGCTTTTGAAAATGATATTGCTGTTGGCTTTGCATTGTATTATTTGAACTATTCTAGCTTTGTGGCCAAACCAGGATTGTACCTAGAAGATTTATACATCGTTCCAACTCACAGACACAAGGGATATGGCAAACAATTGATGCAACAATTGATAGCAAAAGCAAACCAATTGAAATGCGGAAGAATGGAATGGAATGTGTTAAAATGGAATCAAAAAGCCATTGATTGGTACGAGAAACTCGGCGCTCAAGCATTATCAGAATGGACCACTTACCGATTGAATGAAAAAGACTTAAAAACGTTGAATGATGAGGGCAATTAATCTAATTCTATATAGTTTAAGTCTTTACTAAAACTTTCTTGCACATAACTAATAGCAAGCCACGCAATTAAAATACATACCAACCCTACAATCATGGCAGCATGGTTGATGGCTATGCTTTGAGAGAGATAAGTATAGCTCAAGGTAATTGGAACCACTGCACCTCTTACAAAATTCGGGACAGTATTGGCAACCGTTGATCGGATATTGGTACCAAACTGTTCGGCGGCTATGGTAACAAACAAAGCCCAATAACCTGTTGCAAAACCCAATAAGTATGCCATGAACTTAAAATAAAATAAGCTCACATGAGTATTGTACAAGAAAACGACAAACAAAACCAAAGATAAAATCAAGTAAAGTTTTACAACTTTCTTTCTACTTTTTAAATACTGACTCAATAAACCACTGAGTAAATCACCTGATGACAATCCTAAATAGGCAAACATGACTGCATCTGCAACCAATAGTCCGGGTGTTTGATAGAAATCAGCAAACCTGTTCGATAAATTCACCAATACCCCTATGGTGAACCAAATAGGTAAGCCAATACCAATACAAGCCAAATATTTGAGCGCATTCTCTTTTTTGATTAACAATTTTATGCTTCCTTTTTTAACTGAAGTATTTGCTTTTAAACTCTGGTACATGCCACTTTCAAAAGCGCTTGCTCTTAAAAAAAGTAAAGCCAAACCCAATACCCCGCCAACTATGTATGTTGCCTGCCATGAAAACATTTTACCAACTACTCCTGCTAAAACAGCACCTAAGGCACCAAATGTTACAATAATGAGTGTTCCATAACCCCTCTTTTCTTTCTCCATATTTTCAGCCACCAAGGTTATGCCCGCTCCTAATTCACCTGCCAATCCTATTCCTGCAATAAAACGTGCAATGCCGTATTGAAATATATCCACTACAAAAGCATTGGCAATATTGGCAACAGAGTATAAAAAAATAGACCCAAATAACACAGCCACCCTACCCTTTTTATCGCCTATGATTCCCCAAATCAAACCACCAATTAACATGCCTGTCATTTGAAGATTAAACAATAAAATTTCATGGCTTTTGAGTGTTTCCCCATCAGCTCCTAGTGCTACAAGACTTGAATTCTTAACCACATTGAACACAATCAAATCATAGATATCTACAAAATAACCCAATGCAGCAATGGTCACCAACCAGAAGTTCTTATGTTGAAGGAGTTGTTTCATTTGTTTAAAAATTTGATAGCCTTTTCAATTGTTCTAAATGTGGAGTCAACAAGGTCAGTAATTTTTGTAAGCCCTCCAAATCATCTTGGTTAAAATCGTTGATTAAATTGCTATCAATGTCTAATACTGCTATTACATTTTCTTGGTAACAAAGAGGCAATACAATTTCCGACAATGAGGCTTCACTACATGCAATATGCCCAGGAAATTGATGTACATCGGGCACTATAACTGGTTGTTGGGTTTGCCATACATGTCCACAAACACCTTTTCCAAATGCAATTCTGGTACAAGCAACTGGACCTTGAAATGGCCCCAAAACCAATTGGTCGTTTTTTACAATATAAAAGCCAATCCACCACCAATTGAATTCCTGTTTTAAGGCACTACAAAAGTTGGCCAGATTGGCTATGATATCTGTTTCATTGGCCAGCAATGCTTGCATACCCTGATACAGATGCTTGTATTTTTCTATTTTGGTTGCTTGGAGTGAACCGAGCTGATGCATATTACTTAACTGCAGCAGAATCTATGACAGCAGAAGTACTGTCTGAGTTGCTCTCTTCACCAGCAGTTACATTTGCTCTGTTAATTGAGTAACCAGATTCGTCTGATTTGTATTTTTCGTTGTCTTTCAAGGTATTTTGTGCTTCCTCTGTTCCATAATGACAAGCAGAAAGTGTACCTGCTAATGCTAAAATTGCAACTATTTTTTTCATGTTTTTTTATTTGCGTTTACGAATATATTAAAATTATAAGAGAGTTATTTAAGTTCAAAATCGGATTCACCAATTTTGAATCCTTCACAGAATATTTCAGCCTTATACTTTCCTTTAAACAATGGTGTACCAGCATTCCAATACACAGCTACTTGTTGCGCTACTTGATTGAATTCAATAGTCTTTTTGGTACTATACAAAGACTCCTCATTTTGGTATAAGAATGTACCTGAACCTGCAGATTGGTTGTAAACTGTAGCACCGTCTGGTCCAACAATTTTTAAATAAATGTCTTTGTTGCCTTTGTCAGATACAAAATTCTCAGCAATGGTAAAGCTTACTTTAATTTGCTCTGTTTGTGTAGCTTTTTGTGTTTCTTTTTCTTTGCCATTGCTCCTGAGCTTGATACCTGTTACCAACACATTTTGAGTAATCAGCTTTGCGCCAATTGCTACCTTGTTACTCAACCTGGCATTGTCCATACTGAGGTCTTCGTATTTTCTTTTTTGTTTGCCAATATCAGTTTTCAAGGTTTCATTTTCTTTGTTCAAACCTACAATTACAGTATTCAAAGAGTCTATTTGACCTAAGTATTTTCTTTTGTAGTAACGTAATAAATCCAGTTCATCTTTGGCTTTTTCAAGTTCTTCTTTAGTGACCTTCCCTGCCCTCAGTAGGGTTTGAATACGTTTGGCAAATTGTTGTAAAGAATCGTTCTTTTGACCAAGAAACTGATCCAATTGGGCATTTCTACCCTTGAATTGGTCTAATTCCAAAGCAGTTTGTTTGAGCAAAGTATCTAATTCCATTCTGGTAGAATCTGAAGAAACCAAACGTTCTTCGGTTACTAATAACTTTTTATCTGTTTGGAAATAGTTCATGACAAAAAATCCAAGCAGCAAAAGCGTTAGTATATTGGTAACAATCAAAAAAATGATGATTGTTCTACATTTTTTACAGTTATCTTTCTGTTCCATACCGCAAAAATAAGTTTTAACGCTGTAAAATAAATTCCTGTTTTCCACCAATGTGGAGAGTTCAAAAAAATATTGATTCAAAAGTTCGTTACAATGCAGTTGAATTCTTTATAATTGTTCAGTTGATATTTAAATTACATGCAGGTACAAACGCTATTCATAGAAGGTCCGTTGGTCATACAACCTACTATTTTCAAAGATACTCGAGGATATTTTTATGAAAGTTACAACGAAAACAACTTTCATAAAATTGGCATAAAACACCATTTTGTACAAGACAATCAAAGTTGTTCTCAAAAAGGGACAATCAGGGGTTTACACTTTCAAGCGCCACCCTTTGATCAGGGTAAATTGGTAAGGGTGGTTCGTGGTGCAGTCATAGATGTAATTGTTGACATCCGAAAAAATTCAGCAACATACGGAAAACATTACAGTATTGAATTGAACGAGGACAACCATACGCAATTTTGGATACCTCCAGGATTTGCACATGGTTTTGAAACCTTGTCAGACAATACCCTATTTTTGTATAAATGTACCAATCTATATGACAAATCAAGTGAAGGTGGATTGCTATGGAACGACCCTGAAATTGGTATCAAATGGCAAGCTCAACAGCCAATTATCTCAGAAAAAGATTCCCAATTACCTTTGCTCAAAAATTTAAGCAGTCCTTTTTAAAATTTAATTATGCATACCAATCCAATAGATGATACAGTTTTAGATTTGATAACCAAAATCAAAGCTAAATATGAAAAAAACGGTCAGGATTTTAAAGCTTACCTTGAAGGCTTGTTGTACCAAGAATATACCAATTACTGGGATTACATTCAGGTTGATACATTATTGAGTTTACAAAAACCCAAAACAGATATTCCTGATGAACTTATTTTTATCATGTACCATCAAATAACTGAATTGTATTTCAAGTTAACTATCCATGAAATCAATCAGTTACAAGCATTGAAAGGTAAATTAACCGCTCAATTTTTCATTGAACGCTTGAACCGCATGAATGCCTACTTTAAAAACCTCACCCAATCTTTTGAGATAATGATTCAGGGCATGGAACCTGAGCAATTCTTGAAATTCAGGATGAGTTTATTACCTGCCAGTGGATTCCAATCGGCACAATACCGTTTAATTGAAATCAGCGCCACCCCCATTTGTAATTTGGTCCATAAAGACAGACGAGAGGCTTTTACCAACAAATCAGTTGCCGAACAATTGGAAGCCATTTATTGGAAATCTGGTGCAACAGAATTGGAAACAGGAAAAAAAACATTGACCTTGACCCAATTTGAAGCCAAGTATGCCGATGAATTTCTGATTCATGCACAATCAAACGAATCTAAAAATTTATGGATGTTGTACAAGGCTATGCCTATAGAAGATCAAGAAAAAGTAGCATTAAAAACAGCGCTCAAGGCATTTGATAAAGCTGTTAACATTGATTGGCCATTGGTACATTACAAATCGGCAGTGAGGTATTTACAAAAAAATCAAACCGATGTGGCTGCCACTGGCGGAACCAATTGGCAGAAATATTTGCCTCCGCGTTTTCAATTCAGAATTTTTTACCCTGAATTGTACAGTCAAGAAGAAATCAATACCTGGGGAACTAATCACTAATAAATGAACAAAAGCAATGCATTTAAACTGCTGTTCGCATTAATAGCTCTTGCATTCAACGCAAAGAACTTATCGGCACAAGTAATCAGTGAAAACGGACTGGGTAAAACATTTTATGACCCTGAAAAGAAACAAGTAAAAGAAATTTACCACTATATTTTGGAATATACTTTTGCAGGTAGCGCTTTAACAGATCAAGATAAAAAATACGAAAAATCAGAAGCCATTAAAAATGGTCCTTATACATGCTATCACCCCAATGGTAAACTCAAACAAAGTGGTTATTACAACCGCAATAACAAAGACAGTATCTGGAAATACTACAATACCAAAGGGCAGTTAATTAAAACTGAAACCTACAGAAACACTCAATTGGTTCAATAATTACAACACCCAATGAAAAGGTATTTAAGCCATTTATTCTTCATGATTGCATTTTGGGGTTCCCAACAATTGTATGCCCAAATAAAAGTCAACTTAGAGGTTGGCAAAACCATCCACATTGCCCCTTGTAAAAATAAGCGTACAAACTTCAAAGGGATTGATGTGTATGCACGCACCACACCCTATGCTAAAAACGACATCGATTTAAAAACAGGAGACGGATTGGTTGCAGCTTTCTTTAATAAAAATGCCAGTATTGATGCCAAAAGGTTACCTTGTTCAATGGGTGGCAAACGTTATAAAATTGCAGCCCTTCAAGAATATGAAACAGAACATGGCATTAAGAAGATTGTCATCTGTTATACCAATTACGATTTAACATTGATTTGGATTGACTTGGATGAGGCCATCAAGGCCAATGAGATTCTCTGGAAATAATTAGAACAAGTTCTTCTTCCTAAAGAAAAACACTCCGCTTACAGATATTAAAACAGCCATTACAATGACAATCCAGAAGGCATAAGGATTTTGTTGGAAAGGCAATTCAACATTCATTCCATATATACTTGCAACCAAAATGGGCAATGAAAGTATAATGGTAACTGAAGTTAAAAAACGTATGGTAATATTGAGGTTGTTTGAAATAATGGAAGAGTGAGCACCCATCATATTACCTAAAATGTTGCTATAAATATTTGCCATTTCTATGGCCTGTCTGGTTTCAATGTTAACATCTTCAATGAGTTCTTTTTCACGTTCTTTAGCCCAATCAGGCAAATTGAGTCTTTGTAACCTGAGCATCATCAACTCATTTGCTTTCAAAGATGTACTAAAATAAACCAAGCTTTTTTCAAGGTACAAGAGTTCTAACAATTCCCTATTTCTGGTAGATCTGTGTAAACTGTGTTCAATGTCATTGGCCTTGTTATTGATGTCTTTAAGGTTCTTCAAATACATGACTGAAGATTTAAAGAACAGCTGCATTACAAAACGTTCCCTGAATTGAGTGTAAAAATTCTTTACCTTGTTTTCTTTGAAACCTTGAATCAATTCAGTTGGTCTGCTACAAACTGTAATAATTAAATCTCTTTTGAGTACAATTCCTAATGGGATTGTGGTATATGGTAAATCTTCACCTTGGTCGTTAATAACGGGTATTCGACAAACTATGAGCATGCAATTTTTATGACTTTCAACCCTTGCATTTTCGTCTGGGTCAAGCGGATCATTGAATACCTCAGGTGGAAGGAGTAATTGAGCTGATAATGAATTGACTTCTTTTCCAGTAGGACTGACAACATGAATCCAACAATCCTTTTCAGGTTTGTCTAATTCTAAAAGATGGTTGTAAGAACTTTTGAAAATTTGAATCATTGCTACAAAATTGAGCTATTTAAACGTTCAAATATACAACCCAATTTTGATTAAGTATTATTTAACAGTTAATTTTAGGGTTTCAATGTTTTTATACAATTTAATATAACTTGCAAGCCGTGAATGTTACTATTTATACTGATGGATCAGCAAGAGGTAACCCCGGAAGAGGTGGCTATGGTGTTGTCTTGAAAAGTGGTGTTCACTTTAAAGAAATGTGCGAAGGGTTTCGTTTAACAACCAATAACCGCATGGAATTATTAGCTGTTATTGTTGCTTTAGAAACTTTAAAGTTTGAACAATTAACTGTGCATGTATACACTGACAGCAAATATGTGTGTGAAGCCATTGAAAAAAATTGGCTCAACAATTGGCTCAGGACAGATTTTAAGGGTAAAAAGAACAAAGACCTTTGGTTGCGATACCATCAAATTGCAAAAAAACACATTGTAAAGTTTCATTGGATCAAAGGACATGCCGGGCACGCCATGAATGAACGCTGCGATGAACTTGCAACTCAAGCTGCTGATGGTAAAAACTTAAAAATTGACCATGTATATGAACAAGTTCAGCAAGCAGCAAACAACTCAAATTCAAGTCAAAAACATCCTTTATTCTAATTTTATTTGTATATTGACTGTCAAATGAACACGGTATGCTCAACATTCTTGTTCCAAACGACTACTCTCCAGAAGCAAAAAATGCGCTCAAATACGCTGTTGAGTTTGCCAAGCAAACAAATAGTCAACTGATATTGTACCATGCAATACCTGAGGTAATACCTATCAACGAAATTCCACTCGATCATTTTTACACTGACGAACAAGAAGAAAAACTATTACTCTTTGAATCTTTTCAAAATTTTTGCTTAGCTGAAAACATCGTATACACCAAAAAACCTATAGCATTTGTAAATTACTGTGAACATGTTGCAGACGGTATCATTGAAGCCGTTCAACAAACAAATGCCGACATGGTTATCATGGGAACGCATGGAGCTAGTGGCTGGACAAGGTATTTTTGGGGAAGCAATACTTCCCAATTGGTTACCAAATGTACTTTTCCTGTATTGGTAGTTCCCTATCCTTTTTTATTCCAACCCATTTATCATATTGTTTATGCTTCAGACCTTCAGCAAATTGAAGAAGAACTTGATATGATGGTTCCTTTTTCTAAAATTTTCCATGCGGTTTTGGATGTTTTTTATTTTGATTACGCATCGGCCGAGAGTGAAATGATGATGATGGAAGCAGAGCAATACATCAGAAAACACACTTACCAAAACATCAGAATGAGTATAAAAAAAGGAAAACCAGATTTGCCTATCGACGAACAATTGCAGCAAAACATTGATACAGGAAATACCCAAATAGTTGCATTGTTTAAAGGAGAACATTCTTGGCTAGATTATATCATGGCGGGGTCCAATGTCCAAAAAATTGTCATGTCGAGTACCATACCTGTTTTGGTGATGAATAAAATAGCTTAAGGCTGCTTATCTTTGAGCTTGGTTAACCCCCAAAACATGCATAAAAAAATCTTGGTCATTCGTTTCAGTTCAATTGGAGATATTGTATTGTGTACACCTGTGCCAAGATTGTTAAAATTTGCATTTCCAGATGCGGAAATACATTTTTTAACCAAACCTGGCTACCAAGACTTGCTACAAGAAAATCCGTACATCCATCAAATTCATTTATTAGACAAGCATCCAATTTTAAAAGCTTTTGAACTCAAGCAACTTGGTTTTGATTGCCTCATTGATTTACATGTGAATTCGAGGACCCGCTTCTTCAAAAGCATATTAGACATTCCCACGTACGATTTTCCAAAGATTAATCTTGAAAAATGGATTGCAGTGCATTTTAAACTACCAGCTTTACCTCCTATTCACATTGTTGACAGGTACCTGCAAACACTAGAAATTTTTGGTATCAAAAACGATGGTAAAGGTCTGGATTTTTACAGTCATCAAAACGAACTCAATTTCTGTAAAAAATTGTTGCCCAATAGCCATCAAATGTTTATTGCTTGGGCAATTGGGGCTCAACACAAAACCAAACAATTTCCTTCAAATAAAATCATTTCAATTTTGAAGCAATGTCAATTACCAATTGTATTGCTTGGTGGTAAAGAAGATGGTGAAATGGCCTCAAAAATTTCAACTCTGTTTCCAGAGCAAGTGATCCATTTTTGTGGTAAATTAACTATCAAACAAAGTGCTGCTATGCTTTCGTTGAGTAAATTTGTTGTGAGTAACGATACAGGGTTGATGCACATTGCTGCTGCACTTCAAAAACCTATCATCAGTATTTGGGGGAATACCATACCAGCATTGGGAATGTCAGCGTATTATGGCAATTCAACTGTTGCACATGCAATCATAGAACAATCAGATTTAACCTGTAGGCCTTGTTCAAAAATAGGCCATGACGCATGCCCTCAAAAACATTTCAATTGCATGCTTTCATTGGATGAACAAAAAATATTGAGCAACATGCATCAATTTTGGGATGCATAATTTTATCAACACGCTTCAACCTTCATTCTCAAACTTGTAAATTCGCATGGTTACTAATTGCACTACCAATATAAGCCATGACGAAATTTTCTCATTTACATGTTCACACACAATTCTCATTGCTAGATGGTGCAGCAGACATCGAAAAACTTTATAAAAAAGCCATTCAAGACAACATGCCAGCCATGGCTATCACAGACCATGGTAACATGTTTGGTGCATTTGAATTTGTAGCTGAAGCCTACAAACACAAACACGATGATGGTACACTCAAGGTTAAACCCATAGTGGGCTGTGAATTTTATGTAGTAAATGACCGCACCAAAAGACAATTTACCAAAGACGATAAGGACATTCGTTACCACCAATTGTTGTTAGCAAAAAATGCTGAAGGCTATCAAAACCTCATCAAACTTTGTTCACTCGGTTACATGGAGGGTTTGTATGGTAAATACCCACGAATAGACAAATCGCTCATTTTAAAATACCACAAAGGACTCATTGCAACCACCTGTTGTATTGGGGCATCGGTGCCAAAAGCCATTTTAAAAAAAGGAGAGGCTGCTGGTGAAGAAGAATTCAAATGGTGGCTAGATATTTTTGGAGAAGATTACTATATAGAATTGCAAAGGCATGACATTGCTGACCAAAATAAAGTCAATGAGGTATTGCTAAAGTTTGCCGATAAATACAATGTGAAAATTATTGCATCCAATGATTCTCATTATGTAGACCAACAAGATGCCAATGCACACGATATTTTACTTTGTATCAATACCAATGAAAAACAAAGTACGCCGGCAATGAAAGATTTTTCGGATGATGATGTGCAAATGAAAGGCAAACGATTTGCTTTTGCCAATGACCAATTTTATTTCAAGACCACTGATGAAATGAGTAAACTCTTCAGTGACATTCCACAGGCCATTGACAATACCAATGAAATAGTCAGTAAAATTGAAACACTCAACCTCAAAAGAGATATTTTATTACCCAATTACGAAATTCCATCAAACTTTTTAACTCAAGACGACTACCTCTACCACCTTTGTTATGAAGGCGCTAAAAACAGGTACAAAGAAATTACGCCTGAAGTAGAAGAAAGACTCAATTTTGAATTGCACACCATTAAAACAATGGGTTTTGCTGGTTATTTCTTAATTGTTGCTGATTTTATTCAGGCAGGACGTGACCTAGGTGTTTTTATAGGACCCGGCAGGGGTTCAGCAGCAGGTTCTGCTGTAGCCTATTGCATTGGTATTACCAATATTGACCCCATCAAATACGACTTACTTTTTGAGCGTTTTTTAAATCCAGACCGTAAGTCAATGCCCGATATTGATACCGATTTTGATGATTTAGGCCGACAAAAAGTAATAGATTATGTCATTAAAAAATATGGCAGAAACCAAGTTGCTCAAATCATCACATACGGCACAATGGCTGCCAAATCAAGCATCAAGGATGTTGCAAGGGTCATGGATTTGCCATTGCCTGAATCGATACAGCTGGCTAATTTGGTACCAAGTAAGCCAGGTATTTCGCTTAACAGAGTATTACACGCTAACATTGATGGTGACAAAGGACTCAAAGACAAAGAAGGACTTGACAGTACAGAATTAGAAGCAGTTAATAAAATCAGAGAAATTTATGCTGGTACTGATTTAAAGGCTACAGTTTTAAAAGAAGCCGTAAAACTAGAAGGCTCCGTTAGAGGTACTGGAGTGCATGCTGCAGGTTTAATCATTGCTCCCAAAGATTTAACTGAAATTGTGCCTGTTGCTATTGCCAAAGATTCCAATGATTTAGTTGTTACCCAATTTGAAGGCAAAGTCATTGAGGATGCAGGGGTCATTAAGATGGACTTCTTGGGATTAAAAAACTTGAGCATTCTTAAAAATGCTTTGTTGTTTATCAAGAAAAACAAAAACATTGACATCGTGCTAGATGAGATTCCTTTGGATGATGCCAAAACCTATGAGATTTTTCAAAAAGGCGAAACGAATGGTATTTTCCAATTTGAAAGTGCGGGTATGCAAAAATACTTGAAAGACCTGAAACCCGATCAATTCAGTGATTTGATTGCCATGAACGCATTGTTCAGACCTGGACCGTTGCAATACATTCCTACTTTTATAAACAGAAAACACGGAAAAGAACCCATAACTTATGATTTACCTGAGTTAGAAGAGTACCTCAAAGACACCTATGGTGTAACTGTTTATCAAGAACAAGTAATGTTACTTTCTCAGAAACTAGCCGGATTTACAAAAGGTGATGCAGACGTTCTTAGAAAGGCAATGGGTAAAAAAGACAAGAAAACCCTTGACAAAATGAAAGGCAAATTCATTGATGGAGCCACCAACAAAGGATTGCCAATTGATAAATTAGAAAAAATTTGGACCGACTGGGAAGCCTTTGCACAATATGCATTCAACAAATCACATTCAACTTGTTATGCTTATGTTGCTTTTCATACAGCTTATTTAAAAACCCATTATCCTGCAGAATACATGGCAGCTGTATTGGGCAATTCGAGCACCAATATAGAAGATGTTTCATTCTTTATGGAAGAATGCAAACGCATGGGTCTAAATGTTTTAGGCCCTGATATCAATGAGTCTGAATTAAACTTTTCTGTGAATGCACAAGGAATCATTCGCTTTGGCATGAGTGCCATTAAAGGAGTTGGTGAAGCAGCAGTAGAATCAATTATTGAAGAAAGAAACAAAAATGGGCCTTATACCTCCATTTTTAATTTAACCAAAAGGGTTAACCTCAGAGCTGTAAACAAAAGAACATTAGAATCTTTGGCAATTGCTGGTGGATTCGACTGCTTTAAAGGCATTCACCGTGCACAATATTTTGCAACGGGTCAAGACGGCTTAAATACCATTGAAAAAGCCATTCGTTATGGCAATTCAGTTCAAAACAATGAATCGAGTAATTCAATGAGTTTGTTTGGAGCTGTGAACGAAATCAATATTCCTGAACCTCCAATTCTTGGATGTGAACCATGGCCATTGATGCACGAACTCAAAGAAGAAAAAGAACTCATTGGTATCTATTTATCCGGGCATCCGCTTGACCCCTACCAATTAGAAATAGACAAATTGGTTACCCATTCATTGAAAGATTTGAGTGATTTGGCACCATTGAGAAACAAAGAAATCAGGATTGCAGGCATTGTAGCCACTGCCGACCACAAGGTATCAAAACAAGGTAAAAATTACGGCAGTATAACGGTTGAAGACTTTAGCGGAACTTACAATTTTGCTTTGTTCAATCAAGATTATATCAACAACAGCAAGTACATGGTCAATGGCTATTTCTTGTTTATCAAAGGCCGGGTTCAAAACAAATGGAACAAAGAAGATGAATTTGAACTCAAAATCAGTTCAATTGATATGCTGAGCGATGTCCGAGACAAATATTTTACAAAAATCAATTGTGCAATAGATATCCACCAAATGAACCCTGAAACAGTTAAAACTTTAAGTGAATTAGGGAAAAAGTACCCTGGTAACTGTAACCTCTTTATTCAGTTAATAGACCATACTGACGAACAAAGCATTCAGTTACTTTCAACAAAATCTAAAATAGAACCAAACAATGAGGTTTTAGCTTTGTTAGACAACCATCAAATCAATTATAAATTAAATTAAGCCTGACAAAATTGGTAAAATTTTCAAATGGCATTTATCTTGCAATCAAAAATAAACGAATATAAAAAGCTATGGCATTAGAAATAACAGACAGTAACTTCCAGGAAGTGGTACTGAATTCAAGTAAACCGGTATTGGTAGACTTTTGGGCAGAATGGTGCGGCCCTTGCAGAATGGTTGGACCAGTAGTAGAAGAACTTGCAAAAGAATACGAAGGCAAAGCCGTTATTGGAAAAGTAAACGTAGATTTCAACCCTAAAGTGGCTACAGACTTTGGCATCATGAGCATTCCAGCTTTGTTGTTTTTTAAAGACGGCAAATTGGTAGACAAACAAGTAGGTGCAGTTCCTAAACATGTTTTAGCAGGTAAATTAGACGCTCAATTGGCTTAATTGCAGCATACACTCAAACAAAAGGTGGTTAGGAATTCCTATACCACCTTTTGTTTTTAAACACTTATCTTTACAAAGTCCGTAAGCTCCTCCACAATGACAGCAAAAGAGCCAATAAACTTACTTCAAATTCCAAACATTGAATTTTTAGCCAATCAAGTTGTTGAAGGATTTATTACTGGTTTACATAAAAGTCCGTACCATGGTTTTTCTGTTGAATTTGCCGAACACAGGCAATACAATACAGGAGAAAACAGCAAACATATTGACTGGAAATTATACGGTAGAACCGACAAGTTATTTGTAAAGAAATTTGAAGAAGAAACCAATTTAAGGTGTCAGCTTGTCATAGATACATCAGGATCGATGTATTATCCTGAAAAAAGTTTCAGTAAGTTAAACTTTTCGTTAGTTGCTGCTGCAGTGTTGATTCAATTGTTAAAGCGACAAAGAGATGCAAGTGGTATCAGTTTGTTTGATGAAAAATTGTATTTAAACACACCTGCAAAAAGCAACGCGGTACACCTCAAATATTTGATGACCAGTTTGCAACAAACGCTCCATAAAAACAAACCAACACTCAAACAAAGTCAAATAGCTAAAAACTTACACATACTGGCTGAGCAGTTACACAAACGCTCATTGGTGGTTATTTTCAGTGATTTTTTTGAAACCGATTTTGAAGCCTTAAAACTGGCCTTGCAACACCTTAAATTTAACAAACACGAGGTTATTCTATTCCATGTAGGAGATGCCTCAACTGAGGCTGAATTTGAATTCTCCAATCAGCCACATTTGTTCATTGATAGCGAAACAGGTGAGCAAGTTAAACTGCATCCAACAGCAATTAAAAAGGCATACATTGAACTGATGAATCAACATAAATCTTTGCTCAAAACAGCTTGTATGCAATTTAAAATTGACTATGTAGAGGCTTTTGTTAAAGCTGATTTTAACCAAATATTGTATCCCTTTTTGAAAAAAAGAGCCAAACTGAGTTAACATGATTGATTTCCCGAATTGCAAAATAAACCTCGGATTGCATGTATTTGAACAAAGACCAGATAACTACCATCCACTTGAAACTGTTTTTTTACCAGTACCAATTTGTGATGCACTTGAATTTGTTAAAACTACCAACCCCAATCACTCAACTTCCATTCAATTTTACGGATTAGCGATTGCTGGTGAACCCGAATCAAATTTGGTTTACAAAGCATGGAAATTGTTACACAACAATTATGGCATTGACCCTGTTGATGGGGCATTGTTCAAGCACATACCCATGGGAGCTGGCCTTGGAGGAGGATCAGCTGATGGGGCATTTGCACTAAAAATATTGAACCAACTTTTTGAACTGAATTTGAGTGAGGATACCTTAATAGAATTAGCATTGCAATTAGGCAGTGACTGTCCTTTTTTCATTTTGAACAAACCAGTTTTTGCAAGCGCCAGGGGTGAAATCATGGAACCAATTGCAATCAACCTAAAAGGGTATTGTTTGGTTTTGATTAATCCTGGCATACATGTCAGTACGGCAAAAGCCTTTGGAATGGTCCCTAAAAGAAAAGTAAATGAGATGGGGCAGTTGATGCCCATCATAAAAGGTCCTATTGAAGACTGGAAACACCAGCTGTGCAATGATTTTGAAAAAGCGCTATTCCCGTTGCATCCAGAACTAGGACAAATCAAGACTCAGTTGTATGAGTTAGGAGCTGTATATGCCTCCATGACTGGAAGTGGTTCAACCATGTATGGCCTATTCAAAACCCACATAGATTCTAAAAAACATTTTAAAGATTACGAATTCGTAACAGAAATTAGTTTGTAACAGCGTTCATCGAATCGCTTTCAATCAAACCATCCCGCAACCTTACTATTCTCTTGGCTCTTTTGGCAATGTCTTCTTCGTGTGTAACAATGATTACTGTATTTCCTTGTTGGTGAATTTCCTCTAACAAATCCATGATTTCGTGAGATGTTTTGGTATCTAAATTTCCAGTGGGTTCATCAGCTAAGATGATGGCAGGTTTATTTACTAAGGCTCTGGCAATGGCCACACGTTGTCTTTGTCCGCCGGATAACTCATTGGGCTTGTGGTCTACCCTATCTGCCAAACCAACACTGTTCAGAGAAGTTTTGGCCATTTGGAGTCGTTCTTTTTTACCTATTCCAGCATATACAAGTGGTAATGCCACATTTTCAAGCGAGGTATTTCTTGCCAATAAATTAAAGGTTTGAAAAATGAAACCAATTTCTTTGTTCCTGATTTGAGCTAGTTCGTTATCGCTCATGTGACTGACATCCGTACCATTTAAAAAATAAGTTCCCCTTGAAGGCGTATCCAAACAACCCAAAATGTTCATCAAAGTAGACTTTCCGGAACCAGATGGCCCCATTAAAGCTACATATTCTCCTTTGTTTATTTGTAAATCAACGCTTCGCAGAGCCTCCACCACTACATCTCCAATGACGTATGTTTTACCAATTCCCTTAATTGCCAGTACTGCCTGAGACATACTATTTATCTAAAACTTTGGGTACTCTGAAATAATCTGAATCTTTTGCTGGAGCATTTTTCAATGCATCTGCTCTTTGTATAGTGGTTTCTGGTTTGTCCTCTCTGAGTATATTTTCTGACTCGGTCATAAAAATCAAAGGATCAACACCATTGGTATCAATAGCATTTAATTTCTCAAAATATGATAAGATCCTTGTCAAATCTTGTTTGATTGCAATCCTATCTTCTCCTTTAAATTCAAGCTTTGCCAAGTCACAAAGCCTGTCTATTGTTTCATCATTGATATCCATACTCGTGCAATTTAATATTAATTGAATCAAACACCTGCATTTTTAATGCTTCAACATCTGCAAGTGTTAACCCTTGTGTTGCTATAGGCTTGTGTACATACTGAGTGACGAATCCTGGTCTACCTGTTATTTTTTTACTGTCATCAAAAATTAAGTGATTGCCCAATATGCTAACAGGCAAAATAGGAATTTGCTTTTCAATGGCTAGCTTAAAAGGACCATCCTTAAACTTGATCATTTTCGGGACCTGAGCAGAAATAGTGCCTTCAGGAAAGATGACCAAACTTCTGCCACTCTCAAAAAAACGTGTTGCTTTGATGTATGCTTCAGCAGCTTTTCGAGCATTTTTTCTGTCAACAGCAATGTCAATGGTTTTGAACCAAATATTGAACAAAGGAATTTTCAACAATTCTGCTTTTGCCATAAAGCTAAAATCGAGTTGTTTCAAACCAACTGTTAAGGTGGCTATGTCTACATAAGAAGTGTGGTTAGGTGTTATAATATAGGATTGCTTTCCATTTATAGGTTCTTCAAAAATGGTTTTAACCCTTACCAAGCCCAAAAACATCAACCAATTTCCCCAAAACCTTCTAATTCTGTGACCTAACGGATACCTGGCTGCATTTGCCAATGCATACCTTAAAAATGGATAAATCAGGAAAAACAGCAACATGGCTATGGTTCCCAAATAAATAATATAGGCTATGCGTAGAGGATTTCTAGTAATTTTTGCCATGTGCTTTTTATTGACCCCAAGTTGATGGATTTGCTCTCCATTGGCTTAATACGAGCGATTGTTCACGACTGATTAAACCTTTATTAGCCGCTAACTGAATGAGCACATCGTAATTTGACAATGCCGCATAAGCACAATTTGAATCATCAAAAGCTTGTTGTGCTGCATCAAAACCATAAGTAAAAATACAAGCCAAACCAACAACCTCTATACCTTGTTCTCTAAGGCTATGAACTGCTTGTAAGCTACTTTTACCGGTTGAAACCAAATCTTCTATGACAACAACTTTTGCTTGGGTTGAAATGTCTCCTTCTAATTGTTTCCCCATACCATGTTTTTTGGGTTCAGACCTTACATATCCAAATGGTAATTGCAATTCATCTGCAATGAGGGCTCCAGGCGCTATCCCTGCTGTTGCCACACCAACTATTGCAGTAACACTTGGATACTTTTGCAATACCATTTTGGCCATTTCTTTTTTGATAAAATTTCTGACTTCAGGGTGAGACAACGAAAGTCTGTTGTCTGAATAAATTGGACTTTTCCAACCACTGGCCCAAGTAAAAGGATTTTCTGGTTGTAATTGAATGGCATGTATTTCCAACAAATATTCTGCTATCTTTGATGCTACCTCTGATTGATTATTCATAAGGCAAATGTATAAAATTTTCATAAACGATAAGCCATTCATCCTTTGTAAAACTGAAGAAGCAGCTTCTTTTTCAAATGAATTGGAAGTTTTATCACATCCCAATCCTGCTTTTTACATGGATTGGATCAGAGCCATTGAGAGCACACACCACAAAGGAACCTGTGTCATTTGTGATGAACCTACTGAATTGTTTGAAAAAGTTAAATCCAATTTTAAAACCATTCAAGCTGCAGGAGGGCTTGTTTTTAACAATAAAAACCAAGTATTGCTAATAAAAAGACTTGGTTTGTGGGACCTTCCTAAAGGAAAAATTGACCAAGGTGAGAACAAATATGAGAGTGCAATTCGTGAAGTAGAGGAAGAATGTGGCATGAAAGAATTGACAATTCTTGATGAATATCCTTGCAGTTTTCATACCTATAAACTTCAGGGCCACCGTTTTTTGAAACAAACTTTTTGGTTCAAAATGCAAAGTTCATTCCAAGGCAAACTAGTTCCACAAATAGAAGAGAACATTACAGAGGTTAAATGGTTCAATTGGGATACACTCAATCCAGGAGCACTAGACACCTACCAATCTATCAGAGAAGTTTTGTACGCTGCAAAAAAAATAAATTAATCCAAATTAACAGCTGCAGGAATGAAGCCTGCAACATCTCCCCCATTTCTGATTAAATCTCTTACAACAGAGGAGCTGATTGGTGTAAAAGCAGGATCACACATTAAAAAAACCGTTTCAGCCTCTGGATAAATGAGCTTATTCATCTGAGCTATGTTTTTTTCGTAGTCAAAATCAGCCATGTTACGAATGCCTCTGAGTATATAATTGGCATTAATTTTTTTACAATAGGTTACGGTCAATCCCTCGTAAAATGAAGATTTAACTTTAGGTTCATTTTTGAAGATTTCTTCAATCCATTGCAATCTTTTTTCTACCGGATACAGAGTTGTTTTACTGATGTTGTGTCCTATGCCTACAATGATTTCATCAAACAGAGGCAATGCTCTTTCTATGATATTGACATGCCCAACTGTAATTGGGTCAAAAGTGCCTGGAAATAATGCAATACGTTTCATATATGATGATTGAATGAAATAGCTTTAAAAAATGAAAAGGTGGATTGTCCGTACTTTCTTGCTTCAAAAAAACCTATTTGATGGCTCAAATCCAAACTTGAACCATGTTCTACAATTAACAATCCATTTGGTTTCAATATTTTTTTCTCGAAAACCAATTCAGGTATTTTTACAATATCCGACAATGCGTAGGGTGGATCTGCAAATATCAAATCAAAGGTTTGTGTCATGTTTTTAAGCGCCGTAAACACATCTTGTTTGCGAACATGAATTTGACTAAGTGTCAATTTTTGAGCAGTTTCCTTTACAAACTTGTAACAGCCAAAATCTTTGTCAATGCTCAAAACCAATGCAGCCCCCCTACTCGCCAATTCATAACTAATATTGCCAGTTCCAGTGAATAAATCAAGGGCTTCAATTCCTTCAATTTCTATGGAATGTTGCAAAATATTGAACAAACTTTCTTTAGAGCGGTCTGTAGTTGGCCTAACAGGTAAATTGTTTGGGGCTTGAATCAATAAGCCTTTTTTAGCACCTCCAATTATTCGCACAACAAACAGCTAGTTTCTATAAAATAATGGTGAGCAGGTAATTGGTGAAATGAAACAGGATAAGCCACTCCTTTGGGTTTGGCCCCGAAAGCTATAGATTTCACATAATTAGCCAACAGATTGGTAATATCTGATAAAATAGGAACTTGTCCGTACAACAAAACTTCAGCCTCTTGATTCAATTCTAATTGTTTGGCAACAGCTAAAACAAAGTAAGCAATGTCATTTTCATTGTTAAAAGGAAATGTATTGTAAAATTTAATTTGGTGATTAATACATGCAATGGCAATGTATGTTGGATGAACCAAAACATGCAATTTGTTACTGGCATTCGGAAAAGACTGTAAGTCGAGCGCTTTTAAAAATATCAATGAATCGTGCAGCACTTGAACACCCGGTAATTGTTCATTTAAAAACCTGATTAAATCATTTTTAACATTGAATAAAGCTGCTGTTCTAAGAGATGACATTTTGAATTCAAAAACTCCTGAGGCTGGAAATTGCTTTTGGTTCAGTTTGAAGTATGCAGTTGCATCTGCTGCATGTAACAATGGTTCTGGCACCAGTGTACTGGCATCATTACAAACAATGGCTTTAACAAAAGCAAAATTACCTTTTAACAAATTAGTCAACTGCTCAGAATGTTTGAGCGCTTCGTAATCACATGCAAATACAGAAAAATGAATGGGAAACAACAATTGTAATTGTAGTACTTGTTTTTGTGCTTGGTTAACAATAACCAAAGCTATGTGTTCATTACTTAAAATTACATACAAACCATACTGAGCGCGATCTGCTTCGTGGTATACATTATCGGTATAAACCTGAACATTGAATTGAATGCCTGTTGTTTCCATAGCGATTGAGCTGCAAAGTAGATTTTTTTTTTGAATTGTGATAGCTATTGGCTAATTCTAAAGCTTAATGAATGAGACAGATTACCAAGAAAGCTTTATTTTTGAACAAAATTAATCGCATGTTTGAAGCCAAAGACCCTGATTTTAAAAATAGGATACTGCATAAAATGAGTGAAAATCATTTCATGCAGTTCATTGATTTCAAACTTGATCAACTAGAGGCTGGTTGCGTAACGGGCCATTTAAATGCACAAAAACACCACCTTCAACAAAACAACTTTTTACATGGGGGTGTCATTGCAACTTTGGCAGATCTGGCAGCTGGATTTGCTGCTTTTAGTTTGGTAAACCCTCAGCAAACAGTAGTCACCAGTGATTTGAAAATTGCATATTTGAACCCTGGAATAGGCCAACAATTTCAAGTGAAAGGTTGGGTCATTAAATCGGGCCAAAAACTCATTTTTGGAGAAGCTGAAATTACTTATCCAAAACCAGATGGTAGTGTTTGTTTGGTTGCTAAAGGCTATTGTACTTTTGCCGTTATTGACATCACTTAATTTGCACTGATTTTATCGCCAAAACACAAATCTCCGGCATCTCCTAAACCTGGCACTATGTATTGCTGATCATTGAGGCCTTGGTCAATGGCTGCACAATAAATGTGTACATTGGGGAATGCTTGTTGTATGGTTTGAATACCTGTTTCAGTTGCCAATACAGATGCTATGTAAATTGATTGTGGCTTGCCCAATTTGAGCAATTGCGTCAAACAACTGACAATGCTCTGTCCTGTTGCCAACATAGGATCAATCAATATGAGGGTTTTGCCTTCAATGTTGGGAGAGGCCAAATATTCAACACGGATTTCAAACCCCTGTTCTATATGGTGTCTGTATGCTGTTATGAAGCCACAATCTGCGACATCAAAATAATTTAAAAATCCAGCATGTAAAGGTAAACCAGCCCTCAAAATAGTAGCTAAAACCGGTTGATGGCTTAGTTCACGAACTTGCATCTTGGCCAAAGGTGTTTGAATTTCTTCAGAATGTATTGGTAATTTTTTACTGATTTCATAGGCCATTATTTCTCCTATACGCTCCAGATTTCTTCTAAAACGCATGCGGTCTTGGTGAATTGAAGTATTTCTGATTTGACTTAAAAAAGTTTCGAGAATTGAATAGTCTAGCGTTAAATTGAATACAGACATTTTGCTTTTTTTAGATTATCTCCAAAAATAGCCGAATTATCGGTTAATTTGCAGCATTAGAGAGCAAAACACAGGATGAGATTATATTTTTGGGGAGCAGCAAGGCAAGTAACTGGCAGTATGTATTTACTTGAAATGAATGATGGATTCAGGCTCCTGGTAGATTGTGGAATGGATTATGAAATCAAAAAGAACCCTGTTCAAAACCAAAAAATATTCCCTTTCGAAGCCAGCTCTATCCATGCGGTTTTATTGACCCATGCACACATAGACCATTCAGGAAACTTACCAATTTTAGTAAAAGAAGGTTTCAAAGGGCCTATCTATTGTACATCGGCAACCGCAGATTTGAGCGCTTACTTACTTTATGACTCTTGTCATATTCAACAGGGAGATTATATCAGGGCCCTGGCACGCAGCAAAAAGAACAGAAGGCACTTGGTTCAAAAACCGCTCTACTCAGAAAAGCATGTAAGCGATACTGTTAAGTTTTTTGAGCGCATTCAATTAGATCAAAGCTTTGAACCTCACAGAGGAATAACAGTTCAATTTCAAGAAGCTGGTCATTTATTAGGAGCTGCAGGTATTCGTATCCAAATAAATGAGAATGGCAAAACACACCGTTTTGGATTTACTGGTGATTTAGGAAGAAAACAGAGCAAGTTATTAAGAGACGGAATCCCTTTTGAAAATATTGATTACTTGATTTCAGAAGGAACCTATGGTGGAAGGAAGCACCTCAATAAAAACACGCCTGAACAAGAATTGGCATCATACATAACAGCTACCTGCGTTACTCAAAGAGGGAAACTAATCATTCCAGCATTCAGTGTGGGCAGAACCCAATCTATTGTATTTACCATTCACCAATTAAAAGCAAGTGGAATCATTCCAGCATCGTTAAAAGTATTTGTTGACAGTCCTTTGGCCATCAAATCTACACCTGTATACGATAAACACCCAGAGTTACTCAATAAAGAAGCACTTGATTTTAAACACAAACATGGTGCTTTGTTTGAACATGAACATACCCATTATTTAGATACTAAAAATGCACATGAGGCCCTTGCTGTCTATTACGACCCCTGCATCATCATTTCGGCAGCAGGTATGGTTGAAGGTGGACGTATACAAGAACATGTCATGAACCATATTGAGCACCCAACTGCTACTATTTTGATAGCAGGTTTCTGTGCAGAGGGAACTTTGGGGTATCGCCTTTTACTGGGTCAACCCACTATCAGAATCAAAGACAAAGACAAGCGTGTACATGCCAGAATAGCCAAAATAGATGTATTCAGTTCGCACCCAGACCACGATGAAATATTAGAATTCATTTATGCCTGTCAACCCAAACAACTGAAAACTGTCTTTTTAATACATGGAGAATTGCCTCAATTAGAAGCACTCAAAAGTGCAGTCCTCCAAATCGGTTCTAATACCGTTGAAATACCCAAACAAGGTCAGTTTTACGAGTTTAATTAAAGATGTTAGCAACACAAGCATTGGGTTTATTTGCAGCTTTAGGAACAGTCTTATGTTGGACTGTTGGCACATTTGCATTTACTGATGCCAGTAAAAAAATGGCTCCTTCTGCTGTAAATAGAGTTAGACTGGTTTGGGCAAGCATTTTATTGAGTTTAACTTGTGTGTTAATTGATAAAACTTCAATCGTGGATTTGTTTACACAAACGAGTCCAACTGCTTATTTATGGTTCGGACTGTCTGGTATCATTGGTTTGAGTCTTGGCGATTATTTTGCTTTTACAGCTTATCAATTAATTGGCAGTGCTAAAACAGCTTTGATGAGTTGTATTGCTCCTGCAGCTGCGCTTATTTTCGGTTATTTCATGCTAGATGAAACGCTTTCTTGGATTGGTATAATGGGCATTTTTATCTCCATGTCAGGCATACTTCTTTTGGTTTATGCTCACCATCACAAACAAGATTCCGTTAACCACAATAAGAGAGCAATCTCCAAAGGTTTTGTATTTGCATTTTTAGGCGCTATTTGCCAAGGAGTTGGCTTGGTTTTAGCAAAAAATGGTTTTGAAACAGCTACCCAAACAATATCTGCCGTTCATGCAACATGGATCAGGATGTTTATAGCAACGATGGTTTTATATGGTTTTACTGGTTTAAAGAAACAGTCTTTGATAGAATTTAAACAAGTTTTAACACAGAAACATTTATTCAAACCTATAATAATTGGTTCCATATTTGGGCCTGTAATTGGAGTAAGTTTGTCATTGCTCGCAACACAGTATTTAACGGCTGGCATTACACAAACAATGCTAAGTTTATTACCAGCATCTGTTACATTAACAAGTATTTGTTTCTTCAAAGAAAAACTCAATTGGGGTATTCTTATTTCGCTAATCATTTCACTTTGTGGAGTTTTTGTGTTAATTTGGAGAACACAGATTTCAGATTTTATTTTCTAATATTATGGATATGACAAATAACCCTGACATAGAGGCTTATTTAGAAAAATTGGCTCCTGAACGCCTTACAGCCATTCAAAAACTTAGGCAAGTTTTTCATAAAAATTTACCCAATGGCTTTGAAGAACAAATGAGTTACGGCATGATTGGTTATGTAGTACCTCATGCTTTGTATCCAGCAGGTTACCATTGCGACCCTAAGCTGCCTTTGCCTTTTATAACAATGGCTTCTCAAAAACAATTTATAGCCATTTACCACATGGGTATATACATGGACCAACAACTTTTAGATTGGTTTATTGCAGCACATGCAAAAGCCAGTTCCCAAAAATTAGACTTGGGTAAAAGCTGTATCCGTTACAAAAAACCTGAACATATTCCTTTTGAATTGATAGGTGATTTGGCAGCTAAAATGAGCCCAGAACAATGGATTTTAAAATATACCAGTCAATTGAAAAAGAAATGAACAATTCTGAAATAGCAGAAATACTAGAACTATATGCGAAATTAAGCGAATTACATGAAGGCAACCCTTTTAAAATTAAAGCATTAGCTGCAGCTGCATTTCAGTTAGACAAGTACCCGATTCCTCTGGCAACCCTCAGCTTATCAGAAATAGAAAAGGTTCAAGGTATTGGTAAAAGCCTTGCACAAACCATACACGCATTCATTCAACAAAATAGTTTACCTGAACTCGAACAACTGATTGAACAAACGCCTCTGGGCATCAGAGAAATCATGCAAATAAAGGGTTTAGGCCCTAAAAAAGTACGCTTGATTTGGAAAGAACTGGGAATTGAAAACATTGGCGAGTTGCTTTATGCTTGCAAGGAAAACAGGCTCCTGCATTTAAAAGGATTTGGTGAAAAGACACAAGCCAGTGTTATGCAACAAATTTATTTCAGAATGGAAAATGCAGACAAATTCCATTATGCAAGGGCTGAAAAAATTGCATTTGAACTTGTAAAAAACTTGGAGTTAAGCTTTCAAAAAGTTTCACTTACCGGGGCAATTAGAAGAGCCTGCGAAACATTAGAACAAATTGAAATGGTTGTTGCAACACCATCAATTGATGCACTCCAAAACCATTTAACAAAAGCTGATGGGTTTCAATTCAAGCAAATTTTAGATGAAAAACTCATCGGAAATTATCATAGCTTTCCTGTTTGCATTCATACCTGTTCAGTTGCAGCATTTTATTTGAAATTATTTGAAACTACTGGAACAACGAAGCACCAGGCAGCCTATCCTGTGCTAAAAGACAACACTCAATTATTTGAGAGTGAGGCTGCCATCTACGAGCAACTTCAAATGGCATTCATAGAACCTGAAATGCGTGAAAATGAAGCAATCATTTCATTGGCCATACAAAACAAATTACCTGTATTGATAACAGGTACAGACCTTAAAGGCCCCTTACACAACCACAGTGTTTGGAGTGACGGACAAAACACCATAGAAGAAATGGCCTTGTGGTGTATGCAAAAAGGATATGCCTACTTAGGAATGGCAGACCACAGTAAATCTGCCTTTTACGCTAACGGCTTGTCTATTGAAAGGGTTTATGCTCAACAAGATGAAATTGATAAATTGAATAAGAAGTATCCCCATTTTAAAATTTTAAAAGGCATTGAATCAGATATTTTGAACGATGGGAGTCTTGATTACCCTGATGAAGTACTTTCTACCTTTGACTATGTTGTTGCATCAGTTCACAGTAACCTTAAAATGACCGAGGAAAAAGCAATGGCTCGACTCATAAAAGCCATTGAAAATCCTTATACCCATATTTTGGGTCACCCTACTGGACGTTTATTGCTCATGCGAGAAGGTTATCCTGTTAACCATAAAAAAATCATTGATGCTTGTGCAGCAAATGGCGTTCACATTGAAATCAATGCCAATCCTTACCGACTCGATTTAGACTGGAGACATATTTCCTATGCCATTGAAAAAGGAGTTTTATTGAGTATCAACCCAGATGCACACAATACAGATGGATTGCTAGATTTACACTTCGGAATTTTAGCAGCTAGGAAAGGTGGTTTGGAAAAGATTGGATGCTTGAACACCCTTCATATTGACGATTTAATGCTAAAACTGTATAAAAAATAAAATAAATCGACTAAATATGTGAATAAATTTTAGAAATAATAAAATTAATAATAATTTCGTATCACTATTTAAGTACCCTATGTTGAAAAAATTTACCATCTTAAGTTTCATACTTTTCATTGTTTCTCATCAAATCAAAGCGCAAGACAATACTGCCGCAAACTTTGAAAATCAGCTTAACCTACTGAGAAACAAAATTCAAACACAGCAAAAACTTATCCACAAAAATGCAGAAACATTGCGTTTACAGGATGATAAAATTGTCGAGTTAAACAACCAATTGTCAACATTGAAAAATGCTCAATCAGAGCAGTTAACCTCTTTTGAATCCAAGATTTCAGGAATTTTAGGTGATTACAACACTAAAATAGATGATCAAAATAAAGTAATTGAAGACTTAAAGGCTTCATTGAGTAAAAAAGATTTCAATTTATACTTATACATAGCAATTGCATTGTGTGTTGCTCTAGTTCTCTTTGTTTATTTCATGAAAATGGCAACCCAAAAAGCCATCACACAACAAAGCAAAAATTGGTCAGATTTCTTAACCTACATCGTAAAAAGATAACTTAATTATATGGCAATCAAAGCAAAAGGAAAATTAGATCCGATAACCTTTATCTATGGTTTCGGTGCAGCAGTCATTTTGGTAGGATCTATGTTTAAATTCATTGGATGGGATTATGCCAATGAATTGTTTATTGCCGGTTTGGCAATTGAAGCGGTGGTTTTTATCATTTCTGCTTTTGAAAGAAAAGTAGATGACAAAGAATACCATTGGGAAAATGTGTTTCCACAATTAGAACAAGAAAACACTGGAAACAGTCCTGATACCAGCTCTTATGCAAAAGCAATGGAACAATTGTCTGAAAGTATCAAAAGTTTTTCAGGAGAAATCACCCATTTGAATCAGTCACTAGCTCATATCAATAAAGATATGCAGGCTAACAATGAGTTAACCAAAGCAATGAATGATAAAGTTCAAGAATTGAACAAACAAATGGAAGAGTATGCGGGATACATGCAACAAATGAATGCCAAATACAAAGACTTTCTATCAGGTGGTAAATCAATGTAATGGCAGGTTCAACAGTTAAAATACATCGCTCAAGGGCACTGAGTTTTAAGAAATTATCATTCTTATACTTGGTGTTTATTGTGTTTTATTTTTTCTCAACCTCTGGTGAATACATCAAGCAATACCAATCCATGAACAAGACTCAAGTCATGCTCAATGGAATTTTACAAGCGGAGTTAGAAAAAATAGACTGCAAGAACTTGGAAGATATTGCATTGAAAAACAAGACCATCGATTTATACAACCAACTTGAAAACATCCACAAAGATTTACAAGATTACATTGGGAATTCTATCACTCAAGATGAAAAGCTTAAAGAAACAAAATTCAGCAAACAATTTGTAGAAAATGGAAATTATGACAATTTAAAGTCAGCAATTTTAAATTATGCTGAAATGTTTCCTGCTGAACAAAAGCAATCTATGATTTCAGCGTTTGGAATAACAGCTGAGAACAAAAACAAATTGTTTACCAATATTCCCAATGGTTTTATGGGTAATGTATTTAAAAATTACCAAACAATTGTACTTAAAAACGCCATTCGGTTTTTGAATGAAAAAACACCAAAAAATGAAGTTGCACCAAAAAATCCTAAAGTAGATTTAGCTAACAAAACGCAGCCGTTTCTTCAGTCTTTAAAATCCATATATTACTTGGGAGAGCAGGTACAATTTTCACTTTTTAGTAACAATGGTAGCCAACCTAAACTTCAAATCAATGAGGTTCAAATTGCGGTAAAAGCAATGAATGAAAACACTTATACTGCGATTTGGAAACCAACAAAACCAGGTTTTTATACTGTTGTAGCTGCTAATGATTTAAATACACAGTCTCAACAAATTGAGGTAAAATCTCTCGATTTAAAATTCCTAGAAAACACTCAAGAATTGGTTTGTTTCATGAACGAACCATTTACACTTACGCCATATTTATCCAAAAATATAAACATCCGTGAATTAAAGTTCGTTTCAAAAGAAGCAAAAATTGAAATAGAAGAAAATCATTTAAAAATCACACCTATTGTAGAGGGTCGCTTTAGTTTGGCTGTAAAGCTCGGGGATAAATTGATTGAAAATCTGTCCTTGTTTTCTAAAATTAATACCGCACCTACTGTACTCATTAAAGATAAATACAATCAACTTACAAAAACCGCTAATGCACATGCTTTAACCAGTGACCATTCTGTTTGGCAAGTAGTTGCGTTTAACATGGTTTGTATTGAACCCGATGGAAAAAAACAAACTTTCCATTCAAACAACCGATTTTTAAATACTGAAATGTTGGAATGTCAAAAAAATATGCCTGAAGGTGCTAGTATCATATTTGAACAAATAAAATTATTGTACAACGATGGTATCAAGACAACATCTGGCAGACCTGTTTATATTCAAAAATAATGTCTGCATACGTTAAAATAAAAAGAAGTAAAAATTTAAGGTTCAAGCTCATTAGCTTGATGTACCTTGTATTTTTAATGTTGTCGTTGATTCAGATACCAACTGATTGGCTTGCTAGCAATGCATTCATATATCCATATTTGAACTACCCAAAAACCAGCTATGATGCTGAAATGATTCAAGTAACAGCGGCAAAATTAAAAGCTATTGAGCCACAAATGCATGTTGCCCTCGGTGTAGATTCAATAACTAAAGCCATCAAAGAGCCCAATGCATATGCTCCTACAGATATGTATTTTATCAAAAATGGCCAAGCAGAGCCGGTATTCAATGCACTGATTGATTTAAAAGATTGGGTAAACAATGTCAATACCGATTCTGTAATCACATCCAATTTTGCATACTTATTTGAAGAAGATTTAAAAAATGGCCTACAAAAAAATAATTTAAAAAGTTGGCAAAATTGGAAATGGAAACATGTTCCCGTTACAATGGCAGTAAACCTGTTTGAAGAAATTAAATTAAGAATTGACTTACTTGCTGCTGCTGTTCAACCAATTGACAAAAACAGTAGCAATGAAGAAACATCCAATGTATTCAACAGTCAAGAAAACCCTAAACTGGTTCTTTTAAGCGAAAATGGGAAACTGAGAATTGGAGAGACCCTCAAATTCCATTTGTATGCTGATAGTTTGGTTGATCTTAAAATTAGAAAAAACAATGTAGTTTTAGAGAACCAGCATCAATTTAATTCAGATACCGTACTTTTCAAACCTACTCAATCAGGAAATTACACCATTGACATTACTGGAACCAGACTTCATGAAGTATTTGATGTAAATGTAGTGCCTGCAAGTATTTTGTCTGACAAAAACAGTACACTAAGAATTGCATACAAAGGCATTCAATACAAACAATCATTACCTACTGGACTAAATTCAGCTTCTTTGTATGTTAATGGATTGAACAAGGGTAAGATTGAATCATCCAAGCAATTGAATTTTGTACCAAATCAAATTGGATGGAATGTTTTAGAGCTAAAATCTGCAAACAATGTATTGCTCTTAGACTCAATTTACGTAAAGCCATTGCCAGAACCCTATGTTTTAATTGAAGATTTACCAAATTTCAGTATCAGTAAAAAACGTTTAGAGCAACAAACTACTTTGAAACTTTTTGCAACTCATCCTTCATTTGAAAAACAAACCTACCAAATAGAATCTTTTGAGTATGAAATTCCTGGTACATCCATCAATTCCGATAAAGTACAAGGAGCATTGTTTCCAGTAACAGAAGCATTGAAAAAAAGCAATGTTTCCTATATCATCTTTTCAAAACTTGTTATCAAACAGGGCAATGAAAGTAAAACGTTAACCGAACCCATTGTAGTTAAAATTCTTTAACCATGAAACACACTATTCGTATCCTATTTATATTTACACTCTGTTTTCAAGCATTCAATTTGAAAGCTCAAGACACAATTGTAATTGAACAATCAAAAGTTATTTCCAAAGGTCAGAGTTTTGAGGTAGCTGCAGGCACTACAATTGTTTTCATGCCAGGTGCTAAAATTTGGGTAGAAGGAAGTTTGAACTTAGCTGGTACTGCAGCAAAACCAATTACAATCATTTCAAAAGATGCCAAAGAACCAGGTTCTGGTATTGTCATCAACGGTCAATCCTATCAACAAAATATTCAAATTGCCTATACCCATTTTGTTTCATTAGAACAAGCAATCAGGTTTGACCCCTTTTGGGCAAGAAAAATTGTAGATCTTGACCATGTAAAAGTAAGTCAGTCTGTTTACAATGAATCAAGTATTTATGTAGCTGCTCCTTTTATTGACCACAATTACCCGCCTATTCGATTTTCTATTTCAGGCTTAGATTATTTTAACAACAATGCTGGTGTTTTCATTGAAGAATTCGGAAACAAATCTGTTCAATTCAATTTGAGTAACTTGAATTTCTTTGAAAATAAACTATCAACTTCAAACGAGGCAAGCGGTATTTTTAATTTACAATTGACCGAAGCAACACAAAAACAAAAAAACCAACTGGACCAGCTAGCATTTAACCGAAACTTTCAAGGAAACAATGAAATTGGTTTAGCTGTTTTTGGCAATCAAGACACCATAACTGTTCAATCTGCAATGGGTGTTAATGGCACTATACCTGTTATAGATGCCAAATCAGATCCAAGACTTCCAACAGTTTCAATTCAAAAACTAGACAATATCGTGTCTATGCAACGCGATAAATGCTTGATTCAAAAAATAACACACCAAAGAAATCAAATTGTTATACATTCAAATGCTGCATGTGCAGTGAGCTACTTGAAAGACAGCAATGCAATGAATGTTCCATTCACAGTTAATAGAAATAAAGACAGCATCACTCTCAATTACACAGGAAATGCAATTCCTGAAAAACTATGGATGAATGAAGAATTTTGGGCAATAGTACCTCCTCTCTCTCAGCTAGATTCTTCAAATGCTTTACAAAAACCTGAAAACAAATTAGAAGAAAAAAAGGCACACGGATTTTGGGCCGATTCGTCTATGCTCAAAGAACTGAATTTATTTAAACCAAGCCTTGAAATTGGCATGTTTACTGGTATTGCAGCATACATTGGAGACATCAAACCAAAATTTGGATTACCTGCAAATTACCATCTTTCCAATGGTATCAATATACAGTACCACCATAACAAACATGTTTCTTATCAATTCACATTTAACAGGGCTGATATTGGCTCTGATGACCCAACTGGCTTGTATTTGGCCTATTCTTCTTTGCCAATTTATGTAGACAAAGGGTCTGTAGCATGGAAAGTTCCAAGCTATAGAATGAACTTTAGAACAGAAATTTATGCTTTTGAATTGGGTACTACTTATTATTTTAATAGGTATATCATGGAAGACAAATCCGCAGCAAATTTGAAGGGTAAATGGGTAAACGGAATTGGAATGGGTATTGGTATTTTCAGGTTTGACCCATATAGGTACACTGTGTATAGCAAATATGCAGATGAGATACAGTGGGTTAGTTTAAGAGAAATGGGAACCGAAGGGCAAAATTTCTTACCTGGAAGGTCACAGTATGGAAAATATGCCATGAACTTGAACTTGCATTATGAACTGAATTTTTGCTATGAACGTTGGAAATTCAAAACTGAATTGAGAGGAGTCATTACCTCAACCAATTATTTAGATGATATGGGTGATGGTTATTACTATGGAAATGATTACCAAAAATGGGCTGCAACAGTGCCAGAATGGGGAAATTATGTAGATAAAAACGGTAATTCAGTGCCAATGGTACAAGTTTTTCCTGATTTTGGTAAAGTAGCTTCCAAAAGAACTTACAGCCTCCTACCTGATGGGTATGTACAATTCCATATGGGCTTAAGTTATGACATTGGAGCTCCATGGAAAACAAACAAAAAAGCAAAAAAATAATTTCAGCAAGAAACCTACAATTCAAATGAATGGGTTACTTTTTGAGTTATTTATTTCATAGTCAACAACGTATTTTCTCAAAAATATCATTATTTCGTAGGTAAGCTTTCGCTTCATGAACAAAATCCTACAAGTACTCATCTTTGTATTATTCTATTGCTATCCATTTGGATTGGTTCAATCACAACCTTGTGTAAACACATTGGTAAATGAGCCAGTTCCTTCAAAATGTTTCGAAATAGTTAGTATGTTGGTAGATGCTTGCGACGGCAGCAATGAGGGTAAAAACGAAATGATTCGCCTCAAAATAGGCCCGAACCCTCTATTGGTATCTTCTTTAGCTCCAGGACCTTGTACCCCAGGAGTAACTGTTAACTGGGGTTCAGGATCCGGATCCAACCCTTTTTTAGGATGGGCAAATTTTAATATTGCTGATAACATAAAAATTGACACCATCAACAAGCGCATCAAAGCTGCCGGTAATTGCGGTATATTAATACCTAGAAATAAAACAGATTTTATTCCAGCAGGTGCAAGTTTAATCATTGTTACAAGTACTGCCTACAACCCAACAGCTCATGACTTCAGTGGTTTACAAGACACATTGTATGTAATCCTACAAGTTGCAGATGCCTCTGGCAATCAAGGTGGACATTTTGCTAACTTCAATGCATCATCAGCAACCAGAAAATTGGTAATGCTTTATGGAACCTGTGGTGACACTGTCTTGTATGACATCAGTAAGTTATTGAATCAAAGTCTTGTAAAAGGTCAAGAAGATGGGGCAACTGTAAATTACAGTTTCAATGGAAATGCAACATACAGCAATTCGGGATGCAAAATACCAATCACCCAACAATCTATTGATGCTGGTATTGTTCCACCAATTATTTGTGCAGGCGGCAGCATCAGTTTAAATGGTAGCTATACAGGAAACCACTGTTTTGCATGGAGAGCAGAAAATACAGCAGCTGGAACATTTGCAGACAGCTTGAATTTATTCACCACTTTTAACCTCAAAAAAAGTTTTATTGGCACCTGTAAATTGTATTTGGTTGCTAAATTAAATTGTAAAGATTACAAGGATTCAGTTAGCATAACCGTACTCACACCTACCGATAGCATCCGCATCCAAGCTATGGATACCATTTGGTGTGCATACAAACAAATTCCTATTAAAACAATCAGCACCAGCAATGCTGCTGTATTTTGGAGCAGTTCTGGATCGGGCAAAATTGATTTCCCGAATCAGTTCAATATAGTTTACACCCCAGATACTTTAAAAGATACAGGAATAGTTGTGTTCAAAGTGACACAAAATACTGCATGTGGAACCATAGAAGACAGCATTCGATTGACTTTTGTTGCTGCTGATGCCACATTTAATCCTGATCAAATGATTGTTTGTAGGGGTGATGAAGCATTTTATTTGAATCCGAAACAAGTAGGTGGAGTTTTCTATGGCCCAACAGGGATGTTAGATAAACTGCAATTCAATCCTACAGATACTGGTATTTACAAGCTTACCTATGTTGTATCTGTATTGGGTTGTTCAGATACTGTTACTAAAGAAATTAAGGTCAACGGATTTTATACGGATCAAGTGAATACCTTGAACCCAAGTTGTTTTGGCATGCAAAATGGTAGCATACAAATTGATTTGCTTGCAGGTAAACCTCCTTTTGTTTTTCAATGGAACAACCAAATAAACGGGTTGAACCAAATGCAGCATTTAAAAGCAGGAAACTACCACATTCAAATTACAGACAATGACAATTGCAGAGATACCTTTACAGTGCAATTGAATGAACCACAAGTTCTGAAATTGAATAAAAACTTGACACAACCTACATGTGGAATGAATAACGGCAGTATTTTAGTTCAAGTGATTGGTGGTACCCTTCCCTATCAATATTCACTCAACAATATGCCAATTTTTACTAATAGTATTGAGCAGTTAAATTCTGGTAAATACATTTTAACTGTAGTTGACAATCAAGCATGTGTAATTGTTGATACAAGCGAATTACAAACCTCTACTCCTGTTATCATTGCAACAAATGTACTAACAGATACTTGTAATGCTTACAAAGGCTCAGTAAGTGTAAACATTCAAAGTGGTGTTGGCCCTTTTAGCTACAATTGGACCCCATACTATGCGCCTAATCCAAGTCAAAATAATATAGCTGGTAAAAGTGCTGGTATGGTAGTTGTAACAGACGCAAATCGTTGCATTGACACCGCATATTATGAGGTTCCCGATGTTTGTAAAAATCAAATTTGGATTGCCAATGCATTTCTCCCTTCAAATGCTAACAATACAAACATTCAGTTCGGGCCAGTAACAGCTTTTCCTGAAAGTATTTTGCGTTATCGGTTCAGCATATATAACCGATGGGGACAACTTGTTTTTGAAAGTACAGATTACAAAAATCGTTGGGATGGACGTGTGAATGGTATTGAAGCTGCCTCAGATGTTTACTTCTATGAATTACAAGTTCGCTTCCAAAACGAAAGTTCAGAGGAGCTATTGAAAGGGAATGTGACCCTTATCAGGTAAAAAAAATTGCCATTAAAATTTTCATAGAACTATAAATCAGGCGAATTGGGAGTATTTGCTTTTTTTTATCAAAAAAGGTTTGCTAAAAACAAGAGTATTTTTATATTTGCACTCCCATATGCGAGAGTAGCTCAGTTGGTAGAGCATCACCTTGCCAAGGTGAGGGTCGCGGGTTCGAGTCTCGTCTCTCGCTCAATCAGAAAAGTTATGGAAATCCATAACTTTTTTTGTGAAGCGCCCGGGTGGTGGAATTGGTAGACACGCAGGACTTAAAATCCTGTATCCTCAACAGATGTGCGGGTTCAAGTCCCGCCCCGGGTACAAAAAAGCCTCATCAATTGATGAGGCTTTTTTTATGAATTGCTTCATTTACTTTAATCAATTCTGTTGTATACTATTGGAATTAATACATATTGACATTCTACTTCACCGCCGTAATCAGCATGAACAGGCCCTGTTTAGGGAAGAATGTTTTAATGATCCAGCGTGGGAATAATGCCTTTGCAATTGTCAAGACCAAACCTTTGTGACGCTGCCCAGCATTGGAACTGAGTAGATCACCATGGGTTAAAACGGTGTCTATTTCTACCTTTGAAAAATCTTTGAATAACAATTTTGCTTCTGCAACTGAATAGGCTTTGGTTCCGGGGCTTTCTAAATAAGTTGCATATATTTCTTTCAAACTGGTGAAAGGTTTCAATTTCAATAGTGCATAACGTAACCAAAGCATATAGCCCACCATTGAATATGTATGGTAGATCATGATTTTTGCAGTAGCTCCAGGTTTTAAAATTCGATGAATTTCTTCAACAGCTTTTGGCGTATTGGGCGAATGGTGGATGACTCCCCATGAATAAACAGCATCAAATTGATTGTCTGAATAAGGCAATTGCTCGGCATCAGCTACTTGTAAATTGGTTTTGAGCCCTAGTAAATCAAATCGCTTTTGGGTATGTTGTATGGCTCTTTCTGTTAAATCACAGCCATAAAGTATGGCACCGCTTTCAGCTATTTTTTGGTGGTCAGCACCAAGGCCTACACCTATTTCTAAAACATGTTTATTTCTAAAACTTTCAAATTCACCAAAACTTAAAATAAACGGCTCCAATTGATACCTAATTTTAAGCTGGTTATTGAACTGACTTACTTCGTCGTTTCCTTTTAAATACAGCTCCTCTCCGCAAGAAGCAGCATTCCAAAATTCTTTGACCATTTTTTTGTCAGTTTCCATTGTTTTCAATTATACCACTTTAAAATTAAGCAATTATGAGCAAAAAAGTAACATTTTTTAAATAAAAATTAACAAACAAGTCCGATGACTAAAATACATTAGTTTTGTTTGTAGATTTTTTAAAACTCATTCATGAAACAACTAATTAGTTATTTTGTTCTTTCAACCCTATTGTTTGCTGTATTCAGCAATGTTTGGGGACAAGCAGATAAAAACAAATTGGTGACATTTCAAACCATCAATAAGGCCCAAATCACTGTTTTTTTGTTAGACAATGAAAAGGGCTTACAATTTGTTTACCAGCCCTCTTCAGGAAAAACAATTGTATTTCCGAGTCAATTACCTCAAAATAACAATTGGGAACAATTCACCTATGGCGGTTATTTTAGACCTGGAGGAATTGAAAATGATGGATTGGACTTAAACAATTTATCTTTTCAATTCAATGACCGTATTTATGTGATTTACGAAAACTACATCGCTGTAGGAGATGTCAGAGAATTAGGAATGAAGATACTCAACTTGAAAGAAGAAAAAATAGCTGAATACAAAGGACTGTTCAAATCCCTAAAAGGCTCATTGATTGATTTAAGGTATATTGAAGTAATTCCTAAAAGCACCAATACATTTGAATGAATTTAGAGGCTATAAGCCCTCACAACCATGTAAATCCAAGCGGTTGTACCCCCATTGTGACCAGATGCAGAAGCGTCAAAAGTGCCATTGGCATTTAGAGGCAATACTTGAGAGGAATACCATTCCCCATAATATGGGGAGTAATTGTCTGCATCTCCATGGTAGGTTAATTTGATGCAATTTTTTACAAACCCTGCAGCAAACTGTGTGGAGGGTTGCGATCCTCTATTGCCAACCCAGTTCAATACATTGGTTACACCTTTCCCTAATAACATATTGAAATGATCTGATGTACCATTGGTAATAAATACATCAACCAATAAATACCTAGCGTTGGAAGGCACTCCCGAAACACTGATATTTACCGGTGTTCCATTGATAACTGAAAATTCTCTGATCAATGGTGAAGCAAATTCTTGCCATTGAATACTTGGATTGCCATTGATGGCAATGACTCCATTTACATCAAGCGGATAGGAAGGATTGGTTTTACCAATTCCAACATTTCCACTATTGTAAAAAATGTCTGAACCAGATTGAGTCCATTCAGCATTTAAACGCAACCAATTTGGAGCAGCAGCTGTTCCTGCATTGTAATACAAACCTGAATTTCCATCTGTTTGAAAAACCATTAACCCAGTGGCAGGATTAGAAATGCTTGCCCTTTGAGCAGCAGTCATTCTGGGTGTTAACAAACCTCTATTTGTGGAACTTATTTCTAACAAAGCAGAGGGATCGGGAGAATTGGTTCCTATACCTATTTGTGCAATTGTGGTATCCATATTTAAAAAATTGAACACCAAACTCAATGCTATCAAATGTTTTATTCTGTTCATCTTATTTTTCTTATAAACTATAAGCCCTAATTACCAAATAAACCCAGCCAGTAGCAGACACAAACATTCCACTTGCCAATGCATCAAAACCTCCTGTATTTTTAAGCGGGATGATTTGCGAATTATACCAATTACCAAAATAAGGCGTATACCCGTCCAGTTCACCTTGGTATGTTAATTTTACACAGGCACCTAAGGCACTTGGTGTCATTGATGATGAAGGCCTTGCTCCTCTACCATTTGTCCAAGAAACAGGGTTGACTCCTAAGTTCTTTCCTAGTAACATATTGAAATCATCTGAGGTTGGAAAAGTGATAAATACATCCGCTAAAATGTACCTTGCACCTGCAGGAATACCTGATGGATTGACCGCAATAGTTGAAAAATTATTAAAACTAAATTCGTGTACCAAAGGCTCTGCAAAATCAACCCAATTAATGGTTGGATTGGCATTGATGGCTATTTTACCATTTACATCTAGAGGGTAAGTAGGATTAGCTTTTGAAACACCCACCTTTCCCGATGTAAAATTTAGGCCAGTACTTTCCATTACCCAAGAACTTTGTAATAATTTCCATACAGGAACTGCAGCAGTACCCTCGTTATAATAATAGCCTGCTACATCATCTGTTTGATACACCAATAAACCTTTTGCAGGCTGGGTAATTGCAAGGCGTTGATTTTTGGTCATTCTTGGACTCAGAACACCTTTAGCACTGTGCTTGAGTTCAAGCCTTGAACTGCTATCTGGTGTTTGGGTGCCAATTCCAACTTGGGCGTTGAGGTTGTACGGTATGAATTCAATGAATAACAACACCAAGAAAAACCTCGTGAGTTTTTGAAATTGATTACGGCTTAAGAGCAATGATTCAGTTGAAAACATTGATTCAAAGATAATGAAATGAGTGAAGTGGTTTTTAAAGAATTCAAAAACAAACTGTGGGTAATCAAGTTAAAAAGACAGTTATAAGAAATAAAAAAGCCCCAATAGGGGCTTTTGAGATACAAATTAGTTTGAATTAAATGCTAAAATTCACCAATTTTTTGAATGCATTGACGCGTGTGTTCAATTCAGTTTCGCTTAAATCAATGATGCGTTCTGTTCCAAACTTTTCTACACAGAACGAAGCCATTGCAGAACCAAAAATGATGGCATTTTTCATGCCTTCAAAGCTGATATCTCCAGTTTTAGCAATATAACCAATGAATCCACCTGCAAAAGTATCACCTGCTCCTGTTGGATCAAATACTTCTTCCAAAGGCAAGGCTGGTGCAAAAAATACCTCTGTACCATGGAACAACAAGGCGCCATTTTCTCCTTTTTTAATGATTAAGTATTTAGGACCCATTGCTTGAATTTTAGCTGCTGCTTTAACCAATGAATATTCTCCCGATAACAAACGGGCTTCTTCATCATTGATGGTTAAAACATCTACCATTTTTAGCGTTTCTTTTAAATCGTCTAAAGCAATTTCCATCCAGAAGTTCATGGTATCCAATACCACTAATTTCGGACGCTTTGTTAAACGTTCTAAAACTGTTTGTTGAATTTTTGGTGTCAAATTACCCAACATTAAATATTCGCAGTTTTGATAAGCTTCAGGAATAATTGGATCAAAATCAGCCAACACATTCAATTCAGTTACCAAAGTATCGCGCGAATTCATGTCGGTATGGTATTTGCCACTCCAAAAGAAAGACTTTTCACCTTGCTTAACTTGCAAACCAGTGGTATCCACCCCGTGTTTGTTCAAGTGCTGAATGAACTCCTGAGGAAAATCCTCTCCTACTACAGCCACCAAATTGGTCGACTTTGTAAAGTAAGAAGCAGCCAAAGAAATGTAAGAAGCAGCCCCACCAACTATTTTATCGGTTTTTCCAAATGGGGTTTCAATTGCATCAAATGCCACAGAACCAACAACTAATAAACTCATATAATATTTTTTTAAAAAAATTAGGCTACAAATATTGCGTATTTAAATTTCATTTCCTATCATTGCATCCCCGTTCAGGGAAATTCCTTCTTAGCTCAGCTGGTTAGAGCACATGACTGTTAATCATGGGGTCCCTGGTTCGAGCCCAGGAGAGGGAGCAAAACAAGAAAAGCCATCAGCAATGATGGCTTTTTCTTTGTCCGTCAGTGAGTTAGACGAGTTGCATCTTTTGGATTTTTATCAGGAGGATTTTTTAAAAAGATGCAACTTAATATCTTTGATGTATACTTAACATTTAAGAATGGACAGATTATTCCAACCCTTTATAGACCATTTCTCTGTCAATCAACAACTATCTGATGAAACAAAAGCAGAAATCTGCTGCCATTTGTCAATCTTAAATTTGAACAAAAAGCACGTTCTCATCAATGAAAATCAACGACACAATTTTGCCTATTTTGTTATTAAAGGTGCAGTTAGAAGTTACTACTTAAAGGATGGAATAGAAGTGAACACTTGGTTTGCTTTAGAAAATGATATGGTTGGGTCATTGCAAAATTTTAATGACAAGCCATCAAGAGAAACAATTGAGCTGGTTGAAAATTGCACCCTAATTGCAATCAATATAAAAAAGATAAAACCCTTAATGTTTTCCAACATTCAGATAGCCAATTTTGTCAATAAAATAATTGAAGAGTACGCCCTATTTTTAGAAGACAAGTTTTACTTTTCTCAAATGGCGAATTCAATTGAAAAATACTTGACATTGTTAGACAAAGAACCCCAACTTCTCCAACGCATCCCTTTAACATATATCGCTTCATTTCTTGGTATCACTAGAGAAACCTTGAGTCGGTTGAGAGCAAAATGATTTTGTGACATATGTCAAGTGAAATCATTGTGAAGTACCCCATTTTTGCAGTCTAAAAATGATTGTAAATATGACTTCTACAAAGCAAAACAACAGACTTTTGTCCATTGACCTTGCAAGAGGCTTGGCTGTATTTTTTATGATTTCGGTTCATACGCTTGAGGTGTTCGCAAATCAAGAAGTAAAGAACTCGGTATTTGGACAAATCATAGCATTTCTAGGTGGGCCGCCTGCCGCACCAGTTTTTATGACTTTGATGGGATTTTCATTTATCTATTCAAGTAAATCAGAATTAAAACCAAAGCTCTTACGGGGGTTTAAAATATTTTTGAGTGGCTACGTATTAAATGTACTAAGGGGTGTAATTCCTTTTAGCCTTGCATCTTATCTGAATATGGATGTTGTAAAAACATTCCCAATTGAAAAACTTAATGAGTACACTATTTTAACTACAGTCGATATATTACAGTTTGCTGGTATTGCTCTAATGATAATGTCAATTATTCAAGCACTCAATATCAACAAGTACCTGATTTTAGTATCAGCATTTCTGATTAGTATGATTTCGCCATTTCTTTGGGGGATAAAAATAGACTTACCAATAATTGACCAAGTGTTAGAATTGTTTTGGGGAGACCAACCAATCGAGTTTAGCTTTATTGCGAATAAAATAGCCTTCCCTGTTTTTCCTTGGCTTACTTTTCCACTGCTAGGAATGTTTCTTGGTGAAACCGTTAAAAACTCAACAGATGCCAATAGAATCTTTAATTTCGTTGGTTTATCTGGGATATTCGTTTTAGCCATTGGTGTTGCTATTTCATTTACTAATTATCAATATCATTTTAACGACTACTACCATAGCCGCCAAGGCGCTATGTTGTTTATGTGTGGATTTGTAATGGGTTGGCTGTATTTAACTAAGTTAGTTATAGATAATATACCAACGAATAGTTTTTTTGATTTACTATTTCAATGGAGTAAGGGAGTTACAAATATTTACTTTATTCAGTGGATTATCATTTTATGGAGTATCGCATTTTTTGGAATTAACAGGAGCTCATTTACAACTACTATTTTGTTAATCTTGATTTTCACAGGCATCTCACATTTTACTAACCAATTTATTAGAAGTAGACAAAAAAATAAGTAAGTATGGAGAATTTCAATTATTGATTGCTAGGACATTTAACATCCTGAAATTTGACACGAAGTTCAACCCTTCAATTTCCTAATGGTCACATACTCTATCATCGCATTATAGTTGCATCTTTCGTCTGTAAGGGGAGCCAAACTAGACAAGCCATCAGAAATGATGGCTTTTTCTTTGTCCGTCAATGAGTTAGGCTAGTTGCATCTTTTTATTATTTTTATCAAATAATAACAATAAAATGAAATTCAAATTAGAATATTATTGGTTTTTGATATTTGCCCTTTGTTTTACCGCCTTCAACCAAATTCAAGATAATATTCGCCCTAATTATAGCGGAGATAATCCAATAATCAAATATCTTTTAGGTGTTGCGCCTAACTTCTTCCCTGCAATTGGAATACCAGCATTATTTGTTCTAGCTATTCCATACGTATTCAAAAAGAAGAACTCGGATAATTGGTTTTTTAAAAAGAGACACTTATCCTCAAATTTAATTTCGGTCATAGGATTAGTTGG